>JAPFQF010000008.1 GCA_029255365.1 Candidatus Nitrosopumilus sp. | reverse complement strand
TTTGACATCTGAAAAAATTGGAGATATTTTACAATGGTCTCAAACTATCTCTCAAAATTTAAAATAATGAAAAATGGGCCCGATGTGATTCGAACACATGACCTTTCGATTATCAGTCGAACGCTCCAGCCAAGCTGAGCTACGAGCCCACGAACAAATCTCTAGGCTAGACTCATTTAAGTTTAATTTTGTATCCGTAAAGTGACTAGTAAATTCGTCACTCATCACGTATTCAAAGGATTATTGATAATTAAAGATATGCTGATTTTTAGAATTTGATTTTTGAGATTATTTTTACTACGGCAAATTTGAACTATAATTTAACGTAGGAAACATTGACTAGTTCTTTTTATCACTGACTTTAGATCTAAAATTCAAGGGTTAACTCCACAGAATTCCATCACAAATGCTTTATCTCCCTCACCCATCCTAGAATCATGACTTTTTGGCTAGTTAGAGCAGACAAACATGGAGAACAAGAAGACGGAGTACTAGAAAATAATGTAGTGGCAATAGGGTGGAATGACTTGCCAGATTTATCAAACATTACAACCAAAGAAGAACTAGAAAAATTGTATTTAGAGACACACGGTCCTCAGAAAAAAATGCATGTTTCAAATGTAGTCGGTCAAATTTGGAGTTTTCTTAAAAAGATCAACAAGGGTGATTTAGTTGCATTACCTCTTAAAAGAAAATCAGGTATTGCTATTGGTGAAATTGTTGGAGATTATGAGTTTAATGAAATTCAGTCAAACATTAAACACATTAGAAAAGTTAACTGGATCAAAACCTTTCCACGTTCTTCATTTGATCAAGATATTTTGTTTTCTTTAGGTGCATTTCTCACTGTAGGCAGAGTTCGCAGAGATAATGCAGAAGAACGTGTAAGAAGTATGCTTAAGGGTGAAATTACTTCTAAAACATTGAATGATGATGTAGAAACAGAAACGTCTGAACTTGATTTAGAACAATATTCAAAAGATCAAATCATAAAATTCCTTGAACGTAAATTTGCGGGACATGATCTGTCCAGATTAATTAATGAAATTCTAAAATCTCAAGGTTATTCCACTAAGCTATCGCCTGCTGGTCCAGATGGAGGTGTGGATATTTTGGCAGGTTCTGGTCCGCTAGGTTTTGAAAATCCAAGAATATGTGTACAGGTAAAATCTTCTCAAACACCTGTAGATGTAAGAATTGTCAGAGAGTTAGAAGGCGTAATCAAAAATTTCAAAGCAGAATACGGATTATTGGTTGCATGGGGTGGAATTAACATCAAAGCAGATCAAGAAATGACTCGTTCTTTCTTCTCCATACGATTATGGGATCAAGATAAGATTGTTGAAGAAATTATGAAAAATTATGAAAAATTTGATGATTCATTCAAAGCAGAATTACCATTAAAGAAAATTTGGACTTTGGTAGAAGAAAGTAATGACTAGTCTTACCTTCCACGGGGGAGTAAATGACATTGGCGGAAACAAGTTCCTAGTCAAGGACAAGGACACAACCCTGTTCATGGACTTTGGAATGTCTTTCTCAGAAGAGGGGAAATTCTTCTCACAGTTCATGAATGCTAGAGGA
>JAPFQF010000007.1 GCA_029255365.1 Candidatus Nitrosopumilus sp. | reverse complement strand
GAGTAAGAAAGTCCTCAGACAAATCCCGCAACGGTACTTTTTGCAAGTTTTTGTTTGCATAGTTGATGAGTAAATGTCCCAACCCCATCTTGTATGTCGACATGTTGCTCCCATAGAGAATTATTGCTCTCCAAAAATCCTTAGAAGTAGGCTCAAACATGCTATTTTCTATCCATAATTCTTGACTTAAGCATATTGAACATCATCATCACAAATCCCAATTACAATTCATGCAATACCAACCATTGCCATCATAGTCTCTCATTTTCTTTGGATGCTTGCATTTTGGAACCATTTGAGAACGGATTATCTTTAAAATCTCCACATCCTCATTCAGTATCCTTCCTAGTTCCATTGAAATTCCAGAAATGTTAGTTTCTCCCACATTCCATGGTTTTTGTGGGTTGATGAACCCATCTCTAATCTCTAATTTCCTCTTTATTGTAAAATCAATAATTTCTACGGCTTTTTTTAACGTCAACACTTTGCCCTCCAGTCCATTTTTTTGATTAATTTTATTCCCAGTTTGAGAAAATTATCATCAATACCGTATCTCTCAAAGACCCTTCTCAAAAAATATGACCTTACAAATGATACTGTGGCATAAACAAAAGTAATTGCCAAATTTGCAACCAGTGGATCCTCTTGAATCCAGCCCATGGACAGTGGCAGTATTACAATCCCCAAACCATACCCTACTGGATATCCTCCAAACGAGTTGACAAATGCCTCAGAGAGACTCTTTTTGTGAGAATCAGTTACTTGTTTTGTATTTTTCATAATACCAAACCCTTTGTTTTACCATTTGAATCAAAAACAATTTTCTCAATAATGTCTACTGCAATTTGATGCATGTCTTTCCAAAAAAATAAAGTTCCACCATCATACCATTTTGGATACCACCCTCGTTCTTCAAGCCAACTGTAAATCTCTCTGTGGATTCCATGTGGGTACATCGCTTTTGTTTGTACTCCTTTGTATTTTGGATCTGTGTATCCATAATCAGACAATAGTGTTGTGTCAAATGCAAATTCGATTTTAAATGGTATAAATTCTTTGAATAACCAACCACTTTCTTCTCCAATAGTCCATATTCCTCCTTTCTTAAGCCCAAATTCTTCAGATGTTTTTAGATGGTCAATTTCTGGAACCATTTTCTGCAAGCCTTTCATAATTTGCATTCTGCTCCATTGCTTCATTTCATATCCTCCAAAACATCCTCTGAATAGGAATTCATTTCAGATACTTGTTCTTCATTGCACGGTTGACAAATATCTTGAATTATTTTTGGAAGATAGTACAGTACCACCATTCCTACACTGATCAACGGATTTACAAATCCAAGCAGAATAGTTAATGTCCAATAGAGAACTTTGCCTATTCCATTCACCATTCTTCTCGCTCTCCCCATCTGTGATTACATTCATTGCATTCCCATGTTGGATCGTGGTCTGTAACCAAACATCCACCAAGTACAATCTCCTTTCTCTCTAGTTCTTCTTCTATTGATTGCATGTCTGCAGGATATCCCCAAAGAATTCTTGCAATCCCAGACTTGCCACATTGAGGACACTTCAATTCCTTCTCTCCCAATATTCATGTAGATAGTTGCCATTCCAAGTAAAATAGTCACAAATGTTGCTACATAATCTACAAACCTGCTCTTCCCATGACTGAAATCTGCCTGTATTCTTGTGAGATATTTCACAAATTTTGCACCTCAATCCCTCTTCCCCCAAATTTTATCTAGATTTTCCTTGTTCTTTTGCTCCCTAGATGCGGATTCCTTGTCTGATTTCTCAATGTCTGATGAGAGTTCTCGTGTCATTGTATCCATAGAGTCTCCAAAATCTTGAACCGCTTTGTTGAACACATTGATGCCCTGATTGATGTTTTTCATGTTGATAATTTTGAAAATGCTGTCTAGTTTTTTGTGTTTCATTTATTATCTCCCTGAATTGTTTTCAGCCTTTTTTGCAAATCTTGAAATTCGTCTGATATCTCTTTAATATTTTCAAAAGAAAGTAGAATGTAATTGTCATGATTGCACTTGTCTCTAATTATCAAGCCAAAACTAGCCTCACCTTCGCCTAAATCCATGACTTTCAATTTTCTTTCTCCCTTTGATGTTCTTCCAACTTTTCTTTGAGATTTGCAAAAGAGAATGCAATGCTGTCCTCATGTGAGTTGTTTTTCAATCTAAACAAAACGGTCATGATCTGTCCCCGTAAATCATCGGCTCGTCTCTCTCGTCCTCAAACTCTCGAATTATTCTTGGGTACATTGCAGGTTTCATCTTAAATCCCCCTCACCATTGATGGGTGAAATGCTACGACCCCTACAAACTCACAAGCCTTTAGAAGCATTCTATCAAATGTTACCAAGACAAAGTCTTTTGCCTGACACAAACTGAGAATTTTGTTATCTCCGTTGTGACAGATTTGAAATTGATTAGAGATATCATTTACAGTATCTTTGTTTTCTTCATTGACACTTGATAGTTCTATTTCCCGTCCAAGAATTTTTGTAATTTTCTCAATGATTGTTTTTGCAGATAACCCTCTGACCCTTTGTACTTCATTTAGTACAACATCACAGAGAACTATCTTGACTGATTTTCCCCTCAGCCTTGCTTTGAGTCCAAAGGCTACTTTTGGTTTTTCAATTAGGTCTATTACTACACACGAATCTAGTGCGATTTTTTGGATTTGTGCTTGTCTCATGAATTATCTAGTGCTTTGAAAATTATTATATAGCATGACCATAGTATCCATACTGTAGATATTATTATGCCTGATATTCCAAACTTGCGTGTACATATCGCCCCTGTAGGCTATGAGATTGACAGAATTGTACTGCCTGCCAAAAGACTGCGGGCAGACAGGGTAATCCTGCTAGTTCATGAGAACCCATCTGAAGACAAGGCGACAAAGTTTTATGAAAAAATCTCAGAACAACTGGAAAAATTAAACATCGAAGTTGTAATTGAATACCATGATCGAACCGCCCTGTTTCAAATAATCAAGACTGTAAAAAATCTGATAATCAAAGAATCTGGGAATATTATTTCAGTCAATCTGGCGTCAGGATCCAAAGTGCAGGCAATAGGATGTATGATGGCATCAATGATGTTCAATGATAATAAAAACGTAAATCCATTTTATGTGGAGGCAAAAGAGTACCTTGGATTTTCAGGCAAGGCAATGTCCAAAGGAATCAAGGATATAGAATACATTCCGACATATGAGATTCAAAAGCCTGAAGATAGACACATTCAAGCTTTGAAAATCGTAGTTGATTCTGGTGGTAAAATATCAAAAAAAGACATGGCAAAAAAGGCAGTTGAAAAAAAATTAATTATTGTAAATGCTGAAAATGAATCTCAAGCAACTTTTGCTAGTTTAGATAAGGGTATAATTTCTGCATTAGAGCATCAATGGGGATTTGTTAAAGTAAATAAGATTGGCAGAACACGCTGGATTGAAATTACTGAGGAAGGCAAACATGCATCAGAGTTTTTGATTTGATTATTTTGTATATTTTTTCTTTACTTTATTAAAAATAGTTTTTGGTACTGGAACTTGTCTTTCTCCTTTGTCGCTCCAAAATGATTTTGGTATTTTTACCCGTACAATCGGTCTATCTATTTTTTTATCTACTATTTCTGATCCTTTTATACAGATGAATTTTGGAAAATTCCATTCAGGATTATCTTTATACTGAATTTCATTTAGACGATACACGACATAAATTTCAAATAAATTTGGAGTTTTTTTGAGAAACTTCCATTCTTGAGCCGATAGTGTGATAGATCTAGCAATAAAATCAAACGGATCTGTTTTTTCTCCTGGATAGTCTTCGTTATGTCCTTTTACCTCAATTATTTTTTTGCCTACCTGAAAGTCTCCAATCACTCGGTATTTTTTTCTATTATCAATCACTTTTTTCCCTTGTTTTTTTAGAATTTGAAGAACAATCTCTTCTGCTATTTTACCAAAATTTTCTCATCAACCAAACTTGTTCACTTTCTCTGATTTTCTAATTCATTTAAAGAAAAGCTTTGGGGTGATTTTCAACAGTCGCTCTTTAATACTCACACACACTCATTGTTTCATGACCAGCCTTACCTTCCACGGGGGAGTAAATGACATTGGCGGAAACAAGTTCCTAGTCAAGGACAAGGACACAACCCTGTTCATGGACTTTGGAATGTCTTTCTCAGAAGAGGGGAAATTCTTCTCACAGTTCATGAATGCTAGAGGA
>JAPFQF010000010.1 GCA_029255365.1 Candidatus Nitrosopumilus sp. | reverse complement strand
TGCCTATAAAATATTATTATATGTGTTTCTAGTGAAATATGTGTGGCTGACAGAGAATTGGATGATATAATCTCCAAAATAGAGAAAGAGAAGAAACCGTTTTTAAAAAAATCCGCACTGGACACGTCAAGCCAGCCATCAGAGATTGTAAGCAGGGTAGACGAAGTTGGGAAGATAGTTCGTTATCTTTTAGACTATAAGCAAGAACAGGTTGTTCCCTTGTTGTCAATCTATGGTCGCAGCGGCACTGGAAAGTCCACCCTGGTAAGGCATGTTTGCAACTACATTCCAGAGATCAAGCTGTGCTTTGTAAATCTCAGAAAAGCAAAGACCGTGTTTGGCGGGGTGAATCTTATCCTAAACGAGTTAGATCAGCCCAGTCTTGCCAGTGCACAGGGCATGAATAACGGAATGCAAAGGATTCAAGAAACAGTTTTGAGCACCATGGGATTGGAGAGGAAGAAACTATTTGTGTTGGCTTTGGATGAGTTTGATGTCATATTTAATGACAGACGCGGCAATCCGTCTGACTTTGTCTACAAACTGGTGCAGATGCAGGCAGAACTAAAAGAGAATGGATGTCTTGTTATAATAGTTACGATATCCAATGATGTTTTGTCCGACTATGACCTTGATGACAGGATAAGGTCAAGAATTGGAAACTCGGAGATATTTTTCAAACCGTATTCAGATAAAGAGATGTTGGAGATTTTAAGGCAAAGGGCAGAGGAGGCATTTGGTAAAAAAATTGACGACAAGGTTTTGGAGCAGTGCGCCAGAGTAAGTTTTTTGGAGCATGGCGATGCTCGACGTGCGGTGGATTTGCTAAGGGTGTCAGCTGAGATTGCCGCAAAAGGGGAAAAAGACATTTCAATAGAGCACATAAAAGCTGCATCAAGGCAGATACAGAAAGACAGAGTTGATGAGGTGGTATCCAGCTTGTCTCACCATAGCAAAATCATCTGCATGGTCTTGGCAGCAAAGACATACGTCCTTGAAAAAGAGTGGCACTCTACCAAATCAACATATGACAAATATGCAAAATACCTGGATTCCGAACCGGTGAGCTACAGGCGATGCTCCGAGTTGCTAAAGGATCTTGAAAATACAGGACTGGTCGTGTCAAAGACAGGCTCAAAGGGGCAGAAAGGATACAGCTCAGAGTTTCAGCTTGTCATGGATCCTGGAATAGTTGGCGAGATAATTGACAAGGAATGGTGGGAAAAGGTTGTCGTAAATCCAAAGAAAAAACTAGACGAATTAAAATCCATGGGTGTTACCAGAAACAATCCATATTATGGTGTGTATCAGTAAATAAAAAAAGAAGCCGGGGAAGAATGGTAGTGTTGATTTTGCTCTACATAATGCTAAAGAATGTCAATTGCAGAAGTCCTTTGAATTTTTAGCGAGTATTGAAAAACTAGGCAGAACCGTGTTTGGATTAGGTAAAAATTTTATCAGAAAAGTTAGAAAGTGAAACATGCCTTGATTATATGATTTAGATAGATTTTTTATCACATGTGTCAGATTCACAACATTGGATCTTTCCACTTTAGAAAAATACGATCTGCAAAAAATGTACAAAATCTATGATTCCTGGCCAGAGATTGCACGAGAATCATACGAGTCCAACCAAGAGCCTATTGATTTTGGTCATATTGATGATATAGTATTTGCAGGAATGGGGGGATCAGGTGCCATAGGGGATATATTTTCATCTATTTATCAAAAACAAATATTCATGTTAATGTAGTAAAGGGATATCATTTACCACAAACAGTTGATTCTAATACATTGGT
>JAPFQF010000023.1 GCA_029255365.1 Candidatus Nitrosopumilus sp. | reverse complement strand
TTTTTTCAGAAAAAGAGACAATATTGAAAAAATCATAAAATCAATTTCAAAAGACAGCGTGACAAAAAAGGCCGTAAAACAGTATGCAGGACTAAGAATATTGGAGCAGGATCCGTTTCAATGCCTAATTTCATTTATCATATCATCAAACTCCAACATTCAAAAAATAAAAAGCAGTCTGGAAAAAATGTCAAAAAAGTTCGGAGCTAAAGCAAAATTTGACAATCAGGAATTTTTTTTGTTCCCCAAGCCAGAGAGACTTGCAGAAGCATCCATTAATGAAATTAAAAGCTGCGGTGTAGGATATCGTGCCAGATTTATCAAAGAAGCGGCAAGCAGAACAGCCTTGGAAAAAATTAATTTTGAACACCTAAAAAAATCCAGCTATCAAGACGCTAAAGATGAAATTTGTCTTATTCCAGGGGTAGGAAACAAGGTTGCAGACTGTGTCTTGTTATTTTCATTAGACAAGCTGGAATCATTTCCCCTAGACAGATGGATGATCAGGATATTGGAAAAATACTATTCAGATAAATTTCAACTAGAAACCAAAACCATAACAGAAAAGCAGTACGGAATTCTTCACGAAAAAATTGTAGCCCACTTTGGCCCGTATGCAGGATATGCACAACAGTTTCTTTTCAAAATGGAGAGAGAAAATTACCAAAAAAAGTGGCTCTAAACCCGTGAATTACTTACGATTCTAGTCATAAGATTCCTTGTTCAATGAGTTCACATGACTATTAGCATACATGCCTACAGTTAGAGGTGAGCTCTCCAAAGGCGTAACTTCCCTATATCCCATAGGTAGACTGTCTATCCCTCTTTGTTTTATATTCAGAGATGCGTTGTAATCTCTATCAAGTAGAAGACCACAGTATTGACAGTGATGTGTTCTGATTGCCAAAGTCTTTTTCACCATTATACCACAGTTAGAACAACTTTGGCTGGTTCCATGTGGTTTTACTTTTGCAAATAAAATACCAGCTTTTACAGCTTTGTATTCTAGTTTTTGAAAAAATGAATTCCAAGAAGAATCAGATATAGATTTAGATAGATGATGATTCTTCATCATGTTTTGTATTTTTAGTTCTTCAACAAATATTGTATCATAGTTATCAACATAATATCTCGATACTTTGTGTAGAAAATCATTTCGTTGAAATTTTATTTTTTGATGTATTTTAGATAGTCTTAGTTTTTCTTTCCATATGTTAGAAGATCCTTTTACTTTTTTAGACATTTTTCTTTGAGATCGCTTTAGTTTTTCTTCAGAGTTTCTCAAAATTTGTGGATGTGCTATCACATGACCATCAGAATCATAGCAATAGTTACTTATGCCAACATCTAGTCCTATTATTTTCTTTCTCAGTAAAGAACATGATTTTTTGTACTCATTTTCACAAACAACTATTGCATGCCATGCTCCTGCGATCTCCTTTTTCACATGAATCTCTTTTATCTTACCTTCTATCTTTCTATGAAAAACACACTTAATTTTTCCAATCTTGGAGAATTTGATAGTATTGTCCTGCAAAAGCTTGAATCCAGATTGATTGTAGTTGATACTATTGTATCTTGATTTTGGCTTGAATCTTAATTTTCCTATTCGCTTGCCTTTCTTGGATAAAGAAGATAATATTTTGAGATTATTGTAAAACTGCCATAGAACCATTTGAGCTGCTTTGCTGTATACCTTGTCTTTTGGAATCATATATGGAATCATCCTTTGCAGTTCATCAAAGTTTATCTTATAACCTTCCTTGTATGCAAGATGAGATTCAAAAATAAAATCATTGTATAGTATTCTACATGAATCTATTGCATCAGTCAGTCTTAATTCTTGTGTCTTTGTAGGATACAGACGAAATTTGTAGCTCATCATTATGTCTTTTGTTTTTGTATACATTATACAACATATGGTTATTATGATATAATTTGTTCATTGGAGTGAACCACTGTTTTTAGTACCCTTTTTGCATATTTTTGCATAAGTTACTTTCATTTATGTTTCATCTCCCCCGCACCACTTTATGTAATATTAATAACATTTTTTGAATTAATTTTTAATTGGAATACCATAATCTTTTTTTGCATCAAAGTTCTCAATTATGTCATAGTATTGTTTTACCATCATCTGATGCTGAACAATACACTAGAATTTAACTAATCAGTCTGTTTAGATAAACCCTTAAAATGGCAATTAATTTTTAGGTTTCTGGGCCTATGGCGCAGCATGGATAGCGTGTTGGACTTCTAATCCAAAAGTCAAGGGATCGAAGCCCTTTGGGCCCACTTAACAAAATTATTATTCCAACTTTGGAACAAATGTTCATGAAAGATTTAGAATTCAAACTAAATTCATTAGAAATTCATCCAGATTCCGAAATCAAAGGAACCATTATAGTTTCTTATCCAGGAAGATACGACGGCGTGGTCATCAATGCAACAATTTTGAACTCAAATGAGCACATAATTTACAAGTCATACAATGGGAAAAAAATATCACAGAATGTTTCAAGACTGTTTATCAGCAAAGACGTAATGCCTGAAGATAAGGCAGAATTTACTGCAGTGATTAACTTTCAGCCAAATCAGGAACACGAAGTAAAATTCAGAGTGTCAGTCATTGAGCAGCACAAAGAAATTGAAAGTCAGATAATCTTTGCAAAGTATTCCAACTAGAATCTACTTTTCTCTACACTGATGGTTCCTTGCATCCACGGATGGGGTGCGCAGTAGTAAGGAACATCTTGCGGTTCAGTAAATAGAAATTCATAAGTCTCACCAGGCTTTATCACACCAGGTGAACCAAATTCACCACTGTAACTATCCTCACTTCTGTGATCAGGGGTTACAGTGTGGGCAGTGTCGTCATTATTTTGCCAAATTACTTTATTATTAATCGACAATAGTACCGTAGGTTTGTTTGGAACATAGTTTGGATTTCCGTCAACCACGGCGCCTGGAACAATTTCAATGAAAAAAATTTCTTCAGGATTTAGAATTTGCTCAGATACCGAAGGTTTTGTCAGAGATTCTGGAAGATAGAATGACGTGTAAAATATGACGGATGCGGACATCCCGATAATCAACGCAATCATTCCAATGCCATATGCATGACTGGATGTAGACACACTCATAATTTTTTTAGTCGCCCAAGTTCTTATAAAGCTTGTTTAGAATTTTGAAAAACTATGGTTTCTTAAGATCGCCTGAGCCGACATTTAAATTGGCAACAGACCCAACTCCCAAATCTGCCTGAGTCTTTGGCATAGGAGCATCAACTGTCAGTTCTTTTGCTTTTGGAGTTTCGCCAGATTTTGTTTCACCCTCGGAAAGTTTGCTTTGTTCGGCGGGAACTTTAGGTTCAGCCAACTTTGGTTTTTCACCCATTACAGGCACAGGTGCTGGCGGAGGGGCATTCTTTTGCTGACTCATTGCATATCTGTACACATGGAAGAATCCAGCAAACACCAGCAAGATAATTCCAATAAAGAACAATGAAATATTCTTCATACCTATCAAAGCCGCGTTGTAAGCTGCAATGTTTAAGAATACCTGGAATGCCAAAAGTGCAACCAGCAACCAATTGATCCATTTTTCAGACAGATTGATTGTAGCTACTTTTTGAGGGCCGCTGCTTTTCGCAAGTTTTGATTTTCTTTCCGCCTCATTTGCCAATTTGATCATCATGTAGGTAAATCCGAATCCTAGCGGTACCAACAGTATCATTGTCGAATAGAAGAATATCGGATCAATTACCAAACGTTCCACCAATGGAAGCTTTGTGTCAGGTGAGATATAGAAGCCCCAGTATGTTGTAACCATGATTTGTGCAAGGCTGGTGATACCAAATGCAGTAATTATTGGTCTGTCCCTCCAAGAGAATTTCTTGTATCTGTCTATGAATGGGATTAGCACGAACGATGTGATGAACAGTAAAGGCCACAACAGCCCAGTAACAAATTTGTCATACTGAGTCCTCATGAATGCATAGATTCCTGTAAGATACCATTCGGGAACTGTGACGCCGGGCGGCACGGTGGGTTCAAACTTGAATCCCATGTCAATTGGGAACACGCCGCCGGTGATCAGAATGGCACCGCCAATTGCCATAACCATAGGTACGTCAAACACCAGGAACCTTGGAAAGTGCACTGCCATCAATCCCAGCATGACAACAGGTAACAAGAACACGTGCTGCGCATAGAACCTCAGCACAAAGTCGGAGAAACCGCTGCCTAGCGCCGCATCACGGATCGTCGGCCCCACAACGGGAATGGAGGTAGTTAGCGACGCCGCAATACTAATTGCAAGCTCGGCCCTTTCACTGAAAATAACATCATATCCGGTAAACGCCTCAAGAATTGTAACAGTCCCAAGTATAACGCCAGTCATCCATAAAACTTCATTTCTAATTTTGTATCTTCCACTAAAGTATTGATAGTACATGTGAAGTACTGCAAGAAGGACCATGGCGTTGGAACCATGATAGTGAATGTTTCTAATGTGAAAGCCAAACGGAACCTCATCATTGATGAATTTGACACTGTCCCATGCCCTGTCCAGAATTGGCTGATAGTAAAACATCAGCAATGCACCAGTTACACCAAGAATAATGAACACGATGAACGTGAGCATTCCTAAGAATCCAAACGGGCTGACAAATCTTGAAGGGAATGAGAATTTAATTGCAGTAAAGATAGTTCTGTCTACTCCGTCCCAAAACCAATAAAGGAGCGCTACGACCCCTGTTCTTCTCTTAAGCGAAACGGCCATATCCAATTACTCCGTTTTCATTTACATTAAACTTTGGCGGCATGACAAATACAAAACCATCTGAATCAATATCCAGCGTTAGTTCTGGTAAAGTGTTTGATGGCGCAGCTTGTACTGATGCAGGACCGACATATGCTATTCCTGTCGTCGGATCATACATACTACCATGGCAAGGGCATTCGCCTCTTTTTCTACCTTCATTTGGCCAATATTTCCATAAACACCAAAGATGTAAACAAATCATACTGTAAGCTCGTAATGCATCAGTGTCTTTTTTACCACCACCTAATTCTTCAGGAAGTCTGATGAACTGCCATTTGCGGAAAGCCTCTGCATCAAGTGCAGCGTCGCCAGTTGAAGGATATGTGATTACTTGAGCATGATTGATAGGGTAAGTATTGATGTTAGCGTGGGTGCCATCAGGCAAAATTACGGGAACTCTTTCAAGGGATGCCTGATTTGGGTTTGGCATGAAATTGCCAAACGGGACAAATGGGGCAAATGCCAATCCGGTGCCTGCTGCACCCATTAATTTTAGAAAGTCTCTTCTGGATAATCCGCCAGACTTTTTTGTCGCCAACTCTGACATTCAGCTCTAATACTCGCCAAATTGGTTATAAACCTTGTTCAGTTATTTGGAAGATTTTTGTCTGCTGATTAAAATGAAAACCAAGCCGATCGAAATTCCAATGACTATCCCCACTGCAATTCCAACATTGAATTGCAGATCAGAATCGGATTTGATCTGATCTTGAGTTTTTAGTTCAGCAGTGATTTCAAAAATGTCTTCAGGCTCTGCCGGCACTGGTTTTATTTCAACGTCTAAAGGTTCAGCGAAATCCATCATTTCGGGCGAAATATTTGTAAATTTGGCTGCCAGCGTGATTGGCTCAGTGGTTGAAGAGCCGCCAAACAAAGTCGAATGCGCTAAAAGTGTGTAAGTTCCAGTCTGGTTAATTGGCACATAGAGAACTGCCGAAGTGTCATCCTTGTTTTTCACGGGGAAGAAACCGCCGCCCTGGCTAAAGGCTGAACTGCCCAGCCAGTCAAGGGATGCCCATCCGAGAAAATGTCCAAATACCCCAGAAGGCATGTTGGTTTGTATTATTTTTCCT
Organism: Candidatus Nitrosopumilus sp.; assembly: GCA_029255365.1. GTDB lineage: Archaea > Thermoproteota > Nitrososphaeria > Nitrososphaerales > Nitrosopumilaceae > Nitrosopumilus. Next base: position 8,595 of record JAPFQF010000023.1, on the reverse strand, counting down.
GAAGGATCCATCACAAATACAGACAGATTCGTGCTGTCACTAACCCACGAGAGTTCGATTGCTGCGGTGTTGATGGATTCGTTTTGAACATCAAAATAATATTGTCGCCAGTCGCCTGCCATGTAACGGTTAGCCATGTCAAATGCGCCTTTCGTGTATCCGTTTCCGTAAAGAACATCGTCACTTTGTTTTCCTTTGATCAAAACCGTGGAATCATTTTCACTTACAGGTTGCTTGATTACAAAAGACACCGGGGCATTTACAACGTGCCTTTCGCTTTCAAAAGTCAGGAATCCCTGATACACGCCTGTCTGAAAATCAGTCGGCGTCACCAGTGTGACATCGACAGTTGACGAATTTTCTGGTGGGACAGAGATTGTCTCATGTTCGGCCCACAGCAAAGACCATTTTTCCTTTTCGTAATAGCTGGCAGAAACAGTATAGTCCATCGAGGTTGAATTTTGCTTTGTGTCGCCCAGCCAGTAGGAATATCTGGTGGGTACCGGATAAACTCCAACTAGCGGTACTCCCTCAAATTTTTCGTTAGGATCTGAAACCCTTAATTCCTGAACAGTCCCCCATGATCCAGCCCTATTCACCATTGACAATTCGTCACTGGTGATTTTTGTATCATTGTTATTGTCAATCCAGTCGTAAAGGTATAGAGAAGCAATTTTGAGGTCATCGGCATAAACATCTGCAGTGTTATTCATGAAATCGTCAAATTGAAAATTCACATTTAGAATCATCAGCGATGATTCGTCCGGAATCGGATCATCGTCATTAAAAAACTTTGCAAGATCAGGCGAATTGCCAAGTTCTGACAATTTCACATAGTTTGGAATAAAAGTTCCGGTCTCATTCAGTATGGAATCTTGTTGCTGCACAATTGTCGTTCCATTAAACTGGGTTTTTGATATCATGGATAAAGTTTGAGGTTTTACATTAACTGTCAGTGTATCATTAGTTGGATTATCAATTGTAAAAGTGGTCGTAGTTCTGTCTCCTGGAAGTAATTGTCCTGCAAACCAACTAGTCATTGGAAATGATCGCGATGGTAGTTGAAATTTTTCAAAGCCTATCGAGGTTGAATTGGTTTTTTCCATTGCAGGATCAAGAATTTTTTTGATGTTATCGTATGAACCGTCATTGTACACTATGAAAACTCCATTCTCTCCGTTTACATAATCCAGTGCAGATTCAACATTTACCAAGCCGGAACCCTGAGTGAACGGGTCATTATGCAGATCAGTTGCAGTTGACATTAGAATATTTTTGATCAAAAACGAATCATAGTCTTTTGATTGCTTTTTCATCTCTTCAATTAGCACGGCAGCACTGCCAGATACGATAGGTGCTGCCATACTAGTACCACCAAATAATGAAAATGATTCTTCTTTGGAATCTTTATCAATTTTTAAAATATTTGATGGTACAAACCCGTGAGCACCAATACTCATAACGTCAGGTTTTGGATCCCCGATTGAACTGGGGCCTCTGCTGGAAAAATCAACTACCTGGTTGGAGTGAAGTATTGAGTTTCCAAATCTAGGCTGATCCTTGAAAGGTCCATACCCGACAAAAACATTGTTTGTCGTAGCACCTACCGAAATTCCAAACGGGGATGCGTTTGGCAGCCCGATTGTCCCGTAACCATGGCCAGAGTTTCCCGCACTGGAAATTATTGTAACGCCAGGATAGTCATCGTCCAAAGAATTGGGAGTTGCCAGCACACTCAAGATTAACGACAAAACATCCATCCCAGGCGATGCATCAAAAGAAGGAAAGTTTGACACACCCCAGCTGTTGGAAATTATATCGACTCGTGGTTTGCCCGAGTATTTCCAGCTGTGATCTTTGTTGTCAAACCCTGCAGACCATAGCCAGCCATATACGGTATCGCCAAACCACAGTGCCTTTACCGGTACAATCTTTGCATCGGGGGCGACCCCGGTGATGGAATATTTTTTCGAGCTGTTGTAAATGTCATATGTTTCCTGACCGCGTGAAGCAATTGACGCGGCACTTGAAGTTCCATGGCCCACAAAGTCCGTCATCAGACCAAAAAATTCACCGTCGGAATCCAAGGGGGGCAAAAGAGTTCCGTTGACTGCATTTAGAATGTCATCAATGTCAGTTGAATTATTTTTAATTGCACCGTAGACATCAAGGACCTGTGCGCCAAATGTTCCGGCACTGTAATCGTTTTTCCCGTCTCCGTTTGAATCATAGACAAGGAACTCTTTTCCACTTCCCAAAACTATTGGTTTTTCATCAGTAAAATCAAAATCATAGTTTGCCTTTTTTCCAGATTCCAAATCAAATCGCGTATAATCCTTCCAGGAAGTGCTCAGATCAGGAATTATGGTATCATATACACCAGGAATAAAGGAATCAACTACCAGTACTGGTACCACCTGAATTCTTGCCAGGGGGCCGCTCAGTCCTCCCTGATATATCACACCAAGATGGTAAATTCCACTCTTTGATTTGATATAGTTCCTGTTGTCTTCGCCAATCTTCATATCCCTGTCCAGTGTCCCGTTAAAAATTACAGAAGTTCCCACTTGTGGAAAAAACGAATTGTATATTGGTATGTCACTTCCTTTGCCCCCCTGAGAAACATCAAGAAATACGCCATCACGTGTGACATATGCGGAGGATGTCATGTGGGGGGGGATCGGCTTGCTGTAATTTCGAATAATTTCATTTTCATCAATGTATGCAAAAAAAGTCGCATTTGTCAATACAATTCCTTGCCCGTCAGGATCAAACATGATTGGGTGGTTGAGGCTGTCCCTTGCAAGGGAATGTTGTATGTCAGGGTTTGAAAAATCTACCCCGGTGTCCACAATTGCAATCACAGTTCCGTTTCCTGACGAATTGTATTTTGTCTTGGCTGCATTTGAACCCGTAATGTCGCCAATTCTAGATGCGTCTTGAATTTGATCATCTGATGAATGAAAATCCAGTTTGAAATCCTCGACAACATGATATCCATGTGAAATCAGATTTGATGCCAGAGTTTCAGACAGAATAGAGACGGAAAAAAACCCGTTGTCAGATTTAATTCCATAGATTGAATTGGATTTCAAAATATCATCTCCATCCAAACTGCTCCCAAAAATCAGATATCTTTTAAAATTATTCTCAACAAAAAAATCCGGGTCAACCTTCAGAATATCAGAATCAAAAACGATAGAGTTTTGAGCATTGCCAATATTGCTCAGATCATCCGGGATGAACGCATGTGAGCTTGTCACCATTGGAGAGACAAGCAGTATGAAAAAGAGGATAGCCACTTTTGGCATCAGCCAGTTTCCCATCCTTCTGTCATCATGACTATCTTCTTCTGGCAAGTATTGTAACTTGCAGTGCAACAATCAGTCCAATTGATGCAATGATTGGCAGCAGTAACGCATTAAGTTGAGCAGAAGATTCGCTGATTGACTTTGCAGAAAGTGCAAAAGTTCCTATATTTTCGTCAATTTGGCTGCTGGCATACTTTAAAGTCGTGTCAAACCCGTTAATTTCAGATTTTAAAACATCCAGCTCGCCCGAGGTCTCCTCCAGAATGGAGTTTAACTTTATTATTTGATCTGAAATCCCCCCAAGATCCTGACTTAGAACATTGGTAGCTGCTGAGCCGTGAGAGGTGGTTCCCTGGCTGAATGCGACGACATGAAACACATGTGTTCCCTCCTCGACAGGAACATAATCCACATAATACAACCCCTGATGCAGTATTTTGAACAAATTGGTCAGCGTTACAGACATTCCGGACGGAAGATGGACATGGGAAGTTCCCAACAGTTTGGATGGTTCGTCTCCAATCAATAGTCCGTCACTTGTCGTTTGTACAAACACCCGAATCGGCTGGCCGATTGCCGCAGTCTCAGGGGCAAAGACCAGGGTATTGACAAACCTCTCCACAGTCACATCAAGCAGTTCCGTGGTAGATGAGAACTTTACGTCAATTTTTTGGGATATGCCGTTTTGCTCGGTGCTAATTAGCTCAACAGTGTATGTGCCGTATGGAAAACTGGCTGATGGTTCCGGCCAGGTCAGCAATCCATAATTAAAGGAGCCATCCACACCTGTAATTATCTGGTCAAACTTTGCAATCGATTCGTCCGGAGCAAATATTCGCATAATCAGATTCTCTTCAGGCAGTCCTTTGCCGTAAACCTGCAGAGTGTGTGAGGGGGCATAGACCTTGCTGTTTGTAAATAGCTCGAGTTCCTCTGAAAACGAATCAGGGATGTTTGCCAGTAAAATTGCAAAGAATAATGAAAGCAGAATTTGAAGTTTCAATTCAATTGATTGCCGGCGCTCTCCTAGATATTGCTTGTGAAAATTTGTGCATAACCTTCGTTAAGAGGTATTCAAAAAAAGGAAAAAAGGAAAATTAGAACTAGTTTCTTACTTATTGTACCGTTACAGTTGTGCTGACTGGTGGTGATAATGCCGTTGGATTATCTACTGATTCCCATACAAATGCAGTTGCTGTGTAAGTTCCTGCTTGTGTTGGAATCCATGATAATGCCGGGCTGAATGATTGACCAGCAGATAGTGAACCTGTAATCCATGCGAGTGAGACTGTGACACCATTGCCATCCTGGATCTGTACCAAGTATGCGAATGATTGCTCTCTATCCTGACCATTTGCCAAGTCAGCGCTGATCTGTACCTGTTGGTCAACGGAGACAGTATCTAAACTGTTACCGAATGCGTCAACGGTTCTCAAGTTAGCAGCTGGTGCTCTCTCGAGAGGTGGTACGACAGTGCCAATTAGCGAAGTGGCAGCAATATCAAGTTCATCTGCAGTTGTGTACGGATCTGGTAATGTATTGTCCTCATATTCTGCGGTGACAGTGTCACCTTCTGCGACTCTGAGTCTGTGACCAGAAGATTCGTCAGTAACTGTAAAGAATACAGTACCCTCGAAAATTCCAGTTGCCTCATTAGTCTCAGTTACAGTAAGGTTAATACCTCCGGCATCGGAGTCAGACCACACATCGACGTCGAAGTTGTCGACTGCTTCTGGATCTAAGTTCATGTCTGGATCAATTACTCTTATTACACCTGTTCCGCTTGCTGGATAGCTTGCTTCAAGCCACTGAACCTCACCGATATTCCATCTGATAAGTGATGAACCGACTACAGTTTCATCCTCTGAGAATTCAAAGGAGACAGTAAGTCCGTCATCGTTATCAGTTTGGAGGAATCCATCAGTTGGGCCGGAGCCGTCTGCTGATGTTCTTGGATTAGTATCATCACTACCATCGCCATCTGTATCGTGAGCAAATCCTGTTAGGATAACCTCACCTGTGAAGATGCCGGTGTCAGTACCAGTTTCGACGAGATTATAGTTGTCAATATTGAATCCTCTGGTTGAGACCTTTATTGGGTCTGAACTAGTTTCTCCGATTGAGTCAACTAAATTACCGTCAAAGTTGTGATCTGGTGCGACAATGGTAATGTATACTTTATCAGTCCATGTGTAAACTTTTTGGTCAAGCTCTACAGTTGCTCCGAAGTTAGAAGTGAATAGTGTCAAGTTGACATCTTCATCTTCATTTCCTACATAGTTAGCTCCTGATGGACCCCAGTCTGTATACTCGAGGACAATTTCTTCCCCTCTTGACAGTGCTTCACCATCTATTGCTTGAGGGATCTCGATGACTATCTGGAAGATACCAGTAGAGTCACCTGTTTCTCTAAAGTTAAGTGGTTCTGGGTCAAATGCGGCAGCTGAGCCATCAGCGTCACCCATGGTGACGGTTGCGGCATCAGAGCCCCATTCAATGATGTCCAAGTCATAGGTCTCAGCCTGGTCATTGTCCAGATCGAAGTCTGGTTCAATGAGGGTTAAGATCATGTCGGAGCCAATAATGTAAACTGATTTGTCGGATTGCAGTACACCGTTTCTTAGATCAAAGGTAGCAGAATCAGTTACGGAATTGATATTACCTGATGCATCAGCTGGATCAGTGTATTCTACTTGGAGAATATCTCCTTGCAGGATACAGTAATCACCAGTTGTTGCGGGTGTATCAAATCTGTTTGATTCGGCTGTGCCGACACCATCAAGGTTAGTCCATACACTTGTTGTGCTTGAACATGTTGTACTTGCTGGACCGTCAGTATATCTGATCACGATGTCAGACTCGAATATTCCTGCATCTGGTGCGATTTCCATCATTGGACCGAATTGTCTGGTTGACAGGATGTTTGTACCATCAGTGTCAATTGTACCATCTAATGCGGTAGGTCCACCTGCATGACCTAAGATTACTGTGCTAGCACCTCTAATTACAGAGAGCTTGACAGGTCCTACGCCTGCTGCGGAGTTTGATGCAATGGAATCTTCACCACTTGCGGAAAGATCAAAGTCTGGATCGTTAACCCTAACGTGGATAGTCAGATCACCATTTGCAATGAATTCACCAGATTGTAGACCTTGTCCAGATCTGTCAGTACCAGCAGTATTCATTCCACTTTGGTGGATTGGGAATAATGCTCTACCTGTTGGTGTTTCATTAGTGGTATCTGCAGTAAAGTCTGACTCAACACCGAATGGTACTGGGTAGACAGTTCTGTCTAGACTAACTGATCCTGTGTTTGCACGAACTCCTGCGGAGTCGCCAACTTCAATGGTTTCACCAGATGCGTCTCTAAAGTCAACATAGTTGACTTCAATGTCGAGACCGGTGACAGATTCAGATGCTGTTGCACCTGATCTACACCATGCTGCTGGGATTTGGAAGTCACCAATGAAAACACCAGTTTGTGGACCGGTTTCAACTAGAGTAAATCCAGTATCACCGAGTCCGGCGTTAACACCTGCATCTAATGCACAGTCGTTGGCTTCTGTCCAAAGTTCATCATCAAATGTGATATCCAGTAGTCTGCCTAGTTGATCACCATTGGAGAGTGCGAAAGAAGTACCACCGTTAGCAGTGGTTGCAACTCCTACAACATCTTCGTTAGCATCATCTGTGGCTTCTTGAACTACTGTGTAGATATCAATCAAGCCAGAATCTACGTTAAGATCTAAGTCTTCGAGTGTAATTGTAACTGTGTCAGCGTCTTTGTAGGAATCACTATTAAATGATACGACACCAGAGTGGCTTGGAGCTTCTTGCTGGTCAGCTATTTGTGTTGAGACACCATCTGTACCTAGATCCAGATAATTAACTCTTGGAGAGTCTTCATCTGTTAGGTCTTCAATTACAATGAATGATGGACCACTTGCAATTGTTGATAGACCTGTGTAGGTACTTTCATCGTTAATGTTTAGCTGGTTAATCATGATGTATTCCAAGGAACCTTCAAAGGTACTTGTATTGGCACCTGATTCTTCGGCTTCAATTCTGATGATTTGGTTGGCAATCCTTTCAGAGCCTGACAAACCATCGTTGTTGAAACCGAACGAGAAGAAGTCTGCAACTATTGGATCTGCATCGTCAGATGATACTATTTGATTAGTAGTACCAGAATGTACGATTGCAAGTCCGACGTTGTTGCTGTCTGGTGCTTTAGTAGCATCAAATAATCCGACTATGGTTGCGCTTGCATTCAAACTTACCAAACCTGATTGTGGGCTTAATCCAGTATCCAATACTAAGGAACCAACGGCTCCTGAGAGGGCATTACCGACAATGATATCGGTAGTAGAGTTAAGCAAGTAAACAGAGAAAGTACCAGTATTGTTAAAGCTTCTGACATCTAGATTTAGGAAATTGTATCCATGGAATCCAGTGCCATCACGATTATCACTAATAGTACTTCTAAGGTCACCCATTGTGGTTTGATAGTCAATAATGATTGCATTACCGGGTCCGGATGTAGCATTTCCTGACTGGACTCTTCCTATTTTTGAGAAAGCATCCACTGGAATTGTTGCGCTACCAGGAATTGTTACAGCAAGAGTATTGCCGGAACCAAATGTTATAACATTTGCGTATAATGCAAGAGTAGAGTTAGCACCTTCACCGAGTGTGAATGGATCACCAGTTGTCAATGATGGAATCAATGTAACTGATGGGTCATTCAAATCGAGGTCTTCATCTGCTCTGCTGTTTTTGTTGGCATCACCGTCAACTAAGACTACTGGAATCTCTTCACCAGAGTTCCATTCGTCATCAGTTGCTTGAATATCAATGGTAGCATAGTCAAATCCTATCAAGACAGTTTGTGGAGTGTCGTTATAATCGAAGGTTGCAGATGTACCTCTTAAGGCAGCATCTGTAACTTTGATTACGGACTCATCACTTTCGTCATAAGTTCCAAAGACTCCGCTGTTTTGTCCTTGTTCAGTTATTGTGATCGGTTGAGTGTTAATACCTAAACCTGCTGCAGTTGCAGAGGTTGCACAGGTATTTGCTGCTTGAGCAGTTGGACAATCGATGACAGAGTCACCATTATCTTGTAAAGTCAAAACAGCACCAGTGCCTTGGGTATCAACATTCAAAGCGAGTTCACGATCCCCTCCCATCAAATCAGACAGGTCACTGTTGATATTAATAATACCAGCAGTAGTACCTGCCCCTGCTTCCACGCCGTTTTTATCAAAGACTTGGTAATTTGTTG
>JAPFQF010000003.1 GCA_029255365.1 Candidatus Nitrosopumilus sp. | reverse complement strand
GAAGCAGAATCTAAAACTACTAAAAAAGAAAGCGAAAAAGTTTCTGATAAAATAGAGACACCAAAGACAGAGACACCAAAGACAGAGACACCAAAGACAGAGACACCAAAGACAGAGACACCAGCTAAAGAGACGCCAAAGAAGGAAGCACCAAAGAAGCAAGCACCAAAGAAGCAAGCACCAAAGAAGCAAGCACCAAAGAAAGATTAATTCTTTTCAAAAAGTTATAATTTTAAAAAATCAGTTTATTCTAACTGGTACAGGTCTAGCTCGCAATCAATACTGCAGTCTGGCGTTGACCAGTCCAGGGTATTTTCCTGCGGGATCATTCCCAAAGGATCATATCTGTCAAACTTTGTCATTCCTTGAATTGATGACAGCATCACGACTTTGGAATTGTCAGAATTTGAGGTCATGTCAATCTGTGAATTACTCTCATTGACGATTCCTGCTGTAATGTTTGTGATTGAGTTGATTACTCCTACCGGGATGTCGCTTCCTCCCACCACATACAACATTGAACGCTTGACTGAATTTGGTGGTGCGTTGCCGTATAGCATCTTGAGTGAATCCCTTAGTGAGTCTTCGATGTGCTGACCCTCCTTGCTAGTTGTGAGGATGTTTGTTTCATTGGATATCTCTGACGAGCCAAGCGAACTGACAACGTGCATCATTGCAGAATTTGCGATGCCATAGCATGCTTTTGGACTCAAGTCCGGATTGCTTTCAAGTAATGAGTCGTTGTCAAGCACTATAGTGCATTGAGAATTCTCTCTTACTCTTTTTAGGGATACTCCTGAATTGAAAATTCTGTCCTTTTCATATTTGAATGGCATGATTACAAATGACACTAATCCTGCACCTGCCTCTTTACACATCTCTGAAACTACTGGGGCGATGGCAGAGCCTGCTTTGCCTGCTAGATTGCCCATCAATACGACTGTGGAATAATTTGAAATTTTTGATTTTATCTCGTCTGCAACTCTGTAAGTTGAGCCTCTGATTAATTGAACGGATGGGTTTACCACTGAATCAGTTGAGACGTGAACAGACGGATTCTCTGATGAGAAATCTTTCTTGTCGTTGCTGATTATCAGACAATCTGAATTTATGGAATCCTTTGCTTTGATTGCCAGTTTTGAGCCTACGCCGCCTAATCCTATTACTAAAATCGGTTCTTTGACTTGAAAACTCATTTCTGATCTTGTTTCCTGATTTAGATAAAAAACCTTCTTACGTTTTTTTAATCAAATTTTAGATCGAAAAAATTTAGCTTGCGATCTTCCCAATCAGTCTCTTGACAGTGGCATCTGTGATTTCAACCATGTGCGATTGACCGATGCTTACCTCCTCCTCAACTGCTATGGGCTTGTAAGCAAAGTTTCTGCCCTTGATCCCCTCGTCTGTCGTTTCATCAAATAGGACTTTGCCTTTCCAACCGATCCATTTTTGATTGCTCTCAATTGACAATTTACTGATCTGCTCAAAAACTATCTTGCTTCTTCTTTTGACTTCTGCGGCATCGATTTGATCCCATTCGGCCGCGTCTGTTCCTGGTCTTGCACTGTACTTTGACAGATTTACTACGTCAGGCTTTGTCTCGTCAAGCAACGCGACTGTTTTCTGAAACTCTTCTTCAGTTTCTGAAGGAAAACCTACGATGATGTCTGTGGAAATAGTAAAGTTTCCAAACCTCTCTCTCACCTTGTTTACAATTTCTCTGAATGTTCCAGACGTGTGACCGCGCTTCATGTCGTTTAACACTCTGTCACTTCCGCTTTGTACTGGAATGTGTAGAAATTTGAAAACTTTGTCGTTATCAAAAGATTTAATCAGATTTTCTTTGATTCTTGGCATGTACATCGGATTCATCATTCCCACCCTGATCATAAAATCCTCCGGAATCTCTGCGACTTCATTCACCAATGATGGCAAATCCGTACCGATGTCAAACCCGTAACATCCGTTGTCTGTAGATGTCAGCCAGACTTCTTTGCATCCTTCTTTGATTTCTGTCTGAACCTGCCTTACAATGTCCCCCAGTCTGTAACTTGAAAGATCTCCTTTGGATATCTTGGTTTGGCAAAATGTGCACTCACTCATACATCCACTTGCAATCTCTACAATTCCTACCGCAGGATTTAGCCTGACTTTGGGCAGTCCGACTTTTGACAAATCCGTATCCTCCAAAGCGATTTGCTTTCTTCCAGCCAATGCCGAATCTATAATTTGAAGAGTCTTTCCTAACGAGTTTGGCCCCATCAGACTGGCGTTTCCTGAGAATTTCTCGACATTCTCTTTTTCGGCCTTTGGGAGACACCCTGCAACAATGAGCGGTTTTGATTTTAATGAGTTTATTCTGTACATCATTTTGTTTGCAGTTGAATCTTTGACTGAACACGTGACCACGATGTTTAGATCTGATTCTGAGGAATTGTCAGTCAACGTGTGCCCTCCGTTTTGAACCAGTCCTGAAATCATTTCAGAATCTGCAAAACTTGCTGAACATCCGTAAGCTTCTACGAAAATCTTTGCCATGATCTATCCGAAAAGAGAATCAATCTCTTTGTTACTCATCAGTTTCTTTGAAACAACAAGTTCCCTGATGGTTTTTCCAGTCTTTAGCGACTCTTTGAAAAGCTCTGCTGATTTCAGGTATCCTATTTTTGGAGTTAGCAGCGTGACGATTACGGGGCTGTTTTCAATGTCAGCTCGCAGTTTATCCTTGTTTGCTGTCAGCCCGTCAATTAGATTTGCAGAAAATATCGGAAGGAAATTTTTGAGCATGTCTGTTGACTCTAACATGCACTTTAGCATTCCTGGAAGCATGACGTTTAGCTCAAACTGTCCGCCTTGCGCTGCACATGAGACCGATGTGTCGTTTCCGATGATGTTAAAGCAAATCATGTTCATGCATTCGGCCAAAGACGGGTTTACTTTTCCGGGCATAATGGACGAGCCCGCGTGCACCGCAGGAATTCCCAACTCTGCCAATCCTGCAATTGGGCCTGACGCCATCAGTCTGATGTCGTTTGCAATCTTTCCAATCTCTATTGCCAGGTTTCGTAAAGTTCCTGACAAGTTTGCAACTGCAAATTTACTTTGTAAAGCATGCTGCATGTCTTTTTCTGGGGTCAGTGGCAGTTTTGCAATCTTTCCAAGCTCTGATATTGCAATTTTTCTGTAGCCTTTTGGAGTGTTTGCGCCAGACCCTACTGCCGTTCCGCCAAGTGCGACATTTTGCAATTCTTTTTGGGCGGATATGATTTCATCCCTTGCCTTGGTTATCGATGTGGCATATGCTGCAAACTCGCTGCCTAGCGTTACTGGCAGCGCATCCATCAGATGGGTTCTTCCAATTTTCTTAAACGTTGAGAATTGCTTTGCTTTTTTGGATAATGACTTTATTAAAATATCAATGGCAGGAATTGTCTCTTTGAGATTCATCAGAATTGCGACATGCATTGCAGTGGGATACGTATCGTTGCTTGACTGCGACATGTTGACATGGTCGTTTGGATGAAGGAATTCATACTGCCCTTTTTTCCTGTGCATTACTTCCAATGCGACATTTGAGATTACTTCGTTGGAATTCATGTTGAACGCAGTACCTGCACCTGAATTTATCATGTCCACTACAAATTGGTCGACATACTTTCCAGCTAAAATTTTATCGCACGCCGAAACGATGGCTTTGCCACGCTTTGCATCGATTGCTTTGGTCTTCATGTTTGCAACTGCAGCAGATCTCTTTATCATCACAAACGCCTTGATCAAATTCTCGTGGCCTTTGCTGCCTGTCACATGATACTGCTTGATTGCCCTTCCGGTGAACGCTCCATAGTATGCGTCAGCTGGAATTTTTACTTTTCCAAGCGAATCCTCATCCATTCTGAATTCCATGTTGACTTTACTGAATTTTTCCTATTATTCATTTCTTTTCAGATATCTTCGTAATTTCACCTCGCCCAATAATGGGAATTATTATATAGGAATCGTCAGCACGTTTGATTATGAATAAGCGTATTAGCATGCTCTTTACAATTGCAGCAGTAGCTGTAATGGGAGCAACCTTATTCGGAAGCACATACACACAAACCCAAATTAGTGGACAAGCCATTGACATGTCTCAAATGGACATTAATGTCATGGATGAAATCCGTAATATGGGCGGTTTACAGCTAGTAATGCCTCAAGCATTCGCAGAAACTGATTGTGGTGCACTTGCAGAAACTGGACGTAAAGTAGTCAAGTTCAATCTCACTGGTGAAAGTGTCGAACTTCCAATTATGGGAGGAAAAACTTACAACGCCATGACCTTTAGTGGACAAGTCCCAGGACCAACACTAAGAGTTACACAAGGTGACGTTGTACAAATGACACTTTCAATTCCATCTGATGAAGTTACCGGTCACGGTAACGACATGCACGCATCACAAATAACAGCATTAGCTTTTGATTCAGTTAACCCTGGAGAGACAAGCCAATACTGTTACATTGCTGAAGCAGCAGGTGTTTTCAAATACCACTGTTCTGGTGTCCACTTAATCGGAATGGACCAACACGTATTTTCCGGCATGTACGGAATTGCAATTGTTGATCCAGTCGATGGATACAAGAAATTAATGGTAGAGAAAACATCAGTTAGCAACGGTAAAGTCTCACTAGATAGACAGTTCTACGATGCAGACGCATTAGAGTTCCAACTACAGTTCAACCAATTGTATCTTAACGCAGATGGCAATTATGATGCAGGAGCAATGTTCAAGCATCAAAACTCTGCTACAGTCGTTAACGGTATCCAATTTGGCTATGTTCCAAACATGTTGCACAACATCCTTCTAAAGGGTGATGCAAACAAAAACATCTTTGTAGCACAACCATGGAATGGTCTTGAACTAGAACATATGCAATCACAACTCTTGTATGTTGAAAATGATCAACATGTAAGATTATTTGTTGAAAACCATGGTAACGAACCCGTATTTTTCCACATTGTTGGAGAAATCTTGGACAGAGTTACACAAGGCAACAGAGTTCAATCAGCAGCAACTGAAACATGGTCGCTTGGTGGTTCACAGAACATGATTGTAGATGTAGTATTTGACGAACCAGGTGCATACGCACTAGTAAACCATGACTATGCAGCAATTTACACTGGCGGTATTGGTCTATTCGTTGCAGGTGATCCATTCGGATTAAACCCAAGATTGATTGATGCAGGTATCTTAACTGATGCTGTTCCTTCATATGCATACGTATTAGGTAACCCAAGTGATGCTGTCCCACCAATGGGCAAAAATAGCATTGCACACCCAGCAGTAAACATTCATGGTCTATACACTGATGATGTCGTTTCTGAAATGAAAGATGCAGGTATGATTCCTTTGTGGGAAGTAATACCAACATTACCACCAGTACCATAGACAGGTACTAACTTCAATCTTTTTCTATTTTTTACTTTTTGACTCATAATGATTATATTCGGTAAATAGGGGGAATCGATTGTGGGTTTTGAAGATTCCGTATTGATTTGCGATGTAGTGGATCCCATACTGAATAAAATTTTGACAGACAACGGGCTGAAGGTTTCATACGAGCCCGAGATTACCCCCGAGCAAATCTTGGAAAAAATTTCCACTTTTAACATTGTAATTGTCAGAAGCAGAACCACAATTACCAGAGAAATGATAGAGAAAGCTGACAACTGTAAAATTATTGCGCGAGTTGGCGTCGGTCTGGACAATGTTGATCAAGAAGCTGCTAAATCAAAAGACATTCGTGTAATTAACGCCGTTGAAGGTGCAATGAATGCAGTTGCCGAATTAGTTTTAGGTTTAATGTTGTCCCTTGCAAGACAAACTGGAATGGGCGACAGGGCAATACGAAATGGACAATGGCTCAAAAAAGAACTAAATGGTACAGAACTTCGAGGAAAATATTTGGGAATTATTGGTTTAGGTAATATTGGAAAAAGATTGGCAAGACTTGCACGAGGATTAAACATGAACATCATTGGATATGATGTAATGCCAATTGACGAAGAATTTGCAAAAGAGGTCGGACTGATGAAGGCTGACCTGAACACACTTTTACAAAGCTCTGACTTTGTCTCTATCCACGTCCCGCTTTTGGATTCCACATACCACCTTTTGGATGCAGAAAAAATGTCCACCATGAAAAAGACTGCAAAAATCATCAATACGTCAAGGGGTGGTGTTGTCGACGAGGATGCCCTTTACAGCGCACTCAAAAACGGCACGCTGGGCGGCGCCGCATTGGATGTGTTTGAGAAGGAACCTGCAATTGGAACAAAACTTGCAGAACTGGACAATGTTATTTTGACACCCCACATCGGTGCCCAAACAAGCGAGGCTCAGTCATTGGCCGCAAACGTGATTGCCGAAAAGATAATTCAGATTCTCCGTGGCGTCATCTAGCATGACTTCTGTCTGAACTTTAAAAATAAGTAAAAAAGCTTGACTTTTACGTGATTAATTGTCGTCTCTTTGTTTTTAACGTCCATTCTAAGGTTAGAATATGCAGATGAACAATTACGCTATAAAGAAATTATATTCTAAAAAACGCACTGAGTTGCCAAGTATTAATTCCATGCTGATAATCTCACTGGGCTTGATTTTCTTCACCATGATTTCATTTGCACTTGTTTATGCAGAAACAATTCCTGTTGATGTTAATGGTACCTCCTTTGATGTTGAGTACACTGCAACTGGAATGACTGTTTCAGGAATTGTATCTGATACTGACTTTGTCTCTTTGATATTGACAGTTGATGTGACTGAATCAAGCGGTACATTAGATATTACATTGGATCGTTCTTTGTTGGATTCTACCTTTCAAGGATTGGATGATGATTTTATTATTTTAGCAGATGGCGACGAACCTAATTTCTCAGAAGTTGACACCTCTTCCCAAAGTAGAACTTTGAGCATTGAATTGCCAGCCGGTACTGAAGAAATTGAAATTATCGGCTCTGCATTTGGCGATTCCACATCCATTCCATCTGAAGACGCACCAGAACCGGAATTGGTCTGCAGCGTACTCTGTATAGACGGATTAATACAAAATCCAGACGGCTCATGCGAATGCGTTCCAGAACCTGTTGTGGAAACACCAAAGCCTGTTGTGGAAACACCAAAGCCGGTTGTAGAAACACCAAAGCCAGTTGTGGAAGCACCAAAAACACAATGCGGCCCTGGAACTGTTCTCAAAGACGGATCCTGTGTATTGGATGAAAGATGCGGCCCTGGAACTGTTCTCGAAGACGGGGCATGTGTAATTGATCCAACATCAAAGTCATCCGGACCTTCCACAATTAGGGAAATGGGTACTGAGTTTGCCATGGGGATGATTATTACAATTGTAATTATCGGAGCAATAGTGGTTGTTTTCCTACTGCTTGCTGTCTTTGGAAACCAATTTGGCAAGTGGACAAAGTAGTGCGCGTCTGAAAACTAGTTGCAGGACAAATCCTCGGCGTTCATCATCTTGTCAAATTCAAATCCTGAAATCTGCGTTGTCGTGGAGTACGGGATGATTCCAAGAATGGGCGTATCTACATCAACTACAATGACGAACTGATTGGGATCAAGCCTGATGTTGCCGCCATTGAACATGAAATCAAACGTCATGAAAATATGCTGAGTCTCTGACATTACCTCGCTTTTAAAAATTGCATCCATTGCCACTGACGAATACGGATCAATCGTCAATGGCTGCACCGTGGACGAACCCAGGTGCTTTGACTGGTAGAATGCGGACATTTCAAATTTTTGAAAAGTTATCCAAAACGGCACCGTGTTGCAAATCTCTACCTTCCCCTGGTTTAGCATTGCAAAGAAATTAAATTCCCCTGGACTGTCCCACCTGTATTCCAGATGCTGCGCCCCGATGATGCTTAATCCTGAATATGCAATTGGAGTTACAATTACAATTATTGCTATCGCTGTGATGACCGAATGCTTGTTCATATCCCGTTTTCTATTCGCGCGTGTGAAGAGATAATTTTTTCATCGACAAGGTAGTTTGTCATCTGAGCAAAGTCCTTGTCTGAAATCATCCCTAGAACCCACCAGTATGCCACATTTTTTACCCAATCCGGAATGTCTATTTCAAGAATGTTCTTGTCGTTGATTTCAAAAGGTATCTCGATTAACTTTGGATCTACGTATCTTTGAAACGCATCAATCAGATACCCGTCTGGCATTTTCTCGTTGAGCCATTCTATCAAAAACTGTCTTATCACTTCCGGAATGCAAATGTTATCCGAACCGACCAGGTCGAACTCTGCCGTATACTCCGAACCGGAATATTCAACGTCCAAAAAATATTTTCCCAGCGGAAATATCTCTGCTTCAAACGGAATCAGTGACGGGACTGGATTTTGCAATTCTTTTATCGCTATTGGTATTGCACTGCTGCCTTTGCCAGTTTCATCCCTGATGTGAACTATTGCAGGATCCCCAGTAATCTCGGAAACCTCGATGACGTAGAATAGTTTTTCACAATACTGGTACGTTGTTTTTTCCATGATTATTGAGACTTCCTGCTCTGCGTGAACTTGTGGCAAAAATGCCATAATTCCAATTATGAGAATTATTGCCAGTGATACTTTTGCCTTCATCTTTTTTTAAAACCCAGACTCTTCAATAAAAATCTCAAAGCAATGCTGGGAAATCTTTTTTAATAACTTGAGCCGACTTTATTTATCGAGTTTTCTGCGGAAGCAAACTCTTTGGGTGCGTGGCTTGTGATGCCCCACTCGGGAGAATTCTTACTGCTTGGCGCTGCTTAGGTATGGTTTTCGATTTACAGTTATTAAAGGGGATTTTTCTAACCACGATATGCCTAGTTACCAGGACCAAACATGGATCAGATTATGGAAAGAGAATTCCCCTGAGATTCGTGAGCGTGTAATCAAATGGCGTAAGGAAACAGCAGTCATGCGTATTGACAAGCCAAGCAGAATACAGAGGGCCAGAAGATTGGGCTACAAGGCAAAACAGGGCATCATTGTCGTGCGAATGAGAGTCGGTACTGGTGGTATGAGAAAGCAAAGGCCTACCGGTGGTAGAAGACCAAAGCATCTTGGTGTTACCAGAATCAAAGCTGATGATGACATGAAGACTGTTGCAAACAGAAGAGTCGTCCAGAGATATCCAAACATGAAATTTTTAGGTTCCTATTTTGTCTACAAGGATGGCAAGCATTATTGGTTTGAAGTTATCTTGGCAGACCCTGATCATCCTCGAATTTCCCAGGACAAGGAAATCATGAAAAGAATTCCTAGAACTGCATAAATTGAAGACAACATTTCTTGCAGTCGCAGCATTGCTTTTTGTACTGACCCCTGCGTATGGTGCATTGTCTGATGCAACCGGATTGGTAAATCGGCTGGATGTTAAGATAGACGGTTATTCCTTCGAGGTGGAGTCTGTTTCCAATTACGACATACCTGATTTTGAATTTGACAAAGATGAGAAAAGACTGACTCTTTACATCACAAGCGGGTTGGAGAACAATCTGGGCGAACTGATCATCCCTCGTGATCTTCTGGGCGGAAATATGACTTTCTATCTCAACGCCCAGGAATATTTCCCTCTGGTAAAAACAAACGACAAAATTTCTTTTGTGACGTTAAACTTTACTGGTTCCGGAGACAACCAGTTGGATATTTTTGGAACTACCTATCTTTCAGGTTTGACTGAAATGACTCCAAAAGATGCACCTTCGCCTGGCCTGGCTCCTTCAGCTGATTACGGATCCGCCTATCTGATAATACTGCTTTTGCTTGTCGGCGGTTTTGCATGCGCGGTTATTTTCATAATCAGAAGAAAACAAAAAACGGCATAGTTTTTCACCCGTCATGGATATGCAAAAACTGCTCTTGCATGAGGATTTGTTATTGTTCTGGTGTTGTCTGTGGCGCTTTTCCTGATTGGATGATTCAGTCTTCTTTGAGCAATTTTCGAATCATCGCTTCAACATGTCCCGACTGTCCAAACGAGACGTCCCTGAGAATTCCCTTCCTGTCCACTATTATCATGGACGGCGTGCCCTGCAGGGCAAATTTCTCAAACGTTTCCGCCGAGTATTCTTTGGATTTCATATAGCCTTTGACCCTCTCGATTATCTGATTCCTGTATTCTTCTGGCTGCGAGTCAAACTCTGGAATTTGCGGGTGGATAAACTCCATGATTTTTTCCTGGCTAATTTCGCCTGATGTCTTTGTGAGGTTGTCCATTGCCAGCGGAAATGGAATTTTGAACGAAAGTTTGTTCCCCTCTTTCAATTGGCCGTATGATGAAAGTGCGTCCTTGGTGTCCCCGACGACCTCTCCCGTTTCGGCAAGCATTTTCAAATTGTCCAGTGTATTCTTGTCAAAATCCTCAAAAGCCGTGGCCAGACCCAAAACTCGAACGCCTTCCTCCTTGTATTTGTTGTAAATCTCTATTGCCTCGGGAATGGCATTCATGAAACATCCTGGACAATTTACCTGGAATACTTCCAGCAACACGATGTGATCTTTTTCCTGATCAAAATTTGTCGGAGTCCCCTGCACCCATTCTGATACGCCGAAATTTGGCGCCCTTTCGCCTATTTTTGCACTCATAATCACTTGTCGAATTTTTTCCATTAAATACATATCTCATTTGCTTTTTGATTTTTTCTCAAGTAACCTAATATAGGCCGCAGGAAGCTCCAAAACAAAATGCATGTGGTTACTGAAGAGAGATTGGCACTTTTTGCGCAAATGGAATTAAAATATGAACAAAAAGATACTGGGTATTTTGTTTCTCTCTTGGAACATCCTGACTATGTGGTGCGAACAAGAGTTGCGTGCATTTTGGTTGATTTTGGCGGAGAGGACAAGGTTGCACACATTGCCAGAGTTTTGAAAAATGATGAAAATGAATTGGTACGACATGAGGCGGCATTTGCGTTGGGTCAGATGAGCTACTCCAGTGCAATTCCGCCACTGACTGATGCAACCCTGAATGATCCTAGCATGTTTGTACGTCACGAGGCTGCAATAGCTTTGGGCGTTGTCGGCTCTACTGCGGCAAAAGAGGCTCTTCAAAAGGCACTGAATGATCCTGAACAGCCAGTAGTTGAATCCGCAATTGTCGCGTTATCTAATATTGAATTTATGGAAAAGTTAAGTAAGAACGAAAAGTTTGCAAAGTTGACAGGTGGATGAGATGAATTTTTCTTACGGAATTATAGCAATAGTCGGAGTTCTTGCGGCAATCTCTATAGGATTCATAGCAATGGACCCTGCAGATGTCATTGAGCCAAGGGTGATTGCACCTGGAGAGAGTCCGGTCGCTTGCACCATGCAATGGGATCCAATGTGTGGTGTTGACGGTGTTACCTATGGAAACTCGTGCATGCTGAATGCCGCTGATGCCAAATTGGATTATCCGGGCGAATGTGCGATAAAAGAAATTTCTGTCCATTCCGGCATCATGCCAGGTACTGCAACTGTTGGCGATGTCTTGCTAATCGAGGTTGAATTTACGGATGACGATGGCAACATTGTGGACCATGTAAATTACGACATATTTGCCACACAGGACGGAGATACAATTCTGTCAGAACCTGGCGCTCACAGACATCCTGGAAAGCACCCAGTTCACGAAACTGCCATTCTAAGCGAATCTCAAATAGAAATCAAAGTGATAATTCAAGGCCTGGGACATGGCGACATGATTACAGGGCCTGCCGGCATTGAAACCGTGATGACTGTTACGCCAGAGTCAGCAACTGAAGAACCTGCAATGGCCATGCCGCTTCCTGCTCCGTCTGGAACTCCTGGTGCTGAGGAAATGATAGTTGTTGAAGAACCAGAACCTGCAACCCCTGAAGCAGTGTCAGTGGCCATCGTCTCAATTCCTCCCGGCACTGCGGTTCCGGGATGTGAAAAAACAGACGAATGCTATTTGCCAAGTGCAATTACGATATCTGCCGGCCAAAAAGTATCCTGGAGCAACGCTGATTCTGCCGCCCACACTGTAACTAGCGGAACTGTAACTGCGGGAACAACCGGCGTCTTTGATTCCGGCATATTCATGTCCGGATCTGTCTATGAGTTCACATTTGATGATGCGGGAACATATGACTATTTCTGCATGGTTCATCCTTGGATGACTGGCAAAGTTTTGGTAAATTAGGACCTTTTTATTTTACGGTGATGTAAGCTCCCAATCGTTTTCCCCGCATTTGCATTGTTTTCCGTATGCGTTGATGTAATCCGTGTATTCTAAATCTGTGCAGGGCCCTTGATCCGGAATATCTATTTTGAATTTGCATTTTCTACATGTGGCAATGAAATCATCCAATGCTTTTGAAAGTGAAATATTGGTAAAAAACCGTCTGTTCTCTTGTCAGTTGAAAGTCAGAGCACTGTAACCTTGCTTCCTTGCTCTGACGATTCAAATTTGTAAATCTGCTCTACCGTCGAGTCTTCAAAAATTTCCGCATCGTGGGTAATGATTAGAAACTGCATTCTTGACTCCGAATTGGAAATATCTGACAGCTGTGACAGCACTTCGACCAGGGATTTCTTCCTTTCTGCATCAAGGTGGGTTGTGGGCTCATCTAGAATCATCAGGTTGAGATTTGATGCCCCGAGAAGACTTGCCATGCCTAATCGCAGCGCTAGCGCCACGCTGACCTTTTCTCCCCCGCTAAGTGATTCCAATTCCAGAACTTCGCTTTTTGAATGACATGCAATTGAAATGTCCCGTGCCTTTTCTGATAGCGAAATCCTCTGGATTTTTGTATTGAGCAATGAGAGATATTCTGACGCTTTTGCAGAAATTGTATTCAATGCCCATGATCTTAGGCTTGTGGCAACTGGCCCGTCTCTACTGAAAACATTCGTTTGAATTTCGTTTAGATTTGCAACGTACTCTTTTACAGTTCTTAATTCCGCAATTGCTTTTTCAATCACGCTGATCTGTTCCTCCCCTTTGGATATCTTCTCTGAAATTGCACCGATTTGCTGATCAATCTGTGACAAACTTGTTTGTTTTTCATTTATCGTCATCTTTAGACTGTTAAATTCACGCTCATCAAATCCCCTCGTTTCATCTTCAAGATTTGAAATATTTTCAAAAATCATTTTTGCGTGGGTGTCTATTGCTGACATTTCAACCAGACTTCCGTTTGCAGTTAGTGGGATTTTCTGTTTCTTTATTTCTGTGTCTTCTTGAATTTTTATTAATTCCTCTCTGCTGTTAATCGAGTATGCTCTGAGGGTGGCTTCTGCGTCTCTGGCGTTTTGTAATTTTGCTGAAAACTCTTTCTTTTTTTGATTGTACATGTCTCTTTCTTTTTCTTTTGAAACGATCTGACCCTGTATGACTGAGATTTCTTGGCGAAGATGCTCTTCTTGGAACAACGGGTTTAGTTTTTCCACGTTTGAATCACATACGGGACATTTGTTGTCTTTTAATTGGAGTTTTGACGCGAGCGCCAGTTTTTCTTTTAATGATGTTGTCTGGTTGGTCATTTCTTGAATTTTCTTGACCGTGTCCTCTACTGCCTCCTCGACTTTTAGAATCTTGGATTCCAAATCTGGTTTGAGGGGGGCGTACTCAAAACACCCCTCACAATCGTGAATTTTACGCTCGTTTTCGCTGATTTGATGTTGAATTTCACGAATTGCCTCTTTTGCATATGCTGACAGCTCCTTTTTCCTTGATTCCAGTTGGTTGATTTTGTCTATTTTTGGCGCGTCGCTCTCGACTTTTTTCCTAAGATCATCCACGTCGCCTTTTAGTTTTTCCTGTTTTAATTCAAGTGTGTTTTTTTCCGGCTTTGACTCGTCTGTTTCTTTTCGGTATCTTTCTAAATCGCGTGATAGGATTTCTATGTGCGTATCGTCATATCCGAACGCATCTCGAATTCTTTCCCGAAAGTCTTTGTTCACTGCCTTCATTGATTCCGATGCCACGTCAAGTTTGTCGATTCCTATTATCGCGTTCAGCAACTCTTTGAATTCTTTTGGTTTTGCATTGATGATTGTGTTGAGTTCTCCCTGCTGAACAATTGATGCAATTTTTAGTTTTTCAAAATCAAGCCCTATGACTTTCTCGACTTCATGTGTCATCGATTCCCCGAACTGCTTCCTTTCGCCAGCTGCTATTTCAACGCGTTCGCCGTCTACTATTTCTGCAAACGTTGCTGCAAGAGTTCCTTTACTGTCTATCTTTCTTACAGCCTCAAACTGTTTTCCGTTGATTGAAAAACTAACTTTTGCAAACCCCTGGTTTGAACCGCGCTTGATCAAACCCTTGTTGGATTTTCTCGTATGCTGACCGAACAGTGCGAATGTTATGGCGTCTATTATGCTTGACTTTCCCGCACCGTTGTCTCCTACAAAAACCGTCACCCCGTTTTCAAATTCAAGCTCTGTATTGGAATGGGATAGAAAATCCCCCAGCTCAATTGACGTGATCATGCTTTTCTCTCCCTTTTGAATTTCTCAAAACCCTCAAAGACTATCTGAGATGCCTCTTTGATTTCCCCAGACGCTAAAATTGGCAGCAGCTCCTTGATTGCAAATTTGGCTGCTTCCTCAGAGCCGAGGGCGTCAATGGCCAATCTGTACATTTCATCATCGATGACGTTTGGCCTGTCAAGAAACACGGATGAATCTGAAACCTGCTTTGTGCTTATTCTCCAAAAACATCGCAGCACAGATGAATTCAATCTTGCAATTTGTGCCTGAATGTGGTCTGTTTCTATGTTTTCCCCCTGGATTTTTATCTCGACAACTGGCTTTTTCCCTCCCGAAACAATCTTTTCAGAAATTTCGTCTATCGTTTTTGACAAATCCTGATAGTCTGTCTTGAATGAAATCTGAGGCCGTGCATCCAGCTCAATCCAGTTTGGATTTGCATCTTTTCCGGAGATGTCTACCTCGAAGAACCCTTTTTTTGTTTCTTTAATCCCCTCGCTGGTTGTTGACTCTGTGGACCCTGGATAGGCTACGGGCCCGTTCAGGTGACTGAACTGCCTTACGTCCTTGTCGTGAAGATGCCCCATCGCATAGTATGTGAAATTTTTTGGCAAATCCGTTGACTGCAACTCCCCTGCAAATTTGTTAAATTCCGTGATGCCCTGATGCAGGATCAAAATTTTGTGGCCCTGATGATCTTTGACGCTGTTATCTATGGCTGCAAATTTTTCTTCATACTGTGGAATTTCGGTTTTTCTTATTTTGTCAAATCCTGCTAAAAGCACTCCCTTGTATTCTACGGGTTTTCCCTGGCCGATGTATCTTGAAAAATCTAGGTTGTGATACACGTACGGGATTGGCGTTGTTCTAATTCTGCTGATGTCGTGTTCCCCCAGAATGAAAAATGAATCGATGTTGTTTTGTTTCAATCTCTTTAACCCGTTTGCCATCTGAATGATTGCAGTTCCGTTTGGATTTGGCACGTGAAAAATATCCCCCGCAAAAATTACAAAATCCACATGATCCTTGATCGAAACGTCTATCGCCTGATTGAACACGTCATACACATCCTGCTCACGTTCCTCTGAACCATACTGTGCCAATCCCAAATGCGTGTCTGAAATGTGTGAAAATAACATTAGTCTAATAGCAAATCTTTCTGTACCAGCCCCTGGGTTGACTCTATTGCAATCTCGCTCATTTTATTTGCTTTTGCCCATGCGTTGATTGCGCTTTGATCCGCACCCATGATCTTCTCTTTTACTTCCTCGACGTGAACCAGTGATGGGAGGTTTGTCCACTGTCCGACAAGGACTGCATCCCCGACGTTCAGCGATGTCAATTGGGCGATTAATTCACGACTGGTAGACTCTGTAGCTGAGGCTATTTGTCGCTGGTCATCCTCTTGGATGATCTTCATTATTGCAAACGAGCCCATCTGGCTTAGAACGTTAAGATCAACACTGCGTGGTCGCTGGGAGACTATTCCTAGGCCCAGTCCAAACTTTCTGCCTTCCCTGGCAATTTTGGCGGCCCAATACTTTGCACTGGTGTCGTGATCTTTTGGAATGAATACGTGTGCTTCTTCAATGATTACGAAAATGGGCGAGTTGAATCTGAAGTTTCTATCCCTCTTTGCTCTTCCATGCTGTGCAATGCTTGCGTCTTTTCTGTCCTTGAGTAGCTGCTGCAAGTAAAATGCCAAAGCTACGTTTGCCTGTTTTTCTGACAACTCCGAAATGTTGAGAATGTTTGCACGCCCCTCTTTGATAAAGCTGATGGGATCCCCCATGTCGGGATCTAGGATGTCCTCAAATCTTTTTTGAGATTCTCCGATGATGTCCTGAACCCTGTATGCTGAAGATCTAATCTCTTTGATTTTTTTATCTTCGGAATTTACTATGAAGTCTACCTCGCTTTCTAATTTGCTCCAAAACTCTTTTGACTTTTTGACATTTTCTGTAAATGCCATTCTCAGTACTCGCTGTTGAACGGTGGCACTCTCCCTGATCTCCAGTACGTCTGAGAGTTGATCCGCGTCTAGCAATCTGGGATTTATTTTTGCGTCAATTACGTTGATGCGCGGGATGTTTAGGCCCGTATAGTCATTGTGATAATCAAAAATTATCACGGTTCCGTTTAGTTTTGAAATTTGTTTTGTGATCAACGACACCAAGTTGCTTTTTCCCATCCCGGTCATTGCAAGAATTCCCAAATGCCTTGAAACAATTTTATCTAAATTTACTTTGGCATCGATTGACTTGTTTCGTAAAAGATTTCCGATGCTTACCCATCCTTCTTTTTTGGGGCTGAATATCCCTTCCAGGTCTTGCTTGCTTGGCAGAGTGATTTCCGTACCCGGAATCGGGGGAATTGCAGGTATGATTGACTGCCCCTTTCTCAGATTTTCCAAAAATCCCAAAATCCCGATATATGCTGTGAATGTTTTGTCTCTCTTGTTCAACTCCGCAATTTCAGTGCTCTCTGTGGCCTCGTCAAAATTCTTGACGTCTGTAAACGCCGCACTTGACACTGAAGATCTTTCCACTAGCCCTAGAATTTCCCCCTCATCTGAATTAATTTTGATGTATTCCCCTACCGGCAGCGCTCTTGAGGTGATTGCTGTGATAATTGTTGGCTTTGATTCGCCAATTACAAAACCCAGACTCAACCCAGTACCTCCCGCGAGCCTATCTCGTTACTTAATCCTAACAAACTTACCATCTTTGCAAGCTCTTTATCAGATATTTTACAGTTATTGTGTGCAAGCTTTAGTGCATGCGGATATCCGCCGACACTGGTTTTGTATAATTTGTTCATAGTTGATCTGATTTTGTTTTCATCGTGCTGATCTCCTAGAAATTCCAATTTGATTATTGGGGTGGAGTCGCTTAGTCTTACAAATGTTGAGGAGATTATTTTATCTGCGCCGTATTTCTTTTCCACAAAAATTTTGCTGAACCCCGGCTTGGTTGTCACGTGATTGTAATAGAAAATATCTCCCGCAAGTGATCCTAAATTTTCAAATTGTTTTTTTGTGTTTGATGTCTTTGCAATGAAAATAACGTTGTCTTTCTTTTTCATTATCCTTACAATCGACGAACCTAAACTTGCTTGCCTGGTCATCAATTGGGAGTGCAGAGAGCCGTCCATCAGCACCATGTCCACACTGTCTACTGTTTTCTCACATGCCTCAATTTCCATTTTGCTTGCAATACTTGAAATGTCATCAGATGAGCCCAGCCCTGACTTGTGCAGATCAACTAGAATCTCGCCGTCTGATTTTATTGAAACAGCTGTAGTTGCCCACAACTCAATGCCTTGAAATTTTGTATTGTTGAAACTGGAATCAATCCCCGCTGTAACCACTTCTTCTTTTGTAGGCGCAAATTCACACCAATTGTCGCGCGCTTTTTGCAAAATCTGCTCAAACTTTGGCCCTTTTAGAATTGAGAGCATCTTGTCTCTGTTGAGTATTGCATCTTTGTATACTGTATTGAGCACAACAATACTTTGCAGGTTTGAATAAAATCTTTAGGTTATGCTGAACCTTGACAAACCTGATCCATCCGACACTCTATCCGATTCTGCCTTTTAGAATCACCTTCTCGTTAGTTTCAGAAGGATTGCTTCTATCGATGTATCTGATCTCATACGTGTCCCCGATGTGAATTGTTTTGCCGTCCAGTTCTCGCGGAATTTTAATTATGACTTCAAACGTACTTGTGTTGGGGCCTGTCTCCCTTAGATATCCTGAGTTTGCATCAAATTTTGGATTTGCAAGTGTGGTTCTGATTCCGCCCTCGCCCCTGAACTCCAACTCGCTTAGCGAAATCCTGTCCTCGTTCTTCGAGTCCTTGTTTGCATCAGGTTCGTAAACTCTCACTGTGAACTCCCATCCTATCCTTGAACCTCCTCCAGATGTCTGCACTTTTGCAAATGTCTTGGTCAGCGGCACTGACTTTACCAGCACCCTTTTTTCCCCTGAATAGTCAGAGTCATCCAGATATTTTATCAGTACAATGTCTTCCTGACTTAGCGGCCTTCCGTTGACTGTGTCGGGCAATTCCAGTCTGATGTAAAACTGGCCTGTATCCTGTCCGGTCTCAATCATGCTTTTGGGACCGTCAATCCGAATGCCGTTGACTGTAAACTCAAACAGTCCCTGAGTGGAGACAACCTCTACTCCGTTATGTGCTATATTCAAGTCATGGTCTGTGATGTAGAAATTTACAACTGACATGCTTGATGCCGGAACTGTCTGCATCTCTGTTTCTGATGCCTGCACTGATTTGATCTCTTTTTCCAAATCTGAGAACCTTACAGGAATGTGCAGCATTCCCGCTTTTTCCATTCTGTCTGCGGTGTCCGGTCTCACACATGCCGCATTCCCGTTTGTTCTGATCACCAGCTCCCGCCCTTCCCTGCAAAGAACATTCTCCAATGCGATGCCTCTGTCCGTCTGTTTTTTAGGCGAATCAACCTCCGCATTTGCCGGAAAGACAATTGCAAATGCCATGATGGAAAATAATACTGGAAGCGCCAAAGTCCTGCAAAGTTTCATGATTGTCAGTGTCCTTATTGTTAAAAAAGTCTTGAGGATGAATCCTGCCTGATGAAATTAAATTAATTAAGTGATCATTTCTAGGATACTTGCTTGAAACGGATAGGCTTGCTGGGGTGCGGTGCAATGGGTACTCAGATTGCACTTGCAATTGACTCTGGACAAATTTCCGCAACTCTTACACATGTCTTTGACGAATCAAAAGAGAAGTCGGCGCTGCTGGTTGAAAAACTTACAAGTAAACCCGTGATTGTTGAGAACTCACACCTGCTGTCCTCATATCCGATTGACATCATAGTTGAAGCTGCATCTCAGGATGCTGTAAGGGACGTCGGCTTGAGCGTACTGCAAAACAAACGCGACTTGATGATCATGAGTGTGGGTGCATTGCTTGACGAATCGATATATGATATTTTGTCCGACGCATGCGAGCATTTCAAAAAAACAATCTATCTTCCCTCGGGTGCGATTGCGGGACTGGACGGAATCAAATCAGTCAGACATGAGTTGGAATCCGTATCAATCACCACCACCAAACATCCGCGCTCCCTCAAGGGCGCAAAGTTTTTTGAAACCTCAAAAATTGATCTTGATGCGATTGACTCGCCTGCTGTGATCTTTGAAGGCACTGCAAAACAAGCAGTCGCATTATTTCCTGCAAACATCAACGTTGCAGCTTTGCTGTCTCTGTCCGGCATTGGCAGTGAGAAAACCAGCGTCAGGATTGTCGCAGACCCGAACACTGACAAAAACACCCACCACATAGAGGCCGCAGGAAAATTTGGAAAGATGGTATTCACGATTGAGAATATTCCAGATGAAAATAATCCCAAGACCAGCCGGCTGGCAATTCTGTCTGCAATTGAAACTTTGAGAAAATACTGCTCTGATGGCATTCAGATTGGTACGTAATATGGCAATAATTGTCACATTTGCTAGTTTTTCAGATAATTTTGGACTGTTTCATATTCTTTAAATCCGCGCCGACCCAATTTTCCTTGCATATGCTAGTACAACAATCCTCTGAACTCAAGGAAGAGATCATGAGACTCAAAAAAGAAAAAGACGTGGTAATCTTGGCACACAATTATCAGATTCCTGACGTTCAGGACATCGCTGATTTTACGGGGGACTCGCTGGGGCTGTCTAGAAAAGCTGCGACAGTTCCCCAAAAAACCATTCTGTTTTGCGGCGTAAACTTTATGGCAGAAACTGCTGCCATAATCTGCCCTGAAAAAAGGGTCCTGATTCCTGATTTGAAAGCTGGATGCTCGTTGTCTGATTCAATCACCGTTGACGAATTAAGAAACTGGAAGAAGCAGCATCCAGATGCAATCACGGTTGGATATGTAAACACTACCGCCGAAATTAAAGCGGAGCTTGATTACTGCTGCACATCAGCCAACGCTGTAAATGTCGTAAAGGCAATTCCTGAAGACAGGGACATCCTGTTTTTACCTGACATGTTCTTGGGCTCTTACGTTGCAAAGATGACCGGAAGAAAAAACATGCACATATGGGCAGGCGAATGCCACGTTCATGCAGGAATCACCCCCGAAGATGTAACTAAAAAATTAAACTCTATGACGGACACTGAATTTGTCATTCATCCAGAATGCAGCTGTACAACTCCGCTGATGTACGATGTCGCAAATGGAAGCTTTGATGATCACAGGGTCTCAATCCTTTCGACTGAGGGGATGCTGAACCATGTCAGAGAATCAAAAGCAAAGAATTTTGTCGTTGCAACTGAAACCGGAATCCTGTATAAGATGAAAAAGGACAACCCTGGCAAAACGTTCATTCCCGCATCTGAGAAGGCTGAATGCCAATACATGAAGATGATTACGCTTGAAAAAGTGTATGACGCACTGATAAACGAAAAAAATGTCGTGACTGTTCCAAAAGATATTGCCGATAAGGCACGTTTGGCAATTAATAGAATGCTTGCAATTAGCTAATCTGCGTGAATGTGTTGGTTGGATTGTTTGGCAGAACTGCAAAAGATACTGAATTAAAAAGTAACATCAAAAAATTCAAAGAATTCAAAACGCTGCTCAAGGCGAAAAAATATGACGAGTCTCTAAAAGCGGGCACCGAGTTGCTAAAAAAGGTGCCAGACCACCACGATGCCCTGTTTATGGTGGGCGGAATTTACTATCTGAAAAACAAACACAGGACTGCAATATCCTACTTTGACAAATCCCTTGACATTGGCGCATACGACGTCGACGTGCTGCTTTTGAAAGCGTATTCCCATCAAAAACTGGGCGAGAACAAGCGGGCAATCTCGTGCTGCGAAAAAATCCTGGAAGTTGATCCGAAAAACAAATCCGTATTAGAACTACTGGGACAGATTGACTCTTAGATTTCCAAGCTCATGTCGATTCCTTTGACCGAGTTCGTGATGCTTCCCACTGAAATTATGTCGACCCCCGTCTGACCGTATTTTGAGATGTTTTTGGAATTGATTCCGCCTGATGCCTCGAGGATTACACTGTTTCGCAATTTTTGATTTTTCAGTGTCTGGATTGTTTTTTTGATTTGTGCTGGTGTAAAGTTATCCAGCATGATTATTGCTGCTCCCTCTTTTGCTGCCAGCACTGCGTCTGCCGTGTTTTCAACCTCGACTTCGAATTTCTTGTATCTTTTCTTTGCTTTTTCAATCAGGGACAGCAGTGAATTTTCAACCGCAATGTGGTTGTCTTTGATCATGATCATCTCGTCCAGTGCGAGCCGGTGTCTTTTACCCCCTCCGATTTCCACTGCCTCCTTGTCAAAATATCTCAGACCTGGGGCGGTTTTTCTTGTCGCGTACAGTTTCGTTCTCTTTGGAATTTTTTTTACCAGTGCGTTTGTTTGGGTGGCAATCCCGCTCATTCTTGTCAGGAGGTTTAGCGCCGTCCTCTCGCATGCCAGTATGCTCCCCGCATTGCCGGTGATCACCATGACTGTTTGATTTGGCTTTATTCTAGAACCATCTTTTTTCAAAATTCTGGAGCTGCATCCCTTTAGTTTGAAAATCTCTTTGGCGTATGTGATGCCCGCAAGAATTGCATCTTCCCTGGATACTATCTTGACCGATATTCTTTTTTTTGGCAGCAGGCTGCTTGTAATGTCCCCCTTACCGACATCCTCGGCAAGAAACTGTGATAACTGTTTTTTTGAATTGAATGTCAATGTACTGGTAAAACGTCGATGTGATTTTAAAGATTTTATGTTATTTTAATTGCGTATTTGCCTTTTGCAGTGATGCCCAAGGTTTTTGATATCTCTGAATTTGTTGGATCAACTACCAGTACAACGCCTGCCCAGTCCGGTGTCAAGTCTGATGATTTACAATTTGGACATACTTTGAGTGTTGTAACATGTTTACATTTGCGACATGCCATTTCTCGTGCCATTCTAACTTACCTCTACTTTTTCTTCTTTTGCTGACTCTGACTTGCCACCGCCGGCCTTCTTGATTTCTTCTGCAATCCATTCATCTGCACCGAGGAATGGCTGTCTGCATGTGATGCCAATCTTGCCCATTGCAGCAGCTTTGCCCAGTGACACTGCGGTAATTCTTGCACGGATTGTAGAGCCGACTTTTAGTGTTCTGCCACTCTGATTAGCTAAAATCATTCCGGACTTGACGTCGCTCTTCAGATAATCGTCCATCACCTGTGACAAGTGAAGCAGTGCATCAGTTGGACCAATTCTTACAAATGCACCAAAGTCTGTAACGTCTACAATTTCACCCTGTACAATCTCCTGTAGCTTTGGATAAAATGTCAAGGCCTCGAATTCGACTTTGTGAAATGTTCCGCCGTCTCCGGCAATCATCTTTCCCATCTCATCTACCTTGGCATCTAAAATCATAATGATATATCCCAATTCCGCATTAATCATGCTCTCGTATTTTTCTTTGAGGATGTTTGTCCCGGCCTTTTTGAGTGCGGTTCCAAACAAGCTAGGTGGTATCCTGACGACATCAACTAGAGTAGATATAGAAAACAAATGTACAGTTTTTCTCGAATTTCAATTTATGAATGTTTAGGTGATTTTAGGCTTGAATTTTCAAAGATTTTGCATATTTCACAAATAACCTCCAATTTCTTTTGGTCTTTGACTTATGTTTAAATAAAGTAAACTGACTTTTTGAGCAATGGTTGGTATCGATCAAGTTCTTGAAAAACTCAGCACCGTAATTGATCCTGATTTGAAAAAAGATATCGTATCAATGGGTATGATTAAAAATTTGGAACTAAACGACGGTAACCTAAAGTTTACTTTGGAGCTAACCACCCCCGCGTGTCCGTTTAATGTTGAAATTGAAGACGATGTTCGAAAGGCAATTGCGGAACTTTCTGATTTGAAAAACTTTGATTTGAAAGTTACAGCCAAAGTAATGGAAGGTCGTTCACTTGATGATGACACCAGTATGAAAACTGTCAAAAACATTATCGGCGTTGCAAGTGGAAAAGGCGGCGTAGGAAAATCAACTGTTTCTTTGAATTTAGCTTTGGCGTTATCTGAATCAGGAGCAAAGGTCGGTTTACTGGATGCTGATATTTACGGACCTAGCATTCCGCTGATGCTTGGAATGAAAGGCGGCTCAATGGAAGTTGAGGATAACAAACTTCAACCTGCGGATTCCCACGGCTTGAAAGTTGTATCGTTTGGTTTCTTTGCAGATCAATCAAACCAAGCTGCAATTTACCGTGGCCCGATTATTTCCGGAATTTTAAAACAATTCCTAGTCGATACAAACTGGTCTGACTTGGATTATCTTATTGTGGATCTTCCTCCTGGCACTGGTGACATTCCATTAACACTTGCACAGACAATTCCAATTACTGGAATACTAGTTGTCACAACGCCGCAAGATGTTGCAAGCCATGTTGCAGTAAAGGCGGTCTCAATGTTTGAAAAACTAAACGTTCCAATTATTGGAGTTGTTGAAAACATGTCCCATTTCATTTGTCCCAACTGTGACGAAAAACATTACATCTTTGGCGAGGGCGGTGCAAAGAAGATCAGCGAGCAATTTAACATGCCGTTCCTAGGTGAAATTCCATTAAATGCCGGAATCATGTCGGGATCTGATTTGGGAAAACCAATTATGATTACCAACCCTGATTCTCCAAGTGCAGTTGCTTTTAGAAAAAGCGCAAAAAATATTGCAGCACAATGCAGTATACTTGCGGCCAAACTTCGAGATGAAATGGCATCTGAAAGCACCGGCGAGGAGCCAGCGCCAGAGGCAAGCACTAACTAATCCCGATTCCTGTGAAACTGCCAAATTCGTTGAGAGAACAAATGAAAACCCCTCTGGGGATACTGTTGCCTGAAAGCCAGGCTGACAAAAGCAACATCGAAAAATATCTCACAAAAGACTCGTATGTAATTACAGTTGGCGACAGAACCACGGAAAAAATGATGGGCTTTGATTTGGTTCCGTCATTGCAAATCATTGACGGCCAGGAGAAGAGGGAAAAAAGAGAGCCTCCAAAATTATCCAATGCGACGGAACTGACGGTGGATAACCCTGCTGCGGAAATAACTCCTCAAAGTGTTGCCATGATCAAAAAGGCATTCACACTACAAGGCCCTGTCAGAATTTTTGTAAACGGGGAGGAGGATCTTTTGGTGCTGCCTGCATGCATTCATGCCCCTGAAAATGCTGTTGTTTTGTACGGTCAGCCAAATCAGGGACTAGTAATAGTGAGAATAACTCCAGAAATTAGAAATAAAGTACAAAGACTACTTGATTTAATGGAATAATTGGGGAGTGATGAGACGGTGGCTGTATGATTGGTGATTACCCCACTTAACCTTCTGACCTCATTTATTCATAATTTTACAG
Source organism: Candidatus Nitrosopumilus sp. (assembly GCA_029255365.1). GTDB lineage: Archaea > Thermoproteota > Nitrososphaeria > Nitrososphaerales > Nitrosopumilaceae > Nitrosopumilus. Next base: position 3,694 of record JAPFQF010000003.1, on the reverse strand, counting down.
AACCAAAATACACCAAATTTTGCACAACAATTGACATTTGAAGATAAACACGGATTTCATCATGCACTGGTGTGAAGCTCGACCCTGAACTTTCATTGCAGATTTTGGAAAAAGTCGGAGTTTACTCCAACCGCTTCTCAATCTCCGAACCTAGAATTCTCCTAACTACAAAGGATGTGTTGGATGCCCCAAAAGAGATGACTGAAGGCAGGAGGACGTCTGCTTACAAGTACTACGGGGTATCGTATTTGCAACACAATCTTGTATTTCTAAATGTGAGAAAAATTCCTGACGAGAAGACTTTGGAGAATACCATAGTTCACGAATTGATTCACATGCGATTTCCATATCTTGCACACGGCAAAAGATTCAACAAACTGGTAAGGCAGGGACTGAAGGGAAAATCATTTCCGCCATACCGAAAAAGAAACAAGATCTCCGCTATTTGATTTATATTTCCCAGATTTGGGCAAGCTGAGTATACCAATGGAAATTCCGGAAATTCTGCCATTTATTGCAGCAATTGCATCATTTTTAGTCGCCGGCGGTTTGGTATTTTGGATTACAAAACAACCTGCAGGGACCCAGGAGATGATGGACATTTCAAATGCCGTCAAAGAAGGCGCTGCAGCATTTTTGAAAAGAGAGATGAAAATCATTATTCCTGTCGCAATAGCGTTGACCGTAATTATTGGAGTGTTCCTTAATTTCTCTAACGCGGTTGCGTTTGCAGTAGGTGCGACACTGTCTGCAGTTGCAGGGATCATCTCGTTAAAAATTACAGTTAAAGCAGCAGTCAGAGCTGCAAATCTAAGTGGTTCTGGCCTTGGAAAGACATTTGCTATGGCTTTCAGAGGAGGAGCTACAGTTGGTCTTGCAGTTCCGGCAATGGCCCTGGTGGCAATTACCGGCCTTTATCTGATTTATCCTGACCCAATCACCATTGCAGGTGTTGGAATTGGGGCAAGTCTGATTGCATTATTCATTAGAATCGGTGGTGGTATTTTCACAAAGGCAGCAGATATGGGCGCTGACTTGGTAGGCAAAGTCGAAGTAAACATTCCTGAGGATGATCCAAGAAACCCTGCAACAATTGCAGACAATGTGGGGGACAATGTTGGCGACGCAGCCGGAATGGGTTCTGATGTTTATGAATCTTATATTGTCACAATTCTTGCAGCCTTGTTAATTGCAGCATTAATTGGTGCACCAAACTTTTTCCTTTACCCAATACTAATTGGTTCTTCAGGAATGATTGCATCAATTATTGGTGTTGTAATTGTCGGCTCAAAAAATGTTACAGATGTTATGAAGCCGCTTAACCGCTCGTTCTATGTTTCAGCATCAATTGCAATAGCGCTAAACTATGCCTTTATCATGTATTTCATTGGGGATTCTGCCACATCATATGCTCTGTTTGGCTCTACTGTTATCGGTGTCATTCTTGTACCTGTCATTCAAAAAATTACCGATTACTATACCAGTTACAAACAAAAACCAGTTCAAGAAATTGCAGACTCTGCAAAATGGGGCTATGCGTCATTAACATTAATGGGAATTATCAAGGGTATGCAATCAACTGGACCATTCATGATTGCACTAGTAATTGCAATTATGGTCTCCTACAGCATCGCATCAAGTGCTGCTCCTGAAGGTGCAGACCCAGTACTCTATGGAATATTTGGCACTGCAATGACTGCAATGGCAATGCTGAGTTTGGCAGGAATTGTTCTGAGCATTGATGCATTTGGTCCAATTGCAGATAATGCTGGAGGTATTGTTGAGATGACTGGAATGGGTGAGGAAAATCGTAAGGTTACTGATGAAATTGATGCTGTAGGAAATACAACAAAAGCTGTTACCAAAGGCTTTGCAATTGCCAGTGCTGCATTAGCTGCCTTGGCTATGATTCAGGCATTTCAATTTGAAGCAGCACATGTTTTTGCAGGTGTGCTGGTATTGGATTATAGTTTAACAAATCCATCAATCATAGTTGGATTACTAATTGGTGGTTTGATTCCATTTATCATTACAGGTCAGCTGATCAATGGTGTATCGCGTGCTGCAGGAAAAATGGTTGATGAGGTTAGACGTCAATTCAAAGCCGATTCTGGAATTCTTGCAGGAACCTCAAAACCTGATTATGCCAAATGTGTAGATATTGCTACTGTTGCATCCATTAGAGAACTATGGAAACCAGCTATCGTTGCAATTACTGCTCCAATCATTTTAGGAATTTTACTAGGTCCAACTGCAGTTGCAGGATTATTGATGGGTGCAGTTGTAACTGGAATCTTACTAGCATATCACTTGGCAAACACTGGTGGTGCATGGGACAATGCAAAGAAGCTAATTGAAATGAAAGGCGAAAAAGGTTCTGAAGTTCATAAAGTTGCAGTTGTCGGTGATATTATTGGTGATCCTTACAAGGACACAGCAGGTCCTGCACTTAACACTGTAATCAAATTATTAAATACAATTGCAATCGTATTCGTATCCGCGTTTGTCGCAATACTTGCCATCTAATCTTCAACGATTAGTGTCATATCTAATTCATCAATTTGATCTTGAATTGCTTTTCTCAAAGTGATATCATGCGTGTCACAGAATTTAAAATAGTTATCAGATGTTTCAAAGCATCCACAAATCCATTTTGTTTTCTTGTCTCCTTCAACCGTCCATTTTGAATATTTGTTTTCAGACATGTTAATTCTAAATTGTTTTATCTAAAAAATATGATCATAAATAAAAAGGAAAAAATGTTTAAGGACAGCCTTCCATTTTCTGGATAAAATAGCCTTTTTCCTTAATTGCCTGTTCAACAGGCTCTGGTGCTCCTTGTGAATGGCAGAATGTACATTCGTTTGTAGTCATTTCTGATTCCCCTTCACCGACGGATTGTAACCATTCTTTGCCGTATGTGATGGCCTTGTCGTGGTCTTTTTCACCAGTAATTACATCAAAGTGCATGGTGTGACCATCTGCTGCCTTGACATAAGTGTCGTATACGTGAATTTCCATAAGTTCAATTGGAAAAAGGGGTATTTAATTCAAAACACCGGTGCCAAACGTGGACGGCGTCATTCTTGTCCCTGTGATTCAAAAAATTACTGATTACTATGCCAGTAAGACACAAACAGTTCAAAAAATCCCTCAAAGGAATTAGCAGTAAAACATTATCCACAAGATTATCTGAACTTGTTTCTGAAGGGATTCTGACTAGAGAAACATTTGCAGAGGTACCGCCAAGAGTGGAATATAGGCTAACGCAAAAGGGACAAGAACTAATTGAATCAATTACTGATCTCCTTAATTGGATGAAAAAATGGTCAAAGTAAATCTTGAAAAATTGTTTTGAAAAAATGATGTATTTTGAACCATGATGAAATTCTTAATCTAACACAAAGATACGGTGGTAATGTTTGGCGAACATACATGATAACGTGGCAAAGTCTCCGTGTCACATTTCAAACAAATTTCTTTGATGATCACATTACACCAATTGCATTTAGTCTGAAGATACAATCGATTTCCACATTTTCTACATGATTCATCAGGCAATTTTATTAGAAACAGCTTATCTTTGAGCCAAATCCAGGCATAGTGAGTAATTCAGATATTTTCTTACATGTATCTGAAAATAACAAATTTTTATTGGCAACTATGAAAATAACTCCATCAAAAAAAGGGAAAA
>JAPFQF010000027.1 GCA_029255365.1 Candidatus Nitrosopumilus sp. | reverse complement strand
TTATCTCTAAGTTCTCTTAACTGCTGAATTTGTGGTGCCATTTCAGAACCATATGCTGCAGTTGCAATTAAACATCCGCCGTTTTCTTCAGTAGGTGGAACATCATTGTTTGGTGTTGTAGATTGAGCATTTGCTTCTCCTACTGTAATATCAAATGATACTGTTTCAGTTGGAAGTGGCTGAAACAAGATTCCTTCTATTTTAAAATCCATTTTATAAACACCCTCACCTTGATTAAATTCAATTGGGATTTTTACAGTTCCAATTGAAGTATGGGTAAGTGGAATTGGTCCAAATACTTGTTGGCCATCTTTTGTTACAGTTACAGTATAGTCAATATGTTCTTGAGTTTTTTGTGTTACAGGATTTAGAAAATCAACATTTATTTTTGTTTGAACATTTGGTTCTATATCATCATATGATAAATTGACATCTAATGCCCCTTTGTCTGTTCTCAAAGTTTGGGATTCGGCAAAAGCAGGAATAATTAATAACGGAATTAATAATATTGCGAGTAAAATCTTCATACATTGACTTTAAAAATCGGAAATAAAAGTCGTACTCTATTCTCAAATAGAAAAAAATTCTCACGCATAGGAATGCTGTACCATCTTTAAATATGGAATAAACACAATTTTTGTATTGTATGGCAAGTTTGCATTATTTATTTCAGTAATTGGTATTTTCTCAATGATTACTATTCTTCCTGATGCATTTGGACATGGACTTGGTGGAGATCAAGCCGAACCAATATCTTTTGGAGGTATGGAAGTAACTGTTCGTACACAATTGAGTCCATCAGACATTACAGTTGGAGAAATTAATTCTGCTAACATGCAAGTCCGTTTCTTTGATACGTTAACTGATGAGAATCTTGAGAAAGTAACTTACAGAATAGAAGTTTGGCAAAGTGGTGAACTTTTAGCTAGAAATTTGTTTTATGACATGGATGGAAGATTAGATGTTAAAATCAAACCAAAAACTGGATGTGATGAAATTAATCTTCATAAATGCTCCATTTATGGTGGTTCTCAACATGTGAGTGCACCTGGTGCATTATTTGTTCAAGGTGCAGAATGTACTGATGATAATTTAGATATTTGTGGAAGACCATCAATTACAGGTCCAATATTTGTTAAAGGTGGATTATACAAGATTCGAGTTGACATTGAAGCTGCTACTAGCCCAACAACTGTTCTAGCAAATTTGTTAAGTTATGAGACTTTTGTCAGTGTTGCACAAGAACAAAACTTTTCTTTCCAGACAGCAAATGCTGAGGAAATCCCAGTCATTATAAAAACATACTATGACGATGTTGATAATTTTAAATTTAATACATCAGATAACTCGATTTCATTTGATATGCCATTTGATTGGAGTCCTGACTATGTAAACTTGGTACAAGTGGTACATGAAGAAGTCAGAGTTCCAAAAACATTTGCACCTTATGCAGATGGAAAACAATTCAAAGGATACGTTAATGGTGTTGAAATTGATCAGAGAGCATTACTAAATGATCCATATTCGTCAGAGGATTCAAACATTGTTCACTTCCTAATTACCAAAAAGGAATTAGAAAAAATTAACGAAACTCTTGGTCCTTCTAATTATGATAATCTACAGATGGATTTGAAATTAGTTCCATTAGATGAAGTATCAAAGAGTTCCACTGAATTTTATCTAGTAGATACTGACAACTTTGAACAAGTTCCAACAACAGTTAACATTTCATGGGACGGAAAATATGGTGCAAATCAAGATGTTCCATTTGAGTTTACATTCTTTAATGAAAATAGAAAACTAATCAAGGATGTAAAATATGCTTATGTTGTTTTAGATGAATTTGATAACGAAATAGCACGAAATGATGGTGGTGATTCACTTGGCCCTGGAATTACATCCATTGAAGGATTAGATATACAGAAAATCTACGTTCCTTCTGTTGGTCAGATTCGAGTTGATATTCTAGTTTATGGAACAGGATTAGATTATGATCCAACATATGCTGGAATTGGTTCGGCAATTATTGAAATAGGTCCAGGATCTCCAGATGCAATATCTTCTCAAAAAACACCAATTCCCAGTTGGATTAAAAACAATGCAGAATGGTGGGCAGCAGGGCAAATCGACGACGGTTCTTTTGTTCAAGGAATTCAATATTTAATTAAAGAAAATGTTCTAAAGATTCCTCCAACTACACAAGGCTCTAGCCCAGGTTCCAACGATATTCCCAGTTGGATTAAAAACAATGCAGAATGGTGGGCAGCAGGGCAAATCGACGATGATTCATTCATTCAAGGAATTCAATTCTTGATTAAAGAAGGAATTATGAGAATTCGATCGTAGGTTTTTAAACAAATTGTGTAAAGTGCTAGTATGATGAAAGACATCAACGATATCATGCCAAAAGTTCCAAACATGAAATGGGGGGCTTTGATGAATATGGCACCTACAAATGATAAAGTTAAAGAAATGAATAAAATTTTCCCTGACAACGGTAAATGGCATACAGTTTTTGAAGAACAAGATCAGATTACAGTTGATGGAAAAGAAATTCGAAAGAAAAATCCAGACAAGTGGACATAGATTGAAAAACTTACTATTACTTACTATTCTGATATTTTCTTCTTTGTTTGTAATTGATTATGCCTATGGTCATGGCATGGGCAGTGAAACTTTTCCCCCTGTAGAATTTGATGGAAAGCAAGTCACTTTAGAAATTTCATCTTCAAAAAGTGATCCTAAAACAAGTGATGATCAACAGATTTCCATATCCATGATTGATTTTGATTCTAAAACTACATTGCATGATGTTACTTTTCTGATAAAATCACAACGTGGTGAAACATTTTTGTTTGAACAGGAATTCAAAGCAGATGATGGATTCATAGTTTTTAATTTTGTATCAGAAGATTCTGATTCCATTGTTGTTGAAGAAAAAACTGATGATAATCTTTTTGCTTCTTTATTGGGCTTGAAAAGTAGAATGATAAACGTGAAAGGATCAAATCTAAGTGAGGGTGGATTATACAAATTTGATATTAGTATACTGACTGCTGATGGTTACTCCAAAAAATTAGTAGAGCCACTTGTTTTTAATGCCGGAATCTCTATTCCTCAAACCACTGTACATCATTTTGTTGATCCAAACTTTGGTGAACAAAATATTGAGGTAGTCACTTTTTATGATGAAATTTCTGATTTTCAATACGATTCTAATTCAAAAGAAATTAGATTTTTCATGCCTTTTGACTGGAGTCAGTCAAACATCAATCAAACATCTGTTGTTCATGAAGAACTAGTGATTCCAAAAAAATTCGGTGATTTACTAGTATCTGGCTTTACTGTGCTCATCAATGGAATACAGCTATCTGAAGACATTGTGACCATTGATGACTTTTTTGCTGATGAAAGAATTGTTCATTTTATAATATATCGAAAAGAATTACAGAATGTTTTTGATAATACTTTTAATCAAAATGGTATGAATTTTATAATTAAACCCGATCGTGATTATACTCATCTGAGTGCAGTTACTGACAATGGGCAATTTAGAATTCTTGCGTCTTTAGAACCCGAAAATCTAGAATCCAACTCTAATGCAAAAATACTTTTTGATGTAACTGATATTTTCTTAAAAAACAAACCTGTTTCAACAAATTATGAATTTTCAATAACTCAAGATGAAAAAATAATTTTTGAGCAAAGTGGTACTAGTACTGATTCTAAAGAGAAACATAACGTTGTAGAATTTATGATTCCTGATGATGTATCAGGTATTGTGAATCTAAATTTTAAAAATTTAGACGGTAACAAACTTGCAAAGACAATAATTCCCATAGTAATTGATAGAAAAACATCACAGAATAATGAAATATCATTACCTGAATGGATTAGAAACAATGCATTGTGGTGGTCACAAGAACAAATAGATGATAATACATTCATTCAAGGAATTGAATACATGATTAAAAATAAAATCGTTACAATTCCACAAACTTATCCGGAATCATCAGAATTAACAGAAATCCCTAATTGGATTAGAAACAATGCAGCTTGGTGGGCAGAAGATCAAATTGATGATAAAACATTTGTTCAGGGTTTGGAATTTTTGATTCAAAAAGGAATAATTCGTGTTTAATTATGAATCAAAATATGAAAATAAATTCTAATACTTTCTTGCTGTTTCTAGGATTTCTATTTTCCATGTTCCTAATTCCTCAGATATCTTTTGCAGATGTTTTCATTCCAACTCACGAATACGTGGGGTACTTTGATTCAAACGGAATCTATACTGTAGTCGGTAATGTGAAAAATGATCTTGACTATGCAATAATTCCCACGGTTTCTATTTCGGTAATTGATGATGCAAACGAACTTTCTAAAACAATTCAGCACATACCTTTGGCTCCTGGCAACGAAATTCCATTCAAAATCAAATTTCCTGAAATTTTAGGGAAAACTCCAATTCTAATGCCTGCAGAAATATCGTTTGAGAAAACAAAAACAGATGTGATCCCGATAGATGTAATTTATGACGAAACTTTAATTGTTCATGAAGACGGCCATCTTACTGGAAGAATAATTAATTCTGGCAGCGAAACTCTTTCTAATTTCAAAATTTTTGCAGTGATTCATGGATTTGATAACGAAACATTGGATATGGGTGAAAGTGCTGCACCCGTATTAGAAATGAAACCTGGCGAGATTAGAGACTTTACAATGTATCCTGATCCAAAATTTTCATCCAAGGTGTGGTATTATAGCTGTTTTGCAGTAGGCCAAGAAAGCATAATTGTTTTGAACGTACCTAGAAACAATGACACATTCACAATACAGTATGATTCAAGTATTCTTTTGTCCTATCCTGAGTTCAACTCTCAAGGAACAATCCTTTCATTTAGTCTAATTCAGGGATGGGAATTTCAAAATTATATCAATTTGGAATTCCCCAGATATTCTGAGCATGAATCTTTTCAAGTCTTTCTAAACGACGAACACGTTGATTCGATTCAGAGTATGGATGAATGGGGAAATTGGCACGTGGCATTTTTAGTAGAGCCTAAATCAGAAGGGATTTTGACAATTACGGGATTTAACCCCCAGGGAAATCTAATTGAAACCATTCTGATTCCTGATTGGATACGAAATGATGTTGATTGGTGGTCAACTGGAGAAATTTCAGATTTAGAATTCCTTAAAGACGTAGATTATCTGTTTAAAAAACAAATTATTTCTATTCCCTCACGAGATGTTATCGACGAATCACAGTGGCAAATTCCTACATGGGTGAAAAATCCTGCAGGTTGGTTGCTTGATGAAAAAATTTCAGACAACGAATTTCTAAACATGATTGAAAATCTTGTAAAAAGAAAAATAATTAAAATTTAACTCTTGTTTTAGAATCTGTTGAGGCGTCTTTTAATTTCTAGAAAAATGTTATTATACAAATTATTATCAATCTAATCATCAAATGCTTCCATTACGAGACGAGAATCCACATCCGCCTGGATTCAAACCAAAAGTTACTATTGGTTTAATCATCATGAATGTTGTAATATTTCTGTATGAAATAGCTGTTACTGGCCAGTTTTGGGAATTTTCTAATCAACAAGCTGCATTGATGTTTTTTGAATGGGGCGCAGTGCCGAGCTGCGTCACTGGCTTTTCGTCTGTGATACAGCCTGGAATTTCATGTCCTGACATGTCATACGTTTCATTATTTAGTTCTATTTTCATGCACGGCGGTTTGATGCATTTGGGTGGTAACATGTTATTTTTGTGGATCTTTGGCGACAACATTGAACTGAAGTTTGGCAAAACAAAATTCCTTTTAATTTATCTTGGGTGGGGCCTTGGTGCGGGTTTGGCTCACATTGTAATAGATCCAACAAGCTCCATTCCTGCAGTGGGTGCATCAGGAGCAATATCTGGCATACTTGGTGCATATTTAGCAATCTTTCCTAGAGTTCGAATCAGCACTTTTCTTATGTTGGGATTTTTCTGGAGAATGATGCATATCCAAGCAAGATGGTTCTTGCCATTTTGGCTAATCTTTCAAAACCTATTGCCCTTTTTCATAGGCGGCTTTGGTATAGCCGGTGGCGGTGTCGCATACATGGCCCACATTGGGGGATTCGCAATAGGGTTTGCGACTGGATATCTGTACAAGAAAACACATAGTTCCGACTATGCTTATGGAACAAGATATGGTTACAGGCCAGACTATTGAAAGAATAAATCGCTGAAATATTCTGAACAATGCATGCCTTTGATTACAGTGTCAATGTATCCTGGCAGAACCCAGGAGCAAAAAGATGAATACGCAAAAGCAATCACAAAATCAGCAGTTGAGATTCTAAACACAAAAGAAAGTCACGTTATTGTTGTTTTTGAGGACAATCCTAAAGAAAATTGGTTTTTAGCAGGAAACCAACTTTAATTATTTTTAAAAACAACCGACTTGATAATATTTGTCTAGTCCAGGGATGACGTGCACACCATGATCGGTTTGTATTTTGTTAAACAAATTTGCATGATGAGAAAATGGCATATTTTTCATTTGTGCCACAAGTTTATCTTTTTATTGTCACGTGTTTAATCAATCTTGTGAAAGTAGCAGTAGTTCAATTTACAGCATCAACTGACAAAGAAGCCAATTTAAAAAAGATTCTCTCGTACATATCAAAAGCTGCATCTAAAAATGCAACTGTATGCACATTTCCAGAATTTATGATGTTTTACACAAACTCCTCCCAAACCCCAAGGCAGCTGTCGAATTTATCTGAAATGATTAAAGGAAATTTTGTTACAACTATAGCAAAAGCGGCAAAAGAAAACAAAATTCAAGTTATTGGCTCATTTTACGAGAAGAGCAGAACAAAAGATCGTGTTTATGATACAGCGTTTGTAATTGATAAATCCGGTGTAGTGATATCCACATACAGAAAAATTCATCTTTATGATGCACTCGGGTTTAGAGAGTCTGATAAAATGATCTCAGGCTCGAAAATTTCAAAGCCAGTCCAAACATCTATTGGAAAAATTGGAATGATGATTTGTTATGACTTGAGATTTCCAGAGATGTCAAGATCACTAGCAGTAGCAGGCTCAGAAGTGTTAGTGGCACCATCGGCTTGGGTCAAAGGACATATGAAAGAAGAGCACTGGATTACAATCAACAAAACACGAGCAATTGAAAACGGATGCTATGTAATTGCACCAGATCAAGTTGGAAATATTTACTGTGGACGAAGTTTGGTAGTTGATCCATATGGTAAAGTATTACTTGACATGAAAAAGAGACAAGGAATTGGTTTTGTTAAGATTGATTTGAATATGGTGAAGGAAACACGAAAAATTTTACCGTTGCTTAAAAACAGAAGAACTGACGTTTATTCTACTTTGAAGGCTTAGTTTTTCTGCTTTCACAACTAAAATTTCCACACTGTTTGGTCCATTTTTGGTTTCGTGAATAACGAAAAATTATCATCGGCCATTGACACGCATCACATGGCATCTTAGTAGCTCTCAGTCTTGCCTTTTGCAATAACGGTGATGATGCTTTACATCCGCCATAAAAATTTGAACAACCCATGAATCGTTTTCTTGTTGCTTTAGATCTAATGACCATCAGTTCCCCCAATTTGCATTCAGGACAAGGTACTAGTCCGTTTTTAGGAGAATTAGTTCCGAGAATGATGTATTTTCTCTCTTTTGATGACCAAGACAGAAATCCATTACCATCCAAGTATTGAATAATTTCTTTTTTGAAGACACTGGTTACTGACTTTGTAGATTTGACTACATGTCTCATTGCGGGCTTTTTGATCTGAATTATTTTGAGACTCCATTTTCTTCTTGGCATTTTCTATGATGAATTTACTAAAACAATTTTTATAGGGAAATGGGTCAGTGACATTTGTGGAAAAGGTTTGTGTTCTTGGCGCTGGTAGCACCAAATATGGAAAATTAAGTGAAAGTATTGCTGATATTACTACTCAGGCTTCAGTTGCAGCCATAGAAAGTGCAGGAATTTCTCCAAAAGACATCAAGGCATCTTACATTTCAAACGTCTTTGGCGTTGCTGACAAACAAGTTCACCTCGGTCCAGTATTGATGAGCCGATTAGGAATTCCGGATAAACCATCATTATCAATAGAGTCTGCATGTGGAAGTGGCTCTGTAGCTTTTAGAGAAGCATATGCCAATGTTGCAGCGGGATTTTATGATTGTCTAGTTGTCACCGGTGTTGAAAAAGTAACTCACACGGGTACCGAATGGACTACAACTTACTTTGCATACTGTTCTGACTTTTTCTATGAAGGTCAAGCAGGCGCATCATTTCCAGGTTTGTTTGCATCAATGGCAAGAGCCTACTTGACAGAGTTTAATGCAACCGAAGAAGACTTTGCAGCAGTTGCAGTAAAAAATCACAACAATGGCTTTCTAAATCCAAAAGCACACATGCAAAAGAAAATTACCATCGACGATGTGATGAATTCTGCAGTAGTTGCAAGCCCACTAAAACTTTATGACTGCTGTCCGTTCTCTGACGGTGCAAGTTCTGTCATTCTTTGCTCTGAAAAATTTGCAAAGGAAAACGGCAGTGACTATATTGAAGTAATTGGATCTGGCCGAGGAGGTTCACCTGCTGCATTACAAGGACGTGAACACTTGACAACAATCCCTAGTACGAAGATTGCAGCGGCAGACGCATACAAAATGGCAGGTATTACTGCAAAAGATATTGACTTTGCTGAAGTACATGATTGTTTTACAATTGCAGAAATAGTTGATACCGAAGACTTGGGATTCTTTGATAAAGGCAAAGGCGTTCAAGCCGTTCGTGAAGGCAGAACATCACTAAATTCCGACATTTCTATTAATCCCTCAGGCGGTCTTAAATCAAAAGGACATCCAATTGGCGCGACAGGTGTTGGACAAGTAGTAGAAGTATTTGATCAACTAACCGGAAAAGCTGGTGCAAGAACTGTTAAAGATGCAAAAATTGGTTTGACCCATAACTTTGGTGCAACTGGTGCAAGTTGCGCTGTTCATGTATTTCAAAGTGTGTAGAATGACTGTTGAGGAACAACTTATTGAATATGCTAAACAAGGCAAGCTTGTAACCCACAAATGTACTGAGTGCGGCCATCTTCATTTGTCTACTGCATATTATTGTCTAAAATGCGGCAGTAAGGGATTTGAGGATGTTGTTTTAGACGGTGTAGGCTCAATTGCCACGTATACGATAATCACTGTGGCGCCTGCCGGCTTTGAAAAATACACTCCGTATGCTTTTGTTATACTTCAACTGGATGATACACCTTTGAGAATATCTGGATTTATGGCAGGGATTGCCACCCCGGCAGAACTACCTGTTGGAACAAGAGCCCACATTACTGGCTTTGATGAGCGCGGAATCATCATCGAAAAACAGTAAAATAATTTGCTTGAATTATTAAAAAAAATCAAAATCGTTTCTTAATTATTTTGTATATCTGATCACATTCATGTCGGTAGAAATTACATGTGGTAAATGTGGGGAAAAGATCACAAACATGAAGATGTTAAAATCTCTTAAAGATGTACTAAATCCAACAAATGGAAAGTGTCCATCATGTGGGCAGAAACTTTCCACCTCGGAATTTTCACTTGATGTCCAAGAAAATTAAACGAAAATAATCTTTATTAGATCCAGTTTTTTCATTTTTAAGAAATTTGATCAAAAGTATTAATAAATTATCTAGTCACAAGTCTTATTTACTGCATTAAATTTAGAAGGATCAGTGAAACAAACCAGAGAGGAATTGGACCTGGATATTGATACTGATTTAGATGATACTAAGTTAGATCTGGACCTGGATGATGATCTGGACATGGATGATGATCTAGACGACTCTGATCCAAAGAGAGGCGGAATCTTACAATCTACCTCAAAACGTGTGAGGATGATCTTTTCTGTCATGGCAAGTCCTAATAGGATTGACATTCTCAGAATCCTGAATTCTAAAGGCCCGTTAACTTATTCCGAATTAAAATCCTTGGCTGGTTTCAAATCAAAAAAAGAAAGTGGAAAATTTGCATACCACTTGAGAAAATTACTTAGACAGTCACTTGTTGCATTAAACAAATCTGAAAGACGTTATACTATCACAAATCTTGGAAAACTTGTCTTGAGTTTAGCAAGACAAATTGAGGAAAGATCGATTATTGAAAGTGGAAAGATGTATGTTAGAACATCATCTGAATCCATTGAGGAATTCAACTCACACAAAATCATTCAATCTCTAGTCAGAGAAGGAAGCCTTCCACTGGAACTGGCACAAAAAATTACTGAAGAGGTTGAAAATAGAATTTACAAATATCAGACAACCTATCTGACAGGCGCATTAATCAGAGAAATGGTCAATTCTGTCCTGCTTGAGCACGGACATGAAGAATACAGGAACAAACTTGCACGCCTAGGCATGCCTGTTTATGATGTCCAAGAGATGATCTCCAATCTGGACGATGTAGATAACGGCGCTGAGGGATTGCTATTCAATGCTGGACAGAGAGTATTTGCTGAACATCTTCTTACAAATGTTTTACCTAAAGATGTAGCAGACTCACATCTTTCTGGCGACTTGCACATTTCTAATCCTGGAATTTGGTCTATGATTCCTGATACGATATTTGTTAACATTAAAGAATTAATTGAAGATGGTGTTGATCTTGGCGGAAAATATCTCGATGTATCAAGAATGTCTACATCAAAACAACTAGACGAAATTACAAGTTCGCTATCCGTAGTTATCGCCCTTCTTTCAAAAGAAGCTTCCCAAGAAATTGTTCTTGATGGGTTAGTTCCGTTATTTACAAAACATTTGAAATCTATTCCAGAACTAGAGCAAAAATTAGCCGACGCGTTTGCAACTTCATCAACAACTTCTAAATATAATAAAAATAGTACCACCATTTCAATTCGTTTACAATTAGGAACTGACGCAAAAATAATTAATGCGATTATCAATGCATACAAAAATTATACAAAGATTACACCAATTCCAAAAATTGGTTTGATAATTGATATCGATAAAGGAAAGATTACTGACGTATCACAAGCAGCAGCCGAAATTCTGTCACTTGGTGGAAAAGTAATGTTTGCTAGAGGCCAAACGTCCAGTCACGGTATTACAAACGGTTCTACCAAGACATCTGGCCCTCTTTCAATAATCTTGCAATCTGTCTCGATTAATCTTCCAAGATTAGCATTTGAATCAAACAAAGATGAAACTTACTTTAGGGCAAGACTCGCTTTATTGATGAAGCCGGCTTTGGTTTCTATGGCACTGAGAAAGAAATCGATCTCAGATCTTACACGAAGAGGGCTCAATCCAATCCTCGCAAAGAATACCCAATACATGCAGAGGAGCTCCGTATCTCTTGTTGTAAACTTGGTGGGACTCAAAGAGGCCGTCTTTAACATACTTGGATTCCAAAATAATAAAGAAGGACGCGATATTCTTTACAAAGTCATTGAAACCGCAGTAGACGTTAGTGCCAAAAAGGGCAAAGAATTAGGCGACACAGTGGCTATTTCCATGACTGAAACTGAAGGATCCGCCCGTTTTGCAACCCTTGATGGTGAAAAATATGGCAAAAATTCTAGTCTGAATTCAATGGATGCTGATTTCTACTCTCAAGGTATTGTGGTTAATGCCTCGGAAGTTTCTGACTATACGGCAAAAAGCGAGCTTATCTCTGAGTGTAACAAACTCTCAAAATTACTTAACGGCGGCTTACTAGTAACATTACAAATTGACAAAAATGCAAAAGTTGAGGATATCAAAAAATCCATAGAGAAAACATCCGAACTGACGCCTTCCTTCAAACCTGTTAGGCCTACTTCAATCTGTGGCGAATGTG
This sequence comes from Candidatus Nitrosopumilus sp., assembly GCA_029255365.1. Taxonomy (GTDB): domain Archaea; phylum Thermoproteota; class Nitrososphaeria; order Nitrososphaerales; family Nitrosopumilaceae; genus Nitrosopumilus. The sequence continues at coordinate 725 of JAPFQF010000027.1, read as the reverse complement.
GCTTCAAGGACGAACCGTTTGATGACAAGTGTCCAAAATGCAAGTCACCTTATGTTGTCTGAAAATCGTAAATGAAAACCTAGTTCCGATCACACTTCAAAACCTTTTGATCAATTTCAGACATCGCGATCATCGTCAGCCGTTAATAGATCAGTTGTGAAAAAAGCATTGCACGATCATCGTTATGAATTTATGAAAAACCCCCCATTGTAAGACCCCTCCAACGTTGATTGTAGCATTGTCAACTTTATTAAATCAAAATTTTGAGAAAATCCGACAAATAGTTTATACCATCAATAATTCTAATCTCTGCGGGGAGATTATAATGGACAATTCACAAATAGAAAGTACGATCAATGAGATCCACAAGCGCAGTGGCGCAGTCACGGCTTTCAATAAAGATAAAATTTCAAATGCCATATTTCGGGCATTGGCAGCCACCTCTAAAGCCGACCGTGGTGTTGCCGATAAACTAGCACAAGATGTAGTTAACAAGTTAGTAGAGCAAGGATTTACAAGATCTAGAGCGCCTACAGTTGAGGATATTCAAGATATCGTGGAATCAACTTTAATCGATAGCGGCAATAGCGATATTGCAAAAGCCTACATCGTTTACAGACATGAACGAAGAAAATTAAGAGACGAAAAAATGAAGGTCTTGAATCTTAAAGCCCTTGATCCAGTCTCCAAAAAATTTGATTTGAACTGTCTGAGGGTGTTGGCCT
>JAPFQF010000040.1 GCA_029255365.1 Candidatus Nitrosopumilus sp. | reverse complement strand
ATTTTTGTTTTATCCTATTATATCGCACTGTGCTTAATGACTACTTCCATCTTCCTTGAGCAAGACAATGCTTCATTTTCAAAAATCTTATTGTCAAAAGAGGTAGCAGAAATCATTAAACAGGTCATACGTGAAACTGCTGATACGGTGCTTCATCAACATTGCTATGATAGGAAGAATTCCCCCAAGGTAAATAATTTATGAATTACGATATATTAAAAAATATGCTCCTTTTTGTTAGTTTTAAAAAGTGTTAATCCCAATATACAATTCATTTTTGAAAATTCAGGTGAAAATAGCCAGATAGAAGAAAATTCTCTGCTAAAAGTTTTGAGTGATGGAAAACAAAGGGCGTTGTATCATCTCAATATCATTTTTGAAGTTGAAGCAAGAAAAAATATAAAACAAGAAACTTTGTTTATTATTGACGATATTTCAGATTCTTTTGATTACCATAACAAATATGCTATTATTCAATACCTCAAAGAGATGTCTGATGAGCCTTTATTCAAACTAATAATTCTAACACATAATTTTGATTTTTTTAGAACAGTTCACAGTAGAGAAATAGCAGATTATTCAAAATGTTTTTTTTATAAGACAATTAATGATGAAGTAAAATTAGAACAGGTAAAGGGATTGAATGAGCTGAACCTGCAGAATTTTGATTCGACAGACTCCTTTGGAAGCAAGAGTTTGCCTGAGGAGGTTTTTTGTATTGACTTGTCTCCTTTCATCTTTCTGATGTATTGGTATACTGTCTCGCGTGAGACTCCCAATGTCTTGGCAGTTTCTGTTATGGATAGCGGGTACGGTCTTGAGCCTTTGCCTGTAATTAGGTTATGAATCTCGTTTGTAATTTGCTCTTCTATTGATTTGCATCCGTGAATTTTGATGATGGTTCTCATGGAATGCCTCCAAAAAAGAAGGTCATACTGAAATTTTTTTTCTGGGTTAAATTGTATGGATTAATGCATGTGCTGGTTTTCAACACCTGACACTAGAACAGATTTTAAAATAATTTGAGTCTGTCTGAAAATTAATGAGATGCCCCCATTTAGAATTTTTCACATTGAGAATGATATTAACAGATGATAATTTTTCAGTGACAACATCATTCATGTTTTATGACAAACATTTGATGGGTTTCCACACGTTCAAAAATTGCCGGTGAAGATAAACAGGCCCCCATCAACAGTATTGCCAAGAATGAATGGTTGTTTGAAACAAAATATTCGATTCATGGCAATTCGAAAAGAGAGACGCTGACAGTTAGAATAAATGCAGAAAATAAAAATTCAATCCCATCAAAAATATTGCAGGCGTTTGCTTTAGACTGCATCCCAACTAGCGGCGGACCTTGGAACAAAAGACTAAATGGGTTAAAAAAAATTAAAAACCATTGTTACACGGTCCTTCACTGGCAATAGGAGCTACACTGGCATCTATTGTGATAGTAATCGCATTTTTAGGATTTAACGGAATTTCAAACCAAACAGAGCTGTCAATAGAGCCAGCTCCAGCAGTTCAACAAGCAGGACCGCCAAAAATTACAATGGGCACGTTTATGGAAAACGGTTCGCCGGTTATTGGAAACCCCGACGCTCCAGTCACATTGGTTGAATTTGGAGACTATCAGTGTCATTTCTGCAATGTTTTCTTCCATTCAACTGAAGATGATATTTTGAAAAACTATGTCGAAACAGGAAAGATCAAGATGATTTTCAAAGATTACAACATCATAGGTCCAGATTCGGTCAATGCCTCGCATGGAGCCCACTGTGCAAAAGATCAGGGACTGTTTTGGGAATACCATGACATCCTGTATTCAAACTGGACTGGAGAAAATAACGGATGGGCATCATCAGAAAATCTTGGAAAATTTGCCAAAGAGATAGGGCTAGACATGGATTTGTGGACTCGATGCATGTTGGATGGAATACACTCACAGACAATTCTTGCAAGTAACGAAGATGCAAAAAGTTTAGAATTGACAGGAACCCCTGCATTTTTTGTGATCGGGCCTGATGGAAAAACCACCAAACTTTTCGGAGCGCAGCCTTACGACGCATTTGAGAAAGTTTTTGAGAATGAATTGCAAAAATAATGAACTGCGATCAGTTTTTTTATTATTTATCAAAAGAAATTGCTAAAATGTCCTTCCTAGTTGCCTAGAATTTACCCAATATGCTTATTAATCAATTTTCGAGACCAAGCTTATGGCTGCCGGAATAGACGACATTGCAATATACATACCAAGGTTGTATGTTGATGCCGCAGATTTTGCAGAGAACAGGGGATTGGACCCAGTAAAATTACAAAAAGGTCTCGGAGTGTCACAGATGGCAATTGTTGATGCGAATCAGGACCCGGCATGTCTTGCAGCAAATGCATGCTTGCGAATCATGCAAAAGAACAATCTTTCGCCAGACGACATTGGCAGACTGTACATTTCAACTGAATCCGCATTTGACGAATCAAAGGCAATGAATTCCTATGTGATTGGAATGCTGGAGCAAGTGTATGGCCAAGGTTCGTTTGAGCATTGTGGTGGAGTTGAAACAAAATTTGCGTGTGTTAGTGGGTCGTATGCACTTTATGATAATACAAATTGGATCAGAGCGGGAGAAGCAGAAGGAAAGCATGCGCTGGTAGTTGTTTCAGACATTGCCAAATATGACATGGGATCCAGCGGAGAAATGACTCAGGGTGCGGGGGCAGTTGTAATGCTTCTTAATGACAAGCCAAGGCTGCTGGCATTTGATCCCAAAGTCACAGCCACATCGATTAAGGACGAATATGATTTTTACAGACCTTTTGGAAAAGAAACGCCGATTGTTCACGGCCAATATTCAAATCTTCTATACATGATTCAGGTTAGAAAAGCGCTTGAGTCATACAAGAAAAAGGTCGTTTCCTCAGGATTGATCAAGATGGAGCAGGGCGAAACAATTTTGGACCATATGGACTACATCAACATGCACTTGCCGTACAGCAACATGGGAAAGAAAGCTTTGGCATACCTGGTAAGGCATGAATGGAGACAGCTCCCAAGGTGGAAGAAGATATTGGATGAGATTGGAATGAAAGAGCCGATACCCAAAGACCCACGCGGAACAATTGAATCTGTATTAGGCGATGAAGAATTCATGGCAAAAGACCACGAATTTACCAAACTGTTTACAAAAACCCAAGAGTACCAGGAAGTTTACGAATCAAAATTATCCAGCTCGCTAATTGCGTCAACCATGATTGGAAACTTGTATACCGCATCACTGTACTTGGGATTCAGAAGCAGCTTGGAATTTGAATATCAGAAAGGGGTGGATTTGGAAGGAAAAAGAATAGGGTTTGGCTCTTACGGAAGTGGAAGCAGTGCAATGGTGTTCAGCGGCGTTGTACAGCCAAGCTACAAAGAAATTGTAAGGGACATGAATTTGGAATCTGAGATAGGTTCACGAAAAAGATTGACATGGGGAGAATATGAGGAATTGCACGAAAACAAACTGTCCCCAGAAGAATCAATTGTGCATTCGAATAAAGAATTCATCCTAGTGCACATAGATACTAAAAAAGAATCCAGAGGCGAAAGGCGCTACGTCTACAACGAGTAATGGATGAAGAGGTAAATCCAGTAAAGGACTATCTGTTCGAGCACATCAAAAATTCAGAGACAATCCCCAAACTGATTGCCGAAAAGAAGTTTGATCAGATCATTGAAGAGGTGACAAAAAACTGCTATGACAAAATTCTGACCATGGGTGAAAAAGAGGAAGTTGTGGGAGTGCTAGCTACGGGATTGTTACACTATTTGCTCACAAACGCGCTGATTACAAGTCAAAGAAAGGTAGAGTACAATGAGGAACAACTAGACATCGTGATTCCAGATACAAAGACACTGGAAAAAGACCCAAAGAAAACTTTGCTAGTGTGTATTCCAAAATCATCTGACAAAAAAACCATCGAAGGTAAAATTACACATCTAGAAAAAATTCAGCCCAACAAAGAAAACATCTTGGTAGTTTTATCAGAAAACGTACCGTTGGGCAAGAAAACTTTTGTTCTATCTAAAGAAAACAACTCATTTTCCAAAATAATCTTTGAGATTGCTCAGTTTAGTAACGTCCACGGAACAAGCAAATTCAAAATTTTGCGCATATAAAATTCACCTTAGCAGCAATTTAAAATCAATACTTTTTTTAAAAATTTTATAGAGTGACGAGTCACTCAAGTCATCAATGAATGGGATGGATCCCAGAATTGGAATTTTTGAAAGGTTTTTCAAATCACGTGCCAGTTCTTTCGTTTTGTATCCGCCTGAATCAAAATCGTTGATGATTATTCCCCTGATTGGAATTCTATATTTCTCACACATCTTTACTGTCATCAGTGTGTGATTTACCGTCCCAACCTTGGTTCTGGTCACTATGACTGCGGGAATTTTCATGTCCTTAATCAAGTTTGTAATGTAATAGTCATCAGTTATTGGGGTCATCACTCCCCCCATTCCCTCGACAAGAATCATTTCATGCAGTTTTGACAGTCTTTTGAAACTAGACAGTACAGTCGAAGTTTTCGGTTTTATTTTCAGGGTTTTCCATGCGGTGTATGGTGATGCAGGGATTGGAAAGAACTGTGGATTCACCAGATTCTCAGGATCATTTACCTGCGCTGCTTTTGAAAGGATCTCCACATCCTCGGACTTGAATCCTTTCTTTTGAGCAGTGCCTGCCGCAAAAGGTTTCATCACTCCGACATTCACACCAATTTTACGGAGAGTCACTGCAAGACCGGCGGCGACATAGGTTTTGCCGACATCGGTGTCAGTTCCGGTGATAAAGAGTGATTTCAACAAGGAATGTTTGGAAGGCTTCATTGATTAATTCATCGGTTAATCGATTGACGTGTGTCGGAATTCCAGTGGTTGGAATATTGTAATTGGAAAGAGATTTCAAACCCCAACACGCTTAAGTCAGCATTTGATTTAGAAAGACATGATTCCAAAAGGGGACATACCAGGCGTATGCAAAGATTGTGGGGAGCACATCGTGTATTCTAAAAAGTCCATACAGACACATGCGGAACTATTGAAAAAACATCGGTGTCCAAAGTGCGGGAATTTTGCATTGAAAACTTTGAGTACAGATTTGTAATTGCAGATAAATTCTAAACTATACGCTCAAGTCATGACCAGTATAAGAAATTTAACGGATCATTTCACAATAAACAACTTTTCTGTTCAATTTGCAAAAAGAGTCACAATAGGATTTATCTTCTAACTCGCGTATCGCTTCTTCTAATGGCATCCGTCTCTCGTCTAAAATTATAATGGCAGTTCTTGTTGCAATATCTTTCTGTTCCGACCCGGTATTCCACATCACCCGTTTTCCCACAATACGCACATCTGATGGGTTCCTTCACTATGGATTGCTTCGCAACGGCGTCTTTGGCTAGACCGTCTCTTACTATTCTTCCCATCATCGTCATCTTCTCCTTGTCTTCATTGGCCATACTGTCCCTCATCCTCGTTCCTCTTTTAGTTGTACATCATTCTGCGTTCTTTCAGTGATTCAAGTGACTGTCTTTTTTGTCGCATCACTGCCTATTTGTATCCAAAAGGGAGTCAGTAATGATACATCTCTCTTTTGAGATGTCATGATCAAAGTTGATGATTTTTTGCCAAGATTAATCGCTTAATTATTAAGATCTGAAACAGTAAAGAATCCGTTGAAAAGTTCTGTCTGGCATCCAAACACCCAGATGAAAGAATGGGATTCCTTTGACAAGATCACAAAAGCTAAAGGCATGTGGTTGATTGATTCCAAAGGAAACAAGATGATGGATGCAGTTGCGTCGATGTGGTGTAATGTGTGGGGACATTCAAACCCGCAACTAATCAAAGCGATTACAGAGCAAAGCAAAAAACTCCAGCATTCATCACAGTTTAACCTGACAAATGAGCCTGCAGAAAAGCTTGCAGACAGCCTTGTAAAAATGTCACCAGGTATGCACAGGGTGTTCTATTCAGACAACGGATCATCTGCAATGGAGATAGCAATCAAAACGGCACTGCAGTACTGGAAAAATATCGGAGATAAAAAAAAGACAGAGGTTGCCACAGTGGAAAACGGATACCACGGAGATACGTTTGGGGCAATGTCTGTCGGATACGTGCCAGAATTTTTTGGTAAATTTAAAAAACAGTTGTTTGCGACAATACAATTTCCAGTTCCAAACAAATACAGGATGCCGAAAGGATTTACCATAACAGACTATCAAAATCATTGTTTAGATAAAATTGAAAAAAGATTTGCAGAAAAAGACAACATTGCGGTGTTTGTAATGGAAAGCGGGGCACAGGTGGCAGGAGGCGTAATAATTTACCCCAAAGGATTTCAGAAAAAGATCAGCGAGATGTGTAAAAAATACAATGTTTTGTTTGTTCTGGATGAAATAGCTACAGGATTTGGAAGGCTGGGATCAATGACACAGTACGAAGAGCAGAAAAGCATTCCAGACATTGTTGCGTATGGTAAAATGCTGACTGGCGGGTATCTGACCATGGCCGCAACGCTAACAAACAGAAAAGTATACGAGTCATTCTTAGGCGAATTTAACGATTGGAGACACCTCTTTCACGGGCATACGTATACGGGAAACCCAATCGCATCGGCAGTTGCAAACGAAAATCTCAAAATGTACAGAAAAAATAATCTAATCAGAAAAATTCAAAAGACATCAAAAATTTTCGAGCGATTCTACGACGAGATATCGGATATCGGCATTGTAGGGGACATCAGACACAAAGGGATGCTCATGGGAATAGAGATGGTAAAAGACAAACAAGGAAAGATACCCATCTCACCAAAAAAATCAATAAACAAGATATTCTTTGAGGAAGGAAAAAAGAACGGGATTTACCTCAGAACACTTGGAAACATAGTCATGATTGTGCCGCCGCTGGCAATATCGGAGTCGGAATTAGAATGGCTCCTGAACAGAACAGTTACTACAATCAAAAATGCAGAATCAAAGGTAATCTGACTGTCAGGCACCCATGCAGGTGCAGGTCAACCTTGCCATCATTGTTATAAATGGAATAATTTAAAACAAAACGATGAATACATTGGAATTCATTAAAGAGTGCCAAGAAAAAGTATTTTCCGGAATAGGCATTTCATCTGATGATGTAAGAGAGTTGTTCAATGTTCCAGACGAACACCTGCAATATCTAGCAAAGTGCGCAAATGAAATAACTCATGATTTTAACGGGAAAAAAGTGGACGTTGAGCAGTTAAACAACATTAAAAAAAATGCATGCAGCGAAGACTGTGCGTTTTGTGGGCAATCAGCATTCTTTGATACAGGGATAGAGACGTATCAGCTGCCGTCACCCGAAGATGTAGTTATCAAGGCACTGAAAGCAAAGGAAGATGGTGCAGAATCATATTGCCTGGTAGCAGCATGGAGAGAGCCATCCTCAAAAGATTTTGAAAAGGTGTGTGAAATCATCAGTCAAATAAATCAAAAAGTTGGAATCAGTGTAGAGTGCAGTTTGGGTTTTCTGACGCCGGAGCAGGCAAGAAAATTAAAAGAGCTCAAAGTCAAAAGATACAACCACAACCTGGAAACTGCAAAATCAAAATTCTCAGAAATATGCACCACCCACACATATGAAGACAGGCTGAAAACTCTGGGAATCGCAAGAGACGCAGGATTAGAACTGTGTACTGGAGGAATCATCGGTCTTGGAGAGACAAGGGAACAGAGATTGGAGCTTGCACTAGAATTGGGAAGGCTGTTTCCAGAAGAGGTGACAATAAACATCCTAGTTCCAATGCCTGGCACTCCGCTAGAATTGCAAGCGGATCTTCCAAACTCAGAAATTGTAAGAATATTTGCAGTGATGCGATTTCTATTGCCAGAGTCGGTGATCAAAATTTCGGGAGGGAGAGAATCAAGATTGTCAGATTCAGGCGAGGAACTGCTGCAGAGCGGCGCCAATGGCATAATTACAGAGGGGTACCTCACAATGGGCGGAAACGAGGCTAAAAAAGATCGTGAACTGATTGAGAGAATTGGCCTCAAAGTCTAACAATGCAAATTATTTCTTCAGCATGGTTTGCGTTAACTCACGGTGCAAATGATGGGCAGAAAACAATGGGCATCATCGTATTAATTTTATTTTCAACAGGATTGATGCCGGAACTTGAGATGCCATTGTGGGTAATCTTTGCAGCTGCAAGTGCCATGGCTCTTGGAACTTTCTTTGGAGGATACAAGGTCATCAAAACATTAGGTATGAAAATTGTAAAACTTAAGCCCTATCAGGGTTTTGCAGCAGAGACAGGTGGCGGCATAATGCTGGCAGTTTTCTCAACATTTGGAATTCCTGCAAGCACAACTCACGCCATTACTGGGACCATCATGGGAGCCGGAGCAGACGAAGAAAGCGGGCGGTACGTTGGAAAGTTGGAAAACGAATTGTTTTCGCATGGGTGATAACAATACCTGGAAGTGCAGGGTTGGCAATTGCATTTACTTATTTGATTTATCTGTTCGTTTGATATTCAATAATATCCCGACATCCAACATTGTGAATAACCCCATCTGTAACGCTACTTGGAACTAGTTTGTCAAAACCTAAGTTTGGAATTGTAATCATTCTTAGTTGCCCGTGATAGATTAGCATCATCAATGGGGGTAATTTGTTGTTCTAGGCGCGACATTACCTAAAAAATGAGTTTTTATGCTTAAAAGAATTTGTTTACCATATCTTGACCTCAAAACACAAACTAAATTTTGTAGATTATGAACTGACAAATCTAAAACAAAATAACCTGTACAGAAAACTACGGTACGGGATTGCCAAAGGTTCTGAAATCACCATAAATAACAAAAGACTCGTCAATCTGTGCTCAAATGACTATCTAGGAATACCGACAACTAAAATTCAAATAAAACAGCTGCAGTCAAGCTCAAGACTAGTTTCAGGTAACGACGAATCATATAAAAAATTAGAGGACGCACTTGCAAAGCACAAATCACATCAAAACAGTCTGATTTACCCTACAGGATACATGGCAAATCTTGGTGCAATTTCGGCAATTGCAAAAAAAGGAGATTTGATTCTCAGTGACGAATTAAACCATGCGAGCATAATTGAATCATGTAAATTGGCAGGCGCCAAAATTTCTATCTACAAACATAACGACATGGATGACTTGAGTAAAAAAATAAAACGAAAAGGAAAAAATAAGTTTGTAATAACTGAAGGGGTATTCAGCATGGACGGGGATTTGTCGCCATTAAAGGAAATTGCCTATATTTCGGAGAAATCAAACGCCATTACAATAGTGGACGACGCGCACGGGGATTTTGTCATAGGGGATGATGGTAAAGGGACGCCGGATCATTTCAAAGTTGCAAAAAAAATTGATTTGTACGTAAGCAGTCTAAGCAAGGGGCTGGGGTCATTTGGCGGATATGTTTCATCGCATAACAACGTAATTGATTTATGCATCAACAAATCAAAATCATTCATCTATACTTCTGCCTTGCCGTCTTTTTTGGTAGAATATTCATTTAAAAGATTTCAGTCAAACAGAGAAAAACAAAAAAGAAGACTGGTAAAAAATACAGAGCAACTCGCAAAAGGACTTGAACAGTCAGGCTATGAGATAAATTCCGCCACTCAAATCATACCGATAATTATCGGCAATGAGAAAAAGGCAATGGAGTTTGGAAAATTTTTGTTTGACAATGGCGTTTTTGCCCAACCCATAAGATACCCAACAGTTCCAAAAGACCAAGCAAGATTAAGAATTTCAGTTACCGCGTGGTTATCAGGCACAGATATTGAAAAAACACTTGAAATATTCGATAAAGCACGTGGAAAATTCTTGTAATTATCTGGAAGCGTCCATTGCACCAAAGTCCAAATTTAATGGATTTGCAGGTGAGCCAATAATTACTGCAATGGCAATTAGAATTCCCAAAGATATTCCAACAATAAGGAATCGCTTGTTCATATCAAAATTGCCTACAACCTAGTTAAAAATGGATTGTAACTAGAATAAAATTTGGAAGAAGGCTTTAAAGGAAAAATTGTAATCTTATGATATGGCAGATCCTACTATTCTTGTAGCATTACTTGCAGGTTTGGGTTCATTTGTCGCACCTTGTATTTTACCAATGATCCCAGCATTTCTTGCATACATATCAGGAACAACTGTAACAGAGTTAGGTTCCAAAAACGGGACAGTTCTTTCTATAAACAGAGCAAACATCATTCTAAATACAATATTTTTTGTTTTGGGATTTTCAGTCGTATTTTCCATATTGGGCGTCATAATCAACAGCGTTCTATCCGATGCGGCAAGTGATCTTACAGAAAGCCTGAACATGGTAGGCGGAGTCATCATTGTCGCATTTGGGATATTTTTATTGCTATCTACAAAAATTCGCTCATTAAACGTAGAGAAGAAATTTTTTCCCAAAAATTCGAAGTCAAGCTACCCAATGTCATTTGTATTTGGTTTGGCATTTGCAGCAGGATGGACGCCCTGTGTAGGGCCAATACTTGGAACAATCCTCACATTGGCTGCAACTACACCGTCAATTTCATTTAGTTTGCTACTTGCATATTCATTCGGGTTGGGAATTCCGTTCATTTTGATTGGAATATTTTTCTCAAGGGCAACAAAGATCATTCGTTCGATGGCAAAACACCTAAGATACTACAACATTATTTTGGGAGCGTTCATCATTGTTTTAGGCATCCTGGTATTTACAAACCAGCTTGCATACATTGCAAATTTTCCACTTCTTAACGAGTTGGTATTATTAGGATAGCATGATGAACTCGGAAATAAAAACAGGATTGATCTTTGGAGCAATAATAGCTGCAGGATTAGGCGTTATGTTGATGGTCTTCTCGTCACTTGATCAAGTGCAATCATCCTCCACATTTACGGATACCAATCCACTTTCAGAGATGGATAAATCGGGATTCAAAAAAGCTCCGGAATTGGTAGGAATAGCAAGCTATCTAAACACCACGCCCGAGGAATTAAAAAAGAAGATAGAGGGAAAAGTTGTACTGTATGACATTTGGACATACAGTTGCATCAATTGTGTCAGAACATTACCGTACATCACAGCATGGGACGACAAATATTCAGAGCAGGGATTGTTGGTAATAGGAATCCATTCGCCGGAATTTGAATTTGAAAAAGATCCTGAAAATGTAAAAATCGCGATTGAAAAATACGGTATCGACTATCCCGTTGTGCTAGATAACGACATGGAAACATGGAAAGCGTTTGAAAACAAATACTGGCCAAGAAAATACATTGCAGACCATGAAGGATACCTTAGATATGATCACATAGGTGAGGGCGGATATCAGGAAACAGAAAAAGTCATTCAGAAATTATTACAGGAAAGATCCAACTCGTTAGGAATTCAGATGACACCAGCGTCATCCCTTGTGGACGTTGAAGAATTCCAGCATTCGTTGTTCAGAACCCCTGAACTGTATTTTGGTTACAAGTTTGCACAAAACAGAAATCAGTTAGGCAGCGAGGAGGGATTTCAGCCTGGAAAAATCATCTCATATTCGGAACCGGAAAGCGTAGACTTGCACAAATTCTATCCAATAGGGGATTGGAAGAATCATGATGACAGCATGGAACTAATTTCCGAAACAGGCACTATCAAACTTCTATACAATGCTAAAGAGGTAAACATAGTTACTGAAAACAATGCAGAGCTGGAAATATTGTTAGACGGAGAACCGCTGCCAGCAGGATATTCGGGAACGGACATTGTAGACAATAACATCCTCCGTGTGAAAGAGCCAGGATTGTACAACATCGTCAATAGTGATACGAGTTCTTCACACCTAGTCGAGATCAGGGTAAAGGGTATTGGCTTTCAAATATTTACATTCACCTTTGGATAGTGTAACTGTACTTGGTGTAACTCCAGTGACACTACCCAGAGTGACAAATCTGTTTAAAAGAAAAAAAAGAACTAGATTTAGGAAATAAGATATGATAAGCGACTCTTGGAACAAAACTGAAAGCGAAAACATATCTCAAAAGATAATGGGTAAAGTAAGGCCGGATGAGCCATTAAAAAACAGAATTGATTTTGCACAAAAGAAATTACAATTTCAAATTTCAAAATTAGACGTAATTAATCAAAAACTACAGACAAAACATGACATAATTTTTGAAAAAATAGTGAACGCTCAAAGAAATAACAAACCCAGTTACGCTCAAGCGTATGCAGGGGAATTGACCCAAGTGAGAAAAATGAAAAACATGGTCAGCGGAGCAAAACTATCCATGGAACAGGTAAAGCTTAGATTGGACACAGTTTCAGAATTAGGAGACATCGTAGTAACACTCAGTCCATGCATGGCAATCATCAGAGGATTAAGTCCATCACTTACCGGAATCATGCCAGAGGCAAACGCTTCAATGCAAGACTTGTCACAGATTCTAGGCGATGTAATGTCCGGATCATCAATGGGAATCGGGGACAGCATGAGCATGGCACCTGAAACCAATGCAGACACACTGGCAATTCTAGAAGAAGCACACAGCATAATTGCAGGGCAAACAAAATCTACAATTCCAGATATTCCAGATTCGTTAAAACAACAAATCGTTCAGAGAAGAACAGACGTGTTCATATAGAAAAATAATTTTTAAATTATTTGGATTTCTTTTTACTTTTTTGTATCAAGATTTTTTTAATTCTGGAGATTGTCGGGTAGCTGTAACCTCGTCTGCGATAATTTGCAATCATCATCTTCCAATTTTTTAGTCTCCACTGAGCTTGTTCAGATGTAACTGAATGAATTTCCTTCTGGACGATGCTTTTTCTACCCACTTTTAGGGTGCCGGCGTCTTTTGCAGACCATCTATTATTTGCAAATTTCAGCCCCGTAAGAATTTCAGCCACAGGCATTTCTTTGAAGTATTCTTTCAGTTTTTTTAGTTCTGCATCAGTAGGTTTTATGGAAAGTGGTAACTCAACGACATGCTTTATCACGAATAGTTTAGAACGTCATGGCTTAAGAAAATCACGCTAAATCAGAATTAGCTAAAACAGAAAATTGTGTAAAGAAATTCAGCAGATCTAACAGTTTATCGGGACATTGGAATTTTTACATATGGTGTTGAACATGCCAAATCCGATAATTATTGCCGCAAAGATTGCCAACGGCACCAAGAGGAACAAGTTAGTTTTAAGACCCACGGTGGAAATGAAAGTACAGGGTATAAAATTGTCAGCATCATTCGACAACAATGGTAAATGTGCCGATAGTTTTTGGATCTTGTAGCAGGACCACCATGCTTCTAGGTAACAAATCAGAGGCCTTGTCACACTTAATTGCCAATGTTCGCGGGCAAATAAAATCACTTTTTCGAATAACAATATCCTCAGCGTGGCTCAAAATAAGATCAGGGTGTCCTTTTCCCTCCATTGCAAACTCTTCATCCCCAACCTTAATTGAAAAATATACTTTAGAATCAGGGGTTTTCAGCTTATTTTTTAATTCTTCAGGTAAATCGACACAGCTGGATTTTGCATTAACGCCGATAATGCAATCTCCCCTGGGAGTCAAATGAGATTCTTTAGTAATCTCCAAGGTCATCTGATGGTTAGAGCGAATATTCTCATGTCCTGTAAATTCTATTTCAAACTTCACAAATCCATCATAATTCAAGTTTCAAATTAAGGTTTGATTTGTAACGATTCATCATCAATCAGGCTCCGATCAAAGTGGCAATTGCTCTCAATTGTTGGCATGGTTTAAATTGTATAATCAAAGCATTGCAATCAAATGCTTCCAGCACAACAAGGTTACGACAGAGCAATCACAGTATTCTCACCTGATGGCAGATTGTACCAAGTGGAATACGCCATTGAAACCGTAAGAAGGGGATCGATAGCTGTCGGGATAAAATGCAAAGATGGAATCATCATCGCAGTCGAGGAAAAGCCAAGAAAATTACAAATTTCAAGCACAGCTCAAAAGATTTTCCAGATCGATGATCATGTAGGAGTCGCAGCGGCAGGGTACATTCCAGATGCAAGAAGTCAAGTAGACAATGCAAGATTCTTTTCACAAAGCAACAAGATGGTTTATGATGAACCAGTCGAAGTTGAAACAATTGCAAAACATTTAGCTGATCAATGTCAACAATATACACAGTATGCAGGTGTAAGACCTTACGGTGTTGCACTTATTCTCGGCGGAGTTGTAAACAACAAACCCGAATTGTTTCTTACTGATCCAAGTGGAACATACATCTCATATGACGCAATAGCAATCGGTTCAGGTTCTGAACAAGTAACAGACTTTTTGGAGAAAACATACAAAAAAGATCTTTCACTTGATGATGCTGCAACACTGGCCACTGCAGGAATATATCTTTCAAGTGAAGACAAGAAGGGGACAAGCCACATCAGAATGGCACGTATTAAAAAAGAGACAGGGTTATACGAATTAATCTCAGAAGAGCAAATCATAAAGTATGCAAATGACGCCAAAACAAAATACCCACACGAACAAAAATAATTAATTAGGCTGCCTGCGAGATTAAATTACATTGAAATTATCTGTTGCAATTCCAGGGTCTGCTCTATCAGACGAATCACTAAAAATCGATAAAACTAGAAAAATTTCCGTGCTAGCTAGAGCTTGTGCAATTTTTAAAATTGATACAATCTACGTCTATCAAGAGGGAACCAACAAGTCAGAGGGAGGGTTTATGGTAATGATTCTAAAATATTTAGAAACACCACAATTTTTGAGAAGAAGGTTGTTTCCAATAATGAACGACTTGAAATTTTCAGGAGTGCTGCACCCGTTAAAAATTCCAAGCCACAACACACCAGTTAACGCTAAAAAAATCATGGCAGGAGACATCAGAGAAGGAATCGTGGTAAGTCAGAAAGGGAAAAAGTTTGTAGATGTCGGAATAAATCAACTAATCCAGTATTATGGAGACACTTCAAACGGGAAAAGAGTGACAGTCAGATTCAAGGAGGGATATCCAAGATTGTCAGTCAAAGATATTGATAAAAGTCAAATTCCGACCTATTGGGGATATTCTGTAAAAGAAAGAGCGAACTTATTTTCCATACTGTCCGAATGGAAAGGGAACATCATCATAACATCAAGAAAAGGCAAACCGGTTTCCAGTGAACAGTTGTCAAAATATACAAAATCAGACGAACCGACACTTGTAGTATTTGGATCTCCTGAAAGAGGAGTGCATGAGATTATCGGAGGCAGGATGAACAAGGTCCAAAATGCAAAGTCATTGAACTTTTTTCCAAATCAAGCGACTGAAACAGTACGTCTTGAGGAAGCACTGCTTGGAACATTGGCAATACTTAACGCTCAAAGTACGTCATAACATGGCAGAACGAAAAAACTTTCTGCTATTTGCCATCGGTTTAGGCATTTTCGGGATATTAGTAGGCGGAATTACAATCTGGAATTCAGCGTCAGAATTGTTTTTACCGTGACAAATTAGTCGTAGTTAGTTAACCTGGATTTTTTTAGTGGTTAACGATACCTCACATGGTTTAATAGAGGGATTTCGATGATGCGTTTTAGTCATGGGAGCCCGAAAGCGACATCAAGCACGTAGAGGAAGTCTTGCATACTCACGTAGAGTACGTGCAAAAAGTATGGAAGCAAGAATCAGATCATGGCCAACACGATCAGCAACAGATGAACCAAAAATTTTAGCTCACTGCGGGTTCAAGGCAGGGTGTGTGCAAATAGTCAGCATTGATGATCGTGACAAAGTGCCCAATGCAGGAAAACAGCTAGTTAGTTTAGGAACAGTATTAGTTACCCCACCAATTTTAATTTTAGGAATTAGAGGATATTCAAAAGATCATGACGGAAACCACGCAGAATTTGATGTGTATGCTGAAGACATTCCAAAAAACATTTCAAAAGAAATCTCAATTAAAAATATTGCAGGTTCAATTGAAAACGCAGAATCAAGATTAAAAAAGATTAAAGAAATTTTTGCAATTGTTGCAGTTTCCCCAAGAGCCGCAGGATTAGAAATGAAGAAACCGTATATTTTTGAAGCAATGGTCAGCGGAGGAGATATCGAAAAACAATTTGCACACGTTAAAGAATTACTAGGAAAAGAAATTAAGATTGATCAAATTTTTGAAACAGGTGCAACTGTCGATGTTGCAGCAATTACAAAAGGTCACGGATGGCAAGGAGTCATGAGAAGATGGGGCGTTAAAACTAAACAGGCTAAATCAAGAAAAACAGTTAGAGAAGTTGGTTCATTAGGCCCAATTTCACCAGGAAGTGTCATGTATACAGTTCCAAGAGCAGGACAGACAGGATTCCATCAAAGACTAGAATACGACAAAAGAATTATGGTTATGGGAAATACTGAATCGGATAAAATTAAAATCAACCCAGATGGTGGATACAAACACTTTGGTCTAGTAAAAGGAGACTTTATCATTCTAAAAGGTTCGGTCCCAGGAACATACAAAAGATTAATCAAACTAAGAAGTCAGATTAGAAATGCACCTGACAAAGTTATCAAACCAAACATTTTGGAGGTAGTTATCTGATGAAGACAGCAACCTACACAACCACAGGATCAAAAGATTCAGAAATAGAACTGCCAATAATTTTCTCAACTCCGTTCAGAAGAGAGTTAATTCACAAGGCTTGCACCAATTTAACATCCCATAAATTCCAAAGACAGGGAAGAAAACCAAATGCAGGTATGGACGTAGTTGCAGATTCAAACAACCCTCCAACTGGTCAAGGCGTCGCCCGTGTTGCAAGAATGACAGGTGGAGGCGGTGGACGACAGGGACAAGGGGCAGAAGTGGCATCCACCAGAGGCGGCAGGCAAGCACATCCACCAATTGTCGACAAGGTAATCTACAAGAAATTAAACAAAAAAGAAAACAAACTGGCACTATGTTCTGCAATTGCAGCAACAGCGTCAAAGGATCTCGTCGAATTAAGGGGTCACAAAGTCCAAGGCATAGAATCATTCCCAATCATAGTATCAGACGACATTGAATCCATTGCCAAAACAAGCGAGATTACCAAAGTCCTAAACGCGTTGAAATTAACACAGGATGTAGAAAGATTAAACACAAGAAAGCCACGTTCTGGACAATCAAGGCTCAGAGGCAGAAGTAAGAAAGTGGGAAAGAGTGTTTTGTTTGTAACTGTAAATTCGTCAAACCTTCTGCAAGCAACAGGGGCAATACCAGGAGTAGAAGTAAGAAATGTTAAAGACTTGAGCGTGTTAGATCTAGCCCCAGGTTCTGACGCAATTAGATTAACCGTGTATTCCAGATCTGCAATCGAGGAGATTGGAAAAATAAAATCAACACATCTAGAATTAATGGTGAAAACACAATGAACGTAGATCAAGCAATGAAGATAATCATCAAGCCGTACATTACGGAAAAAACCTTTGCAATGGTTGAGAATGAAAGTAAAATTTGTTTCATAGTAGAGATATCTGCAAACAAATCAGAAATTTCAGAAGCAGTAACCACACTTTACAATCAAAAAGTCAAAAAAGTAAACACTGCAAGAACAATTTACGGCAAAAAAGCATTTGTTCAGTTTGAAAGTACCGAAAAAGCCAGAGATTTGGCAACTAAGATAGGAATGCTATAATATGGACCATAGAACTCGAAGAATACTAACAGAGGAGAATAGAGATGGTTAAAGAATTTTTATACAGAGGCATTCCAAAAGAGGAACTAGACAGCTTATCGCTAGAAAAATTATTTTTGTTATTTAATTCCAGACAGAGAAGATCACTAACCAGGGGGATCACCGATGGAAAAAGAAAATTAATTGAAGAGATCAAGTCTGCAAAAGCAGGCAAACTAAAAAACCCTATCAAAACTCACGTCAGGGATTTGATAGTTCTGCCATACATGGTAGGAGTTACAGTAAACACATTCTCCGGAAAAGAGTTTCGACCAGTTGTAATAGCAACTGAAATGATTGGGCATTATTTGGGAGAATATGTAATAACGAACAAGAAGGTTTCACATGGTGCCCCAGGTGTCGGCGCATCAAGATCCAGCCTCTACGTGCCATTAAAGTGATTGTTATGGGTAGATTCGATTACGCTTTCCAAAATTATGACCCAACGAGACACGTACGTGCTTCATTAAGAGAAAAAGACATTTCCCCCAAACATGCACGTGAAGTTGCAGTGTCAATCAAAGGATTGTCAATTGAAAAAGCAAGAGACTATCTCATTGCAGTAATTGCCAAAAAAAGAGCAGTTCCGTTTAGAAGATTTAAAAATCAAGTAGCGCACAGATCAGACCCAGGAGTAATGTCGGGACGATATCCACAAAAAACTGCAAAAGAGTTCATCAAAGTTCTGGACAATTTAGAATCAAACGCAGAATACAAAGGAATGGATTTGGATAGATTAAGAATCGTAAACGCAACTGTTCACAGAGGAGTAATCGTAAAAAGATTCACCCCAAGAGCAATGGGAAGAGCAACTCCAAAGAACAACGTATTAACTCACGTAGAATTGGTGGCAAAGGAGATTTAGAAATGTCAGCTGTGAAAAATGTAATTAAAGACAACTACAACATGATGCTGATCAAAGACTATCTCAGGGAAGCAATCAAGGACGCAGGTTTCTCACATGCAGAAATTTCAAAAACACCGGTGGGAACTAGAGTTTCATTACACGTAACAAGACCAGGAATCGTAATAGGTAGAAAAGGTTCTGGCATTAGGGAACTGACTGATAAACTTGCACTAAACTTTGGATTAAAAAACCCACAAATTTCAGTGGTTGAAATTGAGAAACCAGAACTCTCACCAAGTGTAATGTGTACTAGAATGGCAGCGCATTTGGAGAGAGGAACCGCATTCAGAAGGGCAACCATGTGGACACTGAAACAAATAATGGAAGCCGGTGCAATGGGGGTTCAAATTACAATTTCAGGCAAACTTAGAGGTGACCGTTCAGCATTTGAAAAACACGCCCAGGGGATCTTGCCAAGAGCAGGCCATCACGCAGAAATGATAGTGGAAGAAGACATTGCACATGTAAAAACAGCAATGGGGTTAATCGGAGTCAGAATTAGAATTGCAAAAAAAGAAAATCTCATTCCAGAATTTGAGATGAGGGTCGATAAAACAAAGAAAGGAAAACAAGACAACAAGCCATCAGTAATAGTTGAAGAGATATTGATTGGCGATAACAAAGTGGAAGTAATCAAAGCGGTAGGTAAAAAAGACAATGCCGAATCTGAGTCAGCAGTAATCGAAATCGAATCAGAGAAGATGGAAACACTTGAAACACTAGAAGAAGAGGAGACAAAACTGAAATGACCAGACTCAGCATGAAAACAATCAAACAGCTTAACGAAAAAGATCTAAAAAGCAAAGTTCAAGAATCACGCAGTGAGCTAGCCAAACTTAGAATTGACGGATCAAAGGGAACCTTAAGAAAACAAAGTGGGAAACTAAAACCAATACGCCACGACATTGCAAGAATGCTCACCAGGTTGAACGAGATAAGGAGAGAGAAATGATTACCGCAGACAACATAACATCACATGAATTCATAGGCTTAAATACGGAGATCATACAATCCACCAATCCGCAAGTAATAGGATTAAATGGAAGAATCATCAATGAAACAAAATCAATGTTTACAATAAACACAGAAAACGGATCAAAATCCATTGCAAAATCAAACAACAATTGGAAGTTCTCAATTGGTGGAAAAAACATAGTGGTGGAAGGCAGCAAGATAGCAAAAAGACCGTTTGACAGAATTGGAGGAAAAGCATGACTCACAACATAGGATTAAAGGTAAAAGAGCCAACTAGAGAATGCGAGGACAAACACTGTCCGTTCCACGGAGGTTTATCAATCAGAGGAAAATTATTCGACGGTAAAGTAACAGGAAGTAAAGCAAGAAAGACAATCACATTAGAAAAAGATTCACCAATTTACTTTAGTAAATATAAAAGATATGCCAGGGGCACAAGTACCATTCACGCACACGTTCCAGGCTGTATGGATGTTGAAACAGGAGATCACGTCTTAACTGCAGAATGCAGACCAATCTCCAAGTCAGTATCATATGTTGTTGTGGAGGTTAAAGCATAATGGCAAAGCAAGCAGGTAAAGGCGTAAAAGAGTTCAGACCAAGAGTCACCAAAGTACTCCCAGTCGGAGCAAACATTGTTTGTGCAGATAACTCTGGCGCTAAAATTTTAGAAATAATCAACGTTCCAAGACACCATACAAGAGCAAGAAGATACGCATCAGCGTCTGTTGGCGACTTTTGCAACGTAGTAGTTAAGAAAGGCCCTGCAGAGTTAAGGAAGCAGGTTTATGGCGCAGTAATTATTAGACAAAAATATGCAGTTCGCAGATTAAACGGTGTAAGAGTTTGTTTTGAAGATAACGCAGCAGTGCTTATCACTCCAGAAGGAGAAACTAAAGGAACAGACATCAAAGGACCAGTAGCAGCAGAAGCTACAGAGAAATGGCCAAGAGTAGCTAACTTGGCATCAATGGTGGTATAATAAAATGAAACCAACTAAAATGCGCAATCTGTTGATTTATCAGGCAACATATCAAACT
Source organism: Candidatus Nitrosopumilus sp. (assembly GCA_029255365.1). Lineage (GTDB taxonomy): Archaea > Thermoproteota > Nitrososphaeria > Nitrososphaerales > Nitrosopumilaceae > Nitrosopumilus. Next base: position 55,890 of record JAPFQF010000040.1, on the reverse strand, counting down.
AAAAGCAAACAACTTGGAAGTGCACTCTCCAAAGAACTGCATAAAAAATACGGTAAAAGAAGCGTAAGAGTCAGTGAAGGAGACAGTGTTAGAATAGTCAGAGGTGAATTCAAAGGGGTGGACGGCAAAGTATCCAAAATATCCATTCCAAAAAGCAGTGTTGCAATTGAAGGAGTAAAGAAAGAAAAAACTAAAGGGGATAAATTTGACGTTTACATTCACACATCCAATCTTGTAGTGACTTCACTCAACACAGAAGACAAATGGAGAATTGCAAAACTTGAAGGGAAAGATCCTAGAAAACAACCAAAAGTAGAAAAAGTAAAAACAGAAACAAAACCAGAGCCCGTCAAAGAGGTCATTAAAGAAACAAAAGGGGCGGAAAAGGCCAAAAAAGAGGGAAATGAGAAATAATGGTAAGTATTTCAGGTAGTAAAAAACTCAAACGTCAAATGGCCCCACAATTCTGGGGAATTGCCAGAAAAGCCAAGAGATTCGTAATCACAGTAAAACCAGGTCCACACAAAAAGGAATTATCAGTACCAAACGCAGTATTTCTCAGAGACGTGTTGAATATTGTGACCACCCTAAGAGAAGCAAAAGCTTCAATTTACTCCGGAAGAGTAAAGGTTGACGGAGTGGTAAGAAAATCACTTCACCATGCAATTGGATTAATGGATGTTGTCGAGTTGGCAGATGTTTCAGAAATTTATCGCCTAGTTCCAACAGAAAACAAGTTACTGCAGCCAATTAAAATCAAAGAATCAGAAAAATCTAAAAAACTTGTCAGAGTTACCACTAAAACCACAATCAACAAAGGAAAATTACAAATTGGATTCCATGACGGCCGTTCATTAATTTCAGATGTCAAAGTAAGCATCGGGGACACTTGTCTGATTCAAATTCCAGAAGTGAAAATTCTCGAGGTAATCAAATTAGAGGTCGGTTGTCAGGGACTGGTTACACGAGGAAGTAACGCAGGTCAAATTGGAAAAATCGAAACAGTCGAAGAAGGAACATTCATCCTCCCAAAAAGAGTCATCGTTATATTAAGAGATAGAAAAATCGAAATACCTGCAGATATTATTATGCCAATTGGAAAAGGAGAGCCAATAATTCAATTAAAGTGATCATATGTCTCAAACAACAGAATCCCCAATGAAGAAAATCTCCTTAGAGAAAATTGTACTAAACATGGGTTTAGGAAAATCTGGCGACGTAATAAACATCGCAAAAATTGCACTAGAGCAAATCTCCGGAAAAAAACCATCCACACGTAATGCAAAAGAAGCACACAGGGATTGGGGAGTCAGAAAAGGGGAGCCAATCGGCGTAGCAGTGACAATTCGCGGAGATGACGCAACATCATTATTCAAAAGATTGCTTGAATCAAAAGGCAACAGGGTAAATGGCAGATCATTTGACAATTTTGGAAACTTTTCATTTGGAATTAACGAACACATAGACATACCTGGAGTAAAATATGATCCACAGGTTGGAATTTTAGGATTGGGGATTTCAATCACGCTGACTAGACCAGGATATGGAGTTAGAACACGAAGTAAACATAAAGCAAAAGTTGGAAAAGGTCATACTATCAATAGTAAAGAAGCACAAGACTATATTGCAAAAGAATTTGGAGCAACTGTGGTATAATGAAAGACAGATCATACGAAGCAACTGGAAGAAAAGTGCACAACTTTGGCAGGGGTTCCAGATGGTGTAAAAGATGTGGTGATTATACGGCAGTAATTCAAAAATATGATTTAATGTTATGCAGACGGTGCTTCAGGGAAGTAGCAACATCTTTAGGGTTCAGGAAAAACAAGTGAGATAGCATGCCAGCAACAAACATCTTAGCAAATCTATTTGTCACACTTTACAATAACGAAGCTAGAAGAAAATCCGACTGCCTCATACTTCCAACATCAAAACTAGGCGTAGAAGTTCTAAAAACACTTCAAAAAGACGGCTACATTGGAGAGTTTGAGCACATTGACGATAAAAGAGGCGGAAAATTCAAAATTAAGCTTTTAGCAAAAATAACAAAATGTGGGGCTATATCCCCAAGATTCAAAGTAAAAACTGATGAATACAACAGCTGGGAACAGCAATATTTGCCATCATATAACAGGGGAATGCTTCTGGTTACAACCAACCAGGGAGTAATGTCTCATCATGAAGCAGTACAGAAAGGAATTGGAGGATTTTTAATCGGCTATGTCTACTAAACAAATTGAAAAATTCAAAGACGAGGTAGTCATACCTGAAGGAGTCACAGTGTCACTAAACAAGCACATGTTACACTTTACGGGTCCCCTAGGCAAAACCCACAAAAGCTTTAGATTAATCCCAGTAGAGATCAAAATAGATGGCAATAAGATCCTCTTGACCTCAATAGAGTCCAAGAAGGAAGACTATGCAATATTGCACACCGCAAGATCAATCATCAGAAACATCTGCGAAGGTTTGATAACAGGATACACAATTAAAATGAAAATAGTGTTTTCACACTTTCCAATCACAGTAAAGGTTGACGGAAAAAAAGTCATAATTGAAAATTTTCAAGGTGAACGTGCGCCAAGAATAACAAACATTGTTGGCAACACCAAGGTGACTCCAAAAGGAGAAGACGTAATCGTCACAGGGGAAGTGTGGACTGACGTAACTCAAACTGCAGCTAACATTGAACAAAAATCCAAAGTAAAAAACAAAGATCACAGAGTTTTCCTTGACGGCATCTATGGATTTGAAAAGAACAAAGGCATAGAAAAATAAAAACCCGATTTAACAAATGGCCCTTGATCCTGAATTTTCAAAACAGACAACCGATTTAATAGAACAGACATTAGAACTATACAAATCTGCAGGGGCATCTCCAAGAATCGGAGACATGTGGGAGTGTGAAAAGGTCGGGGATTTTTTGTGCGGGTTTTTTGTAGGCGAAATGGTGGGTTCTGCACTTAGCGCATTTCAAATCGTGCACCAGAGAGAACCGACAGCTGATGAGCACCTGGAAATTATCGAATTGGTCGAAAGTCATGCAAAAGAAATCAAGGAATTTTTTGTCAAATTCAACTAAAGACTTTCCAATTTTAGTGATTTGTGCTTAGTCGCAAAGATTAAATCACTTTTGCCAAGGTACTCAGATGTGTGCCTCCCTAGCTCAGCGTGGTAGAGCAACCGGCTGTTAACCGGTTGGTCACCAGTTCAAGTCTGGTGGGAGGCGCTCTGCTTTCTAAACGCAGGTTTTGAAATATTTTATTTTTGCAATGGTGTATCAATACAGGATAGCAATCCAATATATTTCTAAACTCGAATATAGAAACATTGATCGGTTGTTAGCAATTGGTTTACTCTATTAGACAATATAGATCTAATAGATGATCGCATACTTAGAATGATGCAGGGGGTTTACATTGGTCAGAACTAGAAGGGCCAACAGATATTGTGTTGATTGTGGAGCAAGATTGGTGTATTATCCAAGATTGTCAAATCCCAAAGCCCCCAACGAACACAGAGTTCTAGTTTACGCGTGCCCGGATTGCACAGAAGACTTTGAAAAGCCAAAAATGTTCTCAATTAGACGTAATCAAGTAGAGGATCCTTTAGAAACAGTAGAAATTGAAATTACACAATTGCAAAAGAAAGTAATAGTTGCAAAATAGAGTGAGCCATAATGTCATATCCAGAAAAACCCAGGAGCAACGCTTGGTTTTTGCTACCAATTTTCTTCGGAGTGATTGGAGGGATAATTGCATTTTTTATTTTACGGAGAGATGACCTGCCCAAGGCAAAAAATTGCCTGTACATTGGAATCGCGTTTATGATTTTTGGAATCATTCTAAATATTTTGATTGCGCCATCCGTTCCAGGCTTGGATCCAGGCTTTAATGTGAACGTCTGACCCGCGGTCGCTTGTTTTCCTGGTAAAGATAACTGTTATTTCTAAACTCGAATTTAGAAACATTGTAAATTTAGCACAGCAATCATCAGGATTTAGAATCATATAGAACCAATTTGAAAGATTTTCCATGAGCGTGTCCAGGATGAGAGACAATGTCGAGAGATGGATAATTCACGAAGGGCTCAAGTCAGAACAAGTAAAGAATCCTGAAAATATTTTTCAAATTCTAGTAAAACACGCAGGACGGTACGGAATTCCAGTTGACGTGTTTGAACCAAAAAGACAGCCGGGAATTCTAGTAATTGGTGCCAAAGTGGAAATGAAGAACAGCCAGATTGCAAGATATTTGGGATTTAGTGCAGAAGAAAAAGAGAGGTTTGAGAACAAAGTGAACGATTTTTGCAACTCCATACAGGTAATCAACAAAATGATCACAGAGGACGGGAAACAAAAAGTCGGCGTCTATGTGGTTATGGATGACAAAGAAAACATAAACCAGCAGACAATGCTTGATGCGATAGACAGCGTGTCCGAGAAATATGACAAAACATCCAGATTTTTGCTGAAAACGTTTTAAAAAAATAGACGATTTATCAGTTCTACGCGGACCTTATATCAAAAACTGGCCATTGCATAGTATGAAAATCAGATTTTTAAAATTTGCACAGAAAGGCAATTTTATAGAAAGCCAAATCCTCAAACTCAAGGCATCGAAAAACAAGGTCTTTGTCTTGACAACAATCGCAACTTTGGTGGTGTTTTTGAAATGAACATCTTCAACGTCCTATTCAGACACAAGACAAGGAACTTTGAAATCAGCGTTAACATCACAGTTAACAAACTAAGACTGGAAAATAAAAGCACGCAGTTTGAGGTGATTCAGAATTGAACATAATCAAGATGATAGAGGAGATTCTGGACACATATGACAACAACGAGGTACAGCCACATGAATAATCTCTTCAAAATCATAGGACTGGCCATAGCAGTGCACTTTATTGTAAAGACAGTTCAGAAGGAACTGAAACAATAAAGGGCGGAGAAACAGCAAAAACATCCCCAAAAGACTCTTTCATGGAAACTATACCCCACATACCCCCCCTTATTTGACATAAAATGTGTGTCCAATAGTGCATACACAGAATAAAATCAGAACGGGTCCAAAATAAGGGATGAAAGAGTACGCTTTACAAATTGACGAATCTGCAATCAATGAAACGTTTGCATCCACAAACAACATCTTTGATGAATTTAGAATGTTAACATCCGGCCTATTTTTACAAATTTTTGATTGGATTACGTCAATTTCAGACAATGTCATAAAATGAGCAATTCTGTAAAAATAAGCCTAGGCGCTAAACCCCCCCTGAAAAATACAGGGTTTAGTCATGTTGTGAAATTTTCAAAATGAGGTATTTGTTGGGGGGGTGGGACACTTGTGCCTAGATGCAACATGCAACCGTAATTCCACCAAGCTCTCCCAGCTAAAGGGGCATGATCTTTTGTAGTTGTGCGTAAAAGCTCAACCCACTAAATTTTGATAAAAAATAAAGAAAAAACGAGAAAAATGTCTCAACGGTACGAATTGTACTTGAAGTTGTAATGGATGTTTACCTGCAGTCTAAAACACCTGGAACATATTGAATCCAGATGCCAGACCAGAAATAGATCCTCCATCAAGTTCAGATGTTGGAAAACTCTCATTACACCATTTTTATCGACTCTGATTCCACCTCGGGTAGAATCTGTAACGTCTGTGATGCATGGGGGTTTTGAGGACAAATTAGACACAAAAAATGGCAGTTTCAACTATATACCAAAATAATCACAATAATGTATGGCAGGACTTGGCATTGTAATTGTAATAGGTGCAATCGTAGCTTCAATGGGATTTGCACTGATCACATACATGGAATATGAAACAAACTACATTGAATCAAGTGTGGGAAATGCAGTAAATGTGGGGCCAGTTGAATATATGATAACTTTTGAAGGCACACATAACGGAAACAAAGAAAAGGTGCCAGAAAACACGTTTGTGATGATTGGAATTACTGCAAAAAACACCAGTGACGAAAAAACAATCATTTCAGGGGGGCAGTTTTACATTGTAGATGACAGAGACCAAAAACATGAAGCTGTGTTTGGTGAATTTTCCGCCATTGATTTGTATCTGGAAGCTCTGGAACCAAACAAACCTATTCAGAGAACCACACAGTTCGACATCCCATACGATGAAGAAAAACAATACAAAATAATTATTCGTCCGCAAAAAGATCAGTCAACTGTAGATACAGCTGTCGTTTGTCTTACAAATTGCTGATCGGAAATAAAAAAAGTGTCAAATTTTTCAATATCAAGCGTAGTAATGTGTGACTTTTACAATATAACACCGATGATTTTCGAAAAAAGTCATGGCAACGTCCAAAGCAAAAAGATCTGAAGCATCTAAAAAAGCAGCAAGAACTCGAAAGAGGAATGCAGCATTGGCAGAAGCAACAGCACTGAAAGCAGCAGCATCTCGTAAAAGAAAGGCAGCAGCAACTCGGAGGAAAAACGCAGCATCAGCAGCACCTAAGAGAAATGCAGCCCCTAAACGAAAAGCAGCAGCAAAAAGAAAGGCAGCTCCAAAGAGAAAGGTCGCAGCTAAACGCAAGGCCGCTCCAAAGAGAAAGGCAGCTAAACGTCGACGTTAAGCTGTCCTGCCATATTTTTTCTAATCCGCCCTACTGAATGTATTATGTTTCTAAATTCGAATTTAGAAACATTCTAAATTGTTACTCTTGCATCTTCAGATCAGGCAAGACAAAAACTCTGACAGGCTTGATTTTCAGGATGATTCGTTTCTCATCATCACGTTTGAAAGGATAGTGTTCTCTTCCCATGTATTGCAGTGTCAGTTTGTCAGCATGCGTATAATCATAGTCCGGAATTAATTCCTCCACAGTTCCACGAATTGTCGCCATGTCAAGTGGATTGTCTTTTGACACGACGGATACTGCCACCCTGTTGTCTCGCAAAATATTTTTGTGTTTTATTCTGCCTTCTGCAGTATTTATCAAAACATGGCCGTCCTCGTAATTTGCCCACACGGGTGAAACTTGTGGCGAGCCGTCTTTCATTATGGTTGCAACAAAGACCAAGTTTTTTTCTAAAAACAGCCGGATAGATTTCTCATCCATCATTTTTCACAATTCCGAATTGATGTTGATTGTTTTCCAACATCTGTCAGTGTAACTGCTTTTTCAGAGGGTTTTTTGTACATTTTTTGTCCCAGTACAAAAATTGAGCTGATCGGTTTTAGGTGGTTTAGCATGTCAGTCTCAAAGATTATTTTGTGCCGGATTTTTCAAGAACGTTTGTCATTGCCCTGTTCATAATCTCCATTACAATGTATTGAGAATACTCTACGGATTTTTTTCCCTTTGTAGTTTTTGGGGTCAGTCCTTTTACAAGTTTTTCAATTTTCGTCGAAGTGTTGTTGATGATTTTTGAATATGTGGAATCAAAGTCCTCAGGAGTCTGAAAATCCAGCAGTTTTGTAGATGTGCTGTAGAATTTCGTGATGGCTCCGCGAGATTCCTCAATTCTTGCAATTTCTATCAGTCCGGATACTTTTAGAATTTCCAAATGATGGCGGACAGTGGTCAGAGCTTTTTTGTATCCTGTCTTTTTGAGAGCGGTGGAAATCTGATCAGCTGATAATGCTTGATGGTATAGAATTTCAACGATTTTTGCCCGTGCAGGGTCGTCAATTGCACGTGCGTGTCCAATATTTGTAGTAACAATACGATTAACTTTGATCTGTTTTTCTAGTAGCGTAGACATACAGAATTACCTTACAGAGCCGATCTAAAAGATCCGTGTATCATATTTTTTTGTCCAATCGCATCAATTTTTGTTTACTTTAGCGGATATTGGACTGCTATCACAAAGATGCAAGCCACTACGATAAATATTGTAACATATTCAGTATTTTCAATAGCACTATGATCAATATTGTATAGGGTGAACAATCATTGTAGCGGTTTGAAATTTTTCAAAAAATATCAAAAAAGGCGTATCCCGGGAAAGAGGGTGTCAAATCGCCCGTCAGGACGGCGTTTGTCAAAGGGTCAAAAACAAAATTCGAGTTGTACAGTATGTGTCAGGAGTGAGTTTGGGTTAGTAGTTGGATGCGAATACTATTGCCTGCTTGATATCCGCAAGTCGTTCATCAAATATTTCAGAAATGGCATTCATCATTTGAAAAGTGGATTCGGCGTTCATGGTCTGTCCGGTATCAATGAACTTGTTTTTCATGTATTCGGTTGATTTTGCAATAAATGAGTGATAGACCATTCCAAATATGCAGTCATCTGAATTCACATCCCAATTTGCAGAATTGACCATGTTGGTGTACGACGGAATTTGGTTGATTACTATATCCAGCAGCGTCACAAGTTCTTTTTTGTCTTCCGAGGACTCCACACCTTACAACTTGGCTCATTCCTAAAGAGTATTTCCAGTCAATTTCTCATACGCTATCACATAGCGCTCTGTCATCTTCGAGATAATCTCTTGCGGAATGTCAGGAGCTGCAGGCTCTTGGCCTGCATCACGCGCATCATCAAACTTTTTCTGGTATCCGTTTGCAGTCAGCCAATCACGCAAGAGTTGCTTGTCATATGCCTCCTGTATTTTTCCAACTTCAAAGGAATCTTTAGGCCACAAGCGGTATTCATCAGGTCCGATTGAATCGCCCAGGGTGATTTGGCCATCAAGCAGTCCAAATTCCAATTTCAAATCAGCCAGGATAAACCCGGCATCGTCTGCAATTTTAGCCATCTTTTTGTAAGTGTCAACGGATGTCCTCTCCAGCCATGCGTATTGCTCTTCTGTCACCAGTTTCATCCCCAGTGCCTTTTCTTTGTCAATTGGAACATCATGTTCGGATTTTGTAGTAGGATCAAACATGGGTTCTGGAAGTTTTGCAGCTAGCGTCGTATCTGTTCCTTCAGGAACCCTCACCTCGCCTTTCTTCCATCTGCCAACCAGGCTGCCGTAAAAATAGCCCCTAACCACGCATTCAATTGGCAGCATCTTCATCTTTTTTACAACAATCTCAGTGTCCGATTCTCTCCTGATGAAATGGTTTGGTACGGATAATTCGTTAAACCAAAACTCTGCAAATTTGCAAAGAACCTCCCCCTTTCGCGGGATATCTTGCTTGAACTTTACATCGTATGCCGAAACACGGTCTGAGAATTTGAATAGAATGCTGGATTCGTCTACCTCGTAAAGATCCTTTACCTTACCACTTGTAAGAAACTTCAACAGATTATGGCTGATTTTGATATAATTTAACTTCTAGTATGTAGGGCGGTTGAAAAAAACTATTGTTTTGCAGATGCCGATGCCTCAGGTGGAGAATTGACAGGGTCTACAGTAATCACCACAGTGTCAACGCTAGATCGTCCGTTGCCATCATATACTTTAAGTTCAAAGGTTAGAACCTTGACTTCGTTATTGTTTACAGTTGGACTTGTAAACGAGGTGGCAATGTCGGAAGTCGAAGATAACTTTACACTCTCTCCGGACAGTTGTGTCCATTTGAATGAAACTTGCTGTTCTTCAGGATCATGGCTTTTACTTCCATCCAATGAGACTTTTACATGCTCGTTCACTATTTTGTCAATTCCGGCATTTGCGATTATATCCATGCTGAGAGTATTTTTAGCTAGAATGTCCATACTGTCTGAGGAAGAATATGTTCCGTCAGATACGGTACAAGTAAAGGTAATTGTTGTATCACTCGCTACATATGGAACACTAACGGTGGTGTCTGCATTGCTACTTTGTTCTATTACAGTGTTTGATTGTGTGCTCCATGTGTAAGCAAGGCGGTTGGTGTCAGGATCAGTTCGAATGCAGTGTAAGCTGGCAACAGTGTTTTCATCGACAGTCATATCCGCACCAGCGTTAGCTTTTGGGGCGCTGTTTTTAGGGGTTACAAAGATTACAACTTGATCAGAGTCAGTCAGTCCCTCAGGATCTGTCACAGTAAGTTCAAAGGTCAATCGTTTGGAAGAGGCAGGATCGACTGCAGGTGCAGTAAAGGACAGTGTCAGGTTAGAGTTATCAAATGATACGGTGTCACCGAAAATCTGTTTCCACTGAATTTTCAGGTTGTCGTTGTTCAAGTCAACTGCGGTTCCAGTTATAGATACGCTATCGCCGCCATGCACTCTTTTATCGGAGCCGGCATATGCACGTGGAGGACTGTTGGTTGTACTTACAGTGATTACCACGTCATCGGTATCAGAATTGCCTTGTACATCGGTTACTTTAAGCGAAAATGTCAATGGTACGGACAAAGACTGGATTGATGGGATTACAATGTATGCGGATGGACTTGTACTTTCATAAATATCAGTTTTGATTCCGGATTTCTGGGACCACAAATATCGGATATTGTCACCGTCAGGATCTGTTCCGGTTCCTTCCAGGTATACGAATGTCCTTTGAGGAACGTCTTGATCATCTCCGGCATCGGCGATTGGTGAATGGTTTGATGGAAGCACTTTGACTAGAGCCATATCAGTTGCCCATCCATTTCCTGAAGAATATCCAGTCACATGGAATGACAGTAGTTCTTCATTGTCACCTATGTCTGGAGCTGTAAATTCAACGCTATCGCCATTAAACGAACTAAGTTTTACAGGAGTTCCAATGAACTGAATCCAAGTATAGCTGATTGGTTTGTTGTTCAATGTTTTTCCAGTAACATCAAGAGTTACAGTCTGGCCCTCGGTTACAGTTTGAATCGGTCCTGCATCAATTGAAATATTTCGGCTGCCCGGAATACCTGAAAATAATATTACGTTTACTGTATCGCTAACTACGCCGCCAAATCCATCATCAACAGTTAGTTGAAATGTCAGTGTGTCTTCTTGAGAGAAATCAAAAGTGACAGGTTGGAGGGTAAGATGTTTTGTTGTCGTGGATAAAAGATTCACGTTCTGACCAGACAGCTGTTTCCAGTTGTAGGACAGCAGGTCGCCATCAATATCTGAAACATTTGGAAATATAGTGACAACGCTGATGGATTTGATTGTAAAAAGATCTCTTCCCGCATCAACTGTTGGAGGATTATTAACAGAATTTACGATGATTTCAACACTGTCTGAGTTGCTTTCTCCAAGAGGATCAGTGACCACCAATTCAAAAGTAAGCACTTTGATTTCCCCGTTTTTCACATCAGGGGCCATAAATGTCGGTTCTGGCACAGTGTTTGACGATAAAATCACATGGTCACCGTAAATTTGGGTCCATTGGAATGTAAGCTCGCCTGCATCGGAATCAATACCCTCTCCGACCAAAGTCACAAGTTTATTTTCAACGACATCTATGGATTCTATTTCGGCAAAAGAACTGGTTGCGCTTCCAAGAATTAAAACGCCCAAAATTAACGGCAATAAAAGATAAAGATTAACTGATACGATTCTGAAAAAGGATCATTTAACTATTGTGAATGTGTTATTCCAGTTGTCCCGCAAAGGCAAGATCGGAGATATGTTCAAAAATAGTACATTGTAACATCTGATGCGATGAGTAACCTCGACGAGTCCATTGGAAAGATACTGTTGGAACTTCAAAGAGATGATCCTGACACATTCAAAAAACTAATGAGGAAGGCGCAAGAGGAGCACCCGGAATTGTTTGAAGAGGGCATTGATGCCGAAAACAAAGAGATTGACGAGTATAATCTAAAAATAGACGAGTATAACAAAAAAGTAGATGAACTGTAGAGACAGTAAAGGCGCGAATAACTATATAGATTTTATAGTGAAACAGTATTCATAGACAGGATACCTATATCCTGTTAAAATCTAATGACATTATGAAATTATTTGACTTTGATTTCATTGAATGTTATGATGATGACGATTATGACTTTGATGAAGAATAGAAAAGACAGCCAGAGGATTCAGCAATCATTCGCGGGTCTAGTGATGCGCCTTGCAAAAATCACAGCTACATTCAAACATACCAGATTTTCCCATGCATTGATCATGATGCTCGTTGTAGCAGGTGTTGCAGACTACCACTAGGCAACAACTTTCTTTACGTGTGTTTTTTCATGAGTCAGCACTTTGTAGAAAGTGTCGGAATTTCCATCCCAATGAAATTTGCATTTCTTACAGTTGTATTTCATTTTATTTTGACTTTTCCTCTGGTCTCTTTTCTGATTCTTTGAATGCGTTTACATCCAAAGTTTTGGTTTTGCATAAACCGAATTTTAATTTTCCAAGTATTTTTTTAAGCATACTCTGTATTGGCCATACTCGTTATATACCGGCGGAATTTTTCCAGTCTGTGGCTAATTTTCTATATATTTGCACATAATTCTATCAATTACCAGGCAAAAATAGATATTCTCGGTAAATTACTATATACTCATGGCAGGATATCTAGGAAACAAATCAGACAGCATTGTTCACCATCTCGGAGCAATGACATCAGAATGCAAAATCGTTGAAATAAAAAAACTTGATAAAACATACTTTGTCCCGGATACCCTGGAACAGGCAATCGTGGAAAAATTTACACGGTGCAATCATTGCAACGGGAACTGAGAAAAAATATCAAAAATTATTGCACTTTGACGCCATTCCAAAAAGCTACCATCCCCCTGATTTTAGAGGCAGCATCGTTTGGTTCTGCATAGTACCATGCACAGTCTTTGTTTGTTTTTCCATCCACATCAACAGAGTAATAGTTTGCCATTCCTTTCCACCCACATACAGTGGTCAGTTCGGTTTTTTTAAAATACTCCTCTTTGATCGAATCGGATGGAAAGTAGTGATTCCCGTCCACCACAACAGTTTCATCGCTTTCCGCAATTACCGCACCGTTCCAAATTGCCTGCATGATCATCAGAGCAGTTTACCATATTTAATCAAATCCCCAGATCAGTCGAGTGTTAAATTCTGGTTTTGACTTGCTCGCGTTTTGTAAAATCAGGTTTTATTCCCAACGAGTCATAGTTTCCCGAGGAACAGGTAAAGCACATGGAGTCCTTTGCCATTCCAACTGCATTGGCCAGATTTTCAGCATCGTTGTATCCTAAAAAGTCAACGCCGATACTTTGTCGCACCATCTCAGTAATCTCGTCACCAGTCATTGCTTTTCCGTCAGTAAATGTTGCAAGCTCCTCCTGAGACGGGAAATCAATCCCGGCATAGCAGGGATAGTTAATCTGCGGATACGTGATCAACATGCTTATTTTTTTAGCGCCTGCACGACGAAGTGCCTTGACAATGGCCTTTGAGCTAGTGCCACGGACCAGGCTGTCGTCAATCACTACGACATGTTTGTCTTTGATTATCTCGCTGATTGGGATTATCCAGCGATTTATTTCAACTCTGTCACTTTGGTGAGGCTCGATGAAGCTTCGCAGCGGGCCTTTCTTACTGTACCTGTCTTTCAGCAAACCCTCATCAAAAGACACGCCAATCTCCTGGGCATATCCCAGTGCCGCAGGTCTTGCAGAATCAGGCACCGGGATTACCAAGTCGGCATCTTTGATTGGAAATTTCCTTGCCATAAATTTGCCAATATTTTTTCTTGAAACGTAAATGTTGTGTCCCTCCATGTTGCTGGAAGGGTGTGCAAAGTAGGTGAATTCAAAAGAGCAGTGTGCACGAGAAGTGTCGGTTGAAAATAGCTCAGTATCCAAACCTGTTTTACTCAGTTTAATTAATTCGCCTGGAACCACATCTCTTTGAAGAGTTGCCCCAACTGCAGTAACGGCAGATGATTCAGAGGTCACAATGTAAGTGTCGTCAGATTCCTTGTATCCCAACACCATCGGACGGAATCCTTTAGGATCACGTGCAGCATAAACAGAGTTGTCGTCAGAGATAAACGTAAAACAGTAAGAGCCGACCATCTCATTTTTGAGAATTGCTAGTGCCTTTCCCATCCCGCCGTTCTCAGAAATTAGTGCTACAAGTCTTTGTGCTGCAACAAGCGTGTCACTTGCATTTTGCGGAGTAAAGGAACATCCTCCAACTAAATTAGATAGTTCTTGCGCATTGGCAATTGTCCCGTTATGCGCAATGCATAGATCTTTTACTTTCAAAGGCTGCGCATTTTCCAGAGTGCTAGTGCCCATTGTAGAATACCTAACATGTCCAATCACACATGGAGACGCATACTCCTGAGCAAGTCTTTTAAAATCAGATGAGGAATGCGAAACCAATCCCATTTTTTTAAATGGCTGCTTGTTTGGAACTGCGAATCCCCAAGCTTCCTGTCCCCTGTGCTGTAAAGCTCGCAGTGCATCAAAAACCATCGGAACCACGTTTGTTCCAGATAGACTGTAAATTCCAACAACGCCGCAGTTTTCTTTAACTTTAGGCAAATCTAGGCAGACTCCCCGTGAAAAGGCATCATCGAAAGGTTTGGAAAAGTGTAAAACTTGGCTGAAAAATCAGTTAATGCCCTCATCCCCTGATCCATCATTCATTTTGAACAATAAAAATGCTGATTAGTTTTAGCGATCAGAAAATAATTTTTGTGTTCTAATTTTTTCCATTTCGACAAGATCAAATGCTATCAGATAATGTTTTTTAGATTCTCCTCGACGTTTGCCTCCTTGCCATTACAGACAGACAGAAGATCAAAACACCATTATCTGAAACGTCAATCTCAATTTTCTCAATCTAACACACGTTACAGAGTATTGGAGAGTGGTCAGGATATTTTGGGCCTAAAACGACTGGCCGTTATGAAAGATATCAAGTAGTCTTTTTACCGTGTAAAACCAGATTTGGAAGCGCATGTAGCCAAGATTCGTGCGCTTTTTTCAAATCAAGATCAATTATCAGTTTTGAATCGTTTTCAAATTGAATTTGCCCACCGCCAAACTGACCGATTTGCTTGAATGATACTTTGTTCTTTTTGAGAATGTCCTCAATCATTGAGATGTTTTTCTTGTCAAAGGATAGCAGGTATCTGGAATGGCTTTCAGAAAATAAAATTCTGTCAACATCTAGTTTTTCACCAGGAACCTTGTCCAATGAAACTCTGCAACCAATTTGATTGGTCATGCAAATTTCAGATACCGCAACTGCCAATCCGCCTTTGGAGCAATCATGTGCAGATTTGATGAGGTTCTTGTCAATTATATCGAGAACTGATTTCATGTGTTTCTTTGAATCCTCAAAGTCAACCCTGGGACATTTTCCTCCAACAAATTTATGAACATACTCAAAGTACTCTGAACCGCCAAGCTCATTTTTGGTATCGCCGACAATTAGAAGGCAGTCGCCCGTGGAAATTTTCTGAGGAACTGATGGCTTCTTGTCAATCAGTCCGATAACACCGATGACAGGAGTTGGCTTTATTGGGCCTGCTGGAGTCTCATTGTACAGACTGACCTTGCCGCCGACACACGGGATTTTAAAAAATTTAGCAAAGTCAGTCAGTCCTTTCAAAGACTCTAAAAATGTCCAAAAAATTTCAGGATCCTTCGGGTTGCCGAATTGGAGATGGTCAAGCATTCCAATTGGTTTTGCCCCAGTACACACAACGTTTCTGCACGCTTCCTCAAAGCAGCCGATTGCCCCCTCGCGAGGGTTAATGTAGCATTGTTTTGGATTGCCGTCAATTTTTGCAGAAAGGTATTTCCCATTATCTAGTCGCAGTACTGATGCGTCAGTTCCAGGTTTCACAACAGTTCTAATCCCCACTTCATGATCATATTGCCCGTAGACCCAAATCTTGCTTGCGATGTTTGGTGATGCAAGCAGAGTCATCATGAGTTTGGAGTAATCGGAGACAGGCTTGAATTTCTTCTCGCTCTCAATTGTCTTCAAGTAAGACGGCTCCTTTGAGGGCAAATCAAGTAGCGTCGCATTAGCCACAACGTCAGCAGACAGACGGGCAACCGTCTTTTTGCCTTTCTTGATATGGACCAGATTGCCAAATTTCACCAGACCGATTACGGAGCAGCCAATGCGAAATTTCTTACAGATATCTTCCAGTTTTTTTAATTTAGTTTTACTGGTTACAATCAGCATTCTTTCCTGTGATTCTGACACCATGATTTCATCCGGAGTCATGTCGGATTCGCGGGTGTGAACTTTGTCGACATCCATCTCAATTCCAATGCCTAGTGCGTCAGCAGTCTCAGAAATTGCACAGGACAAACCGCCGCCTCCAAGATCCTTCATTGCGTGAATCAATCCGTCATTTCTTGCCTGTAAAACAGCCTCGATAATCAGTTTCTCAATGAATGGGTCTGGAATTTGGACTGCGGAGCGGTCCTCAGATTCCAAAGAGTCAGATGCGAATTGTGAACCGCCAATGCCGTCCCTGCCAGTCGAACCGCCCATCAAAACAACAACGTCGCCTTTTTTTGCATGGTTTTTGATTAGATTTTCTTTTTTGCCAAAACCTAGCGCGGCCACATCCACAAGGGCATAATTTTTGTAGCATTCGTCAAACTCAACTTCCCCGCCAATAGTCGGAATGCCCAAGCAGTTTCCATAATCAGCAATTCCAGTAACTGCATTTTTGAAAAGCCACCTGGCCTGCAAGTCTTTTTCGATATCGCCAAATCTCAATCCGTCAAAAATTGCAATGGGTCTTGTTCCAGCAGATAAAATATCTCGAATCACACCCCCTACGCCAGTCGCAGCACCGCCGTACGGTTCTACTGCAGACGGGTGATTGTGGCTTTCAATGTGCGCTGTAACAACATAGCCGTCACCAACATCCAAAACTCCAGAATCATATCCTTTCTCGTTGATTACCAGAGGGCCATCCATTGGCAGCATTTTGAGGTGTCTTTTTGATGATTTGTAAGAGCAGTGCTCAGACCATTCGGCAGCCACAATCTGTAATTCTGTAGGAGTTGGGTCTCTGCCAATCTTGGATTTCAGCTCGGCAAGTTCTTGATCTTCCAGACTCATTTGCCAACACCCATTTTCGCCATTAGCGATTCAAAGATGAGGGAAGAGGGCTTGTTATCAATTGGATTGATGTCAGATTCGACTGCCCTTTCAGGGTGAGGCATCATCCCGACAACATTTCCATCCTCGTTGCATACGCCTGCAATTCTATCTGCCGAACCGTTTACAACCTCGCTGTATCTAAAAACAATCTGATTTTTCTTTTTCAATGTCTTCATGGTTTCATCATCAGCATAGTATCTACCCTCGCCATTGGCTATCGGGATTGGGATTTTCTCATCAAGTTTGAATTGATTAGTAAACGGGGTTTTGTTATTTTCTACAATCAAATTTGTCCATTCGCACATAAAATTAAGAGACTCGTTTTTGAGCAACACGCCAGGAAGTAATCCGGATTCGACAAGAATTTGAAATCCGTTACAGACACCTAAAATCGGAATTCCTTTTTCGGCCATTTTTTTGACATCCCTGATAATCGGACTGTGGGCTGCAATAACACCTGCCCTTAATCGGTCACCGTAGGAGAATCCTCCAGGAAGAATTACCGCGTCGATATTTTTCGGTAGTTCTTTTTCATGCCAGCAATACTCGGCATCAAGATGGAATACGTCAGTCAGCACGTGATACATGTCACGATCACAATTACTACCTGGAAAAACTACAACTGCGACTTTCACAATTCTTCAAACATCTAGAGATATTTAATTTGAATCTAGTCGAAGTAAACTCTTATGTAAACAGATCACTTGATCGCTATGACTCAAGTAAGGGACATCATGGAAAAAAATGTAATCACCATGGATTATCGCAAAACTGCACTTGATGTATAAGTCATCCTAAAAGAAAAAGAGATCAGCTTTCTCCTCATCATGAAGGAGGGAAAGATAGCAGGAATTGTTTCAGAAAGCGACATCGTAAGAAAGATTGCAGCCGAAGATCTCAAGCCGTCGCAGATAAAACTGGAAGAGATAATGTCAAAGGATTTCAAATGGGTTGCGCCAGATACGGAGATAGAGCAGGCGGTTCAAAAGATGCTAAACAACAGCATCAGGCGTTTAATTGTGCTTGAAAACAAAGAATTGGTCGTGGTAATCACCCAGACAGATTTTGCAGATTTTCTCAGAAGCTGTTGATCAACGCCACAGTGGACAACATAGATTCAGAGCAGGGCTAGTTTTCAAAAACATCAGTTGTGACTATGCTTACCATAGGATTGTAAATTCTCAGCTCGTCACAAATTTCTCGCACTTTGGACTGGGCAGATTTTTTATCTTTTTCCTTGATTGTAAATTTCAGCATCTTTGCAGTTTTGATGTTTGAGACAGTTTTGTGCGCTCCCTTTAGAACCAAATCGTTCAGAATGGTTTGGCCCTCAGGGTCACTGATTCCGGGCTTGTTTTCAATAGTTACATTGACTTGAAAAATTGCCATTTACAAGTTGAAAAATCAAATCGAGGTTAATCTATCTTCCGAATAATTTTGTTCTTTTATAGCAATTCAACAATACTTTCAAGTTTCATTTCTTTCCCTGATAATTCTAGTAACTTCTTTGACCAAATCCTCGTCTTTCCTTACCAAGTCTTGTAACTCTTTTTTGTATTCCGCATCGCCCCATTTATCCAGAGCAATCATTTGCTTCACCAGATTCACGATGTCAGATTTGTTTTTCTGATGGTCGTGTTTTGCATTGTCTAAATTATCCATAATCGTAATTCCGAATCAGTCAACTCAGTTCAAGTGGCACTGGTTGTCTGGCAAGACCTTTGTTGTTCCATACACCCGTATAGCTAGGATCAATCTTGGTTGCTTTGTCATATGATGAAATTGACTCCTCGTATCTGCCAAGGGAATTTAGCGCATTGCCTTTGTTATTCCATGCCTCCGCGTCTTTAGGATCAATCCCTATGGCCTTGTCGTAGCATTTGATGGCTTCGTCGTATTTGTCAAGATGGTACATTGCGCGGCCTTTGTAATTCCATGCAACCGCGTTGCCAGGATCAATCTCCAGGGCTTTGTTCAGCGATGCGATTGCTTCACGGTATTTGACAAGGAAATACATTGCGCGGCCTTTGTTATTCCACGAATCCGCGTTGTCAGGATCAATCCCTATGGCCTTGTCGTAGCACATGATTGCTTCGTCGTATTTTTCAAGGTTATACAGTGCGCGGCCTTTGTAATTCCATGCAACCGCGTCATTGGAGTTAAACTTTCTTCGTCGTGCTCTTTGAAAAATTTCTTCGCTGGAATAACCGTCGCCATCAGCATGGCCGTATTGATCATAGACTTGTTTTTTCTCAGGATCAGAAATGACTGCATATGCTTCGGAAATTTCTTTGAAATGTTCTCCGGCATCAGAAAACTGATTGCGGTTTGATTGGTTACGGTCAGGGTGGAATTTCAACGCTAATTTTCTATACTGTTGTTTAACTTCATCAGACGAAGACGATTTCGTGACACCTAAAACCTCATAATAATCGCGTTTTGTAGCCATGAACCATACCTTCATCGCAATTATTGTATAAATCATTGAATTGGAAACTTTGCGGGTTTTCAATTCATCAGTTGAACATGTTATCGCATTTCAGTCATTACTGCATAAAAGACATGAGGTCAAAACACTCAGGCTTGTTTAATATATCAGAATAATTCACAATATTTCAGAATGGCAAAAGGTAGAATGAGATACTGGAAGATCACATCCGAAGAATTGGCAGGTTATGCATATGACGAGAAGAACTTGCTAAATTGGGAAATCAAATGCATTAGAGAGCCAGAAGCAGACGCTCATTTTATCGGTGTGTTCATGTTTAGAAATGGAACAGCGTATGATTATGAATCAGTTAGAGGAATATGCTATTTTTACAACAACATAGACCGAAAGGAATTGCCGCAAATTACCAAATTCCTTCAGGAAAAATACAAGGGTAAAGAGATGGAAAAAGGGGACAGAGTAATCCTGAAAGGATCTGATGAAATCTATTCGGCCAAGGACATTTCAGATTTGGCAAAAGCGATGGAGTCCAAATTCAACGTAAAGGCCATCATATCGTTGGAATTTGCAGGGATTACTGCTAATGCACTCAAAGAGGCAGGGCTTCCGGAATCAAAACTGTTGCCAATTCCGACATAATTATTATAGTTTAGAATCAAAGATGACAGATGTCCGAAGAACTAGATGGCATTAATCAGCACCTTCAAGAATTAAGAAAAAGATTAGTCAGGATAGTTTTGGTAATAGGTGGAATTTCAGGATTTCTTTTGATGTTTCATGCAGAGCCATTTCAGATAAACCAATTCACGCTGTATTATCCAACACTTGAACCAGTCAACAACATGGCAGCACAGATTACAAATCACATGAGAGTTGATCTAGTTCCAGAAAGCGTGCAGCTGATTCAAACTGCACCAGGAGAGGCATTTTTTGCTCAAATGTATGTTGCCGTACTTGTCGGAATTGCCGTAGGAATGCCGGTAATCATAAAGGAGCTGGTCGGATTCATCAAACCGGCATTAAAGGAAAAGGAAATCAATGTAAGCAGAAGCATATCGTTGCCAGCGTTGGGATTATTTGTCGCAGGCTGTGTATTTTCTTATAATTTTGTAATTCCATACATGCTGGATTTTCTGTACAAGTATGGAGAGGGAGCAGGGCTGGTTACTTTTCTCAACGTGATGGAATTTGTAACATTCGTGTTACAGTTTTTGTTAGCCTTTGGCTTTTCGTTTCAGCTCCCCTTGGTAATGTATGCCATAGCAGCGTCTGGGATGGTGGATGCAGGTTTTTGGAGAAAGAACATCAGATACGCAATAGTCATCATAGTAATCTTTGGAGCGGTGATCACCCCAGACGGAACAGGGGTCACAATGATGTTTGTTGCAGGCCCGATGATTGTACTGTATGTCGCAGGCATGGTAGTCATCGAACGCAAGTATAGGAAAAAGTCGAACACTTAAATCTGAAATCGTAAATATTTTACAATATGCTAGGAACTCAAGAGATCATCATACTGGTAATCGTTATCGGCGTATTGATTTTTGGTGCAAAAAAGATTCCAGAACTGGCCAAAACGTTTGGCAAGGCCAAGGGGGAATTTGAGAAAGGAAAAATTGAAGCAGAAAGGGATCTCAAAGAATTCAAAGAAAGTCTGAACAAAGGCCCCAAGGATAAAGAAGTAAAATCAGACTAGTTTTCAGCAATTTTTATGAAATTATCCAACATCTTATCGTAATCTTCCTTGAAATTATTTTTCCCAAACATTGCAGATATCATCATTTTACCTTTAAATTTCAAATCCACATCTACCAGAATTTTTGTTCCTTTTTCAAGCTCGATAAACTCTTGCTTGAATTGACTTCCTTTTGCATCACCGCCAATCACAAAAATTTCATGCAAGAATGGTTTTTGAGAAACATGTTTTGCCATAATCAGCAACTCAAGTTCGCCCAGAATCAAATGTTCTTCGACTACTGAGACATTTCCACGCATTGAACGAATACGGACTGACGGAAAATGCTGCGGGATTATTCTTTGATAGTTTTCAAAGTTTGAGAAAATTTCAAAAACATCATCGCGGTTACTGTCAACAATTTTTTCTAAAGAGAACCTTGGCAACGGTAGTTTAGAGGGTGCCCCATCGAGGGTATAAATTGTGCTCTATGTCAAACTGGTCCAAACATTTTCCGACACCGTGATTTACAATATCATCAATAGATTTTGGTTTAGTGTAAAATTCAGTTACAGGCGGCAAGATAACAACACCCAACCTGGCAAGCTTTAGCATATTCTCCAAATGAATTGCAGAGAGAGGCGTCTCTCTAACCATCAAGATGAGTTTCCGGGATTCCTTAATCGTGACTCCAGCTGCCCTTGCCACCAGAGTGTCATCATAGCCGTTTGCAATTGCAGACAATGTTTTCATGCTGCAGGGGGCAACCACCATCCCGTCAATCCTATGGGTTCCGCTTGAAACACTAGATGCCATGTTTTTTTCATCGGAGGTGTTTGTCGCAAGTGATTTTACGTAGTCAACGGTAAAATCAGTCTCCATGGAAATACATTTTTCCCCCCATTCAGAAATTATCAGATGAGTTTCAACGTTTAATTTTTTGAGCGTCTCAAGCATTCGAATTCCATAGATTGCACCGGTGCTTCCGGTGATTCCAATTACAAGCTTCAACAATTAATCACTGAAAATTACAGTATATTATGTATGTCATGCATGTCGAGAGGTTGACACTAGATATTTGAAGAATCTTCGTTTTCGGCATCAGCCGCCGCATGATTTGCCTTCCTTCGCTTAAGCCACAGGAAAACACATCCAGCAAGCATGGCAGGAAGAAGGATTGCGCCAAGCATTTGAAGTTCAAAATTGTAAAGCATTATTCGAATCAAACAGTGATTTAAAAAAAATCTATCTAACCAAACCGATCTGAGAAATCAAAAATTAGCTATATTAGATCCCAACATCTAGGCATAATGTGATAAAGAGTTCTGAGATAAAGAAAATCGTCAGCGGCTACTCAGATGTGAAGATTGGAGTTCTTGGCAGTCACTCGGCACTGGAAATAATGGACGGGGCAAAAGACGAGGATTTTCAAACCAGGGTCTTTTGTCAGAAAGGACGGGAAGGACCATACCAAAGATTTGCTCGCATTGCAGACGAGATTACCGTTTTGGACAAATTCAAAGACATGGCATCTGCCAAATATCAGAAAGAGTTGCGGGATTCCAGCACAATCATAGTTCCTCACAGATCACTTACAGTATACCTAGGATACAAAACGATTGAAAATTCATTCAAGGTTCCAATTTTTGGAAACAGAAAACTGTTCCAAGCTGAGGAAAGGACTGCAAAAAAAGGCCAGTACTATCTTTTGGAAAAAGCCAAAATAAAATATCCGAAACTGTTCATGGATCCCAAAGGGATTAACAAGCCGTGCATCGTCAAAGTTCAAGAAAAAAAGAGGCCGCTAGAGCGAGCATTCTTCACCGTTTCGTCATACAAGGATTATGTAAAAAAATCCGAAGAAAAAATCAAACAGGGGGTGATTGCCAGAAAAGACCTTGAAAAAGCAAGCATTGAGGAATTGGCAATTGGGACATACATGAATTTTAATTTCTTCCACACGCCAATTTCAAACCAGGTGGACTTTATCGGAATTGAAAGAAGGCTGCAAACCAACATTCACGATTACAACGCACTTCCGGCAAAAGAGCAGCTGGAAATGGATATTGATTTGCAGAATATCGAAGTAGGGCACACGCCTGCAAGCATCAGAGAGTCACTGCTTGAAAAAGTCCTCAGAATGGGAGACAAATTTGTCGCAGCAGTAAAGAAAGAATACGCCCCGGGAATCATAGGGCCATTTTCACTACAGAGCGTAATCACAAAAGACTTGGAATTGGTAGTGTATGACGTATCATTGAGAGTGCCAGGAAATCCAATTGTTGCAACGACCAGCCCGTATACGAAATACCAGTACGGACAGACATTTGGGGTGGGCAGAAGGATTGCCATGGAAATCAGAAGGGCCC
The DNA here is from genome assembly GCA_029255365.1 of Candidatus Nitrosopumilus sp. GTDB lineage: Archaea > Thermoproteota > Nitrososphaeria > Nitrososphaerales > Nitrosopumilaceae > Nitrosopumilus. The sequence continues at coordinate 32,486 of JAPFQF010000040.1, read as the reverse complement.
AAGAAGAAGACAGGTTAGATGAAATCGTCACTTGAGCAAAATACTCAAAATCAACAATATTAACACGTAAAATTACGCCTAAAAATTAAAAATAAAGAAAATGGAGGATCACTCCAAATTCAATGGGATAGAAGCACTACCAAAAGACTCCATGATTCTAAAGTGATATTCTTTTGAAGAATCATATTCAAATGTAGTTCCGCCACCGCCAATATTTGGTCCAAAGAACATATTGAAGATTTTAGATTCTCCAGATTTAATTACGACTTGGCCATTGGTGAAATCCATTCCTGAATATTTGTAACTCGTATCACCATTTGTCACATCATAGTTACATATTGCAGGACCTGTACAAAACAACGATTCAGTTTCAGAACCAGTATTCTCAACTAGGATTCTAAGATGAAGTAATGGTTGACCTGAGGAAGTAATTCCAAATGTGTTTCCTTCAGTATCAAATCCAGGCCAATAGTAAGTGACTGGTCCGACTTCAAATGCTTGAGAGACTGCTTTGTAAGTGTATGCGATGATTTGATGTTTTGCATCTCTTTCACAATTAAGTCTATCATACGCTTTTCTGATTTCAGAACATTGTTCTAAATCTGCATCAAGTACGTCTGATGCTGAATCTTCAGTATTGGATTCAACAGAAGTAACTTGGACAGGTTCAGAATTTACAGAAACTGAAATCAATCCAGATTTAATCAAGTGTTGAATTCCATTTACAAATTCACCATCAGTGATAATTCCATCAGCCCACCATCCGGCATTGTTTTTCACCCAAGCTGGAACACCGCTAGATGTTTCAGAGGACACAGCTGTCGGAGGGACGTTTATGATTCCATCAGTTATCAAAAATTCTATACCTGAAATAAATTCAGATTCAGTGATGGCCCCGTCAGCCCACCATCCGGCATTGTTTTTCACCCAAGCTGGAACTTCCGCATAAGCAGACGATACAGATGAGGTCGCTACCAAAAGTAGGGCAATTGTCGAGATTGCAGCTATTGTGGTTTTCATACCAGTTTTTTTCCGTCATCATATTTAACCTAGTGATAATATCCAAATCTAGTGATAATTTATCACATCGCCACAAAACATAGTGGTAAACTGAAAAAACAGAATTTCTGTATATATATAAAATACAAAGAACTCTAAAAGTGGATAAAGCCCAAGAAAGATTCAGCGATTCGGTACAAAAATTGACTGAGAAAGACATCAAAGAATTTGTCATTGGCCGTTTCGCAGAGGTGAAAAAATCCAGCAGCATCAAAGATCTAGTCTCATTTCATACCAGGAACAAACACATGATTATGGCGCATAATCAAAACGAGTTAAAAATCCTAGGGAACATAGTCGCAAGCAATAAAAAAATCAAACTCTCGGAAATGCTCGAAGAGTATGAAAGGCATCTGAAAATGGCCCTAGAGACTGAAGCGACTACAAAAACACACAGTAACGTGATACTGCACATATTTGGATTTTTTTCAGGCAGTTTTAGCCAGCAAGAGAAAGAAAAATTTTTTGAACTGTTGGCCAATTTCAAGGATGAAAAAATGTCAATAGGGGAGATTCTTTGTGAAATTAATCCCACAATATATCGATTCAACAACACATATCTTGCAAGTCAGACGTATTTTCTGCTGTACTCAAACCAACAACCAGGAAATCTGTTTAAATTACTACCAAAGTAATTGTTTTGAAACTTTGTAATTAGAATATCTGCAATGCCAATACACAGAAAGAATTCACCTGTGATTGAAGTGTAGATTATTTTTGAGATTTGATGAAATCGACAATGGATAGTATTTTACCCATATCTGCAAGACGGCCATAATTTTTCTTTCCACTCGTTGTTGATTTTTTTAGTGGCTCATTATTTACACTGCAAAACAATAGTCTACCATTTCCTAAAGGAACTGTGATTCTTTTGATTTTCTCATAAGATGCAATTGAATATAATCCCGAACCGATATTGTTCTTGACTCCGGCATTTTCTTTCCAAGCATCCAGGGCTCTCAAAATAGTTTGTTTAGTCTCATTAATTGGAACAATATTTTTTAATCCTGTTCTTTGACTGTTCCACAATATTTCTCCCTTTTCATCAGTAACGGCTGCAAATCTAACGCTATCATCAAATTCCATAACCATACCAAGTAGTTTTTCGTATTTATCCACAAATTAAATGAGTTGTTTCTGTTAATAAATATTCTAAATTATTATCCTAGTGTTAAAATCAATACAAAATTATTTTGTGGACGAGTTAGAAATATTAAAATTCTAAATTTCTATTCAAATGTATTTACGAAATCGACAATAGATAATATTTTCCCCATTTCCACCATCCTTCCATAACTTTTGCTTTTTGTGTTTTTCATAGGTGTGTTATCTATACTCATAAACAATAGATGAAACGCATCGATTGGAAGTGTAACTCTTTTGATTTTCTCAAAAGATGTGATGTGGTATAGTGGCGCTCCAAGGGCTGTACGGTCTGCTGCCTTACATCGGTCAACCCAGTCATCTGATTCTCGCTTTAGTGCTTTTTTAGTTTCAGCAATTGGGACTTGAAGTTTTACGTCAGATCTTTTAGAATTCCATAATATGTCTCCAGAAGTATTACTAATCACCGCAAGTCTGATCGACTCATCAAAATCCATCAGCATATTGAGAACTTTTTCATATCTACCCATGGATAGGATATAATTTTAGAGAATAAAAACAATTTGTTAAAATCTCAATTCATCACAAGAAAGATTAACTTATATCTCATTTTGACTGGTATTGAATATGCTAGGAAAGTATGCAGGTTTTGTCGGTGAAGTTTGGGAAGATTTTCCACAGCTTGCAGAATGGCATGACGATGATCCATCACTTCTGTCAATGTGGAGTTTGGACAAATTTGTTGAAGCAGGTTATCACAATTTTCATGCAGAAAGAAAGCAGTTATTCCACATCAGTAAACTAATTGAAAACTATGCTAAAGATAACAGTCAGCCACTACTTGCAACTTTTGAAAAAATTGCACGTTACAAATTTGTTGAAAAAAGATATCAAGATATGATTAAACAGATACCAAAAATTACAGTTATTGCAGATTACGGCAAAATAGACATTAAAACCACTCTGAACATAGAGTTAGTAAATTGTCGTGGGACGAGCTTGGCTAACGTTTGGAGTGTTATTACTAGAGGGCCATATGGCCCATTTGGTTTGATTGCAGAAGAATATGAAAGTGGGAAATTTAAAGGATTTTTTAGCCTAAATCCCAATGTGTGTAGACATGCAGTTAGTAAGATGTGTAAAATTCTAGGGGCTAAATTTACTATTCAATAACAGAACAATATTAATTTGCACTAGTCTATTAATTTATCACTATTTATATATTAAAAAGAAAAATGCAACACATGAGTCAACAATACAATAGTTTCATACAAGAAATTTGGTCAAATTTTACAGGCCTTGCAGATGCAAAATTAACGGATTTATCTGATCACAACATCTTATGGACATTAACTGAATACATTGATGCAGGATATGTCAATTTCAAAGAGGGAAGAAAAGAGCTATACCGATTAAGTATTTTGCTTGAAAACTATGCCGTAAAAAATAATGCCCCACTCCTTGCCACATTTGAGACAGGTGAGAGATACAAGTATGTTGAGGATCATTATACCGAGATTCTTCAAAAAATTCCAAAAGCATGGGTAATTGGAAATTTCAACAATCCTCTTCTCGCACCACAACCTCCAGCATCTACAGAAGTAATTAGTTGTGATGGCACAAATATTTCAGATATGTGGATAGTGCTAACACGTGGTCCAAAAGGTCCATTTGGCCTGGTTGCAGAAGGCATGGGTGATGAGCAGTATAAGGGCTTCTTCTCATATAGTCCAACAGTAATATCCAAAGTGATTGAAAGGATAAATCAGAAATTAAAAACAAAAATAGAAATATGATTATTTATAATTGGTTTTAATGCCTATAACTGGATACAAGATAGTAAATATTGTAAAAGACAAGTAAATTAAATTCATCACGAGAAACTGCACTCAAAAAAAATGATTTGAAACATGTTTGTCACTAGTAATTTAGTAAGAATCAGTTAATATGCTATGTCTAAAAAATTTGTTTATGATGATGAAATTTAATGAAAAGAGAACCTTGTTTCCAGGATTGGCCATACACTTGGAATTACAATCCTTGGAGGATTTGTTCTAACTACATTTCTAATGCAAAAATGTAAGGATGTGATTTGTTAACCCTGAAAGAATACCATATGGAGAAAATTCCTGAAATGGAGTGGTCTAAATTCAAATTTTTTGACTGGATTCCTACTGTAATTAGACTGCAATCTGTCAAAGATGAGGATTGGCAAGTAATACGAAAGTCTATGCTTAAAACAGATTTAGAATTCAAATATGGAATTTTAGAAAAATGGCTTGCAAGAAACAATTATTCTAAAAAATCTAAAGTTCAGACTCAAAACTATATGCAAGCATTAAGGAGAAGTGGATTAATTAAATAATTTAGCAATAATATTAGTGGTAATTGTAATTGCAATCATTGTAGGTGTTATTGGTAATGCGGACTATCAAGAGATAACTCAGGCACGCGACCAAATGAATCTCCGGCTCACATTAGATGATTGTAAAAGGTTATTTGATGAAGGAATAAATCGTGTTGATTGTTTTGATAAATCCATTCATGTATTTGGAACTGAACAACAAAAACAACAATGGGAATCAGGAGATCTTAATCCATGAGGATGATTTTAAATTCAAGGATTGTCATCTAATGGTAATAGAAAAATATAGAAATTAATTCGGCAAAAGCCACTAGCAAAATTATATGGACTTCCCCTTATACTGATAATCAATTACTTTGTGAAAGAGATTATGCGAAGCAACAACAGTGATTGAGGCAAATGCAATACCTATAAAATTCCTAACGGTCATCAAGGCGCCGGGTTGCCCTGCAATTAATGATGTCTCGAACACAAGGTAAAAGTTATCCACCAGCCAAACAGCCAAAGTCACCCAAGATAAAATTCCAGCAACAAAATAACCCAAACGTGTCTTGTTACGAATAAGGAATACTGAAGAAAAAATGGCAACATACCATACAAAAGAGCCAACTAGCCAAAGCGTCTGATAAACGTCAGGCCGATCATCTAGCCAATAGTAAGAAGTTCCAATCAAAGCCATAGCAAATAATGATATTTGAATAAGTTTTTGATTTATTTTAAAACCTGTTTTTTCCTCTTTTGGTTTAGACACTGGAGGAGAGGAATTCATCTCCGCTGTTGCGATATCAATTGATTCACGAACGGATTTCAATCTAATCGGAATGATTTTTGTGATCTTATCATCTGTGACAACGGTATCATGCACAAGACTGTCAATTAGAGGTCTTGCAAGCGAAGCCTTGACAGGAGTGATTAGATCTACCCAATAAGATGAGAGACGGGTAGTCAAAAATGGAATTTGCAAAACAAAGAGATTCCTGTTCAAATATGCGGAATAAATGCGCATTAATTCCTCATAAGTGATTTTATCAGGACCCCCAATTTCAAAAATTTGGCCCATGGTTTCAGGTTTGCAAAGACATTCGGCCAAATAGTGAACCACGTCGTCAACAGCTATTGGCTGAGCCAATGATTTTACCCAAGACGGACAGACCATTACAGGCAATCGCTCAACAAGATAGCGAAGCATAGCATATGAGCCGCCCTGGGCCCCGATAATTAATGACGCACGCAATTCAGTTACAGGTATGGGTCCTGAACGAAGTATATCACCCACATCCCTGCGACTTCTCATGTGAGGGGATAACTCTAAGCTGTCATTGACAAGTCCCCCCAAGTAAATTATCCTCGTCACACCTGCTTTCGTTGCAGATTTAAGAAAATTTTGAGCTTGAATTTTTTCACGATTTGCAAATTCTTGCCACTCACTTTTGCTGCCCTCCATCGAGTGAAGTAAGTAATATGCAACATCTACACCCTGCATAGATCGAGTGAGCTCATCATTGTCAAAAACATCGACCTGAACATATTTCACATTTTCTGTATTGTTCAGATTTTGCCTGCTCAAACCTGTTATCGTGCAACCGTTTGACGACAGCAAGGAAATCAGCCTAGAGCCAATAAATCCAGTAGCACCAGTAACCATTATTGAAAAGGGCGAGGATTGTGAAATTGGTTTGCTTAACTGAGTCCTTTCCATGAAGAATTATTCACTAGGAATAATTTAAACTAGTGATAAGTGGTTTTAATAGTGGTAATCTACCAGCTAGTCTTTGAACGCAGTCATGGAACGTGAGGATAATTAGCACTATGCAAGCATATTGGCACCAGTTAAATAGCATATAAGAAAAAAATAGTCATGGTATACATTAGAGCAAAGAATGTAAAATCTGATCAGTATCTCTACCTGGTCAAAAGTGTCTGGGATTCAAAGAAAAGTACTTCAAAGCAGGAAATTGTAAAATATCTTGGAAAAGCATCAGAAGTCGTAAAAGATGACATTCCAATAGAATATAGAGACAACCCCAAAATTCTTTCAGTACTAGCATCCTACAATCCAAAAGACGTTAAAAAAAGAGAAGAGTCGACAAAGAAATCAAAAGAACGCCTTTACAAGAAATTAACAGAAGGGAACATCGAGGACTGTGTAAAAATATATCAAGAGTATACAAAAATTTTCAATCCGGCGGATTTTTTTGATAAAATTCTAAAACAAGTAATGTGTGACATCGGAGAAGATTGGGCAAACAATAAAATAAGTATTGGAACAGAGCATGTGGCAAGCAACGTCGCTCAAACACTGGTCAAAATAATTATGGATAGTGTGTCAGGGTTAGCAAATAAGAAAAAAATTCTAATATGTGTCCCGGTTGGAGAGGAGCATCATTTGGGATGCGACGTGTTGGAAACATATCTTTCAATTAAAGGATTCAAGGTATACAATATGGGAACATCGATACCAACAGAATCAATCATCAATTTTATTGAAAACAACAGGCCAGACATCGTATTCATCTCGATTACATTGCCGGACAATATTTTAGCTGGCCAAAGACTAGTGAGAAAAATTAGCGACGAATGCAAGATTCCAATTTTAGTTGGAGGGTATGCGATGCAATCAGAAAAAATCCCAAAGTTTGACGCAAAAATAATTTCAGAGATAAATCTGGAAGAGCTGCCAAAAATCATTAGAAGTGCGGGATCATTAAAAAATTAAGACTTTAAAAAAGATTCAATCTTCGGAGAGCACAGAATAGAACTATGTGCAGCGGAATCAGTCCCAATGCCATAACTTACAGTTGAATCTCCAACGAAAAACAGCCCATCAATTCCAGGGATTTGGTGGGGCATCTTGGATTTCCAAACTTTTCCAGGCTCCTTCACTACGGATTCGACTAATTTCCAGGCCATGGGGCGTTCCCAAATTAATTCAGGCTCAAATTTAGGATAAATTGACGAGATCTCATTTCTCATTTTATCAACAATGCTTTTGATAGCATTTGGGTCATCAGTAATCTCAGGATTTACAGGAGTTCCCGCAATAATCAAGTGCTCGCCTGGAGGGGAAACAGATGGAGTGATGTTGGAAATAAAGAATATCCCTTTGGTGACATATTCATCGCCGACGGGAAATACGACCTGACGTGAATCAATTTTTGATTTCAGCGCAAAATGGACCTCAATGACAGAAGTGGTCTTATTCAATCTGTTGATTTTTTGTACAAATTTATCATCGATGATATTTTTTTCAAACAATTGATTTAGTGCATGGTATGCAGGATATGAGACAACAACACAGTTTGTAGGGATTAACTGTTCAGATCCCCCCGTGTCTTTTACAATTATACCTGTTACCCTTGAGTTTTCAACGATGATTTTTTTTACGGATTGCAGTGTATGGACCTCGCCGTTTTTCGATAAGATATAATCAGATAAAACATGAGAAATAGAATCATACCCGCCATTGTCAGGATATGCGAATTCGCTTGTTCCTCCTTTAAACGGATTTGCTCTAATTATAGTACGAGCAAATTCGCCTAGAGATATGTGATCTGCAGTATCTGCAAATGCCAGCATGCATACAGATTCAAAAAAAGCATTTGTTTCAGAATCCAAATTGTTGGTGATATCTGTCAGAGGTGTGTCATCCCACAATTCAGTCTTTTCTATAGAGGTGAATGCCAAAGGAAGTAGAATTCTTAAAAGTTTCAACCTGCTTTTAAAAGGAAGTAATGAAAGTTTTAGCAAATCAAGGATACCTTTAGGATAAGCATGAAATCCGTCTGCTGAATAAAATGCAATGTCGTTTACTTTTGCAAGCTTCAAATGAGATTCAATATTCAATTTCTTAAGCACGCTAAAAATTGCAGATTTTTTATAAAATGGCATTATGTGAAACCCGTTATCAAGTATATGGTTTCTAAACACCATTGAGGCAGTGCGGCCCCCCAATTTTGATGACTTTTCTAGGACTCTGACCTTATGGCCATTGCCAGACAGTAGTGCGGCAGTGGTGAGCCCCCCTACGCCTGCACCAATCACGACTATAGGCACACCCATGTAGGTCTTGCCAAAAAATATTATATATACAGGTGCTAACCAATCAAAATAGTGCTAACTTTATGGCAAGCCGTTCTGGGCAGAATATTTTTCTGCACAATTAATGAATTCAGCCATCACTGAACTCATTTTTCTTCTAAGAATTCTACCGACAAACGGAATAAACTTCAGAGGGCCGTTTATTTCTAAATTTACAGATATAGAAATCAATGTACCATATGAAGTAGGTTCGTAGCGCTCAGTAAAAGAAGTTCCTTTCAACAGGCCGTTCAACATAGTGACTTTGTGGATGTTTGGAGGAATGATAAGATGCTTTGTTTTAACTTTCACAGATGATCCTAAAAAATTTATTTTTTCTAAAACAACTATTCCGGTTTCATCATCACTAACAATATCCAGTGACTTGAAATAATTCGGCATTATATGTTGAAAATTCTTCACATCTGTGTTGATTTTAAAAACTAGTTCGCGATTTAGCGATGAATTTCCAGATAAATTGAACGTGGTCATGGTGAAATTTCCATGTTAACATATTCCCAAAGGTTTGATTTTGTAACAACAAGACTGGAATCAAATTTCTGCAGTTGGCAATAAACTAAAGATATGGATCTCTTCACAGAATCCGTTTTTTCAGGATCAGTGAGAGGCAGCAGTCGGATAGTTGTTTTTTTTGTTCCAGTAGAAATTTGAATAAAAAATTCTTGATGCAATTCATCAATTACAACCACTCGTAATAATGCAGTGAGCCCGTTGTTTTCAACATAGATGTTTGAAATTTTTATCAGCGGCGATTTTTGGAAATAGGGTAAAAAGGATCTTGAAAATTCGAAAAGATCCACTTCCTTATTCAGAACAATGTGAGGCAACTGTAAACATTTTATTCTCATACTATTTATGCAAAGTTGGAAAAACATCCTAGTGCTAAAAATACAGTGACTGGGTGCAACATAGGTTCAGATTAGCACTAGATTTTAAAATATAGGCATCTTAAATAATTTAATCCTGAAATATGAGTATGTCAACTGAATTAGTTCATCAAACAAACTGCAAAAAAAACAGCATGATTACCGATACAGACACGGGGGAAATTGCATGCAGCAATTGCGGAGCCGTTTCTTTGGAAAAAATAATTAGCGTGTCTGCAGAATTCAGCGGGTTTAGTGGGCAAGATAATAAAAATAGCTCCAGAGTAGGCATGAAGACATCATTAAAGATGTCCGATAGAGGGCTATCCACGATAATGGAAGCAGAAGACAAAGATTCTTCAGGCAAAAGACTGTCAATCGAGAATCGCAGGATGTTTTATCGTCTCAGAATGTGGGATAGAAACAGCAGGTCGTCTATTTCTGTCAAATCATTTCAGAAGGCATTTACATTATTAGACGGAATTAGATCAAAACTGGCATTACCTGAATCAGTGGTGGAAGAGGCAGCATACTTGTTCAGAAAAATCGCTGCAAAGAAAATTCTTGCAGGAAGATCCACGTCATCCATGTTATGCGCTACAGTGTACATGACGTGCAGGCTAACCGATACCCCAAGAACGCTGCAAGACATAGCCGATGCTGGAAACCTGAAGAAAAAGAATTTGCAACGAGCGTACAGATTTCTGATGAAAGAATTGGAATTATATCCTGAGGCTTACAACCCAATGGAATTTATCACGCGTGTTTCAAAAGCAGTGGGACTATCAGAGAAGACGGAAAGATTGTCTTTTAAAATACTAACTATCTGCGAAAAGAAAAACGTCTCAACTAGTAAACATCCAATGTCGATGGCTGCCGCTGCAATCAATCTCGCATCATTGATGAATGGTGAAAAAATCACTCAGATGAAAATTTCAAAGGCCTCAGGCATTAGTGCAGTAACAATTAGGGATAGGTCCAGAGAAATCAAAGAAAAAATCGGAGGTGAAATCAATGGGTAGAACATGCAACAATATTTGTGAACGATACAAGGCATTACCGGCTCCCAACAGAATCAGGTATGAGATAGGCCAAAAAAGATGTACATTCTGTGGAATTTTTGTATTATCAGAGAACGCCAGATGTATGTGTTGTAAGGCCGTTTTAAGAACAAAGCCACGATCCAGGAAAGCCAAATGAGGATTTGGGACATTCCTGTTGAAAAACTATGTAGAAACCACCTACTAGGTGAGCATCGGGAGTTACATGCCATGTGGGTTGTAATCACACAAAACAAAAAAGGATATTCTAAACATCCTGAAACCATTCGTTGGATTGGAAAATTAAAGGCCATGTATCTTAGGCATGATGAACAAGTAAAAGAGATGAAACACAGGGGGTATAACCATCAAAGTCCATTGGATGCAAAAAATGCAACAGGCAAATCAAAACAGGATGTGTATATAGACACACCGTCAAAACAAATCAAAATTTTAAAACAGAAAGGATGTAATTGTAAAATCTGATTTGAATTAATCATAAAAAATAATTTATTTATGCTTCAGTAATTTTTTTCTGAATACTATCAATGTTGGAACAATAACAAATCCCATTAAAATCAAAATAGATATTGTAATAGAATTATAATCATTTACAAATAATTTTGTGTCTATCCAGGCTTTGGGTAAAATAGTAAAAAAATCAACAAGTGAAAAATCCTCAATCGTTCCAATAGCTAAACTGTATTTACCACTTTGATTTTTTTCATCCATTACAACAAGAAAATATGTCCCATCCGCTGGAATTTCTGTTTTAAATTCCTGCCTTTCCCAATATGTAATCTGGCCAAATGGCTCATAAAATTCAACACCAGGAAAATCTTTTTCATAGTTGATTTTTTTCTTTCCAGAATTATCATCACCCACCAAAACAAGAGTCGGGGAATATTCTTCCAAGCCCTCAATTTTAGGAATAACAATACTGGCATAAAATGAATCCCCTTTGACGGCTTCAAAAGTGTAGAACTTTGCCTCATTTTCCCCCAAATTTTCATAAATTGCCCAAGATACTTTATGATCTGGAATTTTAAGGGCAGATTCAAAATTTCTGTGAGCATCATCATGGCTAATTAATTTGTGCGCGTATGCGGGGCTTAGTGAAACAAGGATTATCAAAAACAAAAACAGCATTGTTTTCATGATTGCGTTCTAGAAAATTCGTATTTTAACTACGGGCAATTTTTTCGGCATTGGCACTAGGGGGAATTAGGGACGCTCCTAATATAGAGAAAAAGCGGATTTTACTCGTGAAAAGATTCGAAACTCAAAGATGTAGCGGCTGTGGAAAGGAATTTCACGGATGGCCTTGCGACTATTGTTATACAAGAACAATCATCAATCAAATGGAGAGTTTACTGTGCAGCAAGTAGAAGGGATCCAAATTGACCAATTCGTTTCAGATTCAAAAATTCCAATAAGAATTGCCTTTGTAAAACCAGATGGAACCCCCAGCATCATATCATTATGGTATGAACAGATCAATGGGAAAATATATTGTGCAACAAAACTAACAGCAAAAATTGTGGCATATCTTCAAAATAATCCAAAATGTGGTTTTGAGATAGCTACTGATAAACCACCATACAAAGGTATACGGGGAACAGGGAATGTAAAAATTATTGAAAATCAAGGGCAAGAAATTCTTAAAATTTTAATGAAGAAGTATTTAGGAGATAAGGAATCAACATTATCAAAATATTTGAACAACAATTCAGAAACAGAAGTAGCAATAGAAATTTCACCGAAAAATATTTTTAATTATGATTATTCAAAAAGAATGAAGGGTGTTTAACTAATGATAGATGACGGATGTCCAACATGTGGATCAATGAAATACGGGTTATCCGAATTGGAAAATATTGGAGATATCAGTATTCAGTTTTTAGAATGCCAAAATTGCAAAAAAATTTGGATATCCTAAATAATTAGCACTAGTTAAAATGTTAGCCCTAGATTAAATATCATAATGTGTAATCATGCAGTATGGAAATACAACAAACAAAAAACAAGAAAACACCACAACTAAAATTTCTAGCAATTGTGGCTATCGCAACTTCAGTGATACTAGTTTTCACAGTAGCACCTTGGAACATACTTCCAATTTCAGTTACTGAAGAAGTATCAGTTATCGCTGTAACGGATTATGGTTGTGTAGGTGAGTCAAGTCTTGGAAGATCAGTCGTTGTTTCAAACTGCGATGCAAGTGTTGGGGATACTGTTTCTGCAACATTTAACATTCCTGCAGGGGAAACCAACGGATACTTGGAAGAACTTGATAGAAGACAAAACCCAATGGTAGATGCCTGGGACAGTAGTGTCAGCGGTAAAGGCTTCTCACCATAATTTTTTTATTTTTCTAAAATTACAGGATCAACTAAAGAAAATTAAAGGCGCAAGCCCCTAACTACAGAACAGTGAGAGATTTCCTCTCGTGGTCAAACGTCTAAACGCCTGATTGCCTTTTTTGTTCTGTGGGGCAGCGCAATCTAATCGCCAGATTTTATAACTAACGACATCAATATGTATAAGACAAATAACTATTTAAGATTTAGCATGATTTATTTCAAGAAAAAGTGTAAAATATTGTAAATTATTAAATAACATCAATTGAAAATCAGTATTGGCACTAGCAAAAAAATAACTTGTGAAATTAATACGATGAATTGTAATTTTCACCATGTCAAAACGGGTAACAGTAATGATTCAGGATGACCTGGATAAGAAAATCAGACACTACCAATCTAAAATGATACAGAAGGAAAATTCGACATACAGTTATTCTAAAGCAGTGAATGATTTGTTAAGAAAAGCCATCTAGGTTTACAAAAATATATTTTCAAGAAAATTCATGGAATAGTGTTAATTGGTTAGATTGGAAATATACTGAATACCATTCGATCTAATTTTGAATGATTAAAGCGGTTTGACATTCAAAATGGATTGCTGATACCAATTAACACCACAATTCTTTAGTGGCAATTGCAAATCACAGTGCATGGGGAAATCAATCTTCATCAAGGAAATAATCACCATTCTAAAAGAGCCAAGGCTGTGCCCCACATGCCAAAAGGAAGACAGGCTGGAAAGAGACGTAGTTAGAGAGGGACGCTCAAACGGAAAGACGATATTGTGCACCAGATGTGAGGCGTTAATTGTAATCACAAACCACAACCTAAAACAAGTCGATTTGTCGTCAATCAGGGACGACGCCATCATGTTAAAAGAGCCCCATTTGATCAGAAAAGTTGTTTATTGATCATCATTACTTTTTACTGTGAGGTTTTTTTGTAGTTGGTTTCGATGTTGCGTGTATCCTTTGTGTCGCTTTTTTCCCAGGCACTTTCCTTCCATTAGCCGGTGCTAATCGTGTAGACAATAGCCCTTTTTTGTCCTCAAGAAGTGACGCAATTATCCGAGGCCGGATACACCGGGCAACCTCCCAATCTTTCAAACCAGATTTACGCGATTCTTCTTTAATTATCAGACCTGCCAACCCGTCACTCCAAATATGACGTTTGGTATCATACACTTCGATAATTTTTCCGTGCTTGGTGATTTTGATTGCACCGTGGCATCTTTGAATTATTTGCGATGCAACCCTCTGGTAGACTTTTTCAAAATTGGCCATACGTCATAATGATATCACGTCACATCAAAAAGGTTATGATTTTTTACATTGGATAATATACTATAGAAATAACAAGAAAAAGTGCTGATGATTAATCAACCTTCTAAGCTATACTGATAGATGATGAGATTGCCGAATTATGAAGCATGTTTTAATTAATCATGTTTGTCGTTCGCTGACATTCACGGTCATTGATAGGGGGGGAGACAAAGCTGACGGACTGTCAATGCTCTCCCAAACAAACACCTGAATGTGGTATGTTCCAGATTCTGCAGGGATCCAAGATTGGGCGGGGGAAAATGATTGTCTGGGAGAAAGGGAACCAGTCAGCCAGGACAATGAAATTACAACGTCGTCGTTGTTTCTCACCTGTGTAATATATGCAAATGTTTGTTGTGCATCCTGGTTGTTTGAAATATCGGACACTATCATAATTTGTTCACCCACAAAATGAATTTTATCTTCGGAAAGAGTCTGTGCAGTTGCAAGACCACCGAAAGCAAAACTCATGCCAGAGGATAGAACCAGTAAAGAAAACAGCAGAATTTTCACAACCAGTATTAGGGGGATGCGTATTTAATCTAACCATGGGTGAGGAACTTCCAGAAAATTTTCCAGAATTTTCAATAATGTACAAGACATTGTCAAACCAAATTAAGAAGTTGAAAAAAGAGAAAGAAAATCTTCAAGGGGGCGAAGAAGAGGAAATCCAATTAAAAATCAAAAATTACGAATTGGAAATAATTAAAATTAAGAAAAAATTTCCAGATAACTTTTTTGAAGGGTTGAGTTAGTTATTCATGGGCATGATCATGGGCATGATCATGGCCGCAATCACAAGAATGATCATCGCCCTTTAGTGACAGCAGTTCTTGCACCATCTCATCTCGAATTTTCAACAAATCTCCAACTTGCTGTTTCAGAGATGCGGAATCCCAATTACTCTGGTGCAGTTCTCTTATGACATCAATTATTTCGAGATCAACGTTTAGTAGATTGTCCATCAGCTGCTCTTGTTCGTCCATGGCATTTTATCCGAACGCTAGAAGAAAAACAATTCTAATCAAGAAGGGGACTATTCAGCTTCCATGCTTTCTTTTAGAAGATTTTTCCTAACAAGAATTGGAATGTTGTAAAAGGCACCTAACGCCATAGCGTCTGAAGCGCGGTAATTTCTCAGTACAAGGTCTTTCCTGCCTGTAAAGTACAGATTGGCACGCAGTACCTCTCCGCTTTCATAGATTTTGACTTTGACTAGAAGTATCTCATTTTGTTCACAGATCTCCTCAATCATCTTGTAAATTGACGGGGCTGCCTCACCTGTGGTTTCGCCAAAACTTGAGATGTGTTTTGCGACTTCGCCAGAAAATGCCCTCATATGGAATTCCTTGCCGTTGTCAGATTTCAGAACAACCATGCCTTCAACAGCATACGGATCAACGAATCCAACATAGTCAATTTTTACAGAGTCATAATCAGGCTCTTGTGCTTGATCAATTTCCATGATAATACGTAAAACTTCCCCTTCAGTGCTTATAAAGATAGCAAATTATCGAGATCAAGTTTGGTAATTTCAAAATGCGGATTAATTTTTAACGATGAATTCTCACACGTAACCCCAAGTTATTTAAAATCCCCAACTATGGTAGATTGATGTCAACTGATTCAGAAAAGGCCATATCGTATGTTCTAAGCAAGTACGTTACAAATTACATGAACAAGGATTTTCTGATGCTCGGGCAAAAAACATCCACCAGAGATGCGGCCAGAATGCTGCAGAAATATGAAACAGACGACATTATAGTTACAGATGAAAATAATATTCCAATTGGAATTGTCACAGATGAGGATATTCTGAATTGTGTCAGCGACTCTACGGTTTACGCAGAACACACAACACTGCAAAACATTATGTCTACACCTCTGATTACGATTAATGAAAAATCTACATTGCAAGACGCATTGCACAAAATGCGAGATAACAACATCAGGAAGCTTCCCATAATAACAAGAAAAAATCAAGTGATCGGCATTATTTTCCAATCAGTCATTGCAAACATCATCAGAGACGCAACGAACACCCACCCTCGTTTACTGAGTCCGCCAGTAAAAGCAGTGTTAGGGAGCCTTGGATTTGTTTTACAATTCGCAGGAGCGCTGCTGCTTGTTCCAGCCATAGTTGCCACACTGCTTGAAGACACCACAACAGCTACGGGGATTTACCTTACCACGGTGCTTTTGCTGGTTACGGGATTTTTCTTGAATTCATATGGTGAAAAATCCAGTCTGAATCTGCAGCAAGCATCAATTCTGGTGTTTTCAAGCCTGTTTTTACTGACATTGTTTGGAACTGTTCCGTATCTGTACGTATTTCCAAGTACTGAAACTAGCACAGAGGTATTCAGCAATGCGTTCTTTTCCAGCGCCGCAGGGTTTACCACGGGCGGAATATCGTTATTTGATGAGCCGGAAAAACTCTCTCAGAGTTTCACATTCTTTCGAAGCTACACCCAGATGGTAGGAGGATTGAGTTTCATTTATTTGGTAATCACTGCATTCTATCCAGAATCCAAACTGCAATCAATGCGCGGTTTTATTTCAGGCAAAAATCTGCACATGAAAGAACTGTTCCTAACAATTACAGTCATCTTTTCCATATACATTGTAATTGTGGCGTCATTGTTGTATGTGTTTGGAGAGAGTGACATCATCGATAATTTCTCATTGGCGATGAGCACTCTTTCCACGGGAGGATTTACGCCGACATCCATGATTCTTGAAGAGATGGTATGGCAAGAGCATGTAATCTTAATTGCCGCAATGATACTAGGCGCACTGCCATTTACGTTCCACTATGCGTTTGTAAAGAAAAAATTCCTGTCGCCAAAACTTGGAAAAGAGGTTTTGGTATATTTTGCAATTCTAGGTAGTGCGACCATTCTGTTTATACCAATCAGCGGTTTGGATCCGATACAAAGTGCATTTTATTCCGTGTCGGCAAGCAGCACTGCAGGATTGCAAATGGAAAATCTTGCAGGATTGGGCGGCGGGGCACATGCCATTCTGATAATTTTGATGATCGTAGGAGGTTGCGGATTCTCTACCGCAGGTGGTCTGAAAATATTCAGATTGATGCATCTAAAAGACGCAAGGGCGTTATTTAGCAAAGTAAGAAGGGCGGAACTGTCAGATCAGGCAAAAAAAGAAATCATTGTGGCACTCATAATTTTGGCATTATTTCCCACAATTGCAGTAATCACAGGACTGCACCTGTCGGCAATAGAGGATGTCCCATTTCAAGATGCGTTATTTGAATCTGTAGGAGTAATTACAACTGGAGGGCTGGCTATGGGAGTGATTGATATTGACACAGATCCTACGACAAAGATCATCCTAGGGTTTTTGATGATATTTGGCAGACTTGAAATAATTGCTATAATCTACATCTTTGTTCCCAAACTCATCTAGGATAGAATTTAATTTCACATAGAAAAGATATGACTGTGGAGAGAAAAAGTACGAATCAGGGCAAAAAACTAATCGTTTTGGGATTTGCAACTATGGTGATTATATTTGCAATTTATGGCAGATATCAAGATCCCGAACTGCTAACTCCCAGTGCAATAGGCACAATACAGAGAATCGCCTACGGGTTTTATATCACTCTGCTGGCATCGTTTGGGGCCATTGCTTTTGGCATGTACAGATACCACAGAGAGAAAGTGGAAAGCAAAGGAAAAGATCTTTCCTCAATCATCGCACTGGCCACATGGAATTCAAAATCTCGAAAAATCTTTGCTGTAACTTTTGTCGGATACGGGATATTTTTTTCGCTGGTTTCCGGGACACTTGTTTATCAGCCAGAAATCAGTTTTTCATATCACTACGGAGCTACCATCCCATCAGGATTTGTCGCACCGTGTTGTGGCGAGCCAGGATATATGCCACAAGTCATCATTTACCTTACAGAACACGTAGGATTAAACGTGATACCCATCAATCTAGTGTTGCAGGTCATCGTTTCGTATTTGGTTGGATTAAACACGGCAATCGCAGTAAACGCATACACGATTTCCAAAAAAGGCAGGGGGGCAAGCGGCATCGGGGCACTGGTTGGATTATTTATCGCATGCCCGACTTGTGCAGGATCATTCTTGTCAGTTTTTGTCGGAACTGCAAGCGGAATAGCATTGTCAATCGCGCTGACACAGCTGCAAACATTTTTCATCGCCGTTTCAATACCAATATTGCTTGTGACACCATACATCATGGCAAGAAAATTGCGAAATGTAGATGGCAGTTGCAAAGTCAGCAGCTAGAATTTTTTTACTTCCGGAATTTTGTGGTTTCCAATATCGTAACCGTCGCGTCTTAAAAATTTCAGAGTGAGCTTGTAAATTATTTCGTCATGGCCTGCCAGGTCTAGAATTTCAGCCCACGTAATCTTCCCTTTATCTTCAATGTGTTTTTTAAAATCAGGATTCATGGATTTGGCAATATCTCGGCATTGGTCAAAGGTTTTGCCGTTTTTGTATGCCCGAATTCTAGCATCACACGCATCCATAGCCGTATTTGATTGAAAATCTAATTAAACCTAGACAGCATGCCTTCAAACAAATACTAGAATAAAGATGGTAAATCATGGTAATAAAATCAACTGGGGAATATGTGGATTTTTTCATAAATCTGAACATGGGGGAGAACGTTCCACTTTTGAGTTTTGTAAACAATGAAAGGATGGTGCTTAAGCAAAAATTGGAACACAAGAGCATAGAGAAGGCGCCAATAATGAACGGAATCAGAATTTTAGAGGGGCTGGTTGCGGAGATCAACGAGTTAGGACAAGAAGCTGTATTAGAGAAATATCAAAGCAAAAACTAGGAGAAAGAGATGGATAAAAACTCAGAGATTATCAGAACTGAAATCATCAGAATACTAAATGAAAATGGAAAGACAAGGAGTACCGAACTTGCCAAACGAGTGATAGAGAAAGTAGGCAACGAGAAAATAGTCTATCGGGAGATTAGCGCACTGGTAGAATCAGGAGAAATTGACAAAAAAGTTCACAGCAGGGCACATATCGTGTATGAGCTAATCAATCTTTCCGAATCAGTAAACAATCAGCTGAAGAATCTACACAGGGAGGCTGACATGGTGTATGAAGAAATATCCAACTTTGAAACAACCGTGAAGGAGGAGAATCTCTCATATCATGAAAGGTTAAGATCAGTCATCCATCAAATCCACATAGTGCAATCGACAGACGGAATCATGAAATTGCTGTCGTACTATCCGGCATTCAAAAAGGACAGAATGTATTCGCAGATCATCAGAAAAATAGACGATTGCTGGGAATCAATTATGAGCAGTATTGCGCATCAGCAGGAAGTGGATTTTCTCAACGAGGTTCTTTCAAATTTAAGAATATCACACATAGATTCAAAGAACGTGAACTAGTCCACAATCTTGACAAGATAGATGGGCCTATCTGCCTTGTCCTCGTAGATGAACTCTGAAAGCTGAACGTTCTTGATTTTTTTCTCGCTGAAAAAGTGAATGTATGCGCGATTATCCGCAGTAAGCAACTCGCAATCATTCTCCTTGCAAAAAGTTGCCAGGGTCTCGTCATAGTCTCGCTGTTTCAAGTCGACTCCAACGACAAATATTTTGTGATAGTTTTCCAGATGTTTTTTAGCGCCTTCATTTACCAACCACTTGCAATTTTGATCAATAAGGACATTTTTCATCAATTACAATAAATTTTTGATTCAACTTAAGCATATTGCAATTTAAAATCCGCTTGCAATCCAGTGTTAAAAGTAGCATGCCCAAAAGTACGATTTGAAAGCATTGCAGTAGTCTGAGTAAGCTCAAAATCCGTGAAATTCAGACCACTGGTTTCCGAGTTTGTCGATTATTTTCCAGCCAAGCCTGTCGATGTTAACACAGGGTTCTGCGATCACCAGTATGACGTATTTCCCAAGAGGAAAACTCATCATTACGACTTTTTCCCTCCTGGAGGAAGAGTATTTTACTCTGCCCAAATTGGCGTCAAATCCGGTCCTATTTGCCACCCTATGCGCCAATTCCTGAAACATTTGTTGTCTTCTAGCATCACTCTCAAAAGGAATCAACCCGCTTTTCATATCGCCTGCAATCAATTGGCCAGAACCGTCAATAAGGCCGCAAAATCGGATTTCAGGTTCCAGCAAAATATTGTTTATTTTATTTTTCATCTCTTCAATGGGAAATTCCAAATCAGCCATTTACAAAATAATTACAATTTCATCGTATTTAATATAATTTCATTTACGGGAAATTGCCCTGGAGATACTTGATTGCGATATAAGCGCCAATAATGATCAACAGTCCCACACTTGCAATCATTGTCTTTCTCTCGTTCCACGCGACGTTCATGAATTTTCTGCAGGAATAATGAACTTAAGCGTATTGCAGTTCAGAATAGATGGTTGGCGGCAAATGCGGGGGAGCATCAAGTACTTATTTTCAATAATGCCACAAGGTGCATTGGATGTAAAAGAAGAAGACACGTCAGAAGAATCTAAAAATAACCACATCTCATATTACAGATCACTTTGCAGGGTAATCTCAGAAATTCAAGAGGAGAAAGAGCAGGAAGGCGAACCGGCAATCAAGAGTCATCTGGATAGCAGGGTAGACGCGATAGAGAAGGATAAAAAAAGGATAAGAGAGATGTTTCCAGACATCAGAGAAGAGGAATGGGATGGCCACACCAACTGAGAATAACCACAACAAACATCTGGATTTACTTCACGAATACAAAATTTATCTTGTAAAGTACGTAGAAGCTTTAGAAAAAATGGACAAGCAGTCAGAATTTGCAAAAGATTGGAATCAGTCAACGATAAAAGAGAGGAAGCGGGAAATCAAAGTGATAGACAGAGTTTTAAAAAACCTGATACGGTTCTAGACGGAATTTTTCTGAGTCAGATCATATAGAAAATTGCAAAATGCGTCAACGTGTTCAGATGATACGCCGTCAAACCATGCAAGTTCTTTGTCGATGCTGAAATCCTTAAAAACATATTTCAAGTTTGACTCGACATAGTCCACTTCATCTTGCACTGATTTGCCAATTTGTCCCATCATGTCATCAGATAGTTTGTAATTGCAGGTCATCAGATCCAGCTGAACATAGTAATTTCCGTGGGCGGGATTTATTTTTGCTTTGATAAATGGCTTGTTTTGTTGCTGGCAATCACGATAGTGCTTGTCATATTCAAACATCTTAGAGTCACCAAGGTATTTGTGAAACGCCATGACATCCAAAACGCACAGCCTTTAAAAAAGCCTAAAGGTCTGCAGTGATTTTTTTGACTGTCGTAATCAATCTAATTTTTGTATTGATTGGCATTTCAGGCTCCATTGTAAAATATACAATGTTTCTTTTCGTGTAAATTACCATCTGGGAAACCTTTTCTCTCTCAACATGAACGTATCTCACTTTTCCTAGTGAGCTGTCAAACTCTTTTCTCATAGTGCGCCTTTGGGCGACTTGATTGCAAAAATGCTCCTCTTCCTTTTGATTTTTTAAGTTTGTCTTTCCTGTCTTCATAATGGCTTCTCGAATATTGCCCTTAGTATCAATAATAGCTGCAAACCTCATCTTCGGATCCAACTTGAGTATTTTTTGGATCATATCAAGCAGATCAACCTTTTTGGAAGCCATGTCAACTTGGAAAAGATTCGCTAAATATAAGCCATCAAATTTTTTGGTAAAGACGACTTTACAAGACAGATAATGATTAATTAAAAAACATACAATCAGACGAAAGAGTATGCTGAAATCGTTCTCGAAGAATTAGAAATGTAATCACCAGTTGAAAAATCAAAAAACAGATACAGTTGATCTTTCAGACGACTGTGTGATTTTCATCCTCCGGCCCGTTGTCTCAAACAACATGCAAAATTTGCCTGAATTGAATATTCGACTGAATGTTTGGATTTGAAATGTGGAAATTCCTTGCATAATAGCGACACAAATTTTTGCTGGCGCTGTTTATTAATCAGAAAAAAATAGTCTGGATATGAAAATGTCTGTCGGAATAGCAACCATAGGAATTCTGATGTTTGTGTCTGGCTTGATAATGTTCTATTCAGTTGAATTAGGACAAACAGATACCTTGCTGAGATTTGTCAAAAATGCAGGCACGTTTGTAGGGATTAGCGGAATGGGTGTTTGTCTTGCAGGTATTTTGCTATACCTGATTAACAAGAACGAGCCATCGATAAAAGAGCACTCCGATGTATAAGATCAAGACATCGTTCCAGTCATCAGCCCACCGCAATTACAAATTTACTAACATTGCAGAATAGCACTTCCATGTCAGATGTTGATTTGATTTTCACAGGAAATGTTCCACGACATATCGAATCAGCCATGCACCGAAGGGATTGCCACAGGATTTCCAATGTAAAGTTCATTTGCAACATTCGTGATTGCATGTGCAATTTTCCGGCACGTTGCAAAAAAGTGGAATTAGCACTGGCGGTAAAATTAAAAACTAAATTATAATAACGCATACAGGAAACAAATTACTGATGGCTGAAAATTGGTTGTGGGCGATATATGTTAAGGACGAGGGGGGCTATGAGATAATTTTGAAATCGCTAAATCATTACAGAAATAGATTGAAAACACTTAACGACAGCCCGGAATTAAAAGAGTCAGCAGCAATGTTTGCATCGGTTTTGAATCAGCAAGCAAGAAAAATAGTTCCAAAGATCAGCGAGGTCATTGAAAAAATTCACATCGGGCTGAAAGACATTAGAGACATGGATGCCTTGGAGGAAGAAAAACAATTGTTAGAAAAAGCCCTCACATGCTACGAGTCAGACATCCACAAAGCAGAAGATACAGGGCACGAATATTTTGTAAAATTGGTCGGAGACATGGAGCAGGGAAGACATGATTTAGAAACCATCAAGACGGCGTTGAAAAAAATCAAACATTTTTCAGAATAATTTTACAGTCCTTGTAGATACCAATCAAAATAGGGCAACAGCGCCCTGCATTGTTCTTTTTTATCCCGTTCATCCGCAGAGTCACGAATTTTTTGCATTTTGCCTTGCAGATATTCGGAAATGAGTTCGTTTTTGAAGTGAGGTTTTATTTGGTTTAAAACATCAAGAGTTTTTTCAGGAGATGTATTTTCAAAATCATCCAGAATTGCATTTATCTGATCTTCTAAAGACATGGAACCAGTCAGACATTCCCACTATTACTTTATAGCGGTTTTGACAGATCCTCATTATCCCATGTTAAGCGAAACTTTCCAGTTACTCTAAACATGTGAAGTTTTCCCCCTTCTTTGAAATGAAGCCTGTAAGATTTATTCGAAATGTCTTCGACTTCGATACTGACACCGTCTTTGATGGTTTGGAAAACCAAAGGGTCATTGGAGATTTGCAACCATTCATCTTTGTCAAAATCCATGTGAAATTTTGTGTATAGAAGTCCCACGGATTACTGATAAAAAGACCTGAATAAATAACTAGATGGAATCCTATTTATCCGACGAACCACGAGAGATGAGAATTTCCAAATTGCCCATAATTGCAGGGAATATGGTTTCAAAATCCCTATCTTTTCTAATGATTTCAAAAACGTTGTGGATTAATTGTTGAATTGTCAAATGCTCGTCATGGTATAACGTCCTTTTTGGGTTTTTTGCAGAGTCCAAAATAGTAAACCCGTTATCTACATGAATTAAATTTTTCAATAGAAAATTTGCAACGGCTATCTTTTCATCAACGTCTTTGTGAGAATAATCAAAATCCAATTTTTTGATTTTTAATTTTAAATCGTGGAAAGAATTGGTGGTATTTCGCTCTATTTTGTGCTGCAGTTTCACCTCATAATTTTCAGTCGGAAGATAGAATTTCATATTTCCTTGTTTTCTTACAAAGATGATTTCTTTATCCAGCAAAGAATCCCTTGTTTTCTCAAAAGTAGTTTTTGCCATAAATTTAGGAACGATTTGCTTTATCAGTTCGTTATGATGGGAATTGGGACTATTCTTTATCGCCTCAAAAACCACTCGTTCGCGCTCATATAATTCCAAATTAGGCTCATTTTGACTCATCATATGTAGGTCGACCTACTTTATACAGGTCAACTATTAATCAGTATCGGATTAATCCAGGCAAACAGATCAGAGCACAGGTTTGGTGTTCTTTAAAATTAGGATTCAGGCTCAGAGTCGGTCAGCTCCTCGAGTTTCTTGTGAGCAGCTTCTGCAATTTCCTCTTTGAGTTTGTCTCCTTCCTCGGCAAGTTCATTTTTGAAGCGTTTCTCCCAATAACCTTTCACCATATGATTCAAGATATGTTGGGAAATGTCGAAATAAGCTCTTCTTACATCCCAAGTGCGTCAGATAATTTTCATGTGATCAACGCTTGTAATTTATTTTGTTTCACATGTATGAAGCTCACCAATTCAAATTTTCACAGATAAATTAGCCATCAGGGTTAAATACAAATTTTGAAATGCAAATCACCTAACACACGGTGGAGTTTGACGAGTAATCATCAAATTTCATGAGTATTTGAAAACCAAATAAAAAAAAATAAAAATCAGTCACACTAGTTTTTTAGTGTGAATGGGGTTATCCAGGATTGGATAATGTTTTTGTTCAATTCAGTAAATGCATTAACGTTGTCGTTAAATGTTTTGAAATTTTGTACGGTTGCATCAATGGTGGTTTTGGCCCATTGATTGTTCACTGTACTTGCTTGGACAATTTGCTTGTTGGTATCAACAATTGCAGTTTTTGCAGAATCTGGAATTTCAGTGTTCAATCCAGTCTTTTTTGCAAATTCTTGTTGCATTGATACTGTAGCGTTGATTGTCTTGTGGCATGTATTCATACATTCATTTTGCAATTCTGTAACAGATTGAAAATAGTGTGGTGTCAGTTTTGAAATATTTTCAAAGTATTTCTGAACATTTTGCTTGTACATGTTAAATGCATCGCTTGTTGGAGTTTGTGTACTCATATCATCACATTATACTGCTTCTATATATACTATTGGTAATGAATGGTAATCAATGGCAATGAATGGTAAATAATGAGTGATTTAGGCTCAACAGATACACTCGATGATTTTTGTTCAGATGAACAAACAGGGTTTTTGTTTGTTCAAATGAACAAACATTTCAAAATCCAGATTATGAAAAACCGTTATGAAAAGAAGATTTGAACAAGTGAAAAAAGTTGTCTGAAAGAAGATTTAGTCTTTGTCGATATATTCGCCAATGCCTGGTGGGTCTGGTGCTAAACCTTTTCTCTTTCTGATATCAGCAACAGCTGTTGCAAGCATAGATTTTGGAACTTCAGTCCACTCCTTAAAGGAAGTATTCCAGGTTGCACGGCCTGAGGTTTGGCCCCTCATTGCTTCAGATAAAGTGAATGTTTCAGATGCAGGAATCTCACCGATGACAATGCTGGAGGCGCCTTTTTGGGACATGTCAAGTACCTTGCCACGCTTGCCAGAAAGAATTGTTGCGACGTTTCCAACCAGATCAGTCGGTACACGAACTTCAATTGCCAGTGTCGGCTCTAAAACTGCAGTGCCAGCAGTCAGCAATGCACCCATGCATGCTCTTCTTGATGCAGGACCCAGTTGAGACAGACCTCTGTGTGCAGTGTCCTCATGAGGAACAAAGTGGGTAAAGATAAACTTGCAATTTCTCATCTGTTCTTTACACAGCGGTCCTTCCTTCATCACATCCTCAAATCCGGAATTTATAGAGTCAGTTGATTCTTGAACAAACTGAACACCTTTTGTCCCGTTAATCAAAACGTTTCCACGTGAATCAAACTTCATCACTCTCTTTATTGTGTCAGTATCCCAACCGGCCCCTTTGAGCAAATCTGCAACTTGTTTCTTGTCTTTCAAATCACTGATTTCTCCAGTCCTTAGCATGTGTGCGATTGCCGGTTCTAGCTGCTCCACTTTCATGAAAATTTTGTTGTGTCTGTTGGGGGATTTTGCCATGATTGGCTCACAACTGCCTTTCACAGTTTCCCTGTAGTTAATCAAGGGTTCAGAAGTTATAATCTCACATTTTGCATCCTGAATTCTGTGTGTTGCAACATCCAAGTGCAGCACACCCATTCCGGCAATAATTGTCTCGCCACTTTCCTCATCAATTTTCACAATGAGGTTTGGATCCTCAATTGTCAGCTGTCTTAGAATTTCCACGAGTTTAGGTAAATCTTTAGGATGTTTTGGCTCAATTGCAATTTGTACGACAGGTTCTGAAACATATTTGACGCCTTCAAATATCTGAATGCCCTTTACTGAGGATAGCGTATTGCCAGCCCTACATTCAGTCAGTCCCAATAACGCAGGAATGTTTCCTGCTCCCAGCTCTCCGACCTGTTCTCTTTGGTTGCCCATAAAGAAATTGACAGATTGGACACGTCCCTCCCTCTTTTCATCTATAATATTGAGAGTTTGGCCATCTTTGATAGTACCAGAAAATAATCTTCCAATTGCGACAGGTCCTGCTGCAGGATCTAAAACCATGTTTACAACCATCATGATTGTCGGACCGTCATCACTGCATGCAAGTAATGCTTTTCCGATATCAGATTCCAGGTCGCCTTTCCAAATTTGTGGAATTCTATACTTTACTGCTTCGCCAGGTGGAGGATGATGTTTTACAACCATTCCAAGTACAGCGTCAGCCAGGGGGGCTTTTTCTACAAGGTCTGAAACTTTTTCACTGGTATATGCATCAATTACATCTTTGAATGTAATTCCTCTCTCTTTCATAATATCAACATTGATTGCCCATCTGTCTTTTGCAGAACCAAATGTTACACTAGCGTCTTGGATGGACACTTTCCATTTTTCTTTGTATTCGGGTTCGGCATACGTGTCAATTAACTGGTTAAAACTGTTAACAACATCTACCAGCTGTTCTTGCATTTTTTCTGGAGTCAGCCTTAGCTCTTTGATGAGTCTATCTACTTTGTTGATAAACAAAACTGGTCTTACTCTCTCCTCAAGTGCCATTCTGGTGACAGTTTCAGTTTGGGTCATGATGCCTTCGACAGCATCGCATACTACAACTGCGCCATCAATGGCTCTAAGACTTCGGATAACCCTTCCACTGAAATCCACGTGTCCAGGTGTATCAATCATGTTAATGACGTATTCTTCGCCTTTTTGGGAAAACAGCAAAGTGACGTTAGCTTGGTAAATAGTAATTCCTCTTGCCTGTTCCTCTTTGTCAAAGTCCATTGCAAGTGCTTTTCCAGCAGCAGAGGGGGCAATAATTCCAGAATATGCCAAAAGGCTGTCACTCATGGTTGTCTTGCCGTGGTCAACGTGGGCAATGACACCAAAATTGCGGATGTTTTTCTTATTCTTGATAATTTTCATAACCTCAGCAGTTGACTTGAATTTTGCCATGTTCGAAAAACTTGGGATTCAGGTATTAAATCTTAGCCTTGTGCCAGATCGTGTGATTTGAAACATCATAGTATTTTTCAGCATGCAAAGAAATCATCATCAATTTGTTTTTGGCCCCGTCATATTGGTGGGGATATTTATTACGATAATTTGGGAAACAAGTATGGAAATTTCCGTAGGACATACGCCGGATTCGGATGACGCGTTCATGTTTTATGGAATGTTTACAGGCAAAGTGTCATCACCGGATTTTAAAGTAAACCATGTAATCGAAGACATTGAAAAACTGAATCTCAAAGCGACAGATCCAGTACTTGACGTAACTGCGGTTTCAGTTCACGCGTGCGCTTACATTCCAGGATATACGATATTGAGAAGCGGCGGAAGTTTCGGAATCAACTACGGCCCGATAGTCACCGCCAGAAAGCAGATGACAGTTGACGAGATAAAAAAATGCAAGATTGCAATTCCTGGAAAAATGACTTCAGCATTCTTGCTGCTGCAGCTGATGATTGGAAAATTTGACTATGTTGAAATGAATTTCAGCGATATTCCAGAAGCAGTAAAATCAGGCAAAGTGGATGTTGGGCTAGTAATTCACGAGACCCAACTGTCATACGAGCAGGAAGGAAATGTGAAAATTCTAGATGTTGGTGAATGGTGGGACAAGACTACCAACGGTTTGCCAGTTCCACTTGGAATTAACGTAATGAAAACAGACCTGGGCATGGAAACCATAGTGAAATTTGACAGATATCTGCAGGAGTCAATCGAGTTTGGAATCGAGCACTTTGATGATGCAATCGAGTATGCAATGCAATATGCCAGAGGAAAAGAGCGCAGCTTGATTGAGAAATTTGTAAAGATGTATGTGAACAAAGTCACGGTCAACATGGGAGAGCCAGGTGAAGAGGCCATCAGAAGATTGTTTGAAATGGCAAAAGAGAAGGGGCTTGTCCCAGACTTTGAAATCAGCATTGCCAACAAGTAATTATAGAACGGAAAAAAATCCAGAACATGGGAGACGGCATAGGCGGAGCAGTTCTTTCGATTCTCACAAACAACGCTTTTGAATTACTGGTCAGCCACACCAGAAAAGACAACCAGGATCAATACGGAAAAGTGGAAAAAATCATCATGAGTAAAATTGATGATCCTGAACAGCCGCAATATGAAGAAAAAACAAAAGAGGATTTGGAACGCGCACTCAAAGGAAAGTTTGTCTCATGCAATGTGCAGTACAGGGACGAGAAGACAGACGCGCTAGTCTGTAATGTATTTGTTCAAAGGCCACCAGAGGGTTTTAACTAACTTTATTGACACCCTTTTTCTTATCGTGCCTGAAATAGTTTGGAATTGTACATACGCTTAAGTTCATAATAAAATCAACGTGTTTGATGGATAGTTCCACAATGGAGACAGTAATACATTCGTGTGAAGTAATCTTAGAAAGCTTAGCTAGAGAGGTTCCACACCTCAAAAAGTCTGTTGAGCAGATTAAACAAATGAATCCAAACGATCCGTTTCTTCTTCATGTAGAACGATTATTGGAAAACGCAAAACAGGCCGATGCCACAGCTAGAATGACATTTGACGTGGCGATGAAGACGGATGTAACCTAAGCCATACGCTTAAGTTCTGATAAAATCTGGGAATAATATGAGTATTCTAAAATGGAGTATCGTTGTAATCGTAGCCATCATAGCAGTAACCATTGTAGCAGTAACATTTCTGGTAACTAATTCTGCAAACACCATACTTGCACCTTAGACTCTAGCACTGTTGTTCACACTGACAATTGAACGCCTTATCCTTAGACCCCAAGCCATACGCTTAAGTTCATACAAAATTCATCAATAAATTAAACAAATTTTTAATTTCGTCATGATCATTCTTTTATTATTAAGTATGAATAATTCTGTGTGGTAACTATCAGATGTAATAACTGTGGTTTTGATTGTGAATTTGCCACATCAGGGAATGTTGAGAAAGTGGTCTTCGATTATTGGGATCACATGAACAATGAACATGGGATTGAATATTCGCCAGAAACTTTAGCACAATATGTGAAAAAGAAAATCCCAGTCCAAATTCCAGCAAGTTAAAAAAAAGATTGTTGGGTTTTATTTTTCTAAACTCTTTTGAAAGCAACAATACGCTTAAGTTCATAGGAAATTTAGAGGATTCATAGCAAAAAGAATAACAATAATGATTGACGATGATCTGGATAAAAAAATAAGAGCGATTCAGGTAAAAAGGATTCAGACTACTAACAGTTCAGTTAGCTATTCCAAAGTGTTTAACGAGTTACTGCAAAAAAGTCTCAAGAACTAATTATACCCTAGCACTGTTCACACTGGCAATTGAATGTCTTTATCCCCTCGTCAATATCCTCAATCCACACTGTATTGGAGTTTAGAATCACTCCAGCCAATCCGTAATTGGGTGGTTGTTAGTTCGCCTGAATAAAATGACAGGTACGCCGTTCTTTACGACTTTGAACTGATACATGATTCCATCATGAGGATATGATTAAAGATCTTTAGGTTATTGTGGAATAGAGTTTAGAATCTAACTGTCTGAAAATTAAGCATCCCAAGAATTAGTGTTTGTTCTTTTGAATTTACCTTTATCTCGTTTGGAATGTTTTGCTTTATAATTTAGCAGAAATATACCGCTGACAAAACCAATACCACTAATTACTAAAAGTGAAATAATTGCCTCTTCTGGCAAACCATTCAATCTTATAGCAATAATCCCAATAATGGCAGAAGCAATTATCAAAGCTAACCCCGTACGCCGATTATTCAATACAATTTCAATGAATCTGTTAACTTAAGCGTATAGTTTAGAATCTCTTTCTAATTGTAATAATTCCTGCAATCGGAAGTCCAACATACATCAATCCATTTAGTACAATCAAACTAATTCCAATTCCCAATACTGAACTTTCAGAATCTGCATATTTCATTAGAGACAAGCTAGTAATCATTGGAGTAATTGTAACCTTTACCATTTCTCTAAACACTGGATTTTCACGCTCATAATCTGCAATTACAGGGGAGAAAGAATAGTAGAAGTCATTAAATAAAGTCATGAAATTGGTGCCTGATTCAGTCTGTAATAGTGAATTATCTCTCAATTCTCGTAATTGCTGTACTTGTGGTGCTAGTTCTGAACCGTATGTTGCAGTTGCTATGAGACATCCACCACCATTATCTGAAACTGTAGAATTTGTAATTGTTTGAGCAGGAAGTATTCTATAGATGACGCCTTCACTCAATGACACCACGTAGAGAAAACCATCAGGGCCTCTTTCAATATCAGTTACACATCCAAATCCAGTACCAATTATAATTTCATCCAAAGACTCATCTTTGTTTACTACATTATCTTGAAGAACTGAATTGGTAAATTCAAAACCATTACGATTTTCATTTAATTCAAATTTATAGAGATTTCCTGTATTACAGTCTCCTACAAAAAGAGAATTATCATAATTATTGATTTCTTGAAATTTTGCAAAATCTAATCCAGTTGGTGCTACAGATTGTTCCCAAGAGAATTTTGGATCATCGTAAATGTAATCTTTGTATCCTGGAAGACTAGCAAGTTCAGATTCAGTTGCAGGGCCCATAATGACTATCCAACCACTGTTAAACTTCTCTAGAATCAAATTAATTTCATCAAAATTATCATCTCCATTTTCAGTAGCCCACAAATTTCCTGTAACAGGATCTATTGCTAAACCAAAGCTATTTCGTATACCCATAGCAAAATAGGGATTTTCTCCCTCTAATTGTAAAATTACTCCATTATTTTTTAAATCAATATCATCTCCTTCCAGCCATTCTAGAGGTTTGTTTTGAAGAAGACCATAACCTAAGGTATCACCAATAACTGCATAGACTTGTTCATCTAATCCTACAACCATTACACCACCATTATGAGAAATATTTGAGGGCAATTCTTTTAGTAATTCTGGATTTATCAAATAATCTCCAGTCCATTCATATTTGTAAATTCGGTTTCCTAAAGATTCACCCCCATCTTCATTTGCTTCTGTATAATAGAGGTATACTGTTGATCCAACGCTAGTTATTCCTAACATTCCTTTTTCTCCAGCCGAATCAACATTTACATCAAGTACAGGCTTGTCTTGTAAAACCCCGTCTTGAATTAAACGAACTACTCCGTCACTTTTTTGTAAAATTAGAATGTCATCTTCAACAAATGTCATTGTAGTAATCATACAACAGAGATCTGAAACGTATTTTTCAACAACTAAGTCCTGTACATTTAGTGATGGTTCTGCAAATCCAGATATTGGAATTAACAAAACAACTGCTATTGCGATAATTATTAGAAGTTTCAACTAATTTTTCATTAATTGTATGAACTTAAGCGTGTTGTCTGTTCTCAAAAGAGTTGATGATCCTGATAAATACACATAAGAAAAAATATTAGAAAACTCTAGATTTTATATTTTGATTTAGAACTAGATAATACTAAAACAATTACAAATAATATTACTGATACCGTCATGAATCCAAAGACAAATTTATTATCTCTCCAAAAAATTGAAATGTAGTACATAAAAACTGCTAAACAAATAATTAAAATCTGATTTTCTATTCCTTGTGATCCAATTAACAAAATTACGGTTACTAAGAACACCTCAATCCAAAAAACAATATAAATCGCTTGTTTTACACCTTTGATTATCTGTTTAAAACTCACTACTTAACTTCAAGAATCCATGATAAATCTTTTTTACTATACACTTCATAAATTTATATGAAATTAATTTTTATTGCCATTTTTTTAATCTGCTTACTTAT
>JAPFQF010000038.1 GCA_029255365.1 Candidatus Nitrosopumilus sp. | reverse complement strand
CCCGTCGTCAGGATCAAAACCTTGTCGTTATCAGGGCTTTTCAGCCAATCCATGTTGTCCATTTTGTACCTCAACAGGTTGCGGCAAAGGCGACACTTTGCTGAGTTTGCCCATCCAACTCTTGACTCTGTAATATGAACCCTTATGGAGTTCATTGTGATGCCAGTAAGTAGGCAAATTGCTTCTTGGCGGGAGTATTTTTGACATAGCCCTTACGGAGAATGAAGTCCCGATTACGAATAATGGGGTCATCATCGACTAAGGCCATGCCGGAATTGGCACCGTTTTTCTTGAACGTAGCTGTGGGGATTTTGAAAAATTACTTCAGCTTCAGCTTCAGCAACGACCAAATCACCCCGTACCGTATTCGGCTTCCACGGAAGATGGCGAGTCTTCGGGAATTCAGGGAGGATACGTTTCTCGTTGGCAAATGGTTTCATGCAGAGATTTTACCACAGGAAACACAGACTGTAAAGTTACAGTTTCCCCTTCCAAGGGATGTGGTTGAAATATACGCCCTGTTTATCTTTGACATGACTGACACTGCAATTATCCGGGTAATTGTGCAAATCTGGGAAAACCGGGTTACCAATTACAGCGTCGTACATGGCTCGAATTGGCGAACCATGAGAAACTACAAGCAATTTGGGATGCTCTTCTGCAAGAATATAACTTTGCATTCTGGAAACAAAAGCAATTTCATCTTCATTAAAGAAATGAAAATCTTCTTCGTGATGCCAATGGAAATGACCAAATTTATCTTTACGATTTACAACTTTACATTCGTCATAGGACATCATCACTTCTCTGGGGCCGGGCTTTACTTGAAAAAATAAACCGCAAATATCATGAATAATATGCGATGTTTGTAAACAACGGTGATAAGGCGAAGTGATTCCCACATATTCAGAAATATCTGGAAAGTTATTTTTTAGATAAATGCCAGTTTTGATAGCTTGTTGTTCGCCAAAAAGTGTTAGATTACTATCGAGATTTGTCGTTAATTCGGCATTATATTGGCTTTGTCCGTGACGAACAAAAATGTACTGACTCATGCAAATTCATCCAATCTTAGGGTAAGACACTTGCAGGCACCGCCCGCTTTTATGAATTCACTTACATCTGTATCATACACTTCGTAGCGAAATTGAGAAAGACGTTCGTAAGTTTCAGGACACCCACTTGGAATTACCACTTTGTTTCCCAAACAAACCGCATTGCAGGCAAATCTTTTTGCATCCTGTTCGGGCACTTCGATGACATCCATATATTTTTTAATTGTAGCGAAAGATTCTTCAGAAAAAGCAGGCGGATAAGCAAGAGCAAAACCATCTTTGAGAGGGCAAAAGCAAGTGTCAAGATGATAAAAATAAGGGTCAACTAATTGCACATAATGAACAGGAATGCTGCCCATTTGCGAACAGAAATTCATGTAGTATAATAATCCGCCTTTTGATGACCTAAACCCGTATCCAGCAAACAAGTGCCTATTATAATCAAAAAGGGCATCTCCTGCCCCTTCAAAAAAATCTACTACTTCTGTAGTTTCATAATAATTTAAGTTAAACCAGACAGTATAAAGTTCCTTTTCTGGCCTACGTTCTGGATGTGTAAAATTTGCTAGATATGCTGTATTTCCAATCATCAAAGCTGCATTGGCAGTAAATACAATATCTGGCAAATATGATTTACCTTCCATCACTTCAACAGTAGCTCCCAAACTTCTAAGCAATTCTACCAATTTGTTCCATTGTTCGACTGCTAAAGAATTGGATGGTTTATTTTCAATTTTCATCCAAGGATTGATCGAGTAAAAAACATCATAAAATTTAGGGTCACACATTAAAAATTTCATAGTGGAGTTTCTCTTCTGGAAGACATTAACCTAATCAAATCACCCATTGTACCGCCTTGATTGTTATCAATCTTGGTTAGTATCTCCTGTTGCATGTGGTCCGGCAAGACAGAAAATTCCCCTAAACCTTGCAACTTTTGCTTTAGATTATCTTTGTCAAAAGAATCAAGTCTCTGTGACAAGCCCTTCGATTGATCTAAACCTAGATAATTTAGAAAGA
>JAPFQF010000020.1 GCA_029255365.1 Candidatus Nitrosopumilus sp. | reverse complement strand
TAAGACACTACTTGCAAAAGCAGTTGCCACCCAGAGTGAGGCAAACTTTGTTTCAGTGAGAGGTCCCGAACTCCTATCCAAGTGGGTAGGGGAATCAGAGCGAGGAATCAGAGAAATTTTCAAACGTGCACGTCAGTCTGCGCCATGCGTGATATTCTTTGATGAGATTGATTCCATTGCCCCAATCAGAGGAGCTGGCGGAGAGACAGCAGTTACTGAAAGAGTGGTAAGCCAGCTACTGACAGAATTGGACGGCATGGAAAACATGCACGGTGTCATAGTATTAGCAGCGACAAACAGAGCAGACATGATTGATCCCGCATTGTTGAGACCTGGAAGATTTGATAAAATTATTCAGATTCCGCTTCCAGACAAAGAGAGCAGAAAGAGTATCTTGAAAATTAACGCCGCATCCATTCCAACTATTACTGATGAAAATAATCCTCAGCACATCAATTTCGAAAAACTGTCAGAACTGACTGACGGACTCAGCGGTGCAGATACAGCATCAATTGCCAATACTGCAGTGTCTCTAGTAATTCACGAGTTCTTGGATTCACATCCGGATGTAAAGGATATTGAAAAGCCTGATGTTGATGCCAAGGTAACCATGAAACACTTTGAGGAGGCAGTAAAGAAAGTAAGAGAACAAAAAGACCTCAAGATAGGCGATAAATTGGTTGCCTCCTATTACAGGTAGTTTTAATAAAATAACGAATCTAATCCCCATAAATGCCAGAATATACAGGATACGATGGAAATTCGTTAGAATTTCTAAAGACAAACAAAATTTCAATTGGGGATTCTGTAAAAATTCTAGCTGATATCACTTATTCAGGAATTGTGATGCCCAGATACGAACACAGTGATGACAAACATATTGTTTTAAAATTAAAGAGTGGATACAACATCGGCTTAGAAATTGCCAAAATTGAAAAAGTTGTGAAAAATCCGACTCTAGAAAAAATCGTCGAGAAAAGTGAAAGGGTTGTGAAAAATGAAAAGTTGCCAAATATTTTATTATTGTCAACCGGAGGTACAATTGCAAGTAAAATTGATTACAGGACTGGATCAGTCACGCCAGTATTGACTGCTGAGGAATTAAATTCGTCGGTTCCTGAGCTGTCTAAAATTGCAAACATAGACACCAAGGTGTTGTTTTCAGAATATTCCGAAAACATTATGCCAGAACATTGGCTAAAAATTGCTCAGACAGTGAACGGATATCTGAATTCGGATTATTCTGGAATCATTATTGCCCACGGTACAGATACCATGCACTACACATCGTCCTATCTTTCTTTTTCATTGACAGGTTTTCCAATTCCAATAGCACTAGTCGGTTCACAAAGATCATCGGATCGTGCATCATCAGATGCCGCACTAAATCTAATCGGAGCTGCAAAGTTCCTCACAGAATGCAAGACAAATGGAATCTACATAGTGATGCACCAAGATGAAAATGACGAAACAATTGCTTGTCATATCGGAACAAGAGTAAGAAAAAACCACACGAGTAAGAGAGGGGCATTTCAAACAGTGGGAAATGATCCCGCATTTTTAATCGTAAATGATGAAATTCACAACAACATGAAAGACGGTTTTTTTACAACTAGCAAATACAGCCCGAAAATAAAAATAAATGAAAAGGTTGCCCTAGTAAAGTATCATCCAGGATATGATCCAAACATGTTGAAAAATATCATAGATGCGGGATACAAAGCAATAATTTTTGAAGGTACGGGATTAGGACATATCGGAAAGAACATGTATCCGGCAGTAAAAATGGCAGATGAAAAGGGCATCTTTATGGGAATGACTTCACAGTGTATAGACGGCAGAGTGAGAATGACAGTTTACGAGAGCGGCAGGGATCTTCTTGATTTAGGAATAATCCCTCTAGAAAACATGATTCCGGAAATCGCATTGGTAAAGGCAATGTGGGCTACAGGAAACACTGAAAATCGTGAGGAAGTTAAAGAGATCATGCTCAACAGAATCGCATCAGAATTTTCAACATAATCAGGGGTCAGCATGGAAGAATTTACAATAAAAAACGTAGGCGTCAAGGTGGGATTGGAAATCCATCAACAGCTAGCAACAAACAAGAAATTATTTTGCAACTGCAATCCAACAGAGCCTGACGAATATTCAATAAAATTTCAAAGAAAATTGCGTGCATCTAAAAGTGAATTGGGAGAGTTTGATCCTGCGGCACTGTTTGAAAGCACGAAATCAAAGACAATAATGTATTATGCAAACGATGAAAGCAGCTGTTTGGTTGAACAGGATGAAGAGCCACCGCATGAACTAGATGAAGATGCAAGAAAAATTGCACTGATTATTTCTTCCGCTTTAAAATCAAATATTTTTAGTGAGATTTACCCGATGAGGAAAACGGTGATTGACGGTTCCAATACAACCGGGTTTCAACGCACCATGTTGATTTCACAGGGGGGATTTTTCAATGCAGGGGAAAAAAAGATAGGAATTCAATCAGTTTGCTTGGAAGAAGATGCTGCCAAAAATTTGGGAGACGAGGGCTCTGTAAGAAAATTCGGCCTAGAACGCCTGGGAATTCCTTTAGTTGAGATTGCAACAGAGCCTTTTGAAGTCGAATTATCAGAGATTAAAAAAATTGCACTGACGCTTGGAAGAATTTTGAGGAGCACAAAAAAAGTAAAAAGAGGGCTGGGATCCATAAGACAGGATGTCAACGTATCAATAAAAGACGGAGGAGGAGTTGTAATTGAAGTAAAAGGGGTGCAACAGTTAGATCAGTTAGAAAAGGTCGTAGAGTATGAAGCCAAAAGACAGCACGGTTTGTTAAAAATTTCAGAAAAAATTCAAGAAAAAAATTGGATTTATCACAAGGAGGATGGCAAGGACGTTACAGAATTGTTTTCAGAATGCAAATCAAAAATTATTCAGTCCGCCTTGAAGAAAAATCAGAAAATCATGGCAATTACGTTTAGAAACATG
Source organism: Candidatus Nitrosopumilus sp. (assembly GCA_029255365.1). GTDB lineage: Archaea > Thermoproteota > Nitrososphaeria > Nitrososphaerales > Nitrosopumilaceae > Nitrosopumilus. The sequence continues at coordinate 20,448 of JAPFQF010000020.1, read as the reverse complement.
GCTAAAATGTTCGGATTTTCACCCTACGAAGGCATAAGGTTGGGTAAAGAGGTGGCAGAGTTGGTCAGATTCTTTGGAATAGGAGGAGTTTTTCACTCAGATGAATTGCCCAACTACGGAGTGGAAGAAGCAGACTTGGAAAAATTAAAGAGATTTTCAAAGATTAATGAAAATGACGCTTTTTTGATTTTAGCGTCACCTGAGGAAAAAATCCACACCGTTGTTGATCAAATTATTTTAAGAATCGAGCATATCAAGAATCATGGAATACCGATAGATACCAGATTGGCTACTCAGACAGGGGAAACAAAATTTCTCAGGCCAAGACCTGGGGCAGCCAGAATGTATCCTGAAACAGACATTCCGCCAATAATTATCACAAAGAGCGAACTGTTGGAGGCAGAAGAAAACATTCCAAAATCATGGGATGATTCCATCAGAGATCTGGAAACAAAATACAAACTTAATCCACAGTTAGCCGAGCAGATTTTTGATTCGCGGTATATCGGATTGTTTGAAAAAATTGTTGAAAAAATTAAAACCAACCCCACATTTGTCGCATCGGTTCTTTGTTCAACGATTACAAATTTGGAAAGAAGTGGTTTGAATCCGGATTTGTTAAAAAATGAGGAAATTCTCAAATTATTTAGTTTGTTAGAAAGTGGGGAAATTGCCAAAGAATCGATTGAAATAATATTTGAAAATATCATGTCTGGAAAATCAAAGACTGCAGAAGAAGCAATGAAAAATGCATCAATTGAATCTGTCAATGAAGAAGAACTGGAAAAAATTATTGCAGACATATTAGAGAAAAACGAAGGGATAATTAAAAATCAGAAAGAAAGGGCGATTGGGCCACTAATGGGAATTGCCATGAAAGAACTAAGAGGCAAAGCTTCTGGTGAGACAATAAACAGCCTTCTATTAAAAAACATCAAAAAGAAATTGGAAAATACAAGTTAATAGATGCGGGAAGTGGGATTTGAACCCACGAACTCCTAAGAGATAAGGATCTGAACCTTACACCTTTGACCAGGCTGGGTGACTCCCGCATTTGAAAATTTTGAAATCCAGAATAAGTTTCTTTATTATACTATGAAACAGCCATACCAGATTAATCAGGTGATAAAATGGAATTCAGAGAAGTATATTGTGCAAATTGTAAGAAGGTTTTGGGACGTTACAGCACTAAATTCTACAGCGAGGACAAGATTGGCGAATTGGTGAATGTGTCGCATGCCGCACACATTAGAAACGGTCATCAAGTTAGCATCAGAAAATTTGAAAAAAGCTAGTCGAGTTTTATTTTTTCTATTGCCTCTGAAAGATTTGAGACTCGATGAATTTTATTTTCAGAAACGTGCTGATTCCACGGCTGTGAGTACAAAATTACTTTTTTGTTATTTTTAAGGAATCGTTCTGCATTCAATGGAGAATCATCAATAAACACATCATAGTCCAAATCAGCTTTCATAGGACCGTCAATTACTGATACATAGTTATCATATTCGATATCATGATGATCCAGCCAAGATTTTACAAAAGAGTCGGTTGAACGTTCTCTGGCAGTTACGATATCCACCTGGCCGATATCGGCAAGGGATTTTGTCACGGATGATAGATTTTTTTCAGTGGCAGGGATTTGCATCCAATTTTTCCAGCAAGAACTGAGTTCATTGTAAAAATCATAACGATCTATTTCAAATTCACTCCAGAACTCCCAACTGGTTATCTGGTGTTTGGCAATTTCAGGCCTAATGGAGTTACTATAATTTAGCCATGATACTATAACATCTGCAAGTACGCCGTCAACATCTAATGCTATTTTCATTTTGTATCATCAATCACTGGTTTTTCTAAATTCATCTAAAAGATTTTTTTGATGTTTGCTGAGTTTTTTAGGAACGTTTACTACAATTCTTACAAACTGATCCCCTTTTCCCCTGGAATTGATATGAGTGACGCCCTTTCCTTTTAGTTTGATAATGGTATTTGGTTGGCTGCCAGCATCGACTTTGATTTTTTCTTTTCCCTCCAAAGTCGGAACAGTGATTTCACATCCCAAAGCAGCATCAACCATAGAAACATCATGATCATAAAAAATATCTTTCCCGTCTCGATTAAACTTTGAATGTGGTTGCACTCTCACTCTGACAATCAAATCACCATTTACTCCGTCAGGAATTTCATTTCCCTCTCCGGACACAGTGTAATCTCCTGAATCTATTCCCGGGGGAATCTCAAACGTTACGGTTTTAGAACCTCTTTTCCTTCCTTGTCCCTTGCATTCACTGCATGGGGTTTCAATTATAGATCCCTGACCCCTACAGGCAGAACAGGGTGCGGCAGTAACAAATGAGGCAAATCCCATATTGCGAGTTTGCCTGACTTGTCCTTGGCCATTGCATGTTCCACATGTTTTCTTGCTAGTGCCTGGTTTGGCACCTGAACCGTTGCAGATATCACATTGAATTTGTTTTTGTAAATTGATTTCCATTTTTTTGCCATGCAATACATCCTCTAAAGTCACATGGGTCTCATAGAGAAGATCAGAACCTTGTTGCTGTTGATTAAAACCGAATCCTCCACCCCCACGACCAAAGATTGATTCAAAGATATTATCAAAACCCCCTCCCTGTGCTCCCTGAAAAATATCTTCGCTGGAATATCTTCCATCAACACCGGCATGACCGTGTTGATCATAGACCTGTTTTTTTTTGGGATCTGAAATAACTGCATATGCTTCAGAAATTTCCTTAAAATGTTCTCCAGCATCTGAAGAAGTGTTGCGGTCAGGGTGGAATTTTAACGCTAATTTTCTATACTGTTGTTTGATTTCATCAGGAGAGGATGTTTTTGTGACACCTAAAACCTCGTAATAGTCACGTTTTGCAGCCATGAATCATTACCTTTATCATAATTACCGTATAAATGATTGAATTAGAAACTTAGCTGGCTTTTGTTTCATCAGTTGAAGCCGATTCATTGGTTTGTCCTTCTGCGCCCTCCTGTCCTTCTGTGCCCTGCTGTCCTTCTGCGCCCTGCTGTCCTTCTGTGCCAGGTGGAGATGAAGCATTTTTGTAAAGTTCAGTTGTAACTTCGTTGACCAACGTTTGCAGTACTTCAAGTTTAGGTTTTAATTCACCTGGTTCCTTATCTAAAACTTCTCTAAGTTCCTTTACAGCATCAGTAATTTTAATTCCTTGTTCTTGTGAAATTTTATCTTTAAGATCATGATTCACTAGTTTTTCTACAGTGTAAATGTAACTTTCTGCCTCATTCTTTAAATCAATTTTCACCATCTTCTTTTTGTCTTCATCAGAGAATTTTTCTGCATCTTGTTTTAATTTTTCAATTTCTTCTTTGGATAATTTTGATCCTGATTCAATAGTAATTTTTGCCTGTTTTTGCGTTCCAAGATCCTTTGCTGTAACATTAATTATTCCGTTTGCATCAATGTCAAATTTTACTTCGATTTGAGGAATTCCCCTTGGAGCTGGTGGCAAATCTGTAAGATTAAAGCTGCCCAAGGATACATTGTCAGTTGCCATTGGTCGTTCGCCTTGAACAATGTGAATAGTAACAGCTGTTTGGCTATCAGCCGCAGTTGTGAAAACTTTACTCTTTGAGGTCGGAATAGTGGTGTTTCTTTCAATTAGCGGCTCTCTAACACCGCCCAAAGTTTCAATTCCCAATGTCAGAGGAGTCACGTCAAGTAAAACTATGTCACTGCTTACATCTCCAGCAATAATCCCTGCCTGAATTGCAGCTCCCATTGCTACGGCCTCCATTGGATCCACTCCGGATTCAGATTCCTGACCAACAATTTCGCTTACAAATTTTTTCACCAGTGGGATTCTTGTCGGGCCGCCAACCATGACAATTTTGTTAATGTCAGAGTTTGTGAGTTTTGCATCTTCCAGTGATTTCAATATAGAAGGCTTGCATTTCTCAACAATTGGTCTTATCAGCTCATCTAGTTTGGAACGAGTCAGTCTTAATTCTAAATTCTTGGCACCTGAGGACGGATCATGTGAAATAAATGGCAAGTTAACATCTGTTTCCATAACAGTAGACAGTTCAATTTTTGCTTTTTCGGAAGCTTCTCTAATTCTTGTCATTGCAGTTGAGTCGGAACTGAGATCAACGCCTTCTTTTTTCCTGAATTCGTCTACAATGAAATCAATTAGAACTTTATCCATATCCGTACCTCCTAATTGAGTATCACCAGAGGTACTGAGAACTTCAAAAACACCACCGCCCATTTCCATTATCGTAACGTCCAATGTGCCACCACCAAAATCAAAGACAAGAATTTTCATGTCTTGTTTGGCTTTATCCAATCCAAATGCCAAAGCTGCTGCTGTTGGTTCATTAATTATTCTAACAACATCCAGTCCTGCAATTGTTCCAGCATCCTTAGTAGCTTGACGCTGATTGTCATCAAAATATGCAGGAACCGTAATTACCGCCTTGCTAACTGGCTCTCCAATAAACGCCTCTGCATCTTTTTTGATTTTTTGAAGAATGAATGATGAGATTTGTTGAGGTTTGTATTCTTTGTCTAAAATTTTAAAAATATGATCAGAGCCCATTTTTCTTTTAGCGGCAAAAATAGTTCTATCCGGATTTGTTACGGATTGTCTTCGTGCAGGTTCACCTACCAAAAGTTCGCCATCTTTAGTAAATGCTACAACTGATGGAAACGCTTTGCCGCCTACTGTGGCACCTTCTGCTGCTGGGATAATGGTCGGTTTGCCGCCCATTACCACTGCTGCTGCAGAATTACTCGTTCCTAAATCAATCCCAATAATTTTAGCCATATTTTATCATCATCCTTTTTTTGAAATTTCTACTAGCGTAGGTCTTATAACTCTCTCATGAGAAATATATCCCTTCCTGATCTCTTTTGTGATTGTATTGTCATCTAAATCCGGATCATTGACAATTGATATTGCCTCATGAAAATTGGGGTTAAAAATTTCGCCTAATGCCTCTATTGGTACAATGCGATATTTCTGCAATAAAGAATCCATATTTTTTAAAATAAAATCCAAACCATCCGAATTGATTTTACTTTCAGAAAAAGCTTCTTTTGCCCTTACAAAGTCATCGTAAATTTTTAAAAAATCTAAAGCAAATTCGTTAATTTTTGTATTAACGCCATTTTCTATATCAGTCTGGGTTTTTCTACTTAGATTTTGAAAGTCGGCCAAAACAAGTTTTAATTTTTCTTCATATTCAGACGATTTTTGTTTTTCCAAATCCAGTTGTTGATATAATTCATCAATATTACATTCTGACAGTTTCGATTCGGATACAGATGAATCACTCTCTGCTTCATTTTCAGAGATTACATCTACTGGGATTTCATCAGGATCAGATTTGCTGGACAATTTAATCAGAATAACAATTTAGCTAATTTATACTGTTATTGATAGTTTCACACAAAGGATTAGCTTTGACAATAATGAGATTGGAATCCTGTTTATTTTTTTCAATATTGTCAAAATCAAATTTCGAACAAGCCACAACAATTGTAGTTTTGTCACTATGAAATAGATCAAAGTTTGGATCTTCATAAGCTTCTACATCGCCAATGTAATCACGCAACCTTGATGTCAAATTTTGCAACATCTCAATTTTGTCTCCACGCATTACATGTTGATCAAGTGTCCAAGATAGTGCAATCTTGGTTCTGCTTGCCTTCAGGTCATTCTTCTTTAATGTTGAGCGGATCTCATCAATTAATCGCTTGATGTATCCATCAATTCCCTTTACACTTCCATTAATTAGATACATGAGAGAGTTTGCCCCGTCAAAAGATGAGCCTAAAGATTTCAAATCAAACAGACTGTTAATCATATCATCCAAGAATATCTCCTGAAAATTATCTGAAGAAAGATCATTTTTTGTAATGTCATCTTGAGCGTATTTACAAACTTCTAAAACACTACACAGGCTAGAAAATCGAGAAAGTACATCGATAGCATGAAAATGCTCAGACGATGAAATTGCCACAAATTTTTTCTCTTTTTTACCTACTGTGAGAAGTTCGGACAGTATCAAATCTTCTTTTCCATTAAATGACCCGATGATTTTTGATTGTTCCTTAAGATCTTCAAGAGGATAATAAAAATATGAAATGTGTTTTCCTGTCTCAAATCCTGTTACATGTTCAAGCAATGAAATATTTTCGTTGTTACCTCCAAATCCCGTAGGAAGAGTAAAAATTACCGAGCTGTTTTTTTTCATCGATGTAACTGCATCCTTAAATTTTGAATGAATTTCAGTTTTGATATCTTGTCCTGTTTTTCTAATTCTTGGAGTGAAGAAGAGATATTGTGCTTTAGAAATTGCCACATCAATTGGCTCCATGGCCAACAGAGGTTCGTCCTCTTTTAGAGAAGATACGTTTGGATATGTTTTGGCAATTTCTGCATTAAGTGAAATTGCTGACGGAGTAGATTCATCTATGATGTAAACATCTGCGCCTTTAATTGCCATTTGAGATGCAATAGCATATCCCTCGGTACTAAGACCGTAAACGACAACTTTGGCTCCCCCCATAGATTAGATCAAGGAATGGACTAAGAAAAACTTATTGAACTTGTGATAATTAGAAAATTACTTGAAAATTTGGATAGATATTCTCACACCGAAACAATTATTGTTTTCTGAACCAATAGTTGAAAAATTAGGTAAAAAACACGATCTTTTGTGCACTTCAAGGGATTATGAAGAAGTTTCAAAATTGGCAAAAATACGTGATTTTGACCTTGTTTTTGTTGGAAAACATGGCGGTGGAGCCAAAGAAGCCAAACTCAAAGCCAGCATCGACAGAATGGGAAGACTGTCTGCAAAAATCAGGACATTTTCCCCTGATATTGTAATTAGCTTTTGTTCTCCTGAAGCAGCCAGAATTGCGTTTGGTTTGGGAATCAAACATGTGGCATTTTGTGATTCACCGCATGCAGAAGCAGTAATGCGATTAACTTTGCCATTGATTCAAAAATTATTAATTCCCTTTACAATAGCTAAAAAGGAGTTTTCAAAGTATGGAATTGACGAAAAAAACATCATCCAGTACAAGGCAATTGATGCATTTGTAACAATCCAGAGAAAAATTGATCAAAAAGCTAAATTGCCATTCAAAAACAACAACAGAAAGAATATTTTGATAAGAGTGGATGAGGAAGAGGCGTCATACGCATCAAAATCCAGTAAAATCATCCCAATCATAAAAAAAATTGAAAGAGAATTTGAAAATGAAAACATCGTAGTCTTGGGCAGATATGCAAAACAGATTGAAAGTTTACAAAAAACCGTTGGCAAAAAAGTGAAAATTGTAAAAATGACATATGATGGAAAACATTTGTTAAAGAATACAGATGTTTTTGTCGGATCAGGGGGAACAATGACTGCAGAATCTGCACTAATGGGAATCCCTACAATATCTTACAATGCGGTTCCAAACATTATTGAAAATTTCTTGGTGAAAAAATATTTGGTAATAAGGGAAGCAAACCCAAACAAGATTTCAAATCATATCAAGAAAATTTTTGAATCCGCTGTCAATCAGAATCAAGAAAGGGCGGAAAGAATTAGAAAGCAGATGGAAGATCCCGTCGAAAAATTAATCAGGATAATCAAAGAATAGTTAATTTTAGTTTTAAGAGTCAAATTCAAATAAAAAGTTCATTAAGGGAATGGGTGTCCTCGATTTAGCAGCCCGGTAGTGTAGCGGTCAAGCATCGAGGCCTTTGAAGCCTTTGACCCCAGTTCGAGTCTGGGCCGGGCTACTTTCTTTAAAAACAGTTGGTTTTTGTACACGAATATAACACAGATAGTTTTTTTGAAATTAGGCATATGACTGACATAGTTTTAGGAATGGGCGAAGTGGGGGAAACGCTGTTTCGTCTTCTTGAAGAAAGAAACTACGGTTGTGTCGGAATTGATGTAGATAGTTCAAAATGTAAAAACTATTCTGAAAATAATAAAATAGAGAATCCGGAATACCTCCATGTTTGTCTTCCTGGGGAATTGACAGGATTTGTAGATATTACAGTAGATTGGATCAGCAAGATTGAAGGTCTAAAAGCTGTTCTGATACATTCCACGGTAAAACCTGGAACAACAAAAAACATACAAGGTAATTCCAAAGTACCGGTTTTATTTTCACCAGTTCGTGGTGTACATAGAAGATTTTTAGACGATATTAAAAAATATACAAAATTTATCTCGTCAGACGATGAACATGTGGATCCTAAAATAAAGGCGGATTTGGAGAAACGATTTGAAAAAACAGAATGGATGTCAACAACAAAGACTGCAGAGTTGGCAAAAATTTTAGTCGATACGACATATTATGGATGGCTGATTAATTATGCTCAAATTACAAAAATGATTTGTGAAAAAGAGGGTGTGGATTTTGATGAAATGTGGAAATTTGCAGACGAGATTCATGAAAACTTGGGCAACAGACCAAAAATGTATCCAGGTATTATCGGAGGACACTGCATCATTCCAAATTTAAAATTAGTGGAATATGAAAATTTGGACATTATTAAAAAAATCAATGAATCATATGAAAAATTTAAAGAATAGTCTTATTACTAAAAGTCTAATTTTGTAAGCAGTCGTGAAGCAATGACAAATAATGTTGATGCAATTGCCACCAGTATTATCATTTCAATAATTACAAATTCAGTAATAGTTCCAAAAATTCCTGCTCTGATTACATCCACAAGGTATGTTAACGGATTCAGATAAAATGCAGTTCGTAAGGGTTCAGGCGCACCATCTGCTGGATAAAACGCGGTACTGACAAAAGCAAAGAAAAGAAATACAGTGTTGATAATTACGTTAAATCCCTCACTTGAGCGCAGTCTGGTTGAGATAATTGATGCCAATGAGCCAAAAAGTACTGAGCCGGTAATGGCGCCAAAAATGATTATGGGAATTGTGACAAATGAAAATTCTACAGATTCAAAAAATACAGGATATCCGACTACGGCTATCAGTGCGGCACTGACTAACCCAATTATGCCTATAGTGCAAATATTGCTTAGAATATAATGACCCCTAGTGAACGGTCCAGACATAATTTGTTCAAACATTCCGTGTTTTCTATCATTCCAAATAATGATGCCAGAAATTAGCGTGCTATTCATTATGTTAAATCCGATCATGCCAGATGCTAAAAATGCAGGATAGTCAAGTTCCTTGCTTCCAAACGGAACCGCATTGATTAGTGGCGCGTATGCAAACCCAGCTACAAAGATATAGATTAAAGGAAAAATTACTTGCCAAATTAAAAAGCCTGGATTGAGAGAAATCGTAAGATTTCTGTTAACAAGTCTAATTATTGGATGCATTTTCTCTCATCATGTTTAAAAAGATCTCTTCAAGATTTGTCGGTACAGCCGACAGATCTTCAATCTCAATTCCATTCTCATTGAGCATTTTCAATACTTTTAACAGTACTAATTCGGATTGCTCCGAGCGTATTATTATATTCGTTCCAGTTTCAAAATCAATTTTGCAGTCTGGAATACCAGACAAAAAAGAAACGATTTCAGGTTGTTTTTCTAACAGATGAATTTTTATGGTTTTTTCCTTTCCAAATCTGTTTTTTAATGCATCAGGCGAATCCACAGTGATAATTTTGCCCTTATCGATAATGGCTATTTGATCACACAGGTATTCAGCCTCAGATAGAATATGCGTTGTGTAAAAAATTGTCAAACCTGTTTTAACTTTGTTTTTTAAATAATCCAATAATTTTCTTCTAGCACTTGGATCCAATCCGACGGTAGGTTCATCCAAAAACAGTAATTCCATGTCATGCATAAATTCACGTGCAACTTGGACTCTTCTTCTTTGACCAATGGAGAGATCTTCGTTTCTTTTTTTACGAATTTCAACTAGATCAAAGTCTTTCAAAAGTTGTTCCATCCTTTTTTTACATTCATCTTTAGGTACATTCCACATCATCCCGTATTTTTCAAGGGATTTTTCCACTGACAACGTAGGCTCGTAGCTTGGTTGTTGTAAAACAACTCCAATCTTATGACGAATTTTAAGGGGTTCGGCTACAGCATCAATGCCCAAAATGGTCAATGATCCACTTGATGGCGGGATGAGTGTGGTAAGGAGTTTGATTGTGGTGGATTTTCCGGCACCGTTTGGGCCTAGAAATCCAAAAACTTGTCCTGATTTTACTGATAGAGTAAGATCATCCACTGCATGAACTGAACCATATGATTTTGACAGATGGTCAACATGGATGCAGGACATACCAAAGTTGCGATCTTCCTATTAATTTAGTTAGTGAGGTAAATTAAGATATTTTTGGGAAATTTGAATTAATCACGTCAAATCATGTGGAGATTTAAAAAATCACCGATCTGCCAGATTTAAAAATCAGATAAAATATGCCCATGCGATCATTTTGTTAAAAAAATAAAATTTCAAAGGAATGAAATTTTTATTAATAGAATGAGTTTAGCAAAAATGGATTGTCTGAATTTGAAAATCTTATCGGTAAGATGCTTGCACAAAAGCCAGAATTAACTAAAAGTGATCTTGAAGAGCAAATTAAGCAAAAGAAAGAAAAAATTGGTGCCGGCTATCTGACAGATCAAGGCGCATTGTTTCTAATTGCCTCGGACTATGGGGTGACATTATCAGAACCAGAAAAGCTTGAAATTGGCTTAAAGGATTTGTACGCAGGAGCGAAAGAAATTTCATTAGAGACGAGGGTTTTGAATCTCTCGCCTGCAAAACAGTTTTCCAGAAAAGACGGCTCTCCGTTCTATCTCAGAACAATGACTGTATATGACAAAAATTCCACAGCCAGTGTGAAATTATGGGATGAAAAAGCTAATCTTCCAGGCATTGAAAATCTGAAACCAGGAGATCTAATCAAAATAATAAAAGCTTATGTAAAATCTGATCTGGATGGTTCTCCGACAATCAACATTGGCTCTGGATCAAACATAGAAACTGCGGATACCAAAAGTGAAATTCCTACTATCGATACCATTACAAAAGATGTCAGCGAATCTAAAGAGGGGCAAAAAGATCTAGTGGTTTCTGGAACTATTGACGGAGTAATTAGCGGAATGGAATTTACAAATTCTCGCGGCGCACCTGGAAAAGCACTAAGAATGAGGCTAAAAGGAAAAGATGGGAGTGGGATGAGGGTAGTGTTATGGGGCAAGGATGAATCCGCCATTCCAAACATGATTTCACAATCTGCCAAAATAAGATTACTTGGTGTCAAAGTAAAATCAGGAAATCAAGGACTGGAAATTCACGGCAATGATGCCACAATAATTGAGATTGAAGGCGGCAAGGAAGCAGGACCAGTAATCACAAGAGTTCTGTCCATAACATCAACAGAAAGTGGCAAAAATATGATTTTGGCCGTTGATAGCAAAAAGAACCTGTTCAACATTAGTGATTTTTCAAACTCGACTAGCATCTGTGCAGAAGGTGATGTCATAGAATGTATGCCATCAAAAGTTTATGGCAATTCAATTACATTAGACGAAAATTCTTTTGTAAGAAAATTAGACAACGATGAATCGATTCCCTCACTGTCTCAACTTAGAACAAAAATCAACGATATCAAAATAGATGTAATCTATTGCATTGAAGCAATAGTGTTGAAAGTTCCTGAAAGGCGTGAAGTTCAAACAAAATCAGGTGAATCAATAGCGCTTTCAGAAATGTTTGTGGAAGATGATACAGGGCAAATTTGGGTAAAAGGTTGGAGAAACCTATCAAGAATCATCGACAAATGCGAACTGGGGGAAATTGTTTCAATTACAGGACTTAATGCAAAGCCGGGACTGGAAGGCAGAATAGAATTATTTGTCAGCCCATTTTCTAAAATTACAAAAAAGAATTAAGAAGATGATTTGACTGTGTCGCTTGATCGTGATCTTTCATAAACAAATACACCCACCAAGCCAAGTGCAAATAAAACTACGGTAATAACGGGTATCGAATCGAAAATTCCTGCCATCATTTAACGTAAGAGCATGGCCATTAAAAATCTTCACTATTGTCGGACAGTCCAATTTTATTAATGGTGTAAGAAAAATTTTCTTTTTTTAATGCCCAATAAATCTGACCTTTAAATTTTGACAAGTTTTTAAAAAGATGAATTTTGATGTGCGTGTAAGGATCGATTGCGTTTTGCATGTTTTCTATTTCGACATCATTTGCCATTCTAATCATATTGGTAATTATAATTGGAATTTTTTTTGTAATTGCTAATTTTGATAAATCATGCATGTATTTCATAAATAGCAGGTTTTTTTCAAACATAGATTCGTCTTTTTGATACTCGTAAGAAAACAAATCAGTGACATTGTCAATCACTATTAAAGAGAAATCACTCTGTTCAAGATGTATAATTGATTTGATTTGTTCCGAGGTGTTTGTAATTCTGGATACGGTAATTTTATCCAACAAATCAATCTCTATTTCCAATTCTTTTTGAATTTCGACTATACGTTCGGGTCTAAATCCGCCTGTGGTGTCGAAATACAGAACATTACCACCGTTTTTAATTGAATTTATAGACAATTGCAATAGGAATAGAGTTTTTCCAGTTCCGTTTTCACCGAAAACATCTACAATTACATTATCAGGAATTCCGCCTGACAAGAATTTGTCTAATTTTTGCAAACCTGTAGAGATCATTTGGGTAATTATTAGAAAAAGAAGAAAAAATTTAAGGAATTTCAATTTTCATAAAAGAGGTAAGGCTTTTATGCCAGAGAAAAAGATTTCAAAACAAGTGAACAATTAGTGTCCCAACCAACTCCTAGCGCAAAAAGACCTCTAACAACTCTTCAAAAAAGTATCAAGAAGAAGGTTACAGTAAGACTGAAAAATGAAGTAGAGTACAAAGGAAAGATGGACAACGTAGATTCCTATATGAATTTGATTATGACTGATGCAGAAGAACTTCACGACGGTAAAACAATTGCCAATTATGGCAGAGTTATCGTAAGAGGCAACAACGTATTATTTATCAAACTAGAAAACGAACTCTAGTAAGTGGTTTTATGACCAGCAGTTTTCTATTTACTTCAGAGTCAGTAACAGAAGGACATCCGGACAAGATATGCGATAATATTTCCGATGCATTTGTAGACGAATATCTTAGACAAGATCCTGATTCAAGAGTGGCAGTTGAAACAATGGTTACAACTAATTATGTCGTAGTATCGGGGGAAGTCACATCAAAGGCAGTATTTGATCAAAAGGCCCAAGAAGAACTAGTCAGAAAAACAATTAAAGAGATCGGTTATGACGACAAAGATTTGATGTTTGATGGAGATAGTTGTAAAGTTGATTTAAAACTTCACTCACAAAGTCCAGATATCAGTCAAGGTGTAACAGCAACTGAAGGAAAAGAACAGGGTGCAGGTGATCAAGGTTTGATGTTTGGATATGCGTCAAATGAAACTGAAGAATTGATGCCCATGCCAATTTTACTGGCACACAAACTTATTCAAAAATTATCACAAGTAAGAAGAGATCAGACTTTATCGTGGGTAAGACCGGATGGCAAATCACAGGTTTCTGTAAGATATGAAGATAACAAACCTGTAAGGATTGAAACAGTTGTAATATCCACACAGCATGCCCCAGAAGTATCCCAGGAAAAAATTTCGAGAGAAATTATTGACAAAGTAATCAAGCCGGTTTTAGGAGATCTTTGGAATGAGGACATCAAGATTCACATCAATCCAACAGGAAAATTTGTGATTGGTGGTCCACATGGGGATGCAGGGTTGACTGGAAGGAAAATTATCGTTGATACCTATGGCGGATTTGGAAGACATGGCGGAGGGGCATTCTCAGGAAAGGATCCATCCAAAGTCGATAGATCCGCGTGTTACATGTGCAGATATATCGCAAAAAATCTTGTAGCTGCAGGGTTGGCCGATAGATGTGAAGTACAATTGGCATATGCAATAGGAGTGGCAGAGCCCGTATCACTTTATGTCAACACGTTTGGAACAAACAAAGTTCCTGAAAATCAAATTGAAGATTTGGTTAGAAAGAATTTTGACATGAAGCCATCAGGAATAATCTCACAATTGGATTTAAAAAGACCAATTTACAAAAAAACCGCATCTTTTGGTCATTTTGGAAGAAATGAGCCGGAATTCACTTGGGAAAAAACCGATAAGGCTGGAACATTAAGGCAATCTGCGGGATTGCAATAGTTCTACGACTGATTTAAATTTCATGCCAGCGACTTTTTTTAATTTTTCATGATTTCCCTTAAAATTTCCAATTAGAATATTGAGATCATCAACCCCAAAGTCAGATTTTGGGTTGGTTATGGCATCATGATATGCATCCTCAAGTCTGATTTTTTTTATGCTAGTTTTAGTTCCTTTAGAAAAGAGTTTAACATATTTTTCAAAAGTGACAAAATCAGGACCAACCAGATCAATAATTTTATTATTGAATTTTGGTTGCAGAACAGATTCAAAAATAATTTTTACGACATCAGATATATGAATTGGCTGGATAGAATAAGCTCCAGAGCCTGGAATGTTAATTTCACCATTTTTAATTTGTCTTTTAAGATATTTTGTAAACATGTCGTCAGTTCCTACAATATATGACGGTCTAAAAACGGTGTAATCTAATCCAGAATCAGCGATAAAGTTTTCAGCATTGTATTTTGAAATAAAATAGCCCAAGGTTGTTTTTGCCGACACCCCTAAACCGCTTAGATAAACAATTTTTTTGATATTGGCCTTTTTACTTAAATTTACAACGTGTCGTGTGAGTTCAGCATTTATCGCATCATAATCCGAATTAACTGATTGTTTCCCTACTCCAACAAGATGAATTAAAGCATCTGAGTTTTTAATTAGATGTAAAAGTTTTTTTCCGTCATAGTTTTTTGAGATAATTTTAGATTCAGATTTGAAATTTTTAAAGTCATTTCTAGATATTGAGATCAAATCAACGTTTTTTTCAGACAGGTGTTTTCTAAGATTTTTTGCGATAAATCCGCTTGCCCCAGTAACAACAATCTTAGGGAATTTATCCATGATAGAACCAAATTTGTTTTAATTTTAAATCTATTTAGTAATTGAAATAATTACAAAATAAGAGTTAATACCAGAAAATGAATACCATAAACGTGGAAGGAGAAAAGGCCAAAATGAAGACTGGCTACACTACAGGAAGTTCAGCAACTGCAGCATCAAAAGCTGCTCTACTGTCAATAATAAATCAGAAAAAAATTGATAACGTAAGTATTCTGTTACCGAAACGATCTTTTCTTCAAATACCAATCCATTCTTGTGAATTTGAATCAGATAAGGCAAGATGTTCTGTAATTAAAAACGGTGGGGATGATCCTGATGTGACACACGGGGCAGAAATCATCGTGGAATTATCAATCACCAAAAAAATCAATGAAATAGAGATTGATGGCGGAGAAGGCGTAGGAATTGTTACAAAGCCTGGACTAGGCTTGGAAATTAACAAGCCTGCAATAAATCCGGTGCCTAAAAAAATGATTACAGAAAATTTGAAAGAAGTAGGCAAGGATATTCTCTTAAAAAATGGAATCAGGGTCGTAATTTCAGTTCCCAAAGGAAGAGAACTGGGACCAAAGACGGACAACCCTCGGTTAGGAATTATAAACGGAATTTCAATCTTGGGAACAAGTGGTATTGTATTTCCATTTTCTACAGCATCATATGCAGCATCAATTAGACAGAATTTGGATGTGGCAATTGCAATGGGCAATGACACGGTGGTACTAACTACAGGTGGACGCAGTGAGGATTTTGCAAAAAAAATAGTTGATTTGCCAGAACATTGCTTTGTACAGATGGGTGATTTTTCAGGATATACGATTCAACAGTGTGGTAGAAAGGACATCAAAAAAGCATATGTTGTAGGTTTTATCGGAAAGCTTGCAAAAATGGCTGCAGGAGTCAAACAGACACATGTCAAAGGATCAAAAGTGGACATGGTATTTCTAGCTGAATTGGCCAAAAGTTGCAATGCAGAAGAAAATGTAATTCATGATATTAGAAAAGCAAATACAGCAAGACATGTCTCTGAGATAATTCAGGAAAACAACATTCGTGGGTTTTTTGATTTGATCTGCAGTGAAACGTATAAGCATATGAGAAAACATTCCGAAGAAAAAGTTTCCATAGATGTAATATTGTTTGATTTTGAAGGGGAAATTCTAGCTAGGAAATCCGAAGAGTAAGGTATTTTATCAAAGTTAGAAGATTTTGATTATGGAAAAAACTGTAGTTCTTGCCATCACCAAAAACGGAATTAAAATTGGGGAAGAACTGAAAAAAATATTTCCAGATTGGGGTATATTTGCACCCTTGAAACTCTCAAATGAAAATACAGAGATAGTGTGGTATTCCGAGCCTACAACCGACAAAATTGTAGAACTTTTTAAGAATAATAATGCGTTAGTTTGTCTGTTTTCGTTGGGGGCAGTAATTAGGTTAATTGCGCCGCACTTGAAAGATAAGAAAACGGATCCTGCCGTAATAGTAATTGACGATAAAACAAATTTTGTAATCAGCGTTTTGTCAGGACATATTGGAGGAGCTAACGAACTAACTGAGGAAATTGCAGAAAAACTTGGAGCGTTACCTGTAATCACCACTGCAGCAGATGTAAACAAAACAATAGCAGTGGATCTGGTGGGAAGGGAATTCAATTGGAAAATAGATGATGATTCCACGGTAACTAAAATTAGTGCACACATGGTAAATGAAGAACCTATTGGGGTACTGCAAGAGGCAGGTGAAAGAAATTGGTACAAGAACTTGCCAAAAAATGTTTTAATTTATGAAAAAATGGACGATTTAAAAAAATCAAATTCCAAAGCGCATTTAATAATCTCAGATAAAATAATTGATGATGAAATATCAAATGAGTCTGTGATATACCGTCCACCAAGTCTAGTGATTGGAATTGGATTGCATTGGGATACTACAAAGGAAACAATTAGGGAAGGAATTGACCATTGCTTAGAAAAATTCAAACTCAGTTCGAAATCCATTGCAAAACTAGTATCAATAAAAAAACCACAGGATGTACAAGGACTAATAGATCTTGGAGAAGAAATGGGGATTCCAGTAGAGTATGTGGATAGAGAAGATTTGGCTGAAATTTCCGCCCCCAATCCTTCTGAAACAGTGAAAGCTTTTGAAGGAACTGCAAGTGTGTCAGAAGCTGCCGCCATCAAAGTATCCGGAGGAAAATTAATAGTAGAAAAGCAGAAATTCCCACCAAATTTGACCATAGCCATAGCGAGGATTATGAATTGAAACGAGGATTATTGCTAATTGACAGGGGAAGTAGAGAAAGAGAAGCATCTGAAGAATTAGATGTGATTTGCCAAGGAATCAAAGCAAAAGGTGACTATGTTTTCACTGATTTCTGTTTCCTAGAGGTGGAACCACCATATATTGAAGACGGAATTACCAAATGCCTAAAAGAAGATATTGATTCTCTGACCATCGTTCCCTACTTTTTGTATCCTGGAAAAAAAGTAAAAAATGCAGTTACTGATGTAATGAAATTTCAAAAGGACACCAAAGTGAAATTTATTGTCACTAAACAAATGAGCATGCATAAAACTTTGGTAGAAGTTGTTGAAAATAGAATATCTGCAACAATAAAAGAAAACAACGTCACTCTATCAAACGACGAAGTTGATGTAATGATTATTGGGCATGGGAGCAAAGATCCCAAGGCCCAAATGTCATTGGATTACATTGTAAACCATCTAAAAGATTCCTATAGAAATGTTAGCAGGTGCTGGCTAGAGATAGAACAGCCAGATATTTTTGAAGGGATTAAAAAATGTGAAAATGACAATCCCAAAGTTTTGATCATAGTCTTTTATTTTCTTCATGAAGGAGCACACGTAAAAAATGACATTAACAATGATTTGATTCCTGCGCTAGAAAATTCCAGTATAGAAAATTCCTACATTACAAAACACATAGGAACGGATCAAAAAATGATAGATTTGATATTAGAGAGGGCCAAAGAGGTAGAAAATGCAAACTAGGAAAGGCCAATCAATTGAGGATGCAAGTATGAAAATGATTGACGATGAGATAGGTCCTCACGAGTTCAATGAAAAAGAATGGCCCATCGTCAGAAGAATCATTCATTCAACGGCAGATTTTGATTTTGCAAATAAAAACAGGTTAATTTTTCACAAAGATGCAATTGAGAGCGGAATGAATGCTTTGAAAAATGGTTGCAGCATAGTGGTTGATGTTAATGGGGTAATAGGAGGAATGAACAAACAAAATCCCAAAGATTTTGGCAATAACATAGTTTGTAATATTTCCAAACCAGAAATAATGGAATTGGCAAAAAAAGAAGGTAAAACCCGCTCACAAGTATCTATGAGAGCAGCCATTTCGGATATGGATGGAGGAGTAGTAGCTATTGGAAATGCTCCAACTGCACTTCAGGAAGTAATTCAGATGGTCAAAGAAGGCATAGTAAAACCCGCTTTGATCATCGGAATCCCAGTAGGATTCATCTGCGCCGCAGAATCAAAGGAGGAGTTATCAAGGTTGGAAGGAGCGCCGTTTATCACCAATATAGGCAGGAAAGGAGGCAGTTCTTCGGTATCTGCCACAATTAATGCGATTTTCAAATTAATCAGGGCAGAATCATCTTCTTGAATTGTTTGAGCAATTTTTGACAAAAGTTTCCGCATATTCTGAGCTGTCAAAATACAGATGTCCGTAAGAGGCCAACGTATTATCTTGGATCAATCCGTCCTGGTGATTCTTTATTCCCTCGCCAATTTCTAAACTGTAAGCAAATCTTGAATCAGACGCAACGGAATCTAATTGGGAATAATGAAATTCATGGCCTTTAAAATCATGCAATTTGTCAGAGATTGTATTTTTCACAGTCACCTTGCCTTTGGTATAGTTGAGCCTCATTTTCTTTGTCATTTTAGTTTCAGCGTCAAACAGACCTATCATTTTGTATTTTTTATTTTCAGACAAGATTGATTTTGTCAAATACATCAGCCCGCCACATTCAGCATAAATTGGCAGATTGTCTTCAGACAGTTTCTTTATTGATTTTTTCATGGTTTGATTTTTTTCAAGAGCATCTCCCAAGACTTCAGGAAACCCGCCTCCGATGTAAAGCCCGTCACATTTTGGAATTATTTTGTCTTTCACAGGACTGAAAAATTTTAAATTTGCACCTTCACGACGCAATGCCTCCAAGTTATCCTGGTAATAGAAATTAAACGACGTGTCAAGTGCAACTGCAATGGTAGTTTTTGTTTTCTTGTGTGCAGGTTTTAGTTTTTTATTGAGATCAGCAGAGGCTTTTGCAATTTTTATAATTTGATCAACATCGAAACATTCAGAAATTATTTTTGAAATTTTTCTGATCTGTATTTTGAGATCTTTGCTTTCTGATGTTGAGACTAACCCCAAATGTCTTGAGGGCATGTCCAGTAACGGATTTTTTGGAACCACGCCAATGATTGGAATTTTGATTTGTCCTAGTGCACTTTTGCACAAAAGTTCATGTTTTTTGCTGCCTATTTTATTTAGAATTATTCCGGCAATGCGAGAATTTCTATGAAATTTTAAGAATCCAAGAGCAGTGGCTGCAATAGAGCGAGAAGTTTTGCTAGCATCTAAAACTAACAAGACGGGGGATTTTGTCAGTGATGCCACATGATGAGTGCTAGCATAGTTTGAATCTCCACCAAATCCATCATAATATCCCATGACCCCTTCTATCACTGATATATTGGACTGGGAATTCGAAGTGAAGCTGTTGAAAAGATGATTTTCGCCCATAAGCCATGCATCCAGGTTGTATGTTTGATTTTTTGAAATACTTGAGAGGTATCCCGGATCAATATAATCAGGTCCAACCTTAAACGGTTGTACAGAAAAACCACGTTTTTGTAACGCGTAAATTATTGAACATGCTATTGATGTCTTGCCAACCCCACTGGTGGCACCTGCAATCACGATTCTAGGGAGTTTCAATTTGCATGACTAGGATCATTTTTTATTTAAATTGATAGATTGTGGACATACTCAATGTTTTTAGTGAGATCTGCCGGATGTAATTTATGGAAAATGACGGTTTGACGATTGTCTATACTGGAAAAGGAAAAGGAAAAACAACTGCAGCTTTGGGAATTGCTTTACGCGCAACAGGATATAAAAAGAAAACTTGCATGATTCAGTTCATCAAAGGTTCATGGCATTATGGCGAAATGGATTCATCAAAAAGGCTGGAACCCGAATTTGAAATGGTGGCAGTTGGCAAAGGATTTGTCGGAATAATTGACGATAAAAGCCCAAAAGAAGATCATGAAAAAGTGGCAAAAGAAGCAATCAGAAT
>JAPFQF010000030.1 GCA_029255365.1 Candidatus Nitrosopumilus sp. | reverse complement strand
GGCTGTAAATAATAATTGAACGCTGAATTATCAGAGCCGTCAAATGGTATTGTCAGATAAACCTCATAGTGAGTGGTGTTTAACGGTCTGAGAAACGCCACTTGACCCTTTTCATCAAATCCCAATCCTCCAGTTCTGAGAAAAATTTTCTCTCCTAAAACATACTCACTTCGATCAATCTGAAACGGTCCTGAAGTTATCCACTCTCTTTCGCGTGACGCATCATAATCAGTTTCTAAATTCTTTAAATCTTCGGCATTTTTTTCAATATCCTCTAATTTTTTTAGAATTTCTGTGGTTTCTTCTGCAGGCTGTAATTCTTTATTCAGAGTATCCTCTACTTCCATCGCATTTGGTTCTTGATTTGTTATTGCAATTATTCCCACTATTGCAATGATAACTCCCATAACAATCGGAATTGCGATTTTACCATTCACAAAAACACTCTTTCAAAAATATCTAAAAACCTTCCTCATGATAGATAATTCCAAAAAATTTGATTTTTTACAGTCTTTCCTATTTTTCCCCTTATGATGATTAGTATTAACTATATTTTTATCCGTTAAAATTAAGTGTCACTTAACTTGATATTAGGATTTTTTATCTGTATTTTCATGGGATATACTGATCTTGGCTAGAACCTCACTGCAATGCAGGGAATGCAAAAAAGAATATGATACTGCCTTCAAGTATGTGTGCGAAGACTGCTTTGGACCGCTTGATGTAAAATATAATTTTCCTACAGTTACCAAAAATACTTTTACAAATCGCGAGCACACCTACTGGAGATATTTTGAACTACTTCCAATAGAGGACAAATCAAACATTGTAAGTATCGGCGCCGGAATGACTCCTCTTATCAAGGCTGACAATCTTGGAAAAAAACTGGGACTGAACAATCTTTACATCAAAAATGACTCTGTAAACCCAACGTTTTCATTCAAAGACAGGCCGGCTGGGGTTGCAATATCCAAGGCAAAAGAATTCGGATTGACTGCAGTAGGATGTGCGTCTACTGGCAATTTGGCATCTGCAACTGCGGCGCATGCAGCCAAAGCTGGACTGCCGTGCCATGTGTTTGCACCAAGTAACATTGAGATGGCAAAGATTGCACAGGCATTATCGTACGGTGCAAACTATATCGCAGTTGACGGGACATATGATGATGCAAACAGAATTGCGGCACAAATTGGCGATAGCAAAGGTATCGGCATAGTGAACATTAACATGCGTTCTCATTACGTGGAAGGTTCCAAAACATTTTCATTTGAAGTCGCAGAACAGCTTGACTGGCAAGTCCCTGATCATCTGATAATACCAGTCGGAAGCGGCGCAATGCTTAATGCAATTTGCAAAGGGTTTGAAGAACTACAGACTGTCTCGTTGCTTGATGATGTATCTGGCATGCACGTGATTGCAGCACAACCGCACGGCTGTGCACCCATAGTTGACGCGTTTAAGAAAAACAGCAAAGATGTAATTCCTGTAGAGTATCCTGATACTGTTGCAAAAAGTCTGGCAATAGGCGATCCTGGCGACGGTAGATATGTTTTGAAGCGACTGGCACAATACAACGGATTTGCAGAAGAATGTAACAATAAGGAAATTTTAGACGCTATACTGCTTTTGGCTCGGACTGAAGGAATATTCACAGAGCCTGCAGGCGGCGTATCAATATCTGTTCTCCAGAAGATGGTTGAGCAGGGAAAAATCGACAAAAATGACAAGGTCGTATGTTACGTCACTGGCAATGGACTAAAGGCAACTGAATCAATTATGGAAGTCTTGGAAAAGCCTAGAATAATGAAGGCAGACATTGCAGAAATATCGGCGGTAGTTAACTGATGGCAAATATTACATTTACAGTCCCATCCGTACTAAATCAGAGTGGTGGAGAGAAGAAAACTGAGATCTCAGCTGATTCTCTAACTGATGCATTTGCAAAGATTTCAGAAATTATGGGCGATGATTTTAAGCGTAGAGTTTTGGAGGGTGATGGAACCCCACGTTCTCTGATAAATGTCTACATCAACGGAAAGAACGCAAAATTTTCTAGCGGCATGGAAACTGTTCTGAAAGATGGCGATGAGGTCTACATATTGCCTGCAGTAGCTGGCGGTTCAGAAGAACTATCCCCAAAAGAACTGGACAAATTTTCAAGACAGGTAATGCTGGAGGAAATCGGCTACGGCGGACAGCTGAAATTAAAAAATGCCAAAGTTTGTGTTGTTGGAACTGGCGGTTTAGGACATCCAATAATATCTAGACTAGCTACGATGGGTGTTGGGGCTTTGCGTATTGTTGACAGAGATGTAATAGAACTGTCAAACCTGCACAGGCAAATGCTCTTTGATGAGGATGATGTCGGCCAGGTCAAAGTTGAAGTTGCTGCTAAAAAATTACAAAAACTAAACCCTGATTGCAAAATTGAAGCATTGGCTATATCTGTAAATGATTATACTGCATTAGAAGTAGTTGAAGGCTGCGATGTTGTAATTGATGCACTTGACAGTGTCAATGCAAGATATGCGTTAAACAAAGCATGTGTAAAGTTTGAAATTCCGTTTGTCACAGGAGCTGCAGTCGGAACATCCGGACAGGTCTTTACCGTTTTGCCAAAAAAATCTGCGTGCTACTATTGCATGTTTCCATCCCTTGACGAGGACTCGATGCCGACTTGCAGCATTGAGGGTGTCCATCCGCCAATACTTTCAATTGTCGGTGCAATTGAGGTTGCAGAAGCTGTCAAAATAATTCTTGGAAAAACTCCAAACCTTTCTCAAAGAATCTTGCATATTGATTTGGAAAACTTGGATTTTAATTTCACCAAAACATTCAGAGCCGAGGAATGTCCAATTTGCGGAACGGGCAAACTTGAAGTCATACCAAAAGAAGAGTTAATTTTAGAAGAACTGTGTGGCAGAAATCGCGGCAAGAGGACTTATTCTATTACTCCGACTGAGACATTTGATCTTGATGTTGGTAGTGTAATTGCAATTGCAAAGGAAAGAGGATTCTTGATCGACAATCAGGGGGACTTGGGACTGTCTTTAAGAACAAATGATCTCTCTGTCAGTTTTATGAAGAAAGGATCTGCTGTTGTCGTAGGTCCAAAAGACGAGGCTGATGCCATATCGTTATACAAGATCCTGCTAGGCAAAGAAATCAAGGCATAAACTAGTCTGTAAAAATTACATAAATTGTACTTAAAATATAAAAAATATGTGGATCAATGACTATTTTATGAGTTAAAATATGATTGCTATGATAAAATTATATAAAAATTATATTGATTCTATAAATTTAATAAAAAAATTACAAAAAATGATACAATTGTGGACAATTCGTCCATTAGTGTTATATACAAATTCTAATGAAAAAAACCAATAACATGAATAACGAAATAGGACGTAAAATAACTAGTCTTACATTAATGACAATTATGTTAGCAGGCGGAATGACAATTGCAGCTCCAGGCTTTATGCCAGCAGCATTTGCCGCCAACGCTAACCTATTTGTTTCCGCAGAAAACTCACAGTTTGATAACTACATGTCAGGACCTCAAGTAATTGAGGTCGTGGTTCTTGATTCAGATATCA
>JAPFQF010000006.1 GCA_029255365.1 Candidatus Nitrosopumilus sp. | reverse complement strand
AATGCCATATGAAGAAGTATGCTATCAGAGATTGGAAGAAGACCACCCTGAGGACTATGCAAAATTAAAATCTAAAAAACAGTACTAATCATTGTCAGTATTGCCGTTTTGATTATTTCCAGGACCTACCATGTCTTCTGGCTTGACTTTGCTATCCCAGTTACCTCTTACGCCTTTGATTAGAAAAATGACTCCTGCTGCAATGAATCCTGTGACCACTCCGAAGAATATGGTCTGATCAAATATTTTGAACGAGCAATTGATTTCCACTGGCGGAGAACTGTCTGAATACTCGTAACAAGTTCCAAACTCATTTGATTCTAGAGTGGCGGCTTGATAATTGTGACCAAATCCTCCGAGGGTGAGAAACCCTACAAAAATAAAGGCGATGCCGATAATGATGAATCTCATGTCGCTCATGATTTTTTTTATGATTTATCGTATTTACATTTTGACCTGAAAATCAAGTGGTTCTATTTTTCAAGAGATATTTTGAGATTCTCTAGCGATGCCTCGTAAAATGCTGCTAAAAATACAACAAAGTCTAAGAATTCTTTTTCGGACATTTTTTCACTATTGAGATATGACTGCCATGTAAGTTCTACAAGATTCTTGGATTTTGGCGTGATTGAAATTGTTGCAACATATGCTCTTAGTGGCAAACCCTCAGTTGCGATGTATGTGAAATATTCTCCTTTTTTCCATGCAACCACATGCTCTTCGATCTGATTGCCGTCTTCAAATGTAATCAGCCTCACAGCTCCGACGCCCTTTCTCTTCTTTGACAGGTAAATTGTTTTTTTGACGTCGACTACCCATGTGGGCAATCCAACAATGTTGTTAACTTTTCTCCAAACTTTGTCTTTGGACACTTTGATCTTGATGGTTTTTTTCACGGTTCCAGTATGAAACGTCTTTTTTACCATGCTTGTTTCATGAGATTAACGAATTTTAAATTTTTGTTTTGCAACCATTTTTAATCCCCTGAGGAGAAGACACCAAATGGTCTTTGGATGGGGAACGAAGAAGCAAGAAGAAAAATCCGTTGACGAAATCCAGAAAAACAAGGACATCCTACTCACAGACGTTTCTAAAATTATAACTGACCTGGACAATTTGAGAAAATCTCAGACTTTGTCTGAAATTAGTAGTTTGAGAAACAAAACCGAGCCTCTGATTAAAGATTTAATAAAAATAGGAAATGTCCTTGAAAAAGACAATCTCAACATTGGTGATATAGACAAACACCTTGCAATCATTATAGCTCGAGGCAAAAATCAAGTCATTGATATGATCAAAAAGGATGTTGTTTCTTTGCCAAAAATATCTTCACTTGACGACGCTGAAAAATTAAACTCCGCGCTGAATCTGATTCTGAAAAAAGCAGGCGATGTTTTAGGACGGCAAACCAGAGTCATACATATTTTTGCCAAAAAATATGCATCCCAGTTAAAAGAAAATCTCGCAGTAATGAACTCTAATCATTCTGAAATCAACCAACTGTTGAAAAATTTTGATTCTGCCAAGTCCATTTCAGATGAGATACGTGAAACCCTGGATCAGATTAAAAATCTAACCTATTTACGCAACGAGACATCTAGAAAACTTGCCGAAATTAACAGCACCCTTAATTCCATTGGCGAAAAAATATCCTCTCTTCGTGGCTCTATTGATGAGATAAAGTCCTCTGAAAATTACAAGAAATACGTTGACTTGAAAAACACTCTGGATGAATTTATTGAGCAGAAATCTATGATTAAAAATCAAATCAGCACACAATTTACAAAGATATCTCGTCCACTGAGTCGATATGAATATGCCTCATCTTTGGATAAAGACCAAAAAAATATTTTATCAAACCTGGTTTCTGAACCTGTTGACGTGCTTTCTGCAAACAATAGAGACGCCATAATCCAAATTCTTGAAAACGTTAGAAAGGGCATCGTCTCCGGCTCCATTTCTGTAAAAGATGTTGAAAAGACGTCTTTTCATATAACTGAAACAGAAGAGTCCCTGGACGGATTTATCAAACAGGTATCAGAATACAATAAAAAATGCGAACAGATCCAAAATGATGTTGGTTCTTTAATGCCTAGAAATCTGCTTTCTCTGGAATTCGATCTTGCAAAATACACTTTACTTAATGATGACTCTCATCTCAAATCTAAAACTTTTCAGGGCGAAATCGATGAAATTGACTCAAAAATTCCCAAATTGGTATTGGAAATTCAAGATAAACTAAGACAATTCTCAAACACGAAATACACGATTTTAGCACGTCAAAACTAAATTAGTTCTAAACTGGATACTTGCTGTGCTATTCAAAAACAAAAAATTCGAGCGTTCAGTGGTACTGAAAAAGGAAGTGCTTGATAGCATACTGTCATTTTGCCAAATGAAACATCCGAACGAAGGGATTCTGATTTTAAAGGGAAAGTCCAAAAATGGCGAAATAAAAATAGATGGACTTGTAATCCCCCCATTTAGCGAGACAGGGCCCACTTTTGCAGGATTCCCGCACTCTTTCCTACCTTTTGATACGAGCTATGTGGGCATTGTGCATTCTCATCCAAGTGGTTCGGCAGAACCGTCTGTAACTGATTTGCATAATTTCTTTGGTCTAGTTTCAATGATTGTAAAATCACCGTATGATGATGATTCTATTTTTGCGTGGGACAGCAACGGAAATTCTATTCCGCTCTCAATTGAATAACTTTACAACTGACCTGCCTGAAGAAAATTGAATAAACTTTATAACCGTTTTAAAGAGACTTTCATTGAATTGAATCCCCAACTCAAAAAATATTATCTTTTTCTAGGTGCATCTTTGGTATTTAGTATCGGATTACAGATAGGGCTTGGGTATCTTGGAGTGCCCTGGTTTATCAGCATCGGATTGGTGATGGCCATTTTCATTTTGCTGCCCATGATTCTGAGGAGAAGACAGATGAGCAGCATGGGAAACTATGGGGGTGATTCTGGAACAAGCGGTGGCGGATTCTTCGGATCTGGTTTGCAAGGCGGTTCCAGCGGAATCAAGTATGTCTGCCTTGTTTGCAGCAACAAACACAAAGGAGGCACTTGCCCACGATGCGGTTCCAAAATGCAAAAGGCAGATTTTTAGTTGATAGGAAATGGCATTAGAAGAATTAAGAAAAAAAGTCCTGTACCAAAACTCTATTGAGATCTGGATTGGAATAAGCGAAGAAAAAAACATGGATTGGTTTAGCACTGAAAATTACAAAAAGTTCATCGCTTTTCTTTTAAAAAATAGTCTGAACATGAAACAAATGTCTATCTGTTTTGACGAATCTGACAAAGCATCTTACGGCGGTCACAGCAAAAAAGTATTTGCCAACAATTTGGCTGCAATCAATGACGTGGACTCATCATGCTATTCTATAAAACTGAATGACGTAGCCATTGAATTGATTCGAAAGTTTACACTCTAGTTCTATTACCGTTTTAACTTTGGATTGACTATTGCGTCTAGCGCATTTCCTATGAACACGAATGCAAGACCTGTAATGGCTATCATCACACCTGGTGGCATAATCCACCACCACAGCCCTCTAGATGCGGCACCAAACGTGTTAGCGTCATGCAAAATCTGTCCCCATGTGGGAAATGACGGATCTCCCAATCCTAGAAAGCTGAGCCCTGCCTCTGTGGTAATTGCAGCGGGAACTGAAATTGCAATGCTGGCAAATGCATATGGTAGTAGCTGCGGAACAATGTGTTTGAGAATTATTTTGGAATCTTTTTGACCCATCATGTTTGCCGCATCTACATACCCTCTTGTTTTAATCTGAAGTGACATGCTTCTGGCAACCTTTGCTATGCCTACCCATCCAAAAATCATCAAAAACCCGACCATCAAAAATATGCTATTGCTAATCGTCACAGACAGTATGATCAGAAACGGCAATGCCGGCAAAGCATAGATGACGTCATTGAGTCTCATCATTGTTTCGTCTGTTTTTTTGCCTTTGTACCCTGCATACACTCCGTAAAGCAGCCCCATGACTACGGATGCAATTGACACTACCAGCCCGATAAACAATGCAAGCGGCGTTCCCCATAGCAGTCCTACTGCCAAATCTCGCCGCAATTCATCTGTTCCCATTATTCCAAACGCTTTACCTCCGATGATTAATTTTGACTCGTGAATTTGGTTCTCAGAACTCACACCATACATGTCGAAAGAAAAAATATAATTTCCTTTTAGAGGCTCGTTTGTTTGAATTTTGGAAAAAACAATGTCTTCTGCCGACAGTCTTTCAAATGCAAAATTGAACTTTTCTGATTGTAGTGCCAGATTCTTCTTAATCGAATCATCTGTGGAGAAAATTCTTTCACTGTGCGTTGTTTTCCCGTTAGCGTACGGGAGTGATGTTGTCAGCAAATCTAGCTTAATCCCGTCTGGCCTGATTACTGACATTTGTAGCAGGGGCGAACCAGAATATTCTGAGGCAAATTCATAGATGAAATCGTTTGGAAAATCATCATACTCAAAATTTAATCCGAATTGATGCGATACTAGGCTTATCTCTCCGTTTGTTGCCTTTTCTATGCTGGGACTGTCTAAAATTCTATGTTCTGGAATTTTTTCAGCCATGAAGACATTTACCCAAATTGGAACCGCGACTTTTGGGTTTGAAATCCAATTGCCTGGATTGTTCCATTCTTGAAATGTTTCGACAGGAATGCTGATTATTGTAATGACTGATGTTAGGATTAGAATTGAAAGAATTGTAATGCCTATAATCCCCATCTTGCTTTTCATGAATTCTTGCTTTATTTCCTGGGGAGTGATGCTGCTCATTGACCTGTCCTCACCCTGGGATCAAAATAACCGTAAAGTAAATCCGCAATGAATATGCTGATTAGGAAAAACACTGTAAGCAGATACGTTGCACCGATAATCACTGGCAGGTCCATCACTGTGATTGCTTCAAAATACAATCTTCCCATTCCTGGCCAGTCAAAAACAGCTTCTGTGATGATTGCTCCTCCGAGAGATCCTGACAAACTCAGTGCCAATATTGTGACAATTGGCGGGGCTGCATTTTTTAATGCGTGGGTATAGATTATCTTTTTTTGTTTGACTCCTATAGTTTTTTTTGCCATGATAAAGTCCTCTTGCATTATTCCTACCATGAAATTTCTTACCAAATAGGCCCATGATCCAAACCCAATCATTACAATTGTAATCAGCGGCAATGCCATATGGTACAGCAAAGATCCGATGTATGCCGGGTCTGTTGATGGTATGTCTGGCGTTGCTCTTGCAGGAAATATCTGCCATGTGAATGCAAATAGGAATATCATCAACATTCCTATCCACCATACGGGAAAACTGGAACTGATTATTGCAAAACTGGATGTAATTCTGTCAATACCTGATCCTACCTTGCTGCTTGACAAGGCGCCTAGAAAAATTCCAATGATCGAAATGATTATGGTTGCTGTGGTGAACAGCAAAACTGTTCTCGGAAGCTTTTCAAATAATATGTCTTTTACATCCGAAGATCCTTCATCGCTGGTGAGAAATGTCGCATGTCCAAAATCTAGTAACATTATCTTGTACATGGCCACTCCAATTCTTTGAGGCGAATACCATGGCTCATCAAGCCCTAAAACTTCTATTCTTTGCCTGATCTGACTTTGAATAAAGTCCTCGAATTCATTAACTGACGAGAAACTCTCGGCGATGGCTGGGTTTTCTGTTATCTCTGATCTTACCTGAAAGACAATTCCCTGCTTTAGAATCATGTCCATATTGGAGCCTACTAATGCGATTGTAATTAGGAGAGTGACCATCAAAACCCCGAACATTGTCGCCATTCTTGTGGCAACATACTTTTTCATACCCAATAATCTGAAGGGAGATAATCAGTTTATAACAATAGATGTTTTTCCCACAGTTTATTACTGTACAATAATATGGATATTTTGAAAGATATGTCCTTTAATAGAGAAGACAGAGAAATGCACACCACAAAATGTGGTGACTGTGGAAATGAATGTCAAGTACCATTCAAACCAAAAGAAGACAGACCTGTTTATTGCAGAGATTGCTTCCAAAATCATAAACCTGCACCAAGAGAAGGTGGTAGTAGATTTGGCGGAAGATCTGGCGGTGGAAGATCTGGCGGATTTGGTGGAGATAGAGGCTCTAGATTTGGTAATAGAGACGACAGACCACGTGAAATGCATAACGCAAAATGTGGGGACTGTGGAAATGAATGTCAAGTGCCATTCAAACCACGAGAAGACAGACCTGTTTATTGCAGAGATTGTTTCCAAAACCACAAACAAAATTAGAAATACCGTTTTGAGTAATTTTCAAAACTCTTTTATTTTATAAAACAAAGATTTAGAATCTTTCATTGTTGCTAAACAATATGGGTGCTATTCCATCTAGGGACAAAATTACTATTGGGACCGTGGTACAGATAGTGCAAAAGCAAGATCAGCGTACAGGAAAACTGACGGAAGGAAAGGTGAGGCGAATTCTTACCTCCAGCAATTTACATCCTCACGGAATTAAAGTTGAATTGGACTCTGGGAAAATAGGCCGAGTCCAAAATATAATTTAAAACGACGAGAGTGAAACGAATTCTAGGCCTAACCTGGGCAGAAAAACAAGTCTCTCGTCTACATGTGTAGGCGATCAAATTAATTAAATATTTTATGAAGTTATGATAAATAACAGATAAAACTTTGAGGTTTGTTTGATTCTGTATGAGTGCCAATACCATTAGAAAAGCTAAAAAACTTGTTGAAAGTGGGGGCGTGGCAAAAATTGAAGACAATTTGTTTCAAATAAAATCTTCATCTGATCCTGAAAAATCATACTTTGTAACGTCTGACACTTGCGAATGCCCTGGGTTCAAAAATTTCTACAAATTTCATCACGGAAAGGGGCTGAAGGCTAACTGCTCTCACTTGGAGGCAATTAGAATATTCATGGAAGGAAATTCTGACTGATTTACTTCAATTTTTCTAATTCTATTTTTCCTGCGTATGCCTTGTTTTTTGTTACTATGATTGGCGTAAAATCAATCCAGGATGCTTTACCATCAACTTGATTATCTGAATGTCTGTTTTCACTTATTCTTGATATGAAATTTTGAATATGATGAGCGCGTATGACTCGTCAATTACTCGCTAGATTGTTCTGCTTCCGAACTATCTTCAGACTCTGCCGAATATCTTTCATTAAATTGCTCGAGAACTTCTTTTGGAATTGCCAGTCTGTCTAGATATGCCTGTCTTGCGTCTTCATACGTGCCTCCGTTTGCAATAATCTCTTCCTTGATTTTTTGGGCATCTGCAAAATTATTCTGTGTAAAATTCAACTGGCTTATGACCAAATCTTTGATTTTTGGATTAAGATCTGCAATATAGTCGTCATACTGATATCCTCCATATATTCCCGCACCTGGGGCGTACTCTTCTATTGCCTGAGCCCTTAGATTCTCGGCAATCCTTCTCTGCTGTTCTAGGAATATTTCCTCTGCATTTGGCTCTCCTGCTTCTCTCTGCTCTGAGATTAAATCGTCAAGTAAACCGTGATAGTATCTGAATAATGTTTGGCCGATTGGATTTTTTTCAAAATCGCTTTCGTTGGAACTGAGATATTTTATTGCCTCATCCGTTGATAGTTTTTCCTGAAGTGCTGAAACTGGTGTGCTATCTCCTTTTACTTGGAATTCTGTACTTGATAGCCCCGTCATCCCATACCATGTTGCAATTGCATTGACGGTATATGTTCCTGGAATTCTCTGAAAATTGACAAATTCCCCTCTGAATGTGCCATCAGGAGATGTGAACGCTTTGGTGGTGTCTGATCCTGCCCTGATTAGAACTTCCACCCCTCTGGTTGCCTCATATGCGTGGTTTACCACCCTGCCTGTAACAACTACGGTTTCTCCGGGATACACTGCCCCTTTCTCCATGGTTAATTCCACTATGAATTGCCAAAGTACTGCCTCAGAAGTTGGAATGGATGAGAATAACATCAAAAATGAAAACAAACCTATGGCTATGACCTTGTTTCTATACACATGCCATCATTTTGATTTGTACAGTTAAGACAAAGTATGAATAAAATTTCACTATTTTTCAATTTTGATTGAGCAATTTTGCTTCTTTTGGACCCTGGGGCTTTGTCAATTTTACAATCCCTACATATTCTTAAACATCTGAAACCACTCTATCTTAAATCATGGATTTGGAAAAATTCAGAAATGATATTTTTGAGATGATTGGCAAACTCTCGAAAAATCTGAGGGAAGACGATGTCTCTAAACTGAACTATGTCGGGCAGCAACTAATCGGATTGTATAGAAAAAATCTGGTAAAGATTAATCACTCCGTTTTGGAACTGATATGCGCAAGCACTCTGATTTCAAGGGGCTATGCAGTCGAAGTCGAAAAAGATGTTTCTGAAATCCTTGTGTGTGATATTTACGCAAAAAAAGGTGGTGGAAACACCATCATCGAAATTGAAACCGGGTTTACTCCTCCAGAACATGCAATGGACACGATAGACTATTTTTCTGCAAGAATAATGAGCAAGATTGCAAGGTATAGCCAGCACTGCTCAAAATTTTCTTTGGCGACACCCGTAGTTGGAATTTTGCCAATTTCTAAAATTTTTCTACTGCCTCCCAACGCACGTAAGAGAGAAGATGTGCAGAAAATCAAGGACCTATGTGATCGCTACTACAAGAATCCCCCAATAAAATACGATGATATACTAAACGCTCACCTTCATTCGATATATCTGATTAACATCGATAAAGGATTTGCCAAAGAACTTGATCCACAGGGATACGTGGATTTGACAAACAGTCTGCTTGAACGAAGCGAAGTCGAATACTGAGACTGTAATAGAAAAAACTCAAATCCAACTGTTTCTTAGCATTACTAGGATGATTTGCGCAGCATGTGAAACAAGAAAGCACTTTGAGTGTATTGATTGTATGAATAACCACGGCACTCATATCTGCAGCTGCGATTGTCACGATGAGAATACCGAATCCCACGAAGTTGGCAAGTCCCACTGAAATTAGTTCTTAAATTTTCTTTCGATATCTTTAGCCCTGATTTCTAACTGACTTGTATCCCCAAATTTCCTATATGTCAATTTTTCTAACGTTTTGATGATGCTAATTGCTGATCTGTACTGGGGAATTTCGGGCTCGTTTAATTCTCCGTACATCCCAATTCCTTGAATTTCATTTTTCTTTGCAAATCCGAGTATCAGCCCATTAAATCCTGTTATGATTGACCTTTGCGGGGTGGTTTCGACATCCAGTCCTTCCATATGCTTCGTCAACTCCCTTGACGTTGTAGTGATGTATGTTTTTGGGCTGTTGCCGAATATTCGATTGGTGTGAAAGCCGCCAAGAGTGTAGATGAACTTTGCAGAATACTTCTTTGCCACGTCTATGACATCCTGACACAAGGCGTTTAGCTCGTCATTGCTCTGGGGCTGACCCTTTCCTCCTCCAAAAACTACCAGATCCTCAGTGCATCTGTATTCCCATTCTTCGTCAGGAAGATCAATGTACCCACCTTTGTCGATAACGTATGTTGGAAATGACGTCTTTGCTGTTCTGAAAATTTTTGTTCCGAGCGACTCGTTTATGAAATTTACAACTATGTTTCCGACATTTCCCATGTCTTGCATTGCTGCAATGATTATTGGTTTTTCAACATCCGGTTCTTCGTTTTGAATGAACTCCACAATTCATCTGAAACTCGATGAATTTTAAACGTATGTTGAGTTTAAAAAATTACTGGGTCTTGAATCCGTCTGAGAATCTTCCGCCGTTTCTTTGAATTGCATTTCTGAATATTGCCCAATAGCGATTACTTGCGGCATTTTTTCCTGAAACTCCAATCGGCATAACCGTACGAACTCCTTCAAATCACAATACTCGTTGATTTCTGATTGAAATATCTTGTTTTTCTTGCCTGTTGGATTTTGCATCTTCTGAACCAGTCTATTTTTCACTGTTTTGCGCCTGTGGGTTAGCCTTGAAAATTACCCCCTAAAGTACAAACTATTATCATATTTTAACTCTTGTAGAATTTTAATTTCTTTTTTAATGATCGAGAAAAATATGAAGATTCATAAGGCAAAAAAACTTTCTATCGACAAATTATGGAGACATCGATGGAAAACATTGGCACACTAGAGTATGTTCTTGACAAATACTCTAAAATCTGGAGCTGGAAGGTTACAGGTGATCGTGCAGTCAGCATGATATCAAGACTTGTCACAGAGGCATGGTACGGGGAAAACATCAACGAAATAATTATTCCTGATAACACTGAAACTGTAAAACAACTAAAACTCATAATGGACAGATACCCCCTTGAAATTTTGTCCAAATCCATTTGGCAAAGAAAAATTATCAAGACCTATGCCCCAAAACCCACTTTACCTCCGATCAAATTAAAACTTAAGCGGGCTAAATCCGGCGAACAGTTTAGAGGCAAATTATTGAATTTCCAAAAAGAGGGATTGGATTTTTTGCTAAAATCATCTGGAAATGCATTGCTGGCTGATGAAATGGGTCTTGGGAAGACGGTTCAAACGCTTTCTTATGCTGCGACTGAAAAACACACGTTTCCAATACTAGTCGTTGCTCCGCTGGTAACGCTGAACAACTGGGAGCGTGAAATTCAAAAATTCCTAAAGAAGAAAAGCAGGAACGGCAGAATCATCGAATCTGAATCCCCAAGCGTTACGATGATTCGAACTGGAAAATCCGAAGAACTCCCCACATCTGATATTTACTTGATCAATTACGAACTACTTTTCAAAAGAGATGACGATTTGGCAAAATTGGGATTGAAGACGATAGTGTGTGACGAGGTACACAATTTGAGGTCAAAAACAACCCAAAAATACAAAGCTGTGAAAAAATTAGCCGCTCTGCCGTCAATTCTCTACAGGATTGGTCTTTCTGGAACTCCTATCTACAACCGTGGCTCGGAAATTTGGCCAATCATCGATATCATAAAGCCTGGACTGCTTGGAAGCTTTAAGGAGTTTTGTGAGTACTTTTGCTATGTGAATGAAAAAGGCAAAGCGATTGTTCTGGAAAACAAGCGCGCGTCTCTTAGAAACGAGCTACAAAAACATGTGATGCTTCGAAGAAAAAAATCAGATGTTCTAAAAGAACTCAAGGACAAAGTTCGTTACAAGGAGGTCATTGCCGCGGATACTGATTACTATCTTGAGGAACTGAATAAGATCTGGCAGAAGGTTGAATCAGAACAAAAAGATGCCGACTCTGAATTTATCAAATCTGCATCATATCACAGGGCAATTCAAAGTGAGAGACAAATTGCAGGAATTGCAAAAGTTCCCCATGTGATTAATTTCGTAAAAAATATCATGGAGATTGAAGAAAGCGTTGTCGTATTCTGCCATCATAAGGTGATTCACAAATTACTTCATGACAGCCTGCAGGAATTTTCCCCCGTGACTATTATCGGTGGGCAGACTGATTCATTTCGTCAAGACGAAATAGACAAATTCCAAAGAGGCGAATCAAAATTGATGATTGCCGGAATTCGTGCTGGAAATGTGGGTATTAATTTGACTCGGGCAAAATATGTCATTTTTGCTGAACTTGATTGGAGCCCTGCCATTCACAGACAAGCAGAAGACAGACTTCACAGAATAGGTCAGAAAAATACCGTGTTTGCATACTATTTGATTGGACAGGGAACCCTTGATGATCACGTTGCCAATATTTTGGTGGATAAGAGCTACGAGATTGATGCAATCATGGATGAATCTGCAGAAAATTACGAGGATAAGGACAAGGCGGAGCTCATTCTTGCTCAAATTCAAGACAAAATTCGCTCAAAATAATCTGAACTTGCAGAAGGACAAGAATTATGATCTGCCGCTCATATGCACGGACAAAAATAATCCATGTGGATCTCTTTTTGCGTGATTTTCAATGGCATCTTAAATATATGGCCCTGAACACAGATGTATGAAATTCATATTGTTAATCATTGGGGCAATCGTGATATCAGGGATTGCTGGAAAACCTTAATGCCTATCTAGGCAAATTAGAATGGATTGAATTGTTTCAGATGTGATGGTAAGGGCAAGTTCATGAATGAATTTGGCATACTGGAAAAATGCGAGTCGTGTCAGGGCGCCGATATGACTTTTGAAAAGAATGATGATTCTTGATCAATGGTCAAATTCCTGGGTTGTGCAAAGAATGCGTGAAAACAATCTCCAATTTAGCGGTTAACTGTCGCAACTAAATTTCCAATTTGCTTTTCAGTTTGGATAATTTTCCAACAATCGCATTTTTTTTCATTTCTTCTAGTTGGGAATCCTGGATCTCTTTTATCACTTCATCTATAATACTCAGAATTTCAATCTCTGGCTTTGCTTCTCCGAAATTTACATTGTCGAACCCTTCACTTTCTGTCTTGTCAATCTCCACAATGCCTTCAGGGAGAATTTCATATACTTTGATTATTTTTTCATCTATTCTCTGTGGCGACATTAACACAAATTGATTTTTTCTTAATTTCTCAATATCTTCGTCCAATTCATTTCTTGAAATTTTTAAAATATCCTCGATCTGATCTATGCTGCATGATTTTATTTCCAATAATCGTAAGATCTTTGCCCATACTGGAATGCTTTTGCTCCACAGAATCTCTCTTGCTAATTCTGTAATTGAAAATGAGCCGTCTTTGTTCAATGACAGCATCTTTCTATCTTTTAATGTTGCAAGGGAATCTAGAATTTTTCCTACTCCTAACCTCTTTAATTTTGAATTCTCTAAATTGTTCTCATTAAATGTCCCATTTTCATTTACTGCTAAATGTAAAATTTCTAAATCAATAGTTCCTAATTTTCTCATATTGCTAACTGTCATTCAAGATTTATCATTCTTTGCACTTGAAGAATATATGTGGATTCTGCTGATCTGATTTGTGGTTAGATATGAACTTCCAAGATTGCCTTATGGGTATGAAGAACTAGAACCATTCATTGATACTGAAACCATGAAGATTCATCATCAAAAACACCATCAAGCATATGTAGATGGATTAAACAAATCTCTTGCAGATGTTGGTAGCGCATCTCATCCACAATACATCTCTTCAATTCTATCTGATTTGAAATCAATTCCTGAATCTGGAAGAAGTGCCATAAACTTTTTTGGAGGTGGCTTTGAAAATCATAGATTATTCTGGGAAACGATGACTCCTAACGGCGATGGAAAGCCTGGCGGACAGCTGGAAGATCAGATTGACGTTTACTTTGATAATTTTGAGAATTTCAAAAAAGTTTTTTCTGAAAAAGCAATCACAATTCAAGGAAGTGGTTGGTGTTGGTTAGTTTTTAATTCTACATATCATAAAATTGAAATTATTACTACTGAAAATCAAACTAGTCCTTGGACTCTGGGAAAATTTCCGTTACTTGGTTTGGATGTTTGGGAACATGCATATTATTTGAAATATCAAAACAAAAGACCTGATTATGTAGAATCTTGGTGGAATGTTGTAAACTGGGATTATGTTGAAAATCGATTTTCAGAACTTGCCTCATAAAATTATCTGATTTGGACAAATTCTTTTAAACAAAAATCATAGTTATTTACTTATGAACAAGAGTCTAAGATACATTGCACTTCTTGCAATTTTACCCTTGTTTACAGCAGGTATGACAACAGATTATTTCTCAGATGCTGAAGCTCTCAAAAGCAAAGGTACTGGAATCGCTTAATATGGTTCTAGCACTGGCATCTGTGGATTAGACCTATGCTCTAACTATCCTGGCGGTAAAGCCGCTTGGCAAGCAGATCAAGGTAGTAGTGTCGCACCTGTAGCTCCAGTTGAAGAAACTATGGAGGAAACCCATGAAGAAGAACACATGGAAGAAACTGAAGCAGACTTGGGCTCTGTACTTAGATTATCAAGAGCAAATGTTCCAGCAACAATTCCTATGCATCAAGGTTACTACAACGGTGAAGATGTTTACTATATCATCACTGACTCTAGTGACCCAACACATGCAGAAATAATTACTGCAAACCAAGGATGGCAAGTAGAACTTGCTCCTTTGTTGAAGAATGCTCCTGAAGACGCACTTTCAAAAGTATACTTGTTTACCAACGGCATTGAAGGCGATGGTATACATGGTTACCAAGGTCAAATATTCACTAGTACTCCTGCACAAGCAGATGTGTACAGTGCACTGACCTCACATGTACACGTAATGTGGAATGATGGTGCATCTCCAAGAGTACTTGATTCAGAAGCAATGGTTATGGATGCAGCTGAGAATAACGAAATTACATTGACACCAATTGATGTAGTTTTGAATATGCCTCAAATTATTTGGCCTGAAGGTCAGATGATGGTTAAGGAAGACAAAACATTAACTGATGTTACTCCTTATGGCGGTGGTCAAGTTCTTGATATCGATACAGAAGAGATGAATGTAACTTTCATAGCTCATCGTGGCTGGGGTCCAGATGGTAGAACAATCTATTATATTGTAACAGATGCTACTCCTAGTGGTCCTGCCGGAATGATGGGTGTTGTTAGTTCACCAACATCTGCAAGCTTGATTGCAAATTCAGCAGCAGTAGACTTGTATCAGTTCAAAAATGGTTTAACAGGTACTGGTCCATTAGGATTTCAGCCTGGTATTGCAGCAGGGGCTCCTGGC
The DNA here is from genome assembly GCA_029255365.1 of Candidatus Nitrosopumilus sp. Lineage (GTDB taxonomy): Archaea > Thermoproteota > Nitrososphaeria > Nitrososphaerales > Nitrosopumilaceae > Nitrosopumilus. The sequence continues at coordinate 5,158 of JAPFQF010000006.1, read as the reverse complement.
GATGCAAATTATTCTCCAATGTGGAGAATCTTTATGATTGGCTGGGATAATCCTGAAACTGCACAAATTTTAGAAACTATTGATGATATGAACGCATACAGGGAAGCTGGTTTGATCGACATTGGTATTGCGCGTCCAATGGATAGTGACCATATAGTCAACTGTCCATTTATCGACCCATTCCAATAAGATCTTTTTTCTTTTTTCTAATACTTTACATTTGTATTTTTTTTTCATTTTTTTTTAACAAATTTTCAGAGAGCCATATATCTACCTTATCTTTGATCATGAGAATACTCTATTATGAGTATTGCAGGAATGTACATGCTAAATTCAGATGAGTACCGTCCGGAGAAAATTCAACAATCCCTTGATATGCTATATCTTGATAGGAAAAATGAGTTTCGTGAATTATCCCATGTTCTTCTTAGTGAAAAAGCTCTTAGTGCAATGCCAAACTGGAAAGAATTTGTTTTAAATTTCAGTCTGGATGTTGAAGATGCTTTTAAAACATGGTCTGGACAGAGCCCACTATCTTCTAGATCTCCACAAAAGGCATTGACTTTGCTACGGCAGTTAGGGCGTGATAAAACATCAATGAACCAATTGGCACATCTGCTAAATTTATCGTATACTCTGTCTTGTGAATTCAAAGAGATCTACAGACGTCTAAACTGACCTACTTTTCTTTTAATCTTAAAACCTAAATCACACTGTATTTTTCAATTGTTTGTAATGGACTTTATGTTGGAAGAAGAATTAATTGACTTGATGACTTTCTGTCTTCAGAACCCTGATTCCTTGGAGATATCTGACAAACATGGGCGAATCACTGAGATTGGGCAAGAACTATTTGCCGATGGCGGTGTTGATGCATTGGAGAATTTCTCTTTTGTGCTAAAAAACAGAATTCTTGAAGAAATAGAAAAAGATCCATCCCCAATGCGTTCGCTATGGAATGGACTTACTGACGAATGGCAGTACTAAATTTCTCTAGTGAGAAGTTTATCCGCTGCCGATTCTGAAGATGGCTGTACTACATGTAGGGCATGTACCCTTGATTGCAGGTTTACCATTTTTCATGGTGTATGGTGCAGGTTTACCGATTTCTCGCTTGTCCCTACATTTTACACAATATCCTATTGTCATACTTGTATTATGCTTAAGGTGATATTAGCGAGAACTTGTCGAACTTTTTTCACTATTAGACAAACCTATGATCGCATTTAATGTGCAACAAACCGATATTTTTCATATTTGGCTATTTTTTGATCATTTCAGTAACAAATTATTCGAATCTCTGTAATATGCAGATTTTTTTGAAACCGTTTTGCTGAAATTTAGCTTACGCTGATTGATAGTTTTGTGTATTCGGACAGCGCACTGTGATTTTTCAAGCCGTCCCAGGCAAAGATTTCTGCGACAAATTCACCCGACTCCTTGGGTGACCATGACAGTGACGGACTCAGTTTTTGATCCGGCGTGAGTTGACCGCTTATCCACCCAAGCGATACTGCGATGCCTGCTTCATTTTTAATTTGGACGATGTACACAAAATTCTGTGATTTTATTTGGTGGTTTGTAATGTCTGCCGAAATCTGAATTTGTTGATTCACATTAATTTTATCTGAGACTGGCGCACCGAACGCATTTACCAGTCTTGGATCCGCAATAGATGCTCTTTCTAGTTCTGTTAGCGCGAATGCTGGGGTGACACTGATCATGATTGCCAGTATTGCAAATATTCCCAAGCTCTTAGATATCACAATTTCTGGATTTTTTTTAGTTACAAAAGCCTTTCTGATTTAAATTCTATGGGACGGAGTATGTGTTGAAAATTTGCCTAAATTCTGATTCTATAGTAATCCCATCTTTCGGGATCAAACAGCGTGACGAATTCTGCCTGTTCCTTGTCTATTCTTGCCCTGATGACGTCTCGCAATGCAAAACTTGTCAAAAATTTGAATTTCATGGAATTTGCTTGCATTATGAACATGTGGCGCATTTCGCTTCCCCCTTTCAACCCCCAATACCCCATTTTCAGTGCCAGCGGCTCTAGAAATATGGTGTTTCCCAATCCGTAGTTCTCATCCCTGATTTCTTCTCTGAGATTGTAGGTTTCTAGTGGGCCTCCCTTTGAAAATCCCACAATTTCCCCATCTTTGTCGTTCAGTCTCAGAGTGTTGATGATTACTTTTGGGTCTTTGACTGATTTCTCAAAATTTTCTTTTTCAAACTGAAGGGGTGGCGGCAATTCCAAAAATATCGCATACAGCGATTTTATGAAATTGGGATCTTCCCTGGTGCTCATTGACTCTATCGTTGGAACCATCTTTAGATTTTCGTATGAATAGTCTGCCTGTATTGTGATTTCCTGCTGTCTGATTTTCATAAACGACAAAACCGTATTGAAGAAATTCTTCCTCATCTCTTTTGGAAGTACTTTGAGGATGCATTTTGCCATGTCAGTCTCCTTGTTCAGTATTTCCTCAAAATATGCCACCGAACTTCTTACAATTAGCGACGGCCTCCATGCCAATGCATGCGCGTTCATTTTTGCCATCCCCATTGCCTTTGCAAAGTCCCCCAAAGCGTACCCGCTAATCCTGTCAACTACTGAGAGATACCATCCCATTTCCATAATGTGTTCCCGACGCGCTAAATCGTTTCTAGTTGCGTCTGAATTGTCGAAGCATTCTTTGATTTGGTTTTCCGCACTCTCTTTCATCTTTCCGCTCCAGGGATACGTTGTTCTTAGAATCAAAACCTTGATTATCTCCAAATCCATTTTTGCCTCTTTTATCAGCTGCTGCAGTTTTTTGTCCATTGAGATAAATCTCAAGACACTTTCTTCGTGAGGCTTGTCTACGTTTTTTTGTGGATCAAAGTCGTGAAACAACGCTGCCACGTACAGGTATTTCATGTCCTCCTCTGTGATCTGGATTTTATTCTGATTCTTTGCCAAAAGTGAAACATATGTCACTTCTAATTCGTGATTGATATTGTGATATCCGTAGTACTCTGTTCCGAGACCCTGGCTCTCAAACAGGTCAATGGTATAATTTAGCATCTCGACATAACAGTCGTCGTCTAACCCGTTTTCTACCATGAGGCTGAGAATTTCAGATCTCATGGAATGTGTATTTGCAAATTGCTGCAATAACACATAATTACAATTCAGGTTTTTAAAGATGATCTCCACGGTTTCAATTTCCGATTTTTTTAGCGACTGCATCCGCCCAAGCTCAAAATCCCACAGATGATACAATCCATTAACAAAACACTCAATAGAATTATCCTTCTGTAACTTTTGAATGCCGTTTGACAAAGATTTGCTGGAAAGGCTGATGGAATTTAATGCAAAGCATTCCCCAAAATTCACACTTTATGTCGATGGCAAAACCTATCCAGTTGCCAGCACATCGATAACCAATTCGCCCGTCCCCGTAAATGAGCCGACAACTAGAGGCGGTGTCTACTTTTCAGACAAATTTGCATACAAGATGAAGTGCGTTGTGGAGGATCTTTCTGTCATTCCGCTGCTAACAAAGAAGATGCTGGGGCCAAATACCGAGTTTGGCAAACTCAAAATTACCACGAGCATTGAATCTGATGGCAAATCCGTCCCCATTGAAATTTTTACAAATCTGACAAACAGTGTTCAGACTCCTAATTCCATTGAGCTGGGTATGATTATTGTACATCTGGACTCTGCTTAGCCTGCTTTGAGATACCTGTCGTATTTTTCTCTGCGTTCACTGTCTGATAAAACCTCGTATGCTTTGTTAAGCTCTACCATTTCTTTCTCAGAGTTTTCTTTTGTTTTGTCCGGATGGGTTTTTTTTGCCTGCTCTCTGAACTTCTTTTTGATCTCGTCATGTGTTGCGTCTTTTGAGATTCCGATGATTTCATAATAGTTTGGCAGCTCGTCATTGTTTAATGCCTCTCGGAATTCTTTATCCTCCTTTGTGTTTCTTCTCTGGCCCAGCTCTTCATAATCATCCCCCCAATCCGAGTGATACTTTTCAAACGTCTTGTCTTTTTTTGATTCCAACTCTTCCTTGTCATACGATGTCTTTCTTCGGAGAATTATGTCTCGCGCTAGAAACAAAAACACCCCCAGTATTGCAATTATAAAACCTGAAAACAGAATGATTTTTTCCTCGTCGGTTACTTCCAATTCCATGTCCAGACCGCCGCTCTGAGCATGTACCGTCTGCAATCCCCAGAGGAGAACTATCAAAATTATGAAAATACTGGACTGGCTCATTTTTTAGTACCTATGATAACCTGAAGTCTTCTTTTGCAGTATTTAGAACCACGTGAGTTATCGTGTTTTCCACATTTGGAATGGTTGCCAGGCCCTTTACAAACTTGCTCAATTCTTTTCTTTCTCTGAATTTTGCAATGACAAGCGTGTCTGTTGAACCCGTAATGTCGTATACTCCGCAAACATTTTCAAATTTTGATATCTCTTCCTCAATCTCAACCACTTTGTCATTTTTGGCGACGATTTCAATAATTGCAGTCAGCGAATAGCCTATTTTTTCATGATCAATAATCACAGTATACCCGTGTATTATCTTCGCTTTTTCCAATTTTTTGATTCTGGTCAGCACGGTAACCGTAGACATGCCAAGTTTCAGTGCAAGCTGTCTTGCTGACTGCCTTGCGTCTACTAGCAAATTTTTGAGTATCCTTTCATCTGTCTCGTCCAGGTCCATGCCCTATTATGGCGGAAAATTTATTTAAATTTTCACGATATATGTGTACATTTGTTTGATGGTGCTGTATGGAAATTTGATTTTTTTAAATTTAATAGAAACGACGTCTATGCTGATTCATGGGAGAGATTGGGGAGCTGGTCAAAAAAGGACAATCCTTGATGGATGATGGCCTGTTTGATGACGCGCTTGGCTGTTTTGAGCAGGCACTTCTTCTGAATCAGGATGACCCTGACCTTTGGAATAACAAGGGAGTCGCATTGAGGAGTCTGGGCAGGTACGGGGAATCCCTGGAATGCTTTAACAAATCCCTTGAGATTGAACCTCGCGACAAATTTGCATCTTGAATGCTGTGTGATCTTTACTATTTGACGGAATCAACGTTCACCACAAGTCAATCTATATTATTAACAAACTGTTGTACAGTTGTACCC
>JAPFQF010000032.1 GCA_029255365.1 Candidatus Nitrosopumilus sp. | reverse complement strand
TGAACCTGATTCGCCAGCCCGAACAGTTTGACGTGATTGTAACTACCAACCTGTTTGGAGATATCTTGTCTGACGAGTCCTCCCAGGTAGTTGGAGGATTGGGAATGGCGCCGGCTGCAAACATCGGGGACAACTTTGCTCTCTTTGAGCCGGTACACGGTGCAGCCTTTGACATTGCGGGACAAAATATTGCAAACCCCTCATCCTTCTTGTTATCTATCAAGATGATGCTTGACTGGTTAGGAAACAAGCACAATGATAAAAAATGCATTGAGGTTGGGGCAAAATTGGAATCTACCATTTTCAATCTGGTAAAAACCGGCGTCAAGACAAAGGATATCGGCGGCGACATGGGCACTAAAGAATTTACAAAGCAGATTACTAATAACCTGTAAACTTTTTCTTAAGGCGAGCTCTTTTTGGTGCAGATCATAATTGGTTTGGACGTCAAAACATGTTTGACAAATTTTGGCGCTCTATCAATGCCGTATTTTGTTTGAAATGAATAATTTTCAAATTATTTTTAATATTTGTCGATTTCAAAACCTCTATAAAGAATTGGTTTTCTAGGTGATTATGCGAGATACCATTGGCGGATACCCGTATGAGGCAAAAAAGTCTGGTGGAAAGACCATCATCAAATTCTTCCACAAGGGAGAAAACGTAAAACATCCAAATGCTCCCAAAATGACTCTGGAACTGTCTCCTGAGGATATCAAGAAACTCTCAAAACTCTAGATATCTGCGTTCAAAATATTATAAAACTCAAAATTTAATCCGAATTGACTAGTGGTTTTATAACTTACATACAAAACCATTATAACTTACATACAAAATGACATATTGTGACACGAGCCCTAACCAGAGAGACTGACAAGGAAACAGGCACAATGACGTTTGATGCCGTGCGAGGAGTCCAGGCAGGTGATGAATTCTACTCTGCGATGGTATCCTTCAAAACAATAGCAGAGCACTTCAAATTCGATGACCCAAGCATTGCCGACGACCAGAGGGCGCAAAGAAGAATTCGAGAATCAAGAATACCCGAGCTTTCAAACTATATCATTCAAAATCCTGACGACTATGTTTTTTCATCGATAACTGTTTCAGTCGGAGGAAAAATGACATTTCATCCAACTCCGGGATTAGGCGACTTGGGAAGAACCGGAACTCTGATTATTTCAATGGATGCGCCACTCTTGATAAACGACGGGCAGCACAGATGTGCAGCAATCAAGGATGTCTATTCTAAAAACAAGGATTTTCAAAATGAAAAAATCTCCGTAGTGTTTTTCCTAGATGTAGGATTGAAACGAAGCCAGCAAATGTTTGCAGACTTGAACAAGCATGCAGTAAAGCCCACAAAATCATTGGGGCTGCTGTATGATCACAGGGACACATATGCCAGATTCATTGTAAATTTGGCCAAAGACGTGGAGGTATTCAACGGGCGCACCGAGATGGAACGGGCAAGCATTGCAGCACGTTCCAAAAACTTTTTCACGCTAAACGGAATCGCAGATGCGACAAGATACCTGCTCAAGCTAAATACAAGATCAATCCCTGCTGAAAAACAAAAGCTTGCAATAGAATTTTGGGAGGCAGTAAGCCAGAACATGCCTGATTGGCAACTGTTGCTGGACAAAAGTACCAAAGTCACCCCTACCGAATTGAGAGAAAACTATGTCCATGCATATACCAACATCCTAAACGCACTTGGACTTGCAGGACATGTCCTCATAACTCAACATGGCGACTGGAAAAACATGCTAAAAAATCTAAGAACTATTCCCTGGGAGAGAACAGACCCTGTATGGCAGGGAAAGATAATGATTGACAACGTAATGCAGAAAAACAAAATAGGAATCAAAAAAGCTGCCGATTTCATCTTGCTCAAATGCGGCTCTAAAATTACCATTGATGAATTTGAAAAGCAGGAGAAATCCAAATGACTGCAGATTCCGTGTTCAAATCACGTTCATTAAAGCAAATTTATGATGAAATTAGAGAGGTGTATCTTTCCGATAACCGTCCCTGGATTATCGGATTTTCAGGGGGCAAAGACTCCACATGCATGACACAATTAATCTGGCATGCCGTCTCTGATCTGCCAAAAGAGAAAAGACAAAAGAAAATTTACATCATATCCTCGGATACACTGGTAGAATCACCAAAGATTGTTGAG
>JAPFQF010000015.1 GCA_029255365.1 Candidatus Nitrosopumilus sp. | reverse complement strand
ACGGTCATGTCTCTGCCTCATTAGACTCTGACATCTGGAAAGTTGCAGCATTTGACAGAATTCACGGAACCCGAAAACATTCTATAGGATTTCTTGAAAATTTTGGTGCAGACATCGGCGCCTTTGCCTCGACATGGAGTTTCCATGAAAATGACATGATCGTAATCGGTTCAAACGATTCTGATATGGCCGTTGCTTCTAACCACCTCGTTGAGAATCAGGGAGGTCTTGTTGTAGTCAAATCTGGAAAAATTGCTGCTTCACTGCCTTTGCAGTTTGGTGGCATCATCTCTACAGATTCTTTTGAAAAAGTTTCATCCAATTTTGAAAAAATCAACCACAGTATTGTTGATTCAGGTTCTAAATTTTCTAAACCACACTTGATTCCATTATTCTTGCCTTTTTTGGCTCTGCCATCTGTCAGAATTCTTTCTGGTGGAATCGTTGATGTAAAAAAGCGCATCTACATTTCACCGATCTGCTAAGTAAATGTTAAAAAGGGGGATTCAGTGGATTGAAGCTGAATCTAAATGGCATCAATTCAACAAGGACCAAATGGACCTGTTTTAGTTCTCAAAGAGAGCGCATTACAACAAAAAGGCAAAGATGCCCAACAAAATAATATTGCCGCAGCAAAACTAGTTGCACAATTAGTCAGAAGCAGTCTTGGCCCTAGAGGTCTTGATAAAATGTTAGTTGATTCCTTAGGCGATGTAACTATTACAAATGATGGCGCAACAATTCTTAAAGAAATTGATGTCCAGCATCCAGCAGCAAAAATGATGGTTGAAATTGCTAAAACTGTGGATAATGAAGTAGGAGATGGAACAACATCCTCTGTAATTTTTGGAGGCGCATTACTGGCAAGAGCAGAAGATCTTCTCAACAAAGACGTTCATTCTTCAACTATTATTGACGGATACCAGGCTGCAGCCGATAAAACACTTGAAATTTACTCAGACTTGGCAAAGAAGATTCAGCCCGATGATAGGGCAACACTGTTAAAAATCGCTACAACCAGCATGCAATCAAAATTAATTTCTGAGGATAGCACATTACTTTCTAAAATTGTAGTCGATGCCGTTCTTAGCATTGCAACAAAGAAGGGTGATGCCTATTTTGTAGACCTTGAAAATATCAAAGTAGAAAAGAAAGCCGGCGCCTCAATTGATGATACACAGATCATAAAAGGAATTGTTTTAGATAAAGAAGTCGTTCATAGTGGAATGCCTACGAAAATTGAAAATGCAAAAATAGCATTACTTAATTCGGCATTAGAAATTCAAAAAACCGAACTAAGTGCAGAAATTAGAATTACTGACCCAACACAGATGCAGATGTTCTTGGAAGAAGAAAATAGAATGTTGAAATCTATGGTTGATAAATTACACGACGTAGGAGTTAATGTCCTAATCTGTCAAAAGGGAATTGATGATATCTCACAACACTATCTTGCAAAATACGGCATTCTGGCAGTACGTCGTGTCAAAGAGAGTGACATGATTAAACTTTCTAAAGCCACAGGCGGACGTGTGATTAGCAATCTTGATGATCTCTCAGAAAGTGACCTTGGCATTGCAAATTTAGTTCAGCAAAAGAAAGTAGAGTCTGACAAATGGGTTTTCATCGAAGGATGCAAACACCCGCAATCAGTTACAATGCTAATTCGTGGCGGCACACAAAGAGTAATTGACGAAGTTGATCGCTCAATTCATGATTCTCTAATGGTTGTAAAAGACGTAATGGAAAAGCCAGCAATCGTAGCTGGCGGCGGCGCACCTGAAGCATTCGCAGCATCAGTGCTCAAAGAATGGGCCAATAATTTTGATGGAAGAGAACAACTTGCAATTAAAAAATACGCTGAAGCATTAGAGACAATCCCACTTACCATTGCTGAAAACGCAGGAATGGATCCAATTGACACTATGGCTAATCTTAGAGCAAAACAAAACCAAGGTCAAAAATGGACCGGCATTGATGCTAAAAATATGAAGATTGCAGACATGATGGCGATTAATGTCGTAGAACCAATTGTCGTTAAAGAACAGATAATCAAATCTGCTACAGAGGCAGCATGCATGATTCTTAGAATTGACGATGTTATCGCTGTGTCCGGCGCCCCCGGCGGCATGGGATAAATTTTAGTCAAATCATAAGCGTTCCAATCTTATAACTAATTGACGTACAAACTCGGTGTTGATTTAGGTGGCACTAAAATTGAAGCCATTTTACTAGATGAGAATTTCAGTGTCATTGAAAGAAAAAGAATTCCCACACCCCAAAATAACTATCAAAAAATTCTAGACTCTATCTCGTCTCTAGTTCTGGACATCTCCAAAAACGCACCTGATTTTTCATTGGGGGTTTGTGCACCTGGGGCGATTTCAAAACAGACTGGACTGATTAAAAATAGTAATACGCAGTGCCTCATTGGCAAGCCACTAAAGGAAGATTTGGAAAATAAACTTGGAAAAAAAATATCTATGGAAAATGATGCAAATTGTTTTGCAATGGCCGAAGCAACATTGGGCGCTGGAATTGATTTTGATCTGATTTTTGGTGTCATTCTTGGCACCGGCGTAGGCGGGGGGATCGTGATTAATAAAAAACTTCATTCTGGAAGAACAAACATTGGAGGTGAATGGGGGCACCATACACTTCATCGCAATGGCAATCCCTGCTACTGTGGGAAACGTGGCTGTGTGGAGACTTACATCAGCGGTCCTGCACTTGAAGATCACTGGAAGAAACTTTCAGGAAAATCCAAGTCTCTTAAGGAAATACTTTCTGACATTGACAGTGAACATGGCAAAAAATGGAAAGATGAATTTCTAGAAAATTTCGGATACGGCCTTGCAAATGTCATTGACATACTGGATCCCGATGCAATTATTTTAGGCGGCGGCTTGTCAAACATTGATTTTTTGTATACTGAGGGAAAAGAGTCTGTTTACGGCAAAGTATTTTCTGATTTAGTTGATACGCCCATTCTGAAAAATGAATTGGGCGATTCTGCAGGCGTTTTTGGCGCATGCATGCTCTAATTTGGGCATCCTTCAATTTTTGAAATAGAGTATCCGTCAGTCATAATCTCAATCTCTACGTCTTCTGGAACTGACTGTGTATGGCAAAACCTGCATTCGTTTGCAGTTACTGTGGATGATTCTTCTCCAACTGATTTCAGCCATTCTTTTGCAAACAAAATTGCCTTTTCTATGTCGCTTGTATCTGTAACAACATCAAAATGCATTGTATGCCCGTCTTTTGCCTTTACGTATGTGTCAAAGACATGAAAATCCATACCGATTCAAAATTATGGGGCATGTTGGCTTTTAACTGCCAAAATTTTTTCTACAATTCCAATTATATCTGAATCCAACTCGACACTGATCAAAATTAATCCTGCCCCTCCGATTGGAACAGTCACGCGATAAATTTTTCCATATTTTGCCAGCGCATAAACAGGCTTTCCAATCTTGTCTGCTGTTTTTTTACGTGTGGACCAGCGATAAACTGCTTGGGACAGAGACATCTCCGTTTCCTCTCTTGACAGATGACTTTTTAATCCCGGTCGCATTTTGTCATAAAGTTCTCCGTAATCATAGATGCCGACATATCGAATGTTTTTGTCACATTCTAAAATCATTTCACAAATTTTTTCGTATTCCATTTTTATCACTATTGGGGCTCAATGGTTGCAGGTGGTTTGCTTGAAATGGTATAGGTGACCCAAGTCACGTCTTCGATCTCATTTGTTATCCTGTTACTCATTTTTTCCAACAACCCGTGTGGCAATCTTGTCCAATCTGCAGTCATTGCATCGACTGAATCGACAACTCTGATCATGACTATGTTTCCATATCTGCGCTCGTCTCCGACAACCCCTACTGCTCTGTCGTCACCTACTGCAGCATATGCTTGCCATACTTTTTCATACAGCCCCGCCTTCACCAACTCCTCTTCTACGATCTTACTTGCAACTTTACAAATCTCAAGTTTTTTCGGGGTTACCTCCCCAATTATTCTGACTGACAACCCTGGACCTGGAAATGGGTGCCTCATGAAGAGTTTTTCTGGAACTCGAAGAATTTTGGCAATTTTTCTTACTTCGTCTTTATACAATTCCCTTAACGGCTCTAAAATTTCCAAATCAAGCCAATCAGGCAGTCCTCCTACATTGTGGTGAGATTTGATTACTGCTGCAGGCCCTTTTGATACACCGCTTTCAATTACATCTGGATACAGTGTGCCCTGAGCTAACCATTTGAAGGGACCGTTGCCTTTGGCAAAATCGGTAAAGACGTGAACGAATTCCTCCCCGACAATCATTCTTTTCTTCTCTGGGTCCTCCACCCCTTTGAGTTTCCCAAGAAATTGATCAGCGGCATTAATTGAGGTGAAATCCACCTTGAAGTTATCTCTGAACATCTCTTCGATTTCTTTCTCTTCGTTTAATCGCAGCAATCCGTTGTTTACAAACACACACTTTAGCCTGTCCCCGATTGCTTTGTGAATCAGTAATGCGACAACAGTCGAATCTATGCCTCCGCTTACTCCGCAAAGGACATTTCCCTCAATCTTTGAAATTTTCTCAACTGCCGTATCGATAAAACCTTCCATGGTCCAATTTTGCTTTGCACCGCAAACCTTCAAAACAAAATTCTTTAGGATTTCCGTGCCTTGCTCTGTATGCACCACTTCGGGGTGAAACTGAATCCCGTAGATTGACTTTTCTTCTGATGCAATTGCAGCTGCTTTTGCACCCTCGGTATGCCCGATCACTTTGAAACCTTTGGGGATTTGCTCAGCCTCGTCACCATGACTCATCCATGCTCTAACTGATTCCCCAACTCCGCTCAAAAGATCTTCATCGCTATCGATTGTCAGTAACGACGAACCGTATTCCTTGTTTGCTCTTTTTACTTTCCCCCCATACTTGCTAACAATTAACTGATGACCGTAACAAATCCCAAGCAGGGGCAAACCCATATCATAAATTTCATTTTCTGGAACCGGAGCGTCTGAATTATAAACACTTGACGGGCCGCCTGAAAAAATTATTCCTGTGGGATTCAACTTTTTCAATTCATCATATCTGATATTATACGGAACAAGCTCTGCATACACGGAAAATTCTCTGATTCTCCTACAGATCAAATGACTGTACTGTGATCCAAAATCTAAAACTATAATTTTATCCATGATATCACTTGTTCACATTTTCAAGCATTCTGGTTAATGACCATCCCGCTGTGCTAATTAACTCATTTACTCTTTCTTTTTGCCTGTAGTTTTTAATTATAATTTCCCTTATGTTTACCCCGTTTTTGTTAATGATATAATCAATAACTGACTCTTTTTGGATTTTTCCGCTCTCTACCTCCACCGTATCCTTCTTTTTCATCTCCCCAATTATTCTATCCAGGAAGAATGATTTGAAAGGTGGAGTATCAGCATTAACTGCAATTTCATTGTCCAAAACTATGGAAACCTGATCCGGTGTAACAAATGCCTTGGCGATAATTTTACCGTCGTTGACTCTTTTGATCGGAATTGAATTTTCCACAGGCTTCTCTATGATCTCTGGCATGACCTTCTCTATGATCTCTGGCATGACCTCCTCTTTTTTTATTTCCAGCTGAGAGGCTTTTGTAAAACTAGAGCCTTTTAAAAACAAGTCCAAAACTGTGATATTTTTCTCTAGCATTTCAATCCCTTCCTGATGTTTGCTAATCTGCTCGATCAAACTTTCTTTCAGGGCGACAATCTCTTTCACTTGCGCCTCTGAGAATTTCATAATCTGATTGATCATGAATGGGTATTAAATGCATTCTAGGTAATTGTAATATCAATCTCTTTGAATGATATTTTTTTAAATCCCTTGATTGATTTTGAAGTGGTAAATAATTCTGATTTTGTAAAGGTTGCCAGCCATTTCAGAAGCGATTCGCCTTTTCTTAGCTTTTTCAATTTTATCTTCCTTTCTGATCTCCTAGTTTCTGAA
>JAPFQF010000043.1 GCA_029255365.1 Candidatus Nitrosopumilus sp. | reverse complement strand
ATCACATATACCTCAATGATGTCATATTTCAAACCTGATGCAATCTCTCGGATTTGTGATTCTATAAATTCGGCAGCACCCCCTGCTAATATTTTTTTTTGCGATATTTTGGACACCATATAAAATGATAGTTGATACGATACACAGCAGAACTTGCAGTTTTTGACATGATAAATGATTTAACCTTGCAAACCAATATCATACTTGGGTAATTATACAATGACAAATATTAGAAATTATAAATTCCGACTATACCCTAATGACTCACAACAAAACAAACTGCAAAACAATCTGGCAGTGTGCAGATGGGTATACAATAAATTTGTCGAGCAAACAAAAAATGGATTTCTTTCCAGAAACGACATGAATTACATTTTAACAGAACTAAAGCAATCCGAATCATGGCTGTATCAATATCATTCTAAGATGCTTCAAATGGTATCGACACAGATTGAAGGATCTGAAAAAGCCTTGATTGAATTAGCTAAAAAAGGACACAAGACAGGACAATTAAGATTTGCAAGATATCGCGATTACCGTACCTTCACATACAACCAGTCAGGATACAAACTGGAAACACATGGAGATAAGACATTGTTACATCTCTCAAAGATTGGATATGTGGAGATTAGAAGACATAGGGAAATTCCAGGAATCATAAAACAAGTTATAGTTACAAAATCAAAATCAGGAAAATGGTTTGCATGTCTGACATGTGATGTTTCAGAACCGTTAACCATTCCAAAAATCTCATTTGCAAAAGCAGTTGGAATTGATGTGGGCATAAAATCATTTGCATATGATAGTAACGGTCATTCCACACCAAACCCGCTAAACCTCAAAAAGATGCTAAAGCCACTAGTCAGAGCACAAAGAAAGGTATCTCGAAGAAAGAAGGGATCAAACAACAGGCTAAAAGCAATACTGCACATGCAAAGAATTCATGAAAAAATAGCAAACAGAAGAAAAGACTCTCAGCACAAGCTATCTGCTGCCTATGCAAAAAATAATGACGTCGTATTTGCAGAGGATTTGAAAATTCCAAACATGGTAAAAAACCACAAACTGGCTCGTTCCATAATGGATTCTAGCTGGGGTGCATTCTTGCAAAAACTGGAATACAAGTGCAAGCTGCTAGTCAAAGTATCTCCAAGAAACACGACCATCGATTGTTTTAGATGTGGAAATAAAGTGCCAAAAAGTTTAGCTGTGAGAATTCACAGATGTGACAAATGCAATCTGGTAATTGATAGAGATTACAATGCATCAATTAACATTCTCAAAAAAGGACTGGAGATGTTCAATCTGTCGGCAAAAATCGACAGTATACTACCGCAGGAACTGCGGGAATTAACGCGTGTGGAGATCTCAATGAGGTCAAGGAAACACGAAGAGGCTACCGGACTTGTCCGGTAGTAGTTCACTACTTGCATTTTGTTTTAAAACTTGAGCGCCTTTGTCTGGAAGAGAATTCACTCTGAATCTTCCATCTAGAGAAATAATTCAGCCTGATGCAGGACAGCCATTTGCAAACGACCTGCAACCCGTCAACCATACTGACCTCTCATATCTGGTGGACAAGAACATTGGCAACAGATACATTTTCGTTTACAGCTAGAGGTCTACTGCATTATTCCAACTTTTTCTTAGTTTCTTGTTGTCTTTGGCATATATCCAAGTCCAAGATCCATCTTCATTATCTAAAACCTTGCCTAATGATTTTAGATATTTTAG
>JAPFQF010000036.1 GCA_029255365.1 Candidatus Nitrosopumilus sp. | reverse complement strand
TTGTACAGTTGATGGAGGTTGCGATGCAGTCTCAGCTGGTTTTGGTACCTCTGCAGGTTTTGCCTCCATTCCTTTTGGCAGTGCGCCTTTTGGTTTGGTGGTTGCTGCAGGTCTTTCAGCCGGTTTAACCTCAGCAGGTTTTGCATCCATTCCTTTTGGCAGTGCGCCTTTTGGTTTGGTGGTTGCTGTAGGTCTTTCAGCAGGTTTAACCTCTGCTGGTTTCACTTCAGCTGGTTTTGATGCTAGCTGAGTAGAAAGTTTGTTTAGTTTTGCTTCTAATTCGGCAATCTTGGATTCAAGATCTTGCTTTGTTTGCTTTTTAGCAGCTGCCATATTTTTGATGGTCAATTCGGGGTTTATGTATATTTGGGTTGATTACGCCAACTAATTTTGATCAAGTTTTATATGCTGTTTTGTGCATTTCATGGCATGGATGACTTTGAAAAAGAATTTCCGGATTTTGATTGGAAGAATACCCCAGCCTACAAACATCCAGGGGGAAAAAATTGCCCGTGTCCAAAGCACGAATACATCAGAGAGCAAATCAACTTCACAAAGCAGGTCAATGAGAAAGGCAAAGATCTATCAAAAATTACGCTGAAATTTTGTCCCGATCACTATAGAGTTTACATGAATGAAGTGATTCCAGCAATGCCACTAAAATATAAAATTCTAACAAAAATTGCACTAAAGCTCGGGGCAATCCAAATAGAGCAGTTGAAGTACATGGAATCAGAATTGTGTTTTTACTGCAAATTCGGTTCTGGCGGACATGATAGAAAAACAGAACTCCCACCAATGTAAAACGAGTTAAGCTTATACTTGATCTGGCTAGAGAACAGATGTGGGAATAGAGGGAATTAGAGATTTCATTGTAGAACTTGAAAAGCAGGGCGAACTGAAGAGAATTAAAACTGAAGTGGATTCTGATTTAGAAATTGCTGAGATTATGAGACGTGAGATGTACTCTAACGGCCCAGCACTGCTATTTGAAAATGTAAAAGGATACAAGATGCCGGTTTTAGGAAATGCGTTTGGCTCCATCAAAAGATTGGAGATAGGGTTAGAAATGACAGACTTTACGGAAATCGGTCAACGCATAGCAGATATGACGAAGATGGACATGCCGTCAGGATTACTAAATAAAATTAAAAAACTTCCAGAACTTACCAAAATGACTGCCTCGTTTCCCAAAGCAGTAACAAGCGGACCAGTAACTGAGATTACATCGAGTGATGCATCATTTAATGATCTGCCAATTCTAAAATCATGGCCTAATGATGCCGGTCGATTCATCACATTGGGATTGGTTGCAACAAAGCATCCAGAGACAGGAGTTAGGAATCTCGGGGTATACAGGATACAGATAATTGACAAAACTCACGCATTAATGCACTGGCAAAAACACAAGAGGGGAGCTCACCATAGCGACATTGCAAAAGACAAAGGAGAGAAAATCCCCACAGCAATAATAATTGGAGGAGAACCGGCTACAATATTCTCATCAATTGCACCAGTTCCGGAAGGACTAGACAAGTATCTTTTTGCAGGGATTACAAGGAAAGAGGGAATCAAAACTGTAAAATGCAAAACGATAGATTTGGACGTTCCAGCAAATGCAGAGATTGTTTTAGAAGGGTATGTGGATCCTGCTGACATTAGAGATGAAGGGCCGTTTGGGGATCATACTGGATACTATACGCCAGTCGAACCATACCCAACATTTACACTGACAGGAATCATGCGAAGAAAAGATCCAATATACGTCACAACCGTTGTTGGAAAACCAATTCTAGAGGATGCATTCATTGGCAAAGTAATTGAGCGTTCATTTTTACCACTGATTCAAATGTTCCATCCAGAAGTGGTAGACTTTAGCATGCCACCAGCAGGTTGGTTCCAAGGATTTGCAATTATTTCAATAAAGAAAAGATACCCAGGTCAAGCAAAAAAAGTTATGATGGGTCTTTGGGGAATGGGGCAACTCTCGCTGACAAAGATGTTTGTCGTAGTAGATGAGGACGTCAATGTTCACGACATCAATGACGTAATTTGGGCAATTACTACAAGAGCAGATGCGGCAAGAGACACCGTGATAATCAACAACACCCCGACAGATACACTAGATCCAGCATCACCCCTAGTAAACTTGGGTTCAAAGATGGGAATTGATGCAACTCAAAAAACCAGAGAGGAAGGATATCTAAGGGAAATTCAGCAACTAGTCAAAGTTGATGATAAGACAAAAGATCTAGTAGATTCTAAATGGTCCAGTTATGGATTATGATATAGAGATAGGATTATAGAAATTATCTCGCTCTTCCACCTGATAGCCAATTTGATGAATTGCATCCCTGATAATTTTATCAGTAAGTTCTGTCGAACGTGCGCCAGTGCATGAAACGACTTCTTCTCCAATGAGCGTACCGCCAAAGTCATCAGCGCCATATTGTAAGGCAAGTTGAGCCATGCCAACTCCGTTAGTTAGCCACGAGGATTGAATGTGTGGGATTAATCCGTCAAGGACCAGTCTAGATATCGCAATCATTTTCAACAATTGAGTTCCGCCAGTTCCATATTCCACAATACCTTCTTCTTGCATTAACGTATTATTTGGCTCAAAATTCCACGGGATGAATGCCATGAAGCCTTTAGTTTTCTCTTGTAGTTTTACAATTTTGTAAAAATGCTCAACAATGTCATTATTGTTTTCTACACTACCATACATCATGGTTGCAGAGCCCGGAATACCAAGAGAATGCGCTTCATCCATAATTCTAATCCAATCAGCACTAGAAATTTTCTTTGGACTGATAATTTTTTTAACTGAATCAGTCAAGATTTCAGCTCCAGCTCCAGGGATTGATTGCAATCCAGCATCTTTCAACCTAGACAAAATTTCTTTTGTTGACGATTTTTCAATTCTTGCAATCATGTCAATTTCGGATGTAGACAATCCATGAACTCCGACTGTAGGGAATTTTTCTCTGATCATCCTAAACGCATCTTCATAGTATTCAATCTTCAAATTTGGATTGTGGCCGCCTTGAATCAAAACTTGGCGGATCTTAAACATATCACAGGAGGTTTTCACTCTAGTCTCAATTTCATCAAGAGTTAATGTGTACGAATCTTCAGCCCCGGGTGATCTGTAAAATGCACAAAATTTGCAATCAGTAATGCAGACATTTGTATAATTCAAAATGATGTTATTTACAAAAGAGGCTTTTTTACCAAACTGTTTTCTTGTCAGATGGCCTGCAGCAAGACCCATCAAATGAATATCGTCGGATTCCAACAATCTCAAACAATCCTCAGGGCCAGGTCTTTTGCCATTAAGCGAGTTTTCCAAAATATCTTTGATATCGCTTTTTTGTATCTGTTCAGTAGTCTGACTCAAGTGACCTTCATCGTTTGGAATTTCTATTTAATCCTTGATAGAAATATTGCACAGAAAAAGAGATTAGTAAAATGATCGATTCGTGCGCAATTTTTGAGGGATGTGAGTTCAATGATTCACGTTATTTTTAAGTAGGGCACAAAAATCAGATCAAATCATGGTATCAGGACATCAAATTAGACTCAATCGAATTCTCAGAAAAGGAAGAATGCTATGCATTCCAATGGATCACGGTATTTCAAACGGACCCATAGAAGGTCTCGAAGATCCAGTTTCTACAATTTACAAATGTGAAGGGCATGGCCTTACAAGTGTGATTATCAACAAAGGAATTCTCAAAGCATTGCCAAAACCAACCAAAATAGGAATCCTAGTTCATTTTTCAAGTAGCACATCGTTATCATCATCGCCAAATCGCAAAATGCTAACTGGAACTGTAAAAGAGGCAGTATCCATGGGGGCCGATGGAGTTTCATTGCACATCAACATCGGCGGCAAAGAAGAACCTGAGATGTTAGAACAGCTTGGAATGACTGCAGATCAATGTCACAGGTGGGGGATGCCGCTTTTAGCGATGATGTATCCCAGAGGAGAGAACATCAAAAACCCACATGATCCAGAAATTGTCGGACATGTTGCAAGAATTGGAGCAGAATGTGGCGCAGACATCGTAAAAACATTATACACTGGAGATATCGATTCATTTGCAAAAATTGTAAAGAGTACTCCGGTTCCAATTGTAATTGCTGGCGGGCCAAAAGCCAATACAGACTTGGATATCCTTCAAATGACCGAAGATGCAATGACTGCAGGAGCTAAAGGAGTTACATACGGTAGAAACATCTTTGCACATAAAACACCTGAAAAAATGGTAGAAGCATTAGCCGAAATAATTTTCAGAAAAGGAACAGCAAAGGAAGCAATGAAAAGAATTGAGTAAATCAAGAGAATTAATAATTTCACCCAAAGTATCACAGGCACAGTTAGCTAAATTCCTACCTCAATTGCAAGAAGAGGGAATCAACATGGTATATCTTGACCCAAAAAAACTGGGCAGTAAAAAAACAAAATTACAAACTGTGTTTACGTCTAGTGCGGCAAACTATGTGGTGTTAGAAAAAGACGGGGCAAAGCCAAAGGGGAAGAAAATTGGAAGAAAATTCCAAATTCTATCAAACTCGGATATTGAAAACGTTCTCACCGTAGCCAAAAAAGGATTAGACTTTGTAATAATAGAAGTAAAGGATTGGAAAATAATTCCGCTAGAGAACATTATTGCAAAACTACACAAGATTCACACCAAAATCTTTGCCATTGCTAAAACTCCTGAAGAAGTAAGGAAGATGTTTTCAATTTTAGAAGTAGGTGTAGACGGAGTGATCTTTACTGCAACCTCAATTAACGAAGTTCGTGAAGTCATGGTATACCTGGGGACAAAGAGTTTCGACATGAAGCCGGCAAAGATCACAGAGATTAAAGAAGTTGGGGACGGCGAACGAGTTTGTGTAGATACCGCATCCATGCTTCACAAAGGAGAAGGGATGCTGATTGGCAGCAGATCAAACTTTTTGTTTTTAGTTCACAATGAATCGGTAGGATCATCATTTACATCTCCCAGACCATTCAGAGTAAACGCAGGTGCAGTTCATTGCTATACACTGTCTCCAGACGGGACAACAAATTATCTCTCAGAAGTAGAAACAGGTTCTGAAGTGTTAATTCTTAATTCAAAAGGCAAGGCAAGAAGGGTGACTGTTGGAAGATCAAAGATTGAACGCAGGCCAATGCTAATGATAAAAGCTACTGTAGGCGGGGAGACAGGTGGGATTATTGCGCAAGACGCAGAAACAATTCGCTTTGTAAAATCAAACGGGCAACTAGTTTCAGTCACTCACCTAAAGAAAGGAGACATGGTCATGGTTCATTCAAAGCCTGCAACGGGCAGACATTTCGGAATGGAGGTTTCTGACGAGTATATTTTAGAAAAATGAAATACAAAACATGCGTTTCCATTGCAGAACAAAACCCAGCAAAGACTAAAAAGGTATTAAAAATCGCGCTTTCAAAATCGGATTTTGTTGAAGTGAGATTGGATTTTCTAAAAATTGAACAGATTCCAGAAACATTAGAAATGATAAAGAAGGATCTCGGCAGAGTTGTATGCACGCTAAGACCAAAAAATGAAGGCGGAAAATTTGCAGGAAATGAAAAGGAAAGAATTGCAATCATAAAATTAATTGCAGAATACAATCCATTTATGCTAGATGTAGAATTTAACACATTAAAGAAAAATTTGCCATTAGCAGAGTATTTGAAATCAACAAAAACAAAATTACTTGTTTCATGGCACGATTTTAAAAAGACCCCAAGTTCAGCAGAATTGGAAAAAAGGATATCTCAAATGAGTAAATTTTCATCAAATGTAAAAATAGTAAGCACTGCAAAGTCAACAGACGATTCAACTAGAATGTTAGAACTGTACAGTAAGAAAGGAAAAAACAATCTGATTTCATTTGCAATGGGAGATCATGGCAGAATTTCAAGGATTTTGTGCCTGTATCTAGGCAGTCCGTACACATACGTATCACTAGGAAAAGCGATAGCACCAGGACAGTTTAGCGTAGACGAAGTAAAAAAAATTGTAAATTTAAAAAAATAGCAACAAAACAGTTGAGAGTTTAAATCAATCATAATACTCAATGAAATAAGATGGGTAAATCATTTGCAGTAATCGGAGATCCTATTGATCATTCGTTATCACCAAACATCCACAGCGCAGCGTTTAGAGAATTGAATTTAGATTCATCGTATATAGGGTATAGAATTCCCAAAGGAGAATTGGAAGGAGGAATACAAGGGTTAAAAAAAATTAAAATTGATGGTTTCAACATCACAATTCCACATAAAATAGAGATGATGAAATATTTAGATACAGTGGATGAGTCATGTAGTTTGATTGGAGCTGTCAACACGGTATCAAATAAAGACGGAATTCTAAAAGGATACAACACGGACATGGATGGATTTTTAGAACCATTTAAGAAAAAAGAATTAAACCTCAAAGGAACCAAAGTTCTTCTTATTGGAGCAGGCGGAGCTGCAAGAGCAATAGTCGCGGGATTTGCTAAAGAAAAAGCAAAGAGCATAACCATTGCAAACAGAACATTGGAAAAAGCTGATGGTCTTTCAGAATTCGCAAAAACAATTGGACTAGATGCAAATGCGATAAAAATTGAAGACATTAAAGATACAGCAAGAAATTATGATATCATCGTTAACGCCACATCAGTGGGTCTCAGAAACGAACCCAGTGTTATTTCGCTGGACGGGATTAATGAAAAAACAATCGTATATGATATCGTGTATGCTCCTATGAATACTGATTTTATCAAAAAAGCAAAAGCAGAAAAAGCAACCATAATTTACGGTTATGAAATGCTTCTAGGTCAAGCTGTCAGATCTTTTGAGATTTGGCACGGCATAGAAGCACCTTATAATGCCATGAAAAAAGCATTGTTAGGAGGATTTTGATGGCAAAAGCAAAGGCTACAGTCCACGGTGCAGTCTCATTGGTGAATGCAATTGCAAACCAAAAGGGAGCCACTCTAGGAATCTCATTAAAAGTAGAGGCAACCGTAGAGACAAGCCCAGGAAAAGGCATTTTAATTCAGTCTAAAAATAAGAGCCTAAGCTCTCGCCTGATTAACAAAACAGTAGAAAAAATTGTTTCAAAAAAAGATTTAGAGCAAAATAAAATTTTAATTACGTTGGATTCAGAAATCCCCACAGGTTATGGATTAAAAAGCTCAAGTGCGATTTCATCAGCAATCGCTCTAGCATGTGCAAAAATTTTCAGCCCCAAATTAACAGATCAGCAAATTTTACTTGCAGGAGTTGACGCTTCGATTGAATCAAAAGTCAGCATCACTGGAGCATATGATGATGCATGTTCTTGCTACTATGGAGGGTTTAATGTCACTGATAATGCAAAGAAGAAAAGAATCAGGTTTGAAAAATGCCCAACAAATTTAATCGCAGTGATATTCATTCCAAGAAATAGAAAGAGAGGAAATCTGAAAAAACTCAAAATTCTCTCATCCATATTTGAGAACGCATGGGAATTATCCAGAAAGGCGAATTACTGGGACGCGATGATAATAAATGGATTATCTACGGCGTCAATTTTAAATTCAGACCACAAGATAATTACAGATTTGATTGAAAAGGGAGCACTAGGAGCATCGGTGTCTGGCAACGGGCCGTCAATTGCAGCAGTTACAAAAAAAGAAAACGAGGCAGCAATCAGAAAAGTATTTTCAACACTGGAAGGAAACATCATAGTTTCAAAAATCAGCAACAAAAAGGCAGAAGTTCATGAACTGTAAAATTGAAAAATCAAAAATTTCAGGGCAGGTAAGTTGTCCTCCAAACAAGAGTTACACCCACAGGGCAATTTTTCTTGCGTCAATTGCTGGAAAAAACAGCAGGGTTGAAAACGCATTATTGTCAGCAGACACCATTGCAACAATTGAGGCTTGCAAAAAATTCGGGGCGGAAATAGAGATTGCAGATTCAACAATTATTGTTAAAAATCCGATAAAAATAGGCACAAAAGTGCCTGAAATCAACACAGAGAACTCGGGCACCACAATTAGAATAGCATCAGGCATCGCCAGTTTGTTTTCTGAAGAGATTACACTTACTGGAGATTCAAGTTTGCAAAAAAGACCAATGCAGCCACTCCTGGATGCATTATCAAGCATGGGAGCACAGTGTAGTTCAACTGACGGGAAACCACCAATCAAGATTAAAGGAAAGATTGCAGGTGGTGAAGTAAAAATTCCTGGAAATTTTTCAAGTCAGTATATTTCGGCACTATTAATTTGTGCACCACTAACAGAAAAAGGAATCAATCTAACGATAGATGGGAATTTGGTATCAAAGCCTTATCTCGATGCAACAATTGCCACAATGCGAAAGTTTGGGGTAACAGTGCAAACGCTAATCCCATACAAGCGATACAACATCACCCCGCAGATATACAAAGAAACAACATTTACTGTTCCAATTGATTTTTCAAGTCTTGCTCTTCTTCTATCAGCTGCTGTCCTAAACGGAGAAGGCATTACAATAAAGGGGAGCATTGGAAATCTCCCTCAAGGAGACGAAGTGTTCATAGATATTTTAGAAAAGTTAGGAGTTAAAATTGCCATAGACGATGATCAAATTAAAATCGAATCTCCTGAAAAATTAAACGGCGGAAAATTTGATTTGAGCAATTCCCCCGATCTTCTTCCGCCCCTCGCGATTTTGGCATTACGTTCATCTGCACCAATTGAAATATTCAACGTAAAACATGCAAGACTAAAAGAAACAGACAGAATCGCAATAATGTCAAGAGAACTCGTAAAACTTGGAATTAAAGTTCAAGAAAAAGAAGACGGCATGATTTTAGAGGCGTCTGAAAATATCTCAGGAGCTGATTTAATATCAGAAGAAGACCACAGATTATTCATGGCTTTTTGTATTGCGGGAATGTTTGTAGGTAATTGTACTGTGACTGATCCTGAATCAGTCAAAGTTTCATATCCGAATTTTATCGAAGAGATGAAACGCATGGGTGCCAAAATTAAAATCGATTAAAATCATTTTTCATAAAAATTACTGGAGGATAAAAGGCGCGACCCTGTATAGAGTGAAAAGCATTCTCCTCACCCACAACGCTTTTGCGTAGATAACATTTCTTTTTCGCAGGGCCGCGCAAATTATTCTTTATAATTTACACGATATTGCATATATTGTATATGTTATTGTTATATTTAAGAATTTATTATAATTATTTCATATTTTAATCAATAATCATATAATTTTCAAACAGGCATGAAGTAAAATCAAAAAATAATCAGTCAGCAGATAAAATTCTCAGCAAATTTCAGAATGAGGAATTATAAACATCGATTAATCTTGATAGTATGTTGCCGGGAAGTTCTATTGGTCAGCGTCTTGTTTTAACAAGTTTTGGCGAAAGCCATGGGAAATCAATCGGAGCAGTTTTGGATGGCTGTCCAGCAGGATTAGAAATTGATGAAAAAGACATTCAAAAAATGTTAGATCTTAGAAGGCCAGGTCAAAATCTAATATCAACTCAAAGAAAAGAAGGGGACATTGTTGAAATTGTTTCAGGAGTGTTTAGAGGTTACACAACGGGCGCGCCAATTACCATGCTGGTTTGGAACAGTGATCAAAAATCAAAAGATTATGAAGATCTGAAAACAAAGCTAAGACCAGGTCATTCAGATTATCCTGCAATGGTAAAATATAATCACTACAATGATCATAGGGGAGGAGGAAGATTTTCTGGAAGGTTAACAGCAACTCACGTTATGGGTGGGGCTATTGCAAGAAAATTACTCAAAGTTGCATTAGGTGTTGAAACAAACTCATTTGTATCACAGATTGGAAAAGTAAAGATGGAAGGTGAATTTAATGACAAAATGATCAATTTGATTTATAAAAATGAAGTGAGATGTCCAGAGACTAAAACGGCAAAAATCATGAGAGATAATATTTTAGATGTGAGAAAGAAAGGAGACTCGCTAGGAGGAATTATTGAATCAGTTACAACCAATGTCCCAGTAGGATTAGGCGAACCGATTTTTAGCTCGCTAGAATCAGATTTAAGCAAAGCAATTTTTTCAATCCCATCAGTAAAAGGAATAGAGTTCGGTTCAGGATTTTTAGGTTCTGAGCTTTACGGTTCAGAAAACAATGACTTGTATGCTGTAAAGAAAGGGAAAATCATCACAGAAACAAACAGATCAGGAGGGATTCTAGGGGGCATTTCAAACGGAATGCCAATCACCATGAGAATTGCTTTCAAGCCAGCGTCATCTATTGCTCAAAAACAAAAAACAGTAGACATTAAAACAAAAAAAGAGACAATTCTCCAAGTCAAAGGCAGACATGACCCATGTGTTGTACCCAGAGCCCCACCAGTAGTAGATTCACTTGTAGCATTAACAATTGCAGACCATGCACTCCTTTCAGGGGCAATCAAACCAGTTCTATAAGAAAATGTCAGACATCAACGATCTTCGAAACAAAATGGACGAGGTGACTCTAAAAATGATAGGGCTGTTAAAGACCAGGACAGACATTGCGCGGGAAATTGGCGAAGTCAAAAAAAACATTGGAAAGGGAGTGACAGATGAAGCAAGAGAAGACATCCTACGTGGAAAAGTAATTTCATTATGCAATGACATCGGTCTAGATGAAACAATTGCCACAAAATTTTTAAATTTTCTTTTAAATGAATCAGTAAAGGTGCAGTCCATCAACAAACAAACACATCTTTCAATTTTCTTAAAAGCAAAATTACTTGAATCGCAAGGGAAAAAAATTATACATATGGAAGTAGGGGAGCCGAATTTTTTACCTCCAAAGATCGTAAAGGATGCACTGGAAGAGGTTTACGATAAGGGATTTATAAAATACGGTCAAGCAAAAGGAATGCCAGTATTTAGAGAAGCACTTGCAAAATATGCATCAAAGAAATTCAACGCAGACATTCACCAAGATAACATCATTGTAAGTCCTGGTGCGAGATTTTCAATTTTTACCGCAATTACAACTCTTTTGAATCCAGGCGATGAAATGATTGTGATTGAGCCAGCATGGCCCGCATACAAAGACTGTGCACTGCATTCCGGAATCAAAGTTAGAACCATCAATACGACTTTTGAAGACAAGTGGGAGCCATCATTAGAACAAATCAAAAACACAGTCAATTCAAATACAAAAATGATTGTTCTGAACTACCCAAACAACCCCACAGGAAAAATTCTAAGTGAAAAATTACAAGATAGCATAATCGAATTAGCAAGGAAAAACGATCTCTACATACTCAGTGATGAAATTTATTCAGAATATGCAAAAACTAGTTGGAAGAGCATTCTAAGTTATAATTACGACAAAAGTATCATCACACAGTCATTTTCAAAATCACACGCAATGACAGGATTCAGAATAGGGTATGCCATTGCAGATTCAAAAATTATTGAAAAAATGGCAAAATTAGAGGCATTATGTCTTACAAATGTCTCTGAACCAATACAATACATCGCCATGAAAGCCCTTGAAGCAGACATATCCGATAATACTAATACAGTACAAAACAGGTTAGATGTGTTGGCACACAAAGCAAGTACAATGGGATTGGATTTCACAGTCCCTGACGGCGCAATGTACATTTTTGCAAGAGTCAATCAAAAAGGTTTTGACGGGGCTGAATTTGCCAACAGTGCCCTAGAGAAAGGTTTGGCAGTATGCCCAGGGGAGGGATTTGGAGATTACAAGAACTTTATCAGGTTATCCGCATGTCAAGATGAAGAGACATTAGTCGAAGGAATGGATTTGCTAAGTGATTTAATGAGGGATAAGCAATGAAGAAGGCCACGATAATCGGAGCAGGGGGTCAAATGGGGCAATGGTTTTCAAAATATTTCAAAAGCGAAGGATACGAAGTAACTGGTTACGACTCCGAAATCAAATTAACCTCAAAGGACGTCATAGTGTCAGAATCACTAGTGGGCGGAATTTTGAATGCGGATTATGTTGTTCTGTGCACGCCAACAAGAAGAACGCCTGAGATAATCAGGCTGATTGCAAAAGAGATGAAACGTGGAACATACCTTATTGAAATTTCATCTGAAAAATCCAAAGTAGTTTCATCATTGTCAAAAATGCCAGCAAAAATTAATCCAATCTGCATCCACCCAATGTTTGGTCCAGGAACTAAAACAATAAAAGGTCAAAACATCATCTCAGTTCCGATCAAAGACGCCAAAAATGAATTAACTGTTGCAAAGGAATTATTCAAAGGGGCAAACTTCGTTACAATAGATGCAGCGGAACACGACAAAAAGATTGCCGTAATTTTAGGATTAACTCATTTAATGAATTTAGTTTTTGCAAATATAATTTCAAAGGATGAAAAAATAAACCTTACAGAAAAAATGTCAGGTACAACTTTCAGAGTTCAAAAAACATTGGCAGAAAGTATCATGACAGAATCTCCGGAACTGATTGAGACAATCATTTCAAACCCAGAAATTCGCAGAGTGGCAGAAGAGTTTTGGAAAGATATCGGCAAAATGCTAACAGCAGTTCAAGAATCAAAGACCCAAGAAGTAGTAAATTACATCAAAGAGTGTCAAGAAAGACTTGGCAAACATACTGATGTCAACGAATCCTACAAAAGAATGACAAAAATGGTAAAAGCAGTTGAAAAATAGTCGACATGCGCCCTACGAAGATTGTCACGTCATTCATTAGAGATAATGGCAAATTATTGATTCTAAAACGAAGTGACGAAGTAAAATCCATGAAAGGGTTGTGGGCAGGCATAAGTGGGATTATTGAAAAGAACGAAGAGCCGCTTACTAGAGCAAAAATTGAAATTTTTGAAGAAGTTGGAATTACAGAAGATAAGATCAATCTGATCAAAGCAACTGAAGAAATAAGAATCGTCTCTCCTCAGTACAAAAATCACGAATGGGAGATATTTCCATTTTTGTTTGAAGTGAATAATCCAAAAATCACACTAAACTGGGAAAATTCAGATTTTAAATGGATCAGCATTGAAGAATTAGAAAATTATGAAACAGTTCCAAACCTTCAAAAAGTATTATTCAACTTGTTGTAAATTTTCATTATTTTTATCATATTTTTTCTGTTGTGGCAGCATCATATAGACACAGGCACCACCACACATAGTGCAAGGCACGTTATTACCAGCATGCTGTCCGGTTCTGCTATGAATTCTTGCGGCCTCCTCAGGATCAATAGACAACGCAATTTGTTTTTCCCAGTCCAAAGTACGTCTGGCTTCAGTCATATCCATATCCCATTTGATAACTTTATCACGAATCTTCACAAGATCTCCCGCATGAGCTGCAATTCTATACGCAATCAATCCAGCCTTTACTTCTTCTGCATTAGGCAATGCCAAATGTTCAGACGGTGTGAGATAGCACAAAAGATCCACGCCTTCACTCGCAGAGACAGCTGCACCAATCGCACTTGCAATATGATCATGTCCGGATGCAATATCTGTAACTAACGGGCCTAGTACATAATATGGAACATCGCCAATTAGCGCTTTTGCCAACCTCACATTTGCAGCGACTTCGTTCAGCGGAACGTGTCCAGGCCCTTCCACCATCACCTGAATATCATGTTCATGTGCACGTTTTGTCAATCTAGATATGTTAATCATTTCTTGGACTTGCAATTCGTCATGAGAGTCTAAAATTGAGCCTGGTCTTAGTGCATCTCCGAGGCTAAATGTGACATCATATTTTTTAGCAATCTCCATCAGATAGTCATAATGAGTTATGTATGGGTTTTCCTTGTCATGTTTTAACATCCATGCAGCAGTAATGGTTCCACCCTTACTCACAACGCCACCGTATCTTTGCACTTTGAGAATTCTTTTTGCAATGTCTTTTGTAATGCCACAGTGAATTGTTGTGTAATCAACACCGTCTTTAGCGTTATTTTCAAATGCATTTAGATAATCATCTTCAGTTAAATTCAAAGGGTTTTTGTGAATTTCAATACCATAGTTGTAGGCCTCGTAGATGGGCACAGTTCCAAAAGTTATAGGTGCAGCTTCTAAAAGAGTCTGACGAATTTTTTTAACATCTCCGCCATCGCTAAGATCCATTATTGTATCTGCATGATATTTTACTGCCACTTTTGCTTTTTCAACTTCATCCTCAATGTTTACGTTTAATGTGGAAGTCCCAATGTTCACATTGACTTTAGTTTTCAAACCTTTGCCAATTCCAACATTGTGAATTTTTTGAGATCTCACATTATTGCTTGGGATGATTATTGAGCCCTTTGCAATTTTAGGAAGTAGCCATTCAAGTGATACGTCCTCGTCTTTTGCAACTTGTTTCATTTCATCAGTTGCAACACCACGTCGAGCCGAGGTCATCTGAGTAGCCATAATGTAATCTATGTTTTTACCTGATTTAAACAATAGTGAAAAACAGAAAAATAGTTGATCGCAAAAATATCTTTTGGCACTATATTAGGAAACATGATCGATCTTTTATAAGATAAATGCGGTATAGATTACATGAGAACAAGTAAAGAATGCAGACATTGCGGTAGAGAGTTTTTCAGCATGAAAGAGGTATTCTGTTCTTTTGATTGCGTCACTCAAACATCGTAATTGTTCAGATTAATTTTAATTCGTTTTCTAAAGCAGATTTTTCGCGCATTATTTGAGAAATTCTATCTAAAATAGGCTTAGTGATGCGCTCAGAATAAGGCAGACTGGTAAAGTTTTGCCTAATTTCATTGAGACGTTGAGACAATTCAATTTCGGCATAAACTAAAGAAATGTAGTTTCGAAGTTTCAGATTTTCAGATTTAACTAAATCTACCTCGGAAGAACCCACTATCGCGGAGGGCTCCAACTCTCTTCCATATCGTCATCCATGTTTTTAGAGATGAGGTATTGTTTTGCACACTTGAAACATTGCCACAGAAACTTGCCACCTTTAATGGTCTGATACTGCATTGGCAATAAGCAAGTAGTGCACTGCAAAATTTCAGGTGCAGTGTCATCCACCAGCGGTATTTTTGTCATCAATGCAAATGGTGTAAATCAAATATAAAAGAGATGTTATAAAACCAGTTAGCAAAAGAAAAGCAGATTAGTACTAGAAATCAAGAAGACATGATGAATTTACTTTCCATTGGAGGATCTGATCCTTCGTCAGGGGCAGGAATTCAAAGTGATGTCAAAGCATTTTCAGAATTTAACGCACATGCATTAACAGTAATCACAGCAATTACAGGTCAGAATACAACCAGTTTTGGAATGATTGAGCCGGTATCAAAAAGAATTCTAAAAAATCAACTAGAATCAGTATTGTCTGACTTTAAAATCGACGGAATAAAAATTGGAATGGTGTATAATTCTGAAATAATTAAAACGTTATATCAGCAATTAAAAAAATTAAAAATCCCAATAGTCGTAGATCCGGTAATCAAATCAACGACAGGTGGATCTCTAATAGAAAAATCAGCAATCGTTGATTTTAAAAAATACATAATTCCGCTTGCGACGGTCATCACTCCAAACAAATTTGAGGCAGAAATATTATCAAAGACCAAAGTAAATTCAAAAAATACCATAGAAAAAACTGCAAAAATTATTCAAAAAATGGGAGCCAGGAACGTGGTCATTACAGGAATCGAAGGAAAAAACAACAGAATAACAGATTTTGTTTTAGAAAAAAACACAGAATACGAGATTTCGGGAGATAAAATTGTCAACACCAACCATGGAAGTGGATGTAATTATTCAGCAGCCATGATATTTGCAATTTCAAGCAATAAAACGATACGTGAATCAGTAAAATTTGCAAAGGAATTCACCTACAATTCGATTAAAAATGCAAAAAAAGTCGGAAATGGAATAAAGATTACAGATATTCAAAATCACGATAAAATCAATTCAGAACTGTCACGTGCAATTAATGAATTTGTAGAAATAAAGAACATTTACAAAAACATCCCAGAGTGTCAAACAAATTTTGTATATTCTAAACAAAATCCAAGATCAACAAAAGATATCCTAGGGATATCTGGAAGAATAGTAAAGACGGGAAAAGAGGTCACAGTTGCAGGGAATCTAACATACGGGGGTTCAAAACATGTTGCAACCGCATTACTTGTAGTAAACAAAAAATTTCCAAAAACTCGTTCTGCAATAAATATAAAATATCAAAATTCAAGTATATCTAAAATAAAAAAATTAAAATTAATAGTCTCAAGTTACGATAGAACTAATGAACCAAATAATATAAAAAATAAAGGTTCAACAGTGGAATGGGGAATTAAAAATGCAATTAAAAATTTACAAGCACCTCCAGATATAATTTTTCATAAAGGAGATTTTGGAAAAGAGCCCATGATCATAATTTTCGGCGATACACCAAAAAGTATATTGCATAAATTATTAAAAATTACATAAGATAATTCTAGTCTAAAATCATCCTTGAACATAAATAGTCATATCTCAAATAGAAATTGTGAAGGCAGTAATTTTAGCTGGCGGATTAGGTACAAGATTACTCCCATTGACAAAAAAAACTCCAAAACCCATGTTGCTATTGGGTAAAAAACCAATTTTAGAGCATCTTATAGATTGGAATAAAAAAAATGGCGTAAAATCAATCGTTTTGTGTGTAAGCCACCTTAGAAAAACAATTGAGGATTATTTTGAAGATGGAAAAAGATTTGGAGTCAACATAGAATATGCAATTTCAAATAAACCACTAGCTACTGCAGGTCAACTTAAAACTGCAGAAGAATTCATTGATGATACTTTTGTCTGCATGTATGGAGATTCAATATTTAATTTTAGTCTCAGAAATATGATTAAACAACACAAAACAAAGAAAGCATTTGTTACCATGGGGTTAAATGAATACAAAACAAATTTGGAATATGGTGTAATTGACATTTCAAAAACAGGCAAAGTGTTAAACTGGGAAGAAAAACCAGAGATAAAGGCAAATGTGAACATGGGTTGCTATGTAATGGAACCAAATGTGTTTAGTTTAATTCCAAAGAATAAACCATATGGAATGGATGATGTAATCAAAAGAGCCATGAATAAGAAAAAGATAGTTACAGGTTTCATTACAAAGAATGGATTTATAGATATTGGAAATAAAGAATCATACAAACAAGCAACTCAAAATTATATTACAAAATTTGGAAAGAAGGCATAATAGAAATGAGTGAAGTTATAATCAGAGAATTAAAAAAAGAAGATCTTTGGAATGGGTTTCTAACATCTCTGGATTCATTAAAAGAAGCAAGTGGTATTGATAAAGAAAAAGCAGATACAATCTTTGAAAAAATTAATTCCAATCCAGATCACATTATAGCAGTAGCAGAAATGGACGGAAAAATTGTAGGTTCTACAACACTACTCATAGAATCAAAATTCATCCATAATGGAGGATTAGTGGGGCATATTGAAGATGTGGTAGTCAATAAAGAATTTCAAGGTCAAAAAATAGGTGAAAAAATTATGAATTATCTTATTGAAATTGCAAAAAAACGTGGCTGTTACAAGACAATTTTAGATTGTACAGATGAGATTAAACCATTTTATGAAAAACTAGGCTTCAAACAAGTAGCTAACGAATTAAGATTGGATAATATCTAAAAGTATTCTTTTTTTGGACGTTTCTTTTTTGCTTTTGTTAGATAAGCCCCAACTACTATTACAGGAATAGACAAAACCATAAACAATAGAGGTGTAAATGTTACAATATTGGTAATATATTTCTCAGGAATATCATCAATTAGTGAATTAGAAACAAACATTCCCACGAACAAAATAACACCACCCAAAACAATCAGCCCACCAATTTGTTTTGAACCATATTGTTTTGTCATGATAAAGGCAACTGCAGCTAAAATTCCAGCTGGTCCAACACCAATGGAAATAAACATGAATATTTTTGGATCTGCTTCAAATATTTTGAAAAATTCATCATCTTTAGGAAAATTATTCATCTGAGCGTAGACAGTAATTAGTAATGCTGAAAACAGTGCAAAGAAAATTACACTACCAATTGCAGACCATTTCTCAGTTGCCATAATTTTAACAGATTGTAGTTGATAAATAAACCATTCAAAAAATTATACAATGCCAACTAAGTTGGCCAATTCTTTTCTACTAAATGTGCCAAGCTTTTCTGCAGCTTGTTCAGGCGAGACATCGTTTAAGAAAATCCCATACCCACGTTCCAATCCAGACCAGGATTTTGTGATAGGGTAAACTTCAATGTGCCAATGAATCTGTCTACTGTTTTTCTTTTCCGGAGAAAGATGAAAAACTAGATTATATGAAACGTTCTTCACAGTTTTTGATAAACCGCCAAGTGTCGCCCTCAAGATCAACGATAAATCGTTGATTTCTTTTTGGGTGATTTTTGAGAAACTGGTGGTATGTTTTTTTGGAGATATCCAGAATTCATAAGGATATGAAGGAGCCCACGGACAAAACGCAATAAATCCTTCAGTTTGAAGAACCTGCCTTGGACCACTAATCTCCTCATTTACTGTTTGACACATCGGACAAACTCCTTTTTCATTTGAAATTCTGTGAGATGATTCAGCTTCTGATTCAATGACAGGGGGAATTGTCGAGAAAGTTAAGAGATTCAAATGAGGGTGAGGGTTTGAGTTACCAGCCAAATCTCCATGGTCACCGTAAATTGAAACATATGTTACACCTTTTTGGGTGTAAAGCCATCTCAATCTATCTTGAACGACAACTAAGACATTAGACCATTGGTCAGGATCAATTGTTGCAAAAGAATCTTTTTCATTTGGAGACGCAACAACAATGTAATGGTACCCGTATGCAGGTTCGCTGTAGAAAGGTTTTTCGCTGAAAGAATTTTGCGTTTCAATTGAAACTATAGGATTTTTACTTTCAAAAACACGTATAGCCCAATTTTTAACATAATCATTCTCGTTGTCTTGAAGGCGTTGTAACATGCCGTCTTTTTCAACAAGAGATAAAACAGATGGATTTGTCATTGCTTCGTTGCCAGGAGCAAAGGGGGATTTTTTTGGATCAATAACCTTGTCGTCTTTTTTTGAGACAATCATGAAACGCTCAGAAACATAATCTTTACGCATATCACCCATAATGGTTATCGGAAGTAAAATGTATGTTAAAACGTTTACTAAAATCAGAACAAATCATTTTTAAAAATAATTTTTCCAAAAATTTTCACAAAAATAAGATAATCCCATGTTCATCAAATGACAAATGAGATGTGGAATTCAAAATAAAATATTCATGAAGGCAAATTTTATTTTGATCGCATCTTTTGTTGCAAGATTTAAAACAGAGCATCAGACTTTGAATAAATAGGGAATATTTTGGATAATTCTGATATTCACATGATCTATGTTCTTTTAGACGGGGTCGGTGATCTTCCGCATCCAGATTTAGATGGAAAAACGCCATTGGAGGCGGCAAACACACCAACATTAGACAAAATAGCAAGGAACGGGGCAATAGGTGAAGTGATTTCAGTCGGAAAGGGAATTGCTCCAGAATCAGACATTGCAGTTTTCAACATGCTAGGATACAAATTCAAACATGCTGATTATGTAGGTCGTGGCGTAATTGAGGCAATAGGTGTCGGAATAGACTTCAGAGACGGCGACCTGGCACTCAGGGGGAACTATTCTACATTAAATGATGAAGATGTGATTATTGATAGAAGAGCAGGAAGACATATTGAAAAAGAAGATGCGGATGGAATTGCAAAGGAGATTGAAGAGAAGATCAGGCTGTCGTCACCTGACATATCAGTGGTCGTAGCTCCAACAATAGGTCACAGAGTAACAGTAAGAATTAGAAAAGAGTCTCAAAAACTATCATCAAAAATTACAAACACTGACCCAGCCTACATGAATATTGGAGGCATGGGAGTTGCAAAAGCCGTGGGAGACTTTCTTAAAATTGAAAAATGCTTGCCGCTAGAAGATACAGAGGATTCAAAATTTACTGCGAACATAGTAAATGAATTTTCAGAAAAATCAATTGAAATTATGAAGAATAGTCAAATTAACAAAAGAAGGCAAGGTGAGAACAAAAAACAGCTAAGTTGCATCTTGCTTAGGGATGCAGGCAACAAATATCCAGACGTGATTCCAATTAACGAAAAATACGGCATGAATTTTTCATGCATAGTTGACATGCCAGTGGAGATTGGAATTTCAGAAGTTCTAAAAATGAAGGCATTTGAAGCTGGCGGATTGACAGATTATGAAGAAAAAGCAAGAGTTGCGGCAAAAGCCATGGAAACTCAAAATTCAATCTACGTCCACCTCAAAGGACCAGACGAATTCGGTCATGACGGAGATGCAATCGGCAAAATGAAAAACATCGAAGAAATTGATCAGAGGTTTTTCAAAACACTTGTTGAGAATATTGATTCAAGTAAAGTTGCAATAATAATTTCTGCAGATCATTCAACCCCGTGCATCAACAAAGGCCACAGTGACGATCCTGTTCCAATCCTAGTCTCAGGTGATTTTATAAAAAAAGACGGGACAACTAGAATGACCGAAGAGCAAGCAAGAAAAGGAAGTATAGGACTGCTTCAAGGCGCAGACGTTGTTGAAAAAGCACTTGAATTAATTAAATCTCAAATCTAGTTAGCTTGTTTGCTTGTTGCATATCAACTGCATTTTTTCTAATTTTATCGACATCAATCGAATGATACATCGAAGGCGATGTACCTAGTTTTTCTAAAGATCTCTTCAGCATTCCAATACCCACACTTTCCTCATTTTCCTGCTCATGAGCAAATGCAACAGCCACTAGAATGATGCCCTGAACTAGCTCCTTTTCTCTCCCGTAACATTGATTCCAGACCCCTTCAAATGCTTCATGACATTCCCAAAATCGCTCGTTGTTAAAATAAAATATTCCGTCTTCAAGTCCTTTGTCTTTATCCAAATGCTCCTCAACAACATGTCGCACGTTATCAATTTCTCCAACAGGGGATAATTTTTCTACAAGTGTGTCCAAATCTACTTTTTCTGCAGCTATATCAAACTCGATAAATTTGGTGGCAACCCTAGCAAGCCTTACCGAGACATTCATGTCAGATATAAGGCCTCTTGCCTTGTGCACCAGTTCTCTACAATCACGGGGCAGATATGTTTCATTTTTAAAATGCAGTAAATATCGTTCCACAAGATAGGTTTGAGGGAATTTCTTAAATTTCTTCTGCAACTGCAATCAAGGTTTATATGAAATATCTAGAGATTTTTGATACATGTCACTAATTAAGACAGTTACAGACGTCAACAACTCCTTTCTATCCAGAAGGGAATTAACTTGTAATTTTGCAGGCCTTGGAGGCAAGCTCAAAAGCATAGAAGCAGCAGACATGATTACAAAAGAGTTCAAGCTTGATGGCAAAGTGGTAATCCCAATGAGATTAAAAACTCAGGTCGGCAAATCTCTCATTACAGGAACATTCTATGTTTATGATGACGAGACATTAGCTAAAAAACACATTAATCCTACAATATTTTTAAGACTAGAAAAAACTAAAGCTAAAATTGCAGAAGCTGACGCAGCAGCGAAAGAAGCTGACGCAGCAGCGAAAGCAGTAGAAGCACCGGTTGAAGAAGCTAAAGCAGAGGAGAAATCAGAATAATGCCCGTAGTGAAAAAAGGAAGCAAGGGTTCTAACCCCAGCATTGCATCTTATTACAAGGTAGAGGGAGAAAAAGCATCGAGAACTAGAAAAGTGTGTTCCAGATGTGGCAAAGGAACATTCATGGCCCAACACAAAGACAGAAACACTTGCGGTAAGTGTGGGTTAACAGAATTCAAACAATAAAAAAAGATTTTAAAAATACTTGTGAGAAAATTTCGTTTTCAAATATTATATGATCATGCGTTGTGATTTTTACCATCTCAAAAAAAATCAGTAATAATTTAAGCAAATGTCCAATTTCTAATAGAGTCTTTTTTTATGAATTTTTGAGCTTTTTTGTTCTAATAATTCCATTTTTGAAATAAATGCAGGATCAAGCTTGATTTTAGAAAGAGATTCTACAGATAGTTTTACCGTGTTAGTGTCTAACGAGATGTTTGTCTTTGGAAGATTTTTCTCAGCCCAGAATTTCATCACCTTGTCTTCAAGCTTAAAATCTCTAAATCCTGCAGGGAATTTTTTCATAATATGGTTTAGCAAGGTACGATCTTTGAAGACAGCCCGTGGTTCAAACAGCCTAGTTTGATCACTGTAAACATTTTCAAACAAATTTCCAGAAATTTCATCAGATAGCAACTCCATTTTTGAGATTTTTCTCATCAAATCCAAGAAATGTAAAAACTCATGAGCCAAAATTGCATGAATTGTCCCCTTAAGGCCGTAAGCAATCAATGGTGCCGAAATTTGAATAACAACCTGGAATTTTTCTTCAAACATTATCGGGATGGTTCTGGCAAACAAGATTCCAAATTCATATGAATTTGGATTAGGCGATGAAATAACCAAGGAAGGCTCAACATATGCTATAGGATACTCGATTCCAGACGCTTTTTCAATTCGATTGATTCCTTCAATGGCAAGTGGGAATCGCTTCATAGTCAAATCAAAAACATCATCAGGGATAATTCCCTTAGAGTGTGCATCTTTGAAACGTACTAGAGGATCCAACATCATCCCTCGACAATTTTGAATGTAAAAAGGTTGATTCGATCAGGAACTTGGTTTGCCGGCTTTCTTCTTCTTTCGTCTATCAGCCCGTTGATCAGCATGTCTCATGTGCTTATTTTTTTTTCTCTCTGGCATACAGAATCACGATTTTTAGCGCTAGTTAATTGTTATCATTGTACTTCAACCTCAAGAAAGTCAAATTCCATACACACGCATTGAGTGTCAAGAATTTTTGAAATTCCAGGGGTAATATCATCGCCAATAACAAATCGTTTGATTGGGAGGCCCCCCTCAGCCTTGATTATCAGAGTAAACATGTTCTTTGAAGACGTTTTGTATCTTACATCAAAAATTTTCTTTTCAGAACGTTTTCCAGACTTGTCATAAACCACGACAGGGTTGGAGGTAAGAACTTTTAATTTTTTAAGACTCTTTGAATCAATCTGAGATTCAGTGGATATTCTTGCACTGATGGTGGAATTGAATTTAAGAGGTTTTTTGGGGGATCCACGGACTAATTTCAAATGGTTGATTTTGATTGGATCAGCAGTGACATTAGATAATTTCGCATTTCTCTTGTTAGGGTTTAGTATTTTTACAAAAAATGGTCGCCCGTCTCCCAAAACCAGGCTAGATTTGTCCTCACCTCCAATCCAGGTGAATTTTGCAGTGGTGCCGCCAAGTTTTTGAAAAAGCAGTTTGGATATTACGCCTTCAACGCTGTCAAATTCTGCAATGCCATGAAAATCACAGACCCTACACCCCTTTCCCGAACAATTGTCACATGGTTTTTGTTTTTGAGAAAATCCTCGCTCAAGTTTAGCATATCTCCCAGAAAGGGTGATGTATTTTGAACGCAATTCGCACGATTCGTCTTTCAGATTTATTGTAAAAGTAACATCAGGATCAAGGTGATCAATCATTTTTTTTGTTTTTTTAGAATACAGTTTTCCCAATTCTTTTGCAATGCCAGCCTTTACGCTATCAATTCCTTTTAGTTTGTACAGAGATCTAATGAGATCATCCCTATCAACGATCGAGGGTTTTATCATAAATCCCACACTGAAAGTTTTGAAAGAATAGTCAGCAGAGGCGTCAAGCATTAGTTTTAAAAAATGATCTAGATTATCAAAGAGATTCTTGCACACATAGCATTTTTTTATAGATTTTGGATTTAATTTTTTTCCAAGAAGTTTGTTGGATGTAAGATGCAACTGTTTTGAAAACAATCTACCCAAACAGTGATCACATAAATCATATTTTCTAGTAATTTTATTTGCAATAGGGATAATTTTCTGGTAATTCGACATCTTTAAAATTTTGATTAGTGGTTATCCTAAGCCCATTTTTCTAAGAGTTCCTTGCATCTGACGGCCTTTGGAAGCCTTCATCATATTCTTGGAATTTTTATAATTTTTAATCAATTCTTTGACTTCCCCTTCTGGCCATCCAGAACCGCGGGAAATTCTTTTGATTCTCGAGGAGTTTAACAGATCTGGATCCGCTTTTTCTGCTTTGGTCATGCTTTGAATGATGTATCTCCATTTTGAAACTCTACCCTCCATCTGGTTTACTTGATCACCTTTTACCATTCCAGATAAACCAGGCATGCTGTCTAGAAGTCCTTGCAGAGAGCCAACTTTTGTAACCTCCTCAAGCTGATAAAAAAAATCCTCCATGTTCATTTTTCCACTTGAAATCCGCTTCATTCTTACATCATCGCCCTCATTTTCTAATCGTTTAGCTAAATCCAATACGGCCTGAATATCGCCCATACCCAGCAATCTTCCAACGAATCTGGTAGGAGAAAATTTTTCTAAATCATCTATCCTTTCGCCAGTTCCAATGTACATTATTTGTGCACCAGTGGCTGCAGATGCTGCAAGTGCTCCACCGCCTTTTGCCGAACTATCCAATTTGGTAATTATGATGCCGCCCACCGGAATTGTCTTATGAAACGCTTCTGCCTGGTTGAAGCATTGCTGTCCTATTGTCCCGTCAATTACCAGCAAAGATAAATCAGGATCTGCCACTTTGTTTATCCTCTCCATTTCTTCAAAAAGATCATGTTCTTCTTTATGACGTCCAGCAGTGTCGATTAGTATGACATCCAATGGTTGACCTGCAAAATGCTTGAGACCGTTTTTTACAATATTGGGAGAATCCTTGTTATTTTCTTCACCGTACACTTCAACATTTGATTTTTCACACATGGTTCTTAGTTGAACCAATGCCCCAGGTCTGTACGTATCAGCCCCGACAACCCCTACTTTGCATCCCTGTCCAGTTAGAAATTTGGCCAACTTTGACGCCACAGTGGTTTTTCCGCTGCCTTGAATCCCCAATAAGATGATCTTATTTTGCTTCCCAGATTTAAAATCAAATTCAGATTCATTTCCAAGTAATTTTGAAAGTTCGTCATAAAGGATCTTTACAATGTGATCCTTTCTTGAGAGGCCGGGGGGAGGAATTTCATTCAGAGCACGCGCCTCAAGGCTCTTTGTAATTTCCAATACAAGGCGCACATTAACATCAGATTGCAGTAAGGCTCTTTGGACATCCTTAGATAATTCTTTGATTAGATCTTCATCTATGCCCGAAGATTTTACAATTCTTTTAATGGCTTCTCCAAGACTGTTCTTAAGACCATCAAGCATTGAAATTCAACCCCGCGTCCACTATTTCAAACCTTCCTCGATACCCATCCCATTTTTTTTGAGATTGATTAATTTTGATCGAATTTGCAAAGAGTGGGCAATTGATTACAAATGTTTCAGCCTCGCCCCCTTCAAAATTTAAATTAAAACCGAATTTTTCAGACAGATGTTTCAATTGGAGTATGTCTGATTTTGAAATTGTTTTTCCCAACCAAGAATCATCCAACCCGTCAGATGACACAGTAGTCATAATAAAATTAAACTTTGAATCAATCAACTCATTCATGTAATGTTCAGGATCAGATCCCCACAAAGGCGCAATTACAGTCAGATCTAATTTTGAACAAACGCTTTCAAATTTTTCTTTTTGAAATTCACTTTTTATTCCACCGTGAACCAGTCCGTCTATTTGAAATTGATCTTTTGCATCATGCAGTAGGTTTTCAATCAGCGACAATTCATCATCAGTTTCATCGGAATTTGAAGTGATTGTCAATTGCGGGATATTCATTGACTGCGATTGTAACTTTGTCCATCTCATGTTTGGATGATGTAGCAGATGGCTTTCATCGGATTTTGGAAAAATGCTCAAGAGGCATTTTATTTCATGCCCTTGTTTTTTAGCAGCATGAATTGCATATGTGCTATCTTTTCCTCCCGAAAAAAGAGAAGCTAATTTCATTATCTAAAAAATATTTAACTCAATAAATTTTTCATGTTTATTGAAAAGAGATGCTTCAATACTCATAATCGTCATCATAGAATCAGACGGCTTTTCCGATAATCATTAGCATCCTCAATCGCTCTTAAGACGCATTATTTTAGTTCTATCCATTACAACCCAGTATTCGACATTTTGACCGTTTACCAATTTGCCTTTGATTTCATCGTCAATCAAAGAAATGTCAATAGTCTCAAATGATTCAGAATCCATAACTTGGATTGTATCGCCAATAACCGAGATTATTTGGCCAACTTTTTTGTTAATCAGAGGGATGTGAATCTGCATACTGACTGGACCAACATGTGGTCTTTTTTGACCATCAAAAACACCCTGACCTACAATTCTTGCTTTTGCCGCACCGTGTTTACCAGGTTTTGAAGTATCATATTCTACAATTCTGCACGGTTCCCCACTTGGTTGATCAGAGTGAGGTAACAAAATGTAAGACCCAATTTTCAATGAACCGAGGTCAGATGGTTTACTCATGAAAAAGAGTTTTTGGTCGAATATTTAACTTTTCTACTTTAGGGTCTCAAGAATCGAAAGATTCATCAAACTAGTCATAGTCATTCCTTTTCGATTAATGTCTCGCCTAGTTTGATCACAGTATTTGCTTACACTCTGATGACTCTTTTCACTCGTAACTTCAAGCACTACAATGTTTTCAGAATATGGAAATGTGAATTTTGGAGGAGTTAAGCAAAATGTGATCATGTTTCCCAGTCCGGCTATCCCAATTTTGTTTCTTTTCAACAAGAGATTTGCAATTTCCTGCAAGCCATCACCGTCATCACCGTATTCCAAATAGTAAATAGATATGAAATTCGTATTGCCTTCGACTTCCCTTTGAAAGAGACCATCCTTGATGTTAAACACGAAAGATGTTTTCTCGTGATTGTGAATGGTCAGATCTTTTGAGATTTGTTCACTGTCTTTGAATTTGGCCAAGATGTAATGATTTGTGGAATTTGAAAAATACGGTTTACTGTCACTAGAAAATGTTCCAGTGACAAAGTATAGTTTCTCGATATTTTTTGAATTTATCCAAGTATCCTTTAGTACAACAGAATCATGAGTGTGTAAATATGGTGCACATACGTATCCAGAATAAGATAACGCCTGTTTCAACATTACAAATTGAAAAACTTTTCAGAGTATTTATGCATATACTGATCACAACGATCAACATTTGAACCATCTACGATAGTTTTTTAATAGCAGAGTTCCTCATTTTTTTGTCCCGTGGTAGCTCAGCCTGGTAGAGCTCCTGGCTGTAGTTGTTGGCTTTAGATG
Source organism: Candidatus Nitrosopumilus sp. (assembly GCA_029255365.1). Classification (GTDB taxonomy): domain Archaea; phylum Thermoproteota; class Nitrososphaeria; order Nitrososphaerales; family Nitrosopumilaceae; genus Nitrosopumilus. Next base: position 87,294 of record JAPFQF010000036.1, on the reverse strand, counting down.
GCTAAACGAAAAACAGCCCATCAGGCATACAGAAACCGGGTTGTCGGTGGTTCAACTCCGCCCCGCGGGACCACAGATTTTTTAAAATAATTTTAAAAATAATAAAAAGAAAGACTAGGTTAAGAAAACAAAGATGAAATCTTAATTTAAAAATTCATTGTCTATTCTATTTTTTTAACTTTTTGAGCTGCTGGTCCTTTTTGACCTTCGCCTACTTCAAACTCGACTTTGTCGCCTTCGTTGATGAATCCGTCAACATCTGATTTGTGAACAAACAGATCGTCTCCACCTTCTCTCTCGACAAAACCAAAGCCCTTAGTACGGTTAAACCATTTTACGGTGCCTTGTTCCATTTGATATTCAAGCAACATGTTCACTATATTAACTAAGATATCGAAAGAAAACTAAGCTAAAAGTAAAGGACTAGAAATCTTTCGGAATATGATTTTGTGTTTTGAGCCATTCAACTTGAGGAAGTGTAAACCTCCAAACAATGTCGCCACGTTCGTCTTGTTTAAAATCCCAAGGTGCTATTATCACAATGTCATTATCCCTAATCCAAACTCTTCTCTTTAGTTTGCCCCTAATTCTTCCACGTCGGGTAATATTATCATCGCATTTTATCATCACATTTTCTCCGCCCATCATTTTCAAAACACGCCCAAAAAGTTCGCCTTCTTCAGGCAATCTAATTTCTTTTAATGCACTTTCATTTTTTACTTGGCGCTTACCCATATCGTGTATTTCGATTATGAGCATATAACTGGTATGGTAATCTAGACAAATTGACACACAACAAAATCCACCTGAATCCGATTCAATCACGCAGTCCAGAAGATCAAAAAACATTGGAATCGGGTTGAATTTTAGAAGATTCTAAATTCCAACCATGGAAATTGGTACAAATAAACCAAAAATTCAAAAGGCATCACATCTTTGGGGAGATATGAGTGAAGATGCATGGTCAAATCTGGACAAGGTTGATCAAAAAATAATAGAAATTCTCAACAGTAATGCCAGAACCCCATCAAAAGAAATAGCAGACGCATTAAAAAAAGTAGACCACGATGTTTCAGACAGAACAATTAGAAAAAGAATAGAAAGGTTAGAAAAAAGCGGGCATCATCAAAGGGTACAAAGCAGTTCTAACGGACGTGTCTGGAATTAATGAGTATCAAGCAGTTTTGATGAAACTAAAACCCTCTAAATCACTTGAAGCGGTCAAAGATTCAATCAGGGATTACATTACAAAACTAGACAACTATCTCATGGTGTCAAACATGGAAGGCGAGTGGAACATGTTGGTGTTACTACAGATTAATTCAGAAAAAATAAACACGTCACAGAAAATAGTGGAGAAATTTTCAGACGAACTGATAGACTACAGGATAAACGAAATAGACATTAAAGATGTGAGCATTCTGAACATGTCATTGCTGTTATTGTAGTAGCGAGTATTCAGATTCTGCGACATCTATAGCTTTTTTGAGCTCATCAAGAGTGAATGGTTTTTGAATAAAGGCTGAAACTCCAGTACTGATTGTTTTATTGACACGCGAAGTTGTTTTTTCATCTGCGGTGATAACGATTATTTGCAAACTGATTTTTTCTTTCAGTAATTTAGTAGCAATTACGTCACCCCCCAGATCAGGCAACCCCATGTCAAGTAAAACCACAGGTTCTTTATTTTCAGAAAATAATTTTTTACATCCGGTCAAGCCATCTTTGCCATTTTCAAAAACATGGATTTCTGAATATCCTAATTTTTTTGCATATGTTTGTAGTTTCATTGTAATCGCCTTGCTGTCATCAATGATTACAATTGGCCGTGTAACAGGAACAGAAGATTGGATCATTGATTTAGCCTTTTGATATACGGCTTTAGCTTTGTCAAATTCGCCCAGACTCAGAAGACATTTTGAGGCGCACAGCAGCGCACCTCTTACATTTGTAGAATTTTTTGCATTTGAATATTTTAAAAACAGATCACTCGCTTCCCGGATTTCATTTTCAGAAACTTTTCCCTGTCGAGTCTTGCACTCATTTGCCAGCATATACAGCAAAGCGGATTTCAGAAATTCTGTTTTTTTCAGGGATTCAGCTTGATTTAGAAAAAGCATGTGAGCAGTTATGAATTGCTTATTTTTGAGATGTGTTAATGCGACTTCACAGCTTGTCTTGGTATCCAACAACAATACTCAATTTTTTTCTGTTATAAAATTTTGTGGCAGTATATCGAATTATGGGTTTATTACAGCACGCCCAATAATTTTTCTGGCTTTAAGATCTTCCAGGGCATTATTTGCCTCATCCAAAGAATATCTTTTTGAAATTACGGGATTTATCGTACCCTTTCGTGCAAGGTCAAGCAGTTCCACCATGTCGGCATAATTTCCAGTATATGCCCCTTGGATAGTAATAGATTTCAAAGGAATTGTCACCAAAGACAGTTCGATGGAACCTCCAAACAAGCCGACAAGAACCAAATTGCCTCGCTTTCTAAGAATTGCAAAATCCAATTTTGCAGTTGGTGGGGCATTTACAAAGTCCACAACGCTGTCTGCACCCTTACCATTACAAATAGACATTATCTTTTGAGATGTTTCAGGATCTTTGGAGTTTACTGTAAAGTCCGCACCCATTCCTTTAGCGATGTCTAATTTTTGATCATCCAAGTCAACGCAGATGATTTTTGCGCCAGTTATGGCTTTTGCAATTTGGACCCCCATCAACCCTAAACCGCCAGCTCCAACAATCACCATAAACTCGGGAGAATTTTGATTTGCTTTTTTAATCGCAGTGTATGCTGTGAGTCCAGAACAAGCAAGTGAGGTGGCGGCATCTTTGTCCACACCGTCAAGTTTTGCCAAATATTTTGAATCTGGGATTAAAGCATAATCAGAATAGCCGCCATCTTGAAAAACACCCATAGATTTCGGGGTATCGCATAAATTTTCATTTCCTACCGTGCAAGCAGGGCATTCACCGCATCCAATCCATGGAAAAATTAAAACTTGATCTCCCTTTGCAACTTCAGAAACACCGTCCCCAATTTCTTCAACAGTTCCCACAATCTCATGGCCAGGAGTTACAGGGTATTTTACTCCTCTGTCAGTCACTTTCATGAACTGCCCATCACCTAGGTCATATCCTCCTTCCCACAAATGTAAATCACTGTGACATATGCCGACAGAATTTACTTTGACTAGAACTTGCAGACCTTGAGGTTTCGGAGTCTCGCTTTCAGATACTGCGAGAGGCTCGTTTGGAGCTAAGATCCTGGCAGATTTCATAATTCAATTTTCCACTCTAACAATATAAGAGTTGACTGGATGTGAGAAAAAAATAGAGCCCTTAGATATTATTGAATAGACAAAGAGGAATGATGTGAGTGAATCACAAACTCCAGATAGCATTTCTCAAGAACCGGTAAACATTCTATTTAGTCCGTCATCTGTTGTCAAAAAAGACGTTTGGGAAATAGATCTAATTCAAATTTTGAATTTGTTAATAAAAATTCTTGAAAAGACAGGCAATAAAGATCTTAAAGTGGCAGGAATGGCGGCATTGTCCTCATCATTAATTTACAGGATGAAAGTGGAAAGTATTTTTGCATTGCAAAAAGCAGCAATGGAAAAAAAGCCAATGTATCAAAGAACAGATGTAGATATTGAGTTAATAGATATCCCATACAGACATGAATCCACATATCCGGTCTCACTAGATGATTTGCTAGGATTGTTGCAGAATCTCATAGGTACAATTGCAAATCCGCAATCAAGACGAAATAGACAGTTGGAAATAGAGCCAATTGTAGCACCCGATTTCAACGAGTTTTTCATCTCACTTGAAAGTATCATAGGGAAATACGAAGATCTCATTATGAAAAAAATCAGTGCGGCAGGGTTTGGATTATTACAAGACATAATTGCAGACCTCGATCAAGTCGATTCAATCAGATGTTTCTTTGCAGCATTGTTTTTGGCAAGAGATCAGAGGGTAGACCTCGAGCAGGCAGAAGACGACATAAAAATTATCATCATGAAAGACGAGTTGGCAAACTGATCAAAGGCGAATAAAAATGGTAAAAATAGACAATCAAGACGAGGCAACTGCAAGAATAGAAGCAGCGCTTTATTCTGCAGGAAGACCGCTTGTAATCGAGGACATCATACGGGCTTCAGGCACAGAATCCAAAACAAAAACCCTGGAATTACTTGACATCATCATGAAAAAAACAAAATCAGCATTCAAAGCATTGGAAATAGTGATACTTCCAGACGGATCTTATGTAATGCAATTAAAACCAGAGTACAGCTCCATGGTAAAAAAATATGCGTCAAAACCAGTTCTTCCAAACGCAACGCTCAAAACATTATCATACATAGCATACATGCAACCAATCTCGTCAAAACAACTTCTTGAAACAAGAGGATCTGGAGTATATGCACATCTCAAAGAATTACGACATCTGGATTACATTAGCCATCAAAATGTAGGGCGATTAAAAATTTTTACGACAACTGAAAAATTCCAAAAATATTTTGGGATTCAAGGGGACGTTGAAGATCTCAAGCAAAGACTGTTCTCCAAAATAAGAAAAACAGCGAACAGACAGACAACTCCGACGCCACCCATAGCATCAGAAGTCAACTAGACAGAGTTTTTAACTCACGGCTAATTTTTTGCGTTTTGTATAAATTAGAGTAATTCAGAGACAATTCGTGAGAAAATCCGTAGAGAATTTGGCAACCAGTAAAATTACTGGCGGAAGAAGAATTCCACTTAGAATTAGAAGAAAATACGAAATAGACAGATATCCAAACGAGCCAACCAACGGAGCTCAGGTTACAGTGACCAGAAGAATTAGAGGCAACAATCAAAAAACAGCTTTGAAATCAATAGACTTTGTTAATTTGGCAACAGGTGAGGCCAAAGTAAAGAAATCAAAAATAATCAAAGTACTAGAAAACACTACAAACAATGATTACAAAAGACGTGGCATCATTACAAAAGGTGCAATTCTTGAAACGGCAGATGGAAAGTGCAGAGTTGTTTCAAAACCAGGACAAAACGGAATCGTCAACGCAATTTTACTAAAGGAATAAAATGAAAGATTACGAGCATGTCGTAATCTGGTTGGATTATTTTAACAAGAATTTAAAAAGATCAAAAGGCAGAAGGGTGGGATTAGAAAAATGCGTTTTTGATCCCTCGTTAAAAGAATTAATGGACGCAACAACGGCGGGAGGATTTGAAATTACAGAGTCAGACGACAAAGTAAGATTCCCAAAGAGGCCGTTCGTAAGGTCAGGATACGTCATCGTGCCAAAAGAATCCTCCAAGACAAAAATTCTCAACAAAATTGCAGAGAAACTAGTGGTAAAAAGATCAAAACAGCCAAAATAAAATGAATTCTAGCTCTTAGCTAAAGTAAAGTTGACAGAAGTCTATGATAAGAATACAATAATTGTATAACTAATTGCAGGAGGTAGGCGAAATAATGCACCTAGCCGCCAGTGGCAGGGTAATCGTTCAACTATCAGTGGAATTAGCTGAAGGACAGATACTCTGTGACAAAACGGGAACTAGAGTTGCAAAAGTAAATGAACTGATAGGTCCAATAAATAGGCCGTTTGCATCAGCAACGCCATTAACTAACAGTATACAAAAATACATCGGCAAAAAAGTTTTTGCCGATCAAGAATCTCCTGCTAACACACCAAAAAGATTTAGGAGAAAAAAATGATGAACATACTAGAAAAACAAAACTGTCCTGAATGCAAGTCCACACTGGTGGACGACATACAGAATGGTGAAATAATCTGCTCTGGTTGCGGCGTTGTCGTCGATGATCAGATTGCAGATTTTGGTCCAGAAACAGTAAGCTCAACCTACGAAGACAAGATGAAGCTTGCAAGAGCAACAGGACAAACAACCTATTCCCAACACGACCTGGGAATAACTACCGAGATTTCAATCAGTTCAAAAGACTTTAGTGGAAAAACAATAAACCGCGAAGTTGCAGGACAGATGAACAATCTCAGGAAATGGCAACAAAGAGTACGAGTTTCCTCACCAAAAGAGAGGCGATTGGCAAATGTTTTAGCAAAAATGGGCGAAACGTGTGACGGTCTAAACCTTTCAAGGAATGTGTTGGAAACTGCTTCTATGATATACAGAAACTTGGATGGGCATATTGATGTGAAAGGAAAATCAGTAGTGTGTATCACAGCTGCCACAATCTACATGGCATGCAAACAATGCGAAGTGGTAAGATCATTAGAAGAAATTTGCCGAGGAATTTGTCCAGCAAAAGATGTCAAATCAAAGACAAAGCTTGCAGCTAGATACTATAGAACCATGGTAATGGAAATGGGACAAGTACACGCCCCAGTTGTAACCATGAACAAATACATCTCAAAGATAGCCAACATGACGCAAACCGAGGTAAGAGTTGAAAGACTAGCCTTGGAAATTGCAGAAAAAACTAAAGACAGCAGCATTGCTGACGGAAAGGCACCTAACGGAATAGCCGCAGCATATCTGTATGTAGCATCAGTTCTACTTGGTCAAAACGTCCTACAAAGAGATGTTTCAAGTGTTGCAGGAGTTACAGAAGTCACTATCAGAAACAGATGTAAAGAAATTCTAACATGCTACAAACTCAAAATTACTTTGAGACCATCTCTGGCCCAATAACTACACCCCCCTCTTTTCATTTTATTATCAATCATTACGATTAGGATTAGCTAAATTTCGTCGGTATTATATAGAGAATCAAAACAAATTTTGACATGGCAGTCTTAGAAATCAAAGATCTTCACGTATCAATAGAAGGTAAGGAGATTCTCAAAGGTGTCAATTTGAAAACAGGTCCGGGGGAAGTACACGCCATCATGGGACCAAACGGCTCAGGAAAAAGCACTCTAGCTTACACATTGCTTGCACATCCAAAATACGTAGTTACCAAGGGGGATATTTTGATAGACGGCGAAAGCATACTAGGCCTGTCAGCTGATGAAAGAGCAAAGAAAGGACTATTCTTGGGATTTCAATACCCAACCGAAGTTTCAGGCGTTGGATTCTCTCACTTTCTAAGAACAGCGTACAATTCCCTAAGTAAAGCGCTTGAAGGAGACGATAGAGAAGTGTTCATCACAGTAAGAGAATTTCAAAAATACCTCAAAGAAAACCTGGAAAAAGTAGGACTGAGAGAAGAATTTCTTTCAAGATATCTTAACGAGGGATTCTCAGGAGGCGAAAAGAAACGTGCCGAAGTATTGCAGATGGCAGTATTAAAACCAAAAATTTCAATTCTAGACGAACCAGATTCAGGGTTAGACATAGATGCAGTTCAGGCAGTAGCCAAGGCAATCAGCAAAGTTGCAGGCAAGGATGCAACAATAATCATAATCACACACTATGCAAGAATTTTAAAATTCTTAGACAAACTAGACTTTGTTCACGTGTTTGCCAGAGGCCAAGTGTTGAAAACGGGAGACGCGTCACTTGCAGACAAGCTGGAAGCAGAGGGCTACGAATGGGCCTTGGAACAATCAGCCTAACCAAATTTAAACAGAGTATTTTTCCAAAAAACTGTTGATTTACAAAGTTCACGTAGAATTTTCCAGGGAATTTTTAGAAATAGAAGATGATCAAATTACGATAGGGGTAAAATCAAAACCAATCAAAGGGGAGGCAAACAAAGAAATCATTAAAAAAATTGCAAAACATTTCAAAATATCAGCAGCATCAGTACAAATAAAGTCAGGCCACAAGTCATCTGATAAGATTATCGAGGTTCTACAATAGAGAATCTGCTTTTTTGTTTAAATAGGGTTTCAAAATTGGAGGTGGTATGGCAGAAGAAAATAACCAATACTATTTCAATTTCTCATTTTTCAAAGTAGACCCAAAATGGAGATGGATGGCAGATCTGGCAAAAGAAGAGTCTGCAAAAGAAGTTGAAAACGTAATCAACAATTCAGGGATAATGTATAGGACATATTCAAATTTAGGATTAAGAGACGATGCCGACTTTTTGTTTTGGTTTGCAGCAAAAACAGTGGAGGAAATTCAGATCGTAATTGAAAAAATATACAAAACAGTCTTTGGCAAGTACATTCTCCCATCCAGAACATACTTGTCATGCACTAGGCCATCCCTATACGTGCAAGAGCAAAAGGTTCACGGGTTTCTCACAGGAAATGATCCAAAAAAACACGTCATAGTTTATCCTTTTACAAAAACAAGAGAATGGTATCTGCTGCCAAAAGAAAAACGTCAGGAAATCATGGACGAACACATAGAGGTCAGTAGAAAATATCCGCAAGTAGTCCTCAATACAACATACTCTTTTGGAATACACGACGAAGATTTCATGCTGGCATTTGAAGTCGACGATATCAGGGATTTCCAAGATCTCATCATGGATTTGAGGGAAACCCAAGTTTCAACCTATGTCAAAAACGACATTCCGATGATTGTGTGCGTCAAAAAAGATATCATGCCGCTGATTTCGAGTTTAGGATAGATAAAGATGAAGTACAACAAGCTCGGAAAAACGGATTTAAAAATATCAGAGATAGGGTTTGGAGCGTGGGCAATTGCTCTTGATTGGTGGGGCAAAAAAATCGAAGAGGATGAAGCAAAAAGAATGCTCAAAAAAGCATACGATGTTGGGATTAACTTCTTTGAAACAGGAGACTTGTACGGCAAAGGATTAAGCGAAAAACTAATCGGCGAAGTCTTCAAAGACATGAGGGACGAGGTTGTCATTTCGACAAAATACGGTTATGACTTTAGCGACGTCGAACAAATAGGGCACAAGGAACTTCCGCAAAGATTTGACGAAGATTTCACCAGAATGGCATTGAAAAACAGCTTGGAAAGATTGCAAACAGATCACGTTGACATGTACGGGGTACACAATCCAAAACTAAAAGATGTAAGAAACGATTCAATATTCAACGTACTAGACAGCTTTGTCAAAGAAGGTTCCATCAAAACATATCAAATTGCTCTAGGTCCTGCAATTGGATGGACGCAGGAAGGAATGGAAGCAATGGAAAAGCCAAATCTCAGCGCGGTTCAAACAGTCTACAACATACTAGAGCAAACTCCAGGAAACGAGCTGATGAAAAGAGCAGAAGAAAAAGACGTAGGCATTCTAGTAAGAGTTCCAGAGGCGTCAGGAATTCTAACGGGAAAAGTAAATGCGGACACTAAATTCGACGATAATGATCACAGGTCAGTAAGAAAAAGAGAGTGGCTAAAGGCATCGTTAGAAAAAGTCGAACAGTTCAAACCGATTGCGGACAGGAACGGACTGAGCATTACTGAATTTGCAATGAAATTCATGATGACAAAGAAAGGATTTGCAACGGTGCTTCCAACAATGATCAGCGAGGAAGAAGTTGTCAGTTATGCCGAAATGTCAGACGGAAAATACATTTCAGACTCTGACATGAGAGAAATCGACGAGTTGTACAACACTTGGCCATCATACGAATTAAAAGCAACGCCTCAAACAAACTAATCTGTAAATGAGTACCCCAATAGATTCAGAAAAGACAGTCGAGATCATTGAAATGATGAAACTTGCCAAAATCGGCAAATACAAAAAATGGGAATCCATGATTAAAAAAATCAAAAACGAGCAAGAACTAAACCCCGAGGAATTAGAGTACTATTCGAACCTAACTAGAATCTACAAAAACTCAAACGTCACACCCAGAAGCAAGGTCTACCACACCAGATTGTCAGAACTAGATGAAAAGCCGCCATGCAGGGAATGCGGGGAGGACTCCACATACTATTGCAACATGAATGATCAATACTTTTGTACAATTCATGTCGTGGGACATGATAAAAACGAGTTCTAAGATGCCGAAATTGATTCTTCCAAGCTGAATGAGTTTTCTACAAAATATTCAACGCGCGTTTTCTTGAATTCACGGGTGCTGAAAAGAATGTCATATTCATCCACATTGATTTGTTGCTGAATTGTTTTTGCCACCTCATGTGCCTCATTATGGGTTTTGCAGTGAATCATGGAAAAGACATTGAAAGGCCAATCAGCATAGGTAGGTCTCTCATAACAATGACTTACCTGTGGAAATGAGCCTAACGTTTCGCCGACTTGCTTAATTCTGTCTTCAGGAACTTTCCATACAATCATGCCATTTGCAGTGAATCCTACTTGTCTATGTCTCAGGATAGCAGCAAATCTTCGCATGACGCCAATATCCTCATAATATCTCATTTTTTCAAATAATTCATTCTCAGTGATTCCAAGATTTTTTGCCGCAAGTACAAAAGGCTCGTCGATGATATCCATGTCTTTCTGCAATTCACGGATGAAGTCTTTATCGTCTTCAGTCGGAATAAATTCAACATTTTTAATTTCTTTTTTCTCCTCAGTAGGTGCAACATCATGTTTCTTGTCATCCACCATGTCAAGTTTGACACCGATTTTGAATAGCTGTAAGGTTGGAAGCATTCTGACTTTTTTGATTCCTTTCAGAACGTTGAATTTTTCAAGCTCAGATTTCAAATCAGCGCCAGGAGGAACAGCTAAAGTAAACCAGAGATTAAACTCATGATCTCGCTCATAGTTATGACTTACGCCGGGATGGCCGTTAATTTTGCTTGCAACTTGTTCTAATTTGTCAGATTCAATCTCCATAGCAACTAGGGAACTTGTGTAACCGAGTTTTCTCGTGTCAAAAATTGCACTTAGTTGTCTCAGAACCCCAATTTTCTTTAACTTTTTTAATCGTGATTTGATGTCTTCGGGGGTGGTATCAAACTTTTTGGCAATTGCATCAAAAGGTCTTGTTACAAGCGGAAAAGTCCATTGAATTTCATTTAGAAGTTCCTTGTCAGATTCATCCAGAGAAGACAATATGTCAATAACCTGCTGTTCAATTAAAAATGTAGCTAGTATCTTACGCTCCAATTTTTAATACATAAATAGAAACTGGAGTTCATTTGATCGATGATAGTTGATCTTAATCTTCAAAATAAAAAAATAGTCATCATAGGGGGCGGAAATGAGGCACAGAAGAGAATCGCCTCGGCACTAAAACAAGAATGCGACATCATAGTCATCAGCGACTCAGTAAATTCTCAAATCAACGAACTGGCCAAATCTAAAAAAATCAAATTAATGAAACAAAAAATTACAGACACTGGATTCATTTCAAAACTAAAACCCAATTTGATCATTACAACGACAGACGACGGAAAAATAAATCAGAGGATCATCAAAGATGCAAAAAAGAGAGGCATCATGGTATACAGTTCTGACAGTCCAGAGGACAGTGACTTTTCAAATCCGGCAATAATTGATTTTGAAAACATCATACAAATTGCAATTTTCACTGGCGGAAGAAGTCCTGCAATGTCAAAAAAAATTAAAGACAAGTCAGAAAAACTGTTCAAAAAAATAATCACCAAAGAAGACATCGCTCAAATCAGGATTCAAAAAATGGTAAGGGAGTTAGCCAAAGAAATCATATCCACTCAGGACCAAAGAAGGGAATGCCTACGTAGTATCATGGTGGATAATGAGATTGATCAGTTAATAAAAGACGGTCAGATAAAAAAAGCTGAAAAACGAGCCAGGACAATATTGAGAAATTGGAAATGAATCAAAATATCATCAATGCACGCGTTACTTTTCGTAACTCACCAATTCACATCCTTGAAAAATTTACAATTAGGGACATGAATAATGCGTATGAGCGATTCAAAAAAGACTCAGGGCTGGACGAATGTGTAATTATTCAAACATGCAACCGAATCGAAATATTTGGAAAATCTAAAACATATGATTTAGACAAGATCAAGAAAACATGGGCAACGATCACAGGTCTTGAGAAAGAAGCATTTAATGAAAACATGGAATTCGTGGAAAACCATGACGCGTTACATCATTTGTTGAAGCTGACATCAGGGTTAGACTCCATGGTGTTAGGAGAGGAGCAAATTTTAAGACAAATAAAAAACTCCATCACATCTGCCAGAGAAGCAAAAGCGTCAGGGCAGCATCTCAACACATTATTCGACAAGGCGATTAGAATTGGGACCAGGATCAGAAACTCTAGCGGTATTGGTGCCGGAGGAATTTCAGTCGGATCCATGGCAGTAAAGCTCGCAGAAGAAAACGTTGACGAATTAAAAACAAAGAAAGTGTTGCTGATTGGAACGGGAGAAGTATCAACTCTTGTTGCAAAATCGTTACAGAGGAGGGGCTACTCATTTGACGTTACAAGCAGGACGATAGGTAGGTCAGAAACATTTTGTGAAACGATGGGCGGGAATCCAGTCAAGTTCGAAGCAGTCCTTTCAAGATTTGACAACTATGATGTGATTTTTGTAGCAACAACTGCACCATACTTTCTTGTCACAAATGAAAGAATTACAAAAGCCATGAAAAACAAAAGCAATGGAATGATGATTTTGGATCTGTCCAATCCCAGAACAGTCGACGAAAAAGTCGCAACGATTGGGGGGGTAAAACTGATGAACCTAGATCAAATTGCAGAGATGGTAGAAAAAAACATGAATGCCAGATTGAATAAGGTAAAAACAGTTGAAAATATAATTAATGAGGAAGTAATTGTATTAGAAGCCTTAATGAAAAGACTAGATGCAGAGCCACTTGTAAAAGACGTGTTCAAGAACATAGAAAATCTCAGAGAAAAGGAGTTGCAAAAAGCACTTCAAATGCTTGATGAAAAAGATGAGAGGAAGATCAAAATCATAGACGAGTTGACAAAAGCGATTGTGGAAAGCATCATCTCAACCCCGATGAACAACATCAGAAAAGCGTCGGAACAGGGCAATCCAGAGGTTGCAGAGATGGCAAGCAAACTGTTTGACTATAAAAAACAGAATCAAGTAGACTAGGATTATATTTTACCTAAAGAGAATTTCACCATGTCGTTTCCAACTAGACGTCTACGTCGACTGAGAACATCAGATAAGATGAGAGAACTAGTTCAACAGACCACGCTTTCTCCAAAAGATTTCATCTGTCCAGTATTTGTTCAGGAAGATTTGAAAGAAAAAGTAAAGATTGAATCAATGTCAGAAATAGAAAGACTGCCATTAGGCGATGTCAATGATGAAGTTGCATCAATAATAGATTTAGGGATTCCAGCAATCATGTTATTTGGAATTCCATCTCAGAAAGATGAAGCTGGAAGTTCTGCTTTTGACGATAGCGGAATTGTTCAAAAAGCAATTTCTCAGATCAGAGAAAAATTTGGGGATAAAATAGTAATCATGGCTGATGTTTGTTTGTGTCAATTCACATCCACGGGGCATTGTGGAATCGTCAAAGGAAATAAAATCGATAACGATACCAGCCTTGAAACGCTTGCAAAAATTGCAATCAGCCAAGCAAGAGCAGGAGTCGACACCGTTTCACCATCTGCAATGATGGACGGTCAAGTTGCAGCAATACGAAAAGCACTAGACGGTGAAGGGTTTACAGACGTATCAATAATGTCACACTCTGCCAAACATCGTTCAAACTTTTACTCACCATTCAGGGACGCTGCAGAATGTGCTCCAAAGTTCGGAGATAGGAAGACATACCAAGTTCCATATACAAATGCAAGAGAAGCGATGATGGAAGTGGAAACAGACATCCAAGAAGGCGTTGACATTGTCATGATTAAACCAGCACTGGCGTATCTGGATTTAATTTCAGAGACAAGAAGAAAATACAACGTTCCAGTTTCAGCATACAGCGTGTCTGGAGAATATGCATTGGTAAAAGCCGCTTCACAGCTAGGCTATGTAAATGAAAAGGACATCACACTTGAAATTTTATATTCGATTAAAAGAGCAGGAGCAGACATGATAGTGACATATTTTGCAAAATCAGCTTCAAGATTTCTTCAGGAATCATGAGAAACGACGAACGTTTTGAGATTCAAAGAGCATTTGACTTATTGCCACATGTTGTAGGGGCAAGTTGGAGTGCAGTTTGGTTTAGAATGAAAGGAATCAAAAAACCAACCAGAGAAGAATTCAGAGAAAAAACACTGGAATATTTACGCCTAGTTGAACCTGTCTTTGAATCGTATCCAAAGGATGTGGAATTTACAGAAATTTGCAAGTATATCGAATGTAGAAAGAATGAGGAATATGCCAAGATAAAATCAGGGGAGAACAAGGAGATTGAGATTCGTTACGACAGATATGTCGATTACGGCTAAATTTCCTGCTTTAGTTGTTTTAAGAATTCCTTTAGCACAGCAGTTCTCTTTTTCGCTTCGGCCTTGCCAGATTTTGTGTTCATCAAAGATTCCAGCTTGAGCAACTTTTGAAAGAAATGATCAACAGTCCAAATTTTATCATCAGGCGTTCTTGTTTTACAGAAGGGGTCGTCAATGTTGTAAAACGGTCGCTTGAGTGATCCGCCCGTAGCAAAAACTCTTGCAATACCTATTGCACCCAACGCATCCAACCTGTCAGCATCCTGAAGAATTTTTCCTTCAAGAGACGCGGGGGTTTTATTTTGGGAAAAGCTATGATCACGTATTGCGTCGGAAATTATTCTAATTTCCTCTTTTGAGAAATCAAAATTTTTTAAAATTTGCTCTGACTTTTTTGCACTTTGGATAGAAGACAGTTTAGAACGCTTGTCAGATTTTGGGTAGGAGGCAATGTCATGTAACAGTGCAGAGGCAAGAACCAGTTTCTCATTTGCCTTTTCTAACTTGCACATTTTTTGAGCATTCTTGTATACTCTCATGACATGTTCAAAATCATGTGCAGGGTCTTCAACCATTATTTCTTTGACTTCATTTTTGATTGAATCAGTAACTTTCATTTAGAATCTCCATATTTTTGGCCTGACAAATTTTATTTTCCGCTGAGTTATTAAAAGAGTCCAATTGACAGATGCAAAAACGACAATTAATCCAATGCCAGCAGCATCGATTAATAAAATTCCAGTTAGACGATCCTCGAATATTTCTAAGAAAGGAGTCAAAACGACATTGCCGAAATGGATCATAATTATGTATGAAATGGTCCTGCCAAACCAAAATCCGACATAAATTCCCATACTCTTTGCACGCATTAGTCCGTAAGCGATAAACAGCATGTTGCTTGGAAGCGGAGTTGCGCCAAACAAAAAAGATGCAATGACATAGCCGTATTTTTTTCGATTCAGATAATCCCCAATCACGTCAAGGTTGGTTTTTTGTTCCTCAGCAACAAATCTTCTAAAGATCACGCTAATCCGTTTAAGAATAAACCTGCCAATGGTAGCTCCCGTAGCCCCTACCATTGCAAGAATTACCACATTCAGGGTCGGATCAAGAAGATAAAACGATGTCAAAATTATCCAGCTGGGAGGCATCAAAATTGGAGATGCATTTACTGCAATTAGTGCAAGAAAAATTCCAAAATATGAAAATTCTCCAAAAATTTCAAAAATATCCAACATCTTTCAAAAATAGTAGGACATTTTTTGTTTCTAAACCCTTGGATTTGCATTTAGTCATGAAAAAATTTCATTATGATCTAAAAAATTATAAAAATTACATGTTTTTTAGATCAATGATCAGGTATTGTAACAAATTGGATCAATCATGCAATATCTTTATAAGTTATTTATGCCTCATTAACTCATGACCGAAATGATTTGGAAGTGTTTTAGATGCAATTTGTCCTTCAAGGACGATCAAATTGCCGAAATGCACAAGAAAATTTCAAGGCATTCAGTCACCAGAGTAAAGACAATCGTAGCATAATTTTAAAAATTTTACAAAATATGTCAGTGCTGATTAAAATTTAGTGCAGAGGGTGGGATTCGAACCCACGAACTCCTGAGAGAAGGGATTTCCTATTTTGAGGATCTTGAGTCCCTCTCGGTTGACCGGGCTTCGATACCTCTGCAACGAGATTGTGTAATGACCGATATTTCTCGATTACTATTGAGGCAAATTGAAAATTTGATCGGTAATTTGATTAATTTTTTAACAAAGCTTATAATCGTGCGCCATGGACTCAAAAATAATGTCAGAATACATACCAATTTCCGACGCAAAGAAAATGCGAAGCGGAGTTAATGTTGATGCAGAAGTCATAAGCAAAGGCGAACCAAGAACTGTAAATCTCAAAAGTGGAAGTGGGACAGTGGATGTTTGCGATGCAGTAATAGCTAACGAAGATAAATCTGAAGAAAACCAAATGAAACTCACTTTGTGGGGTGACGATATCAAAGCAGTAAATGTTGGAGATAAAGTCGTCATTACAAATGGATATACCAATGAGTTCAAAGGCCAAGTATCCCTAACCAAAGGTAAATTTGGTAAGATGGATATCAATCCTGAATAGATTAGTTACGTTGCAAAATTTATTTTATTTTATGTACACACCAGTTGCAACTAAAGCCAATTAGAAATTCAATGATTAATTGAGATTCAGATTCTAAGAAGCAACGTCCAAAATATTTCGAATTACTTCGATTACTTTTTTAGAATTATTAGACGATTCTTCCCGAATTTGGAGTGTCTTTGTTTTGAAATAGGTTATTGGAAATTTGGAATCCCCCGAAATTATATCAAAAGTTTCAACCACAGATCTGTCGTCACTCAGACAAGGAATTGTTTTGAATGATTTTTTCAATCCTCTTTTGATTTTTCCATAATCCTTTACAGTCACATTATGGAAACTAGTCAATTTGTTTTTCAATCTCATCCAACACTATAAACGGACGTATTGCCTCACCGCTCAATGAAGTTCTATGCTTACTAGTTATTGATAAACGCGTCAACTGTTGCAAAAGAACACGTAACGGTAAATCAATTATTAAAAAAAATGCAATCAGTCCAGCGATTCGGATTGTCAACCCAGGATGTTTGTTTTAAAAATTATAAAATAATCCATACCAATATTGTAGAGAATAATTTGATGTAGGTTCTAAAGATTAGCGTCTAGATTTCTTTTTAGCTGCAGTCTTTTTCTGTGCAGGTCTCTTTTTAGCTGCAGTCTTTTTCTGTGCTGATGATTCTTTTAATTTTGAATATGCATTTTCCAATAATTTCTGAGCAGATTCTTCGGCTTTGATTTTTCTATCCAAATCTTTAAGAAACTGTTGTGCTGCCTTGTGGCTTGAAACTTTATTTTTACGTAAAGAGGGTTTTGATTTAGTCTGTTTTTGGATTTTTGAAGCAATTTTGGACTGCATGTCAGAGAAATTTGTAACCTCGTCTGAAATCTTTTTAGCAGTCTTTTGTCTCATTTTGATTTCCTCAGACAATTCACTTACATGATTATTTAATGAATGCAATCTGGCCTCAGCGTTTTCCTTTTCAATAGGACCGTCAGCAAATTCAATTTCTTGCTCAATCTGGTCTATCGCCTCTTTTTCCTTGGCAAGTCTTTCTTCTGCTGTGGCTACCAATCTTCCAATACTTTCCAATTGAGCATTTTTTCTAAGAAGAACGTTTGAAACATCGACTGATTCTTCTCGATCAGATTCAATTTTTTTATCAATTGTTTGTAAACCTGAAGAAGAACGTTTTTCTGCAGAACGGAGTTGTTTGACTTGATTTTCAGCTTTTTGACGAAGTTTAGTTGCTTCTTGCTTCTTTTGTCGTAATTGAATTACTTGTTTTTCTAATGAGGTCAATGACTGAATCACGATAAAAGGGTCTGTTAAGGTGTGAATATTACCATGATTTGACTTCCATGTAAAGAAAATTAACTTGAATTAATCGCTGGAAATGGTTTTTTAAAAAATATTAGTTAAGAGGTTTTACCAACATCATGGAATTCCATCCAAAAGATTTGTCAATATCAAAAACATTCGATGTCAAAGATGAGAAAGAGGCAATGGTTGCAGTAGAAGAGATGGTAAATCTTGGATTTAAAGGAAAAAAAGAAGGGTATAAGGTCCTGATGCCAAAAGAGCCAAAAAACGCTAAAAGAATAGGGTACACTGTGACAACAGGAATCACCACAGGTCTAAGACAAAAAAACGAAGACAGGGATATCAAGTATTGGACATACCATCATGACGATGACCACTATGCAATAGTTTTGATACATCGGGATGTTTTGACAGAACTAGGTTTTTGATTTGTCAAAAATTTTGTAAAGTTTTGTTCTCTTTGCCATGACTCCAGCCAACATAACCCCAACCACAGTACCGCCAATCACATCCATAGGATAATGTTCCAAAACGTAGAGTCTGCTTAATGAGATCAGAATAGGATACAAGAACATCAGATACGCGCCGCGTGGAAATCTTTCAGACAGAGCATATCCCAAAATGATTGCAAATATCACAGACCTTGCCGCATGACCCGAAGGATACGAGGCATCGTATCCGCCATCACAAAACAAGGCAAATGTATCCTTGCTCACAGGGACAGGAAATGCAGCTGATTCGTACTCAAAATCAGGCCTGTCACGGTCAACACCGCACTTGACATAGCCAGTAAGCAATGTAGAAATTACAATCAGTATCATCAAAGTAACCCCCACTCTCCGGGTTCTTGGAATTATCAGTATCAGAATTGCAAAACCCATCATCCACAAAGCCTCACCGCTTTCTGTTATAGATTGCATTATGAGATCAAGGGAAGGGTTTCCAACATTTTCAGAGAAAAACAATACTATGATATGATCAAAGTTTTCTGTAATTCCAAAATACACCATGGATGTAACAATTAGAAATAAAATTGTAAGAAGAACGAATGAGCGAGACCTGATATCAAAAATCCAATTTTGCAATTAACAAAACCTCAAACACGTGTCTTTTAATTTTTGTCAATGGATAAGTTTTGAAACACGTGGTTGAAAATGAAATAAAGAAAACAATTTTGATCGGCTCAAAGAATTTAACCAAGTGCACAATAGACAGGTTGTGAAGGTTCTCACATTAGATGATTTTGACCTAAAAGGTAAGACCGTTTTTTTGAGAGTGGACATGAACTGCCCAATAGATCCTCAAACACGAGAGATTTCAGGCACTAAAAGAATTGAGGAGGCGATTGAAACCCTACAATCGTTAAAAGAGTCAAAAGTTGTAATCGGCTCACATCAAGGTAGGGTTGGAAATAGCGAGTACACTGGAATGGACAAGCATGCCAAAGTTCTTGAAAAATTAATGGGTAGAGAAATAAAATATGTCGAAGACACCATTGGCGAAGCTGCACAGGATGCAATCAAAAATCTAAAAGACGGCGAAATTTTACTTTTGGACAATCTTCGATTATGTGCTGAGGAAAATTACGAGTTTACTCCAGAAAATGCAGCTAAAACAATCATGGTGTCCAGATTATCAAAATTATTTGATTTGTGTGTATTAGATTCATTTCCAAGTGCGCATAGGTCACACCCGTCAATTGTGGGATTTGCACAAGTATTGCCAGCATGTGCGGGGCGAATTGTAGAGAGAGAAGTCAGAAATCTGAATGAAATAATGACAGTGGCCAAAGCCCCACACGTAATTATCTTAGGAGGATCTAAAATTCCAGACAGGTTGGAGGCGATAAAATTATTGATTCAGAACGGGCGTGCAGATCACGTTCTGTTAACAGGATTGATTGGCAATGTGTTCATGCGTGCTCAAGCTAGAATCAAGTCACCGCTTGGAATAAAACGAGAAGACGAGGTTGTTGCAAAAGCTCACTCGCTGATTGGAGAATATCCAGATGTGTTTGCAACGCCAGTTGACATTGCAATCGACAGAGAGGGGCAAAGGGTGGAGATGGATGTAAGAGAGATGGGCAAAGGGGACAAAATATTAGACTTGGGTCCAAAGACCGTGGAATATTATTCAAAATTAATTGCAGGTGCGGGAACGGTATTCATCAGCGGGCCTGCAGGATTTTTTGAAAAAGAAAATTTCAGCTATGGAACAAAAGCACTTCTCAACGCAGTTGCAAACTCCATGGCAACGACCATTGTAAGCGGAGGACATCTCACTACAGCGCTAAAACAGCAGGGATTGGCAGACAAAATCAACCATGTCAGTACGGCAGGTGGCGCGTTGGTACTTTACCTTACAGGGGAAAAACTGCCAATGATCAAAGCGTTAGAGGATGCTGTAATAAAATACAAATCTAAATAACAGATCTGCAAGAAGTGTTAGGGCACAGTCTTTCTTCAGACAGTCCCATATAGACATCATTGTCACAAGATTTGCAATGGAATTTCTCAATAGGATCAAATAATTTCAGATACATGGTGGTCAAATTCTGAGCAATGTTTCTTGCGAGGCCAGAATTGCAAATGTCTGTAAAAAATGACTCGGTGTCGTCAATTATCCAAGATGGGTCCAGGTCACCGTTTGACTGTAGGGTTTCAAAAATATCATCGTTTGTAAATTTGGTGTCAACGTCGTTGAATTTTTCAAAGATTATTTTTCTTATCTGAAGTGCTATAGGGATTTCAGGGACAAAGTCACTCATACTAGTACAGATTTTCTGCCTCTGTTTTTAGTTTATCCACATCTTCGGCATCACTCAGGTTCTTTCCAATGTAGGTATAAAGCGCAGATTTGAGCACCTTGAGAGAAAGCAACGCGCATTTTATTCTGACTGCCTGAAGATGCTCAAGGCCTAGTTCGCTCAAGACGTCATGTTTTTCAATTGTCCTTGCCTCGTCGATACTCTTTCCCTTTGTAATTTCAGTCAGAACGGAAGAGCAGGCCATGCAAATTGCACACCCCTTCCCATGGAACTTGATATCAGTGATTTTGTTTTCGTCAATTTTTATATCAATATCAATGCTGTCGCCACAAAGTGGGTTGGAGTCGTGAAATGTTACATCGTGGTTTTCAATCTGACCATAGTTAATCGGGTTTCTTGAATAATCAACTATCATCTCATGGTAAATATCCGCATTGCCACTCATAACTTGAACACCTTTGCCACAATATTTAACGCATTTACCAGAATATCAATGTCTTGCTTAGTGTTGTAAATGTAAAAGCTGGCCCTTGATGTGGCTGCAACATTCAGTCTCTCCATCAGCACTTGTGCACAGTGATGGCCAGATCTGACTGCAATCCCTTCCCCGTCAACAATCTGAGCAACATCGTGTGGGTGAACATCTGAAAAATTAAATGATATGACCCCGCCGCGTTTTGAAATATCTTTTGTGCCGTAGATGCGAAGTCCTTTGACTGCGGATAGTTTTTCCATGGCATATTTTGTTAGCTCAATTTCATGTTCACGCACATTGTCCATTCCAATTTTAACAAGATAGTCGATTGCAGCTCCAAATCCAATGACGTCTGCAATGTTTGGAGTGCCAGCTTCAAATTTGTAAGGTAGATCATTCCAAGTAGCCTCATATTTGTGAACTTCTCTAATCATATCGCCGCCGCCATGAAATGGGACCATTGTTTCCAGAACAGATTTTTTAGCCCATAAAACTCCAATTCCAGTTGGCCCCAGCATCTTATGGCCAGAAAATGCAAAAAAGTCGCATCCTAATTTTTCAATATCAACTTTCATGTGTGGAACTGCTTGAGCGCCATCAATCAAAGTTAGAACGCCTGCGGCTTTGCATTTTTCAATGATCTTTTTGGCGTCAGTAATTGTTCCAAGAACATTTGACATCAGGCTAAATGTTACAAGTTTTACTTTGCCTGTTGCAAGATGTTTGTCAAGATCATCTAAAATCAATTCGCCGCCATCGTTCATTCCAATGTATTCCAATTTTGCGCCCTTCTCCTTAACAAGAAGTTGCCATGGCACAATGTTACTGTGGTGTTCGTATTCAGTAGTGACGATAATGTCACCTTCTTTGATGTGAGGCCTGCCCCAAGAATAGGCAACAAGATTGATTGCCTCTGTTGTCCCTCGAACAAAGATTATCTCTTGGCGGTTTTTTATGTTGATGAAATCGGCAATTTTGTCTCGGGTTGCCTCATACGCCTCAGTTGATTCTTCAGCTAGTGCATAGACTGCCCTGTGGATATTTGCATTGTGGTTTTGGTAATAATCAGTAATGGCATCAATGACCTGGTTTGGCTTTTGTGTTGTGGACGCATTGTCAAGATAGACAAGACGCTTGTTGTCCCTGACGGTTCTTTTTAGAATTGGAAAATCTTTTCTCAGATTTTCAAATAGAGACTCTGTACTTTGCATATTTTAAATCTCCACGTAAATTTCGTCGGCATCTATTTTAACATTGTAAATTTTTAGAGGTGCTTCAGCAGGAAGATTTTGCGGTTCGCCGTTGACTAAATTAAAGACAGAGAGGTGCAGCGGGCAACGTACGCCTTCTTCGCTTAGAAATCCGGTTGAAAGATCTGCGTCAGCATGCGTGCAAATTAAGTCAGTCGCATGAATTTTTCCCTTGAGATTTGCAATAAGCAGTTTCTTATCACCGTGAATAAATCCGAAAAGTTGGCCTTCCTTTACCTGCGCCAAAGTACAAGCTTTAATCCATTCAGACAAAATATCACCGATACTTGTAGTGTTTTTCCATCTCAGAGTCTTCGTCGTAACGAGTCTCTTCAATTTCAACAAATTTGGCTAGTTCTTCATCAGTGTTAATTGTAAGTTCTTTGTTCTCCCATTTAGATTCAATAAGGTAAGCAATCCATGCCCTAACTTGAAAAGACATTTTTCTGGAAAGTGGCTCCAAGAACCCTTCAACGATTGTTCTTTCGGCTTCTTCGCGGGTAAGGCATCTGGTTCTAAGATAAAAAATCTGTTCCTCGTCAATTTGTGCAACAGATGCAGAGTGGGTGGCCTTTACATCGTTAGTGAAAATTTCCAATCCGGGAATTGAATCTGACTTTGCATCCTTGTCCAACAGAATTGAACGGCCAGACAAGAATGAATTTGATTTAGATGCATTTTCTTTGATTCTAATCATTCCCTTAAAGAGAGATTTTGATTTGTTTCTTAGAATGGATTTTTCGACTACCCTCCCCTCAGTGGATGGGCTCTCATGGTTAACATCGGTTTGGATGTCAAATGACTGCTCGTTGTTTCCAAATACCACCTCAGAATCATTAGATGATGCGCCTGATCCATTAAGAAAATATTCGATTTTGTATCTGGATAGCATAGATCCGAACAATCCAGAATACCAATTTACTTTAGAATCTTTTGCCAGATCTGTCCGTCTGGTCGTAAAGGTTACAGCGTGTTGGTCCATCATTTGCAGAGTGGTAATATCCAGTTGTGCATTTGCTGCAAGATTTGTGTTTAATAATTCAAGATATGCCTGCTGTGCTTCAGTTTTAGGGGAATATTGTTCCTGGACAATTGCGGCCTTGCTGCTCTCATCTGCAAATATTATGTTTCTAGAGATTACGGAATTGTCATCATCTGACAAACATGTCATAAAGTAAATCGGTTTGTCTAGCACCAAATTTCGCGGAATGTGAATGAATATTCCAGAATTGAATGCGGCATTGTTTAGCGCTGTAAATTTATCATCTTGAGACTTGGAGGCCTCCAACGCCTTTCTTACCAGTTCGGGGTTGTTTTTGATTGCATCAGATATCGAGGAGATTACCAGCCCCTTGGATTTTAAATCGTCAGGGAGATTTATTTTATGAATATTGGTGCCGATTTGAATAATACATATTTCATTTTCCAGTTCACTCAGTCTTTTTACAAGAAAGCCAGGAACATTTGTAGTTGTGGATGTCGAAAGAGATACTTTTTCCGGGTCCATTTTTTTTGCATCAGTGTATTTGTTGTACAGAGGAGACAGTTCAAGAGGCAGACCATCATAGATAATCAACGAACTCTTTCTGTAATCTTTCAACCAACTAGGTTCGTTTCTGGATGAAGAAAGTTCATCGATATCAGCGGTGCTGAGTTTTGAAAGGATTGCTTGAGACATGATTTATCAAAATTATGTTTTTAGAAGGCTATCCTACAGAGTCATCCATCTCAAGTTTAATGAGTCTGTTTAATTCAACGGCATACTCCATCGGCAATTCTTTTGTGAATGGTTCCATGAAACCGTTAACAATTAGAGATAGTGCGTCTTCCTCGCTGAATCCTCTGGTCATAAGATAGAAGATTTGGTCATCGCCAATTTTTCCAACGGTTGCTTCGTGAGTGATTGTTGCATCTTCCTGATTGATTTCCATGTATGGATAGGTATCTGTTTTGGATGTATCGTCTAAGAGTAATGCATCGCATCTTACAGTAGACTTCACGCCGGTAGCGCCTTTTGCCACATGTAGCATTCCTCTGTAAGTTGAACGTCCATTCAGTCTGCTTACCGACTTTGATGTGACTTTGGAAGTTGTATTTGGTGCAAGATGAACCATCTTAGCGCCTGTGTCCTGATGTTGTCCTTTGCCTGCAAATGCGATAGAAAGTGTTTCGCCATATGCTCTTTCTCCCATAAGATAGACGCCAGGATATTTCATTGTCAGTTTGCTGCCAATGTTTCCATCAATCCATTCCACGGTTGCACCTTCATGCGCATAAGCACGTTTTGTAACAAGGTTGTAAACATCTGCACTCCAGTTCTGAATTGTAGTGTATCTTAGTTTTGCATCTTTGAGTGCAACTAGTTCTACAACTGCAGAGTGAAGTGATTCAGAGGAATACACGGGAGCGGTACATCCTTCAATGTAATGTACTTCTGCGCCTTCATCTACAATGATCAATGTTCTTTCGAACTGACCGATGTTTTCTGCATTAATTCTAAAGTATGCTTGCAAAGGCATGTCAATATGGACGCCTGGTGGAACATAGATGAAAGAGCCGCCACTCCAAACTGCACTGTTTAGTGCTGCAAATTTGTTATCCTCCGGAGGAATGATCTTGCCAAAGTATTTTTTGAATAGCTCCGGATGTTCTTTCAGAGCTGCATCGGTATCTAAAAAGAGAACTCCTTGTTTTGCCAAGTCTTCCCTCAGACTGTGATATACGACTTCGGATTCGTATTGTGCGCCGACGCCAGCTAGGAATTTCTTTTCAGCCTCTGGAATTCCAAGTTTGTCAAATGTTTTTTTGACATTGTCTGGCACATCATCCCAGTTCTTTTCCACTTTTTCAGACGCTTTTGCATAATAGTAGATGTTTTGGAAATCGATTTGGGTAAGATCTCCGCCCCAAGTTGGCATTGGCTTTTTCATAAAAATATCATAAGAACGTAGTCTAAAATCAAGCATCCATTGTGGCTCATCCTTCATTTTACTAATTTCAATTACAGTTTCCTTAGACAGCCCTTTCTTGCTAAGGTGAACATACAGTTCGGTAGAATCCTTAAAGTCATATTTTGAATAATCCATATCCAAATTTTCAGCAGTCATGTCTATCATAACCCCGTTATATTATAAATACATGAGGAAAAATAGGCACAGCTAAATAGCTTCAGCTAAATTTTTGATCAAACAGCAAATGTGCTTTTCATGGCATCAAAAGCACCAGCAACGGTATGAACTTCAGCGACGGTGTTTTGAACTTTGAATTTTTTTAACTCGTCTGACGTGAATGGGCCAATAGAGACCACAGATAATTTTTCCAAATTGTCAAGCAATGAACCCATCGCATAGTCCTTTGACATTATCTCAAAGAACCCCCTGACAGACGATGCACTGGTAAATACAACGCCGTCGATTTTGTTTTGAGAGAACAGATCTCTGAATCCATTCCATTGAGTGGTGTCTCTGAATGCACATACGTCATACAGGTGAATCTCCAAGACATCAATCCCGATTTTGTTCAGCAGTTCTTTTAGAAACGGAGTGGATGCACCGCTGCGGGGAATGATTACTTTTTTGCCGACAGCGTGAAGGTTTGTAAACTCTTCTCCAACGCCCACCGAGGAGAAAGTTGTGGGCTGATGATTAACTTTGATTCCTTCAGATTCAAGGGCAATAGTTGTTTTAGGTCCGACAGACATCACGGTTGTATTTGCAACTGCCAGTTGCAGTTTCTCCAGCTTGCCGACATTCCTTGCAGTATCGAATAGTAATTTGACAGCCTTAGAACTCATAAAAACAGAATAGTCAGGATCGTATCGTTCAACAGATTCTAGAAACTCGTTGACGATTTTTTCGCCCTTGCTCACAAGCTCAATCGTAGGCAACGGGATTGGTGTCGCATTGTTTTGGTTGGCCAGAGAGATGAATTCCGAAGCGTCGTCTTGTGAGCGTGTAATTGCAATTGTTTTTCCGTCAAGCATTATTTCCACCCGATAGTTTCTGACAAGTCAACCACCTTGCCAATAATGATGTTTGTGGGGGGAGTGATTTTGTTTTCTTTGACTTTTTTTGCAATGTTTGTCACAGTCCCTTTAATCATTTTTTGTTGGGGAGTGGTTCCGTTTTGAATTACAGCCACGGGGGTTTTTTTGTCCAACCCTCCGGCGATAAGTTGTTTACAGATAACATCGATTCGTGAAAGGCCCATCATAATTACAATTGTATCGACAGACTTTGCAAGATTCTTCCATTTGACAATCTCTTTTTTCTTTTCAGGATCTTCATGTCCCGTTACAAAGACTACAGATGAAGCATATTTTCTGTGAGTCAGAGGAATGCCAGCATATGTTGCAGAGCCGATTCCGGAAGTAATGCCGGGAACAATCTCATATTTTATTTTGTTTGCTTTGAGAAACTCTGCCTCTTCCCCACCACGTCCAAAGATAATAGGATCGCCGCCCTTTAGTCTGACTATATTTTTTTTAGATTTTGCATATTTTACCATCAAATCGTTGGTTGTGTTTTGGTGAGTTGTATCATCGCCCACTGCGCGGCCGACATAGAGTTTTTCTGCAGATTTCGGAATCATCGAGATGATTTTCTTGCTGACTAGCCTGTCGTACAGGACAACGTCTGCTTTTTCAAGTAATTCGACTGCTCGCAGCGTGATCAATTTGCTGTCCCCAGGCCCTGCACCAACAAGATACACTTTTCCAGTCATGATTTATTCCACTCCTCCACTTTTGCTCTCCAATTTAATGCAAGATCATTAACTCCTTTCGTACGCAGCTCTTCTCCAACAATTCTTCCCAAAGATTTGGGATCATCCTTGTTTCCAGTTTTCTCTACATGTATGGACTGCTTCCCATCTACAGAGAATGCTGATACGCTCAAGGTCATCTCGGCGCCATTTGATTTCGCATATGCACCCAAAGGAAATCTGCATCCAGAATCAACATAGTCAGAAAGAGAGCGCTCAGCCTCAATCTCTAAGCGGGAATCAGCGTCTTCGATTTTTTTTAACATTGAAATTGTTTCAGAGTCATCCGCCCTTGCAACTATAGCAATTGCACCCTGCCCAGGCGATGGAGAAAAGTCATCCATGGATAAAGGAGTGAATTTTACATCAACCCCGAGTCTCGAGATTCCCGCCTGTGCAAGAACTACCGCATCATATGTTTCTCCGGATATTTTTTTGATTCTTGTTTCAATGTTTCCGCGAATTGGTTTTACAATTACGTCAGGTCTTTTTCTTGAAACTTGCACTGCACGTCGAAGTGAGCTGGTTCCGACTACAGAGCCTGCCTTGATATCATCCAATGTAGAACCGTCTGAAGAGATGAATACGTCATTTACTGCCTCTCGTTTTGGAACAGATGCAAGGACAAGGTTTTCTTCCAGTTCTGATGGAACGTCCTTCAAACTGTGTACTGCAAAATCCACTTCCTTCAGAGCAACCGCCCTGTCAATCTCTTTTTCAAAAATTCCTTTTTGATCTATTGCAAATAATGGCCTAGTATCAGTATCGCCCTTTGTAATGATTGTTTTGATTTCATAATCACAACCGGGGTTTACTTTTTTTAGTTCAGAAATAACCCAGTTAGTTTGTGCAAGAGATAACTGACTCCCCCTGGCTCCAACTATGTACTTCAATTCTTCACCGATTTTAACGCAAAGCGGTATGCGTCGAGTGTTTTGTTTATGTCAGTTTCGGTATGGGCATCAGATAGAAAAACGACTTCAAACTGTGATGGCGCGATGAATATCCCTTTTTTCAACAAGGTCTGGAACATTTTTTGAAATTTCTTTGCATTTGCGTTCTTTGATGTTTTATAATCAACAACGGGCTTGTCGGTAAAGAAAATTTGAAACATTGAGGCCGTAAAATTGATCTGGTGGGGAATTTTCATGTCAGTGGCCACATCATCCAGAGTGGTGGAAAATCGCAAATTGAACCGTTCAAGTTTAGAGTATAGTTTGTTTTTGATTTTGTTTATCGTCTTAATTGAGCTGATTGCGGCAATGACAGATATAGGATTGCCTGCAAATGTACTTGCCTGGTAAACCTTGCCGCCAGGTGAGAGCAAGTCCATAATCTCTTTTCTTCCGCCCACTGCAGATATTGTAAATCCGTTACTCAGAGCTTTGGCCAGGGTTGTAATGTCGGGCTTTATTCCAAAATGTTCCTGAGCTCCGCCGGGTGCAACTCTAAAACCAGTTACCACCTCGTCAAAAATTAACGGGATGTTGTTTTCTTTGGTGATTTTTCGTAAATCAGATAAGAAGTTCTTTTCAGGCAAAATCAAACCCATGTTTGCCAGAATGGGCTCCACAATGACCCCAGCAACATCTTTATTTTTCTGAATTGTCTTTTGCAGATCTTCAGTGTTGTTATATTCCACAACCAAAGTATTTTTTGAAACCTCGTCTAATCCACCATCAGAAACAGAAATTCCGTTATGTGCAGAGCCGGATCCTGCTTTTACCAAAACAGAATCATGTGCGCCATGATAGCATCCTTCGAATTTGATAATTTTTTTCTTTTTTGTAAATCCTCGCGCCAGTCTTATTGCAGTCATGGTAGCCTCGCCACCAGTGTTCATCAATCGTACTTTGTCAATGGATGGAAAATTTCCAATAATCAATTTTGATAGTTCTGTTTCAGATTCAGTTGGAGTACAATAAAGAGTTCCTTTGGAAAGTTGGTTTGTCACAGATTGGATAATTTCTTTTCGCCTATGGCCTAAAAGCAATGCCCCGTAACCGTTGCAATAGTCAATGTATCGGTTATTGTCGACATCCCAAATGTATGCCCCATCTGCTTTTTTTGTAAAAAATGGATAAGGCTCAAAATACCTAACAGGGCTATTAACACCTGAGGGAATTACCTTTTTTGCAAGATTAAATAATTTCTTTGATTCAGACATCATTCAAGGATATTTTAGGTCATTATTATTCGTAAAAGATTGAATTTAGCTGTTTTTTAGGCATAAAACTAGGAATAGATAATCTTATCCTGATTTTCTTGTTTGCGCCAATAACTTGGACTGCATTGAAATTTAGTTGTTTTAATCATTAACCTGTAGTCCCCCCATCATTGCCCATTTGTTGAATCGTGTTAGATGATTCTCGTACAACTTGTTTAATGATATCTGCAATTTCTTTTGACAACAGAATTTTGGAAAATGAGGGATTGTCCATCTCAGGGAAGGAGGGTGCAGTCATTGATTACACTATAACAAAATATCATAAAACAAAATTGTAATGATTTTCAGTAATCAATAAGATACATGCAATATGTATAGAAAAAATCACTTTAACATATTACAAATATCAGATCTAAAACCAGAATCTATAGAATTTACTGATAATACATAATAGTTTTAAAAATTCATAAATCTAAGAAGACATACAAATACCAATATCACAATAATGAATTTTTGGTAAAGGGACGTTATTACAACGGATACATATTTGTTGATACAATTTTCTACATCCAGAACATTTTGATAATTCTTTTAATTCAAACCCACATCTTCTACAGCTTTCATCAGGCATTTTTACAAATTAAGTTTTTAGACCTCCAATCAAAATCATTTAAAATAAATAATATTTTTTTAGATAGATATCTTGGAATAATATCTAAATCAGATGTAACAAAAAGAACTCCTTCAGAAAATGGAAAAATAAATTCAAACATTGTTTCCCTTTCAAAAATCATATAGTTTAGGGGTCCAAGTAAATTATCAAATTCCATACTTAGTGATGTCTGCAGTGTTCTTTGCATATAGAGCATCTCTGTTTCAGATTTACTCATTTTTGGTATTATTTGGTCATATGAAAATTCAGATTCAATCATTCTTCCATTCTTATTTAATGAAATAACAGAACGAATTTTTTCATTTGTAGATATGATATACTTGCATAGACTGGATATTGCCAAATTTCTTTCAAGATTAGATGTGATCATGACAATATTAGAAGAAAATGAAACTAAAGAGAAGTGGTGGTAGATTGGGTAGAGATCTGAGAACTATGTAGAATCCTTATTTCTATGATTCCCCCTTTCTTTGTGCCCGAAATTTCCCTCTAAACAAAAAAGCAACGATCATAGTCCCAACAAATGGAGCAGTCCAGTATAACCATAAATTTTCAAACGTGCCAGATAACAATGCAGGAGCTAATGCCCTAGCTGGATTCATAGAGGCTCCAGAGATAAAAGCCAAAAAGAGAATATCCAATCCAACGATTCCACCTATTGCAACACCGCTAAATCCTCTTAGGCCTTTTGTATACACGACATAAAATATTACACCCATCAACATTGCAGAAGCTAAAACCTCAACTGAAAAAATTAAAAAAATTGAAAAATCATAATTAGGAGCATTTGCACCTAGATTTGCCTTGTCTCCAATGAACATCAGTACAAAAAGAGAACCTAATACTGCACCAATTATTTCTGCTGCAAAATAATACACAATTTGAATTTTTGAGATATGTCCTGTAATATAGTAACCAATAGTAACTGCAGGATTAAAATGCGCCAAAGATATTTTTCCGAAAGAATAGACACCGATGAGCAATGCAATAAAAGGAGCCAGTGCTGCAAAGGGAATTCCCAATTGACCATCCAAAAATTCAGCATCATAAACAATAGAACCAGTTGCAAATATTACAAGAACAAAGGTTCCAATTAGTTCAACTGTAAAAATTTGTAAATTAGAATATGTCATTTACGTCATGCCTCAAGAGTTTTGATGAGATTCATTACTTCAGATTTTATTTTATCACGGATTTCTCTTACTTCATCAAGAGATTTTTCTTTTGGATCAGAAATATTCCAATCAAGTACATCCTTTACAAACAAAGAAGGACATGATTCTCTATCCATGCATCCCATGTTAACAGTTTTAGAAGAGTTCTCAATCATTGAGTGGGATAACATCTTAGGGTGTTGATTTGTCATATCTATACCAATTTCTTTCATTACCTGAATGACAATCGGATTTAGTTGTGATGATGGTGTAGTACCAGCGCTGAAAACGTTGAATCGAACAGGCGCATATTTTCTAAAAAAGGCTTCAGCCATTTGGCTCCTGCCTGCATTTTCTACGCACACAAACAGTACATTTTCAGACATATCTGTGATATAACATAAATATTGGTTCATATAAACTTAAATTGATATGAATGGAGTCAGTCTGTTAAAATGCATTTGTGATGAAACACGTTTTGAAATTTTAGAATTGTTACAAAAAGATAAAGAACTCTGTGTAAATGATTTTGTTAAAAAATTAAAAAAAGATCAACCGTTAGTCTCCCACCATCTAAAGACATTGAAAAAATGTGGGATTGTCAAATCAAGGGATGAGGGGAAAAAAGCAATGTATGCAATATCAAACAAACAATTGTCAGAATTAATATCAAACGTTACAAAAACTAGTAAAAAAATTCCAGTCTTATGTTCAGACGATAAATGTTGTTAGAATTTTTCAGTTCTGACTACACTAACATCACTAACATATACAATTATAGTAAAATTAGCAAACATTGTTCTGGAGATTTCTTCAACCACATCTTGTAATTTTTCCTCACGCAATATAACTTCAACTTTGACATTTTTTTCATTTTCAAGTCCTTGACCACGAATTCCACGTGCACCATTCCCACCTACTTCATAAGTTGTATAGGCATTAATTTCATGTTTGTTTAAAATTTTAATAATATTTTTTTGGGCAAGAATCTCACAAGTAATAGTTAGTAATTTTACAGTGTAGAGTTTCATATCCAACCCTTTGTGATGTAATTGAATAAGTCTATCGATCCTTCTCCAGTATGAACGATTGTCGAAATTGAAAACATGATTGGAAGTAAAACAATAATGTTGTATGGGAATGTAATTCCTAAAGCAGATGTAATGTAAAGACTAGGATTTGCTTGCGGAATTGCATGGCGTAAAACTGCCGGTGCTGCGATAAACGAAGCGCTTGCCAATAGTAATCCAAACATTACCGCTCCACCCAGGCTCAAACCCATGGCCGTAGCAACCAATACTCCCACTATACCATTGAAAGTTGGCATGATTACAGCAAACGCTATAAGGAAAATTCCAACTTTTTTAATATCACCTAATCTTTGACCGGCGATTATTCCCATCTCAATCATAAAAATTACAATTGCTCCAGTAAACATTTCATCAAATACTATTTTGATAGAATCAAATCCAGATTCGCCAATGATATAACCTATTACAATACTTCCAAGAAGAATAACTATTGCCTTGCCAGTTACGGATTCATGTAAAACTTGAGAAAGGTTTGTTTTTGTTTCTTGAATGCCCATATTAAGATCAGAGTCATCACCTTTAGTGAATGATTTTTTTTTCTGACGAATTTGTTTTGAAACTGCCATGTTTGTCAAAAATATTGCTAAAATGAAAGCAACAGGTTCTAGAACAGCCAAAATTGCTGCAAGATATCCTTCAGATGTCACCCCCTGATTCTTCAAAAATGACAGACCAACTGAAAATGTGACAGCCCCTACAGCGCCATATGTTGATGCTAACGCATATGAATCAAAAATATTGAATTTGCCCAATCTACGTAAAATTTGATAGTGGTTTAATGTCATTAGCAAGGATAATCCAATTGCAACTAACATTGGAATCAACATGTTTTCAAATCCAGTATTTCTCATCTCAATTCCACCATGAAGGCCTATTGCTGCAAGAAGATAGATTGGCAAGAATTCTGAAATCGCTTCAGGGATTTTCAGATCAGACTTTATTCTAGCCGCAATAATTCCAAATAGGAAAAAGAGGATTATCGGCGTGAGTAAATTAGATTGTATTAGTTGCAATATTTCCATTTGAATATTTCAAAAAAATTTTGCTGAGATAAAAATCAAGGCATTGCGTACCGTCAAACAGGTCAATCATGCACTATATTTGATTGCGAGTGCAGTGCCACCATGGACAGCGACAATCCATGAAAAGGCAATCTCACACCAACATGAAAAAAAGTTACAAAAAATTCCATCCATAATAGATGATCTTCGAAAAGAACACGAGGTCGGATGGAAAGACTACAAGGGAATGAACTTGATTGCTGCAAATACCATCTCCATGTTCATCTCATCGTTTGCAAGAGAAACCGAATGGGACATGTCTAATTATCGCACATGGCTTGCAACTAAAAAACCAAAATTTGCCATTCCTTGGATAATGCCTGTAAGTCCATCTGAAAACCAGTGGGGAAGGGACATGCTTACATCAACCAAGAATAACACTATGGAAGATCTTTTGAATAAAATTGGCAAAAAAGAAGATGGCTTGCTTTTTGACATTGATGAAAATGACATCAGGAACAATGGCAGTTCCAGAGATTCTTGTTGCGTACTAGTCAAAGTAAAAGGTGAATTTGATATCAAAGAACGCGAGGCGATCAAAAGAATCATCAAGGACAAATTCAACATTGAGGAATCAAGAATGATCTTTGTAAAAATTCCAATAATAGAGGGGGAACAGGCAAGCATTGCGGCATTGATCAACACCAAGGCAATTGGACCTAAAATTCTCGAGATTGCAAAAGAAGCTGAAGAATCATGGGACGGGTACAAAGAGGAATATGGCAAATGGGGACTTTCAACTGAGGAATTTAAACAAGGCCTAATGGATGTAGTACATCAATTCAGCTAAAGACATGTCTGACTTTGAGAATCTAGAAAGCATTGCAGTTCAGATAAAGGAGAACAGAGTAAAACTGCACGAAATTGAGGATTCACTGTCTAGTGTGAACGTACAACTCCACGAAATTCCATTAAAACGGGCAACTGAATCTACATTTGCAAAAATAACTGGTGTCGGATATGATGACAAGATGGCAGATCTTCAAAGAATGAAAGAGCAGTCAGAGCGAACCAAAGCAGATCTTAAATCGTCCATCTCTAAAGATATCGATACTTTTATCTCTGAATTCAGTTCGCCAAACTTGATAATACCTCTTGAAAGTTATCCAAAAATAATTGATGGCAAGACTGTTTACAAATACAGGGGAGACTCTCAGTTCAAAAATGTTTTTGAGATGTTATGTGAGATACTAGGTCTAAGTTCCCCACTTGTCGTTAAAGATGTCATGTTATCACCGACCGAAATAGTCATAGCAGTCAAGGATGAATTTGAGGCAAAACAGAAATTCATCAGCAGCTTACAGGAGATACAGCACACTTTATTGATTAAAAAAAAGTAATCCAACAATCATGTTTGTCCTAGTCACGGCAATATTTCCAATGACATACGCTGCATGTGGCTCCATTCTCAAAATAGATTGCCATCAGGTCATTCCAAATTTTTGCCTATTTAGTGCATAATTGATACAAAAAGTCACTTTTGAAATGAGAGCGAGACATATTTTGAACTTAAGCGTGTTGGAGATTTGAATCTAATCAACATTTGGCGTACATCTTTCCAGATTCGTTTGAATCATTAAATTACTATAATCCGAGGCATTGCAGGTTAAAATCAAAATGAGTGATCCAGAAATTCCATCCAAGTAAGAAATTATCCCAACAGACACTTGCGCAAGGACATTATTTTTTTACAATCAATTTTGGTTGTTTGCCATAAATCAGGTGATCATTCACAGTTTAACAGTAGATCTTCGTCTGAATCATAGCAATTGTCATTTTCGGAACCACCGTCAAGCACATCCATTCCCAAATTACCATAAATTACATCGTATCCTGATTGACCTTTGAGGATGTCATTTCCATCATTCCCAAATATAGTGTCATATCCATCATTCCCATAGATGACATCATCACCTTCTCCACCAAAAATACAGTCATTGCCGCCAAGGCCACTGATGATATCATCGCCGCTTAATCCAAAGATCAAATCATCTGAAGAGGTTCCTTGAAGTATGTCATCTTCAATGGTTCCAACTATTTTGTTATAATCAGAGTAAGCATTTCCACAAGCATTAATCGTAATGGTTTGATATGTCTCTGCAGTATTACCGGCATTATCAAATGCAATCCAGATAACTTTGTGGACACCCAAAGAAAATAATTCGGGGGCATTATTCAAAATTGCTTGAATTCCACTACCAGAATCAGCTGCAATTGCATCTCCGATAGAGACTGGAGTGTACAGATCAGTTGCATCTAAAACCAAGTCACTCGGAGCCATAATTGTGGGATTAATTTCATCGTCTGGATAGTTTTGAATGATTTCAGGCGCCACAATTTCAATTACATCTGCAACCTCAGGTTCCGTATAGAACGGGGTTTCAAATGATTTTACTTTGTGAGATCCAGAATCCACAACTAGCAATTCCCCATTAACACCCAATGCGACATCAGTAGGTGCAGTTAACGTTGATGGGTAAGGCCCACGTTGCTCAAAAATATTCAGAGACAAGTCATCACCTTGCTCAAGATATAGGATTCTGTTATTTGCAGAATTTGCAACAAACATCTTGCCATCAGAGT
This sequence comes from Candidatus Nitrosopumilus sp., assembly GCA_029255365.1. Lineage (GTDB taxonomy): Archaea > Thermoproteota > Nitrososphaeria > Nitrososphaerales > Nitrosopumilaceae > Nitrosopumilus. The sequence continues at coordinate 51,626 of JAPFQF010000036.1, read as the reverse complement.
CAATTGTAATTCCCTCAGGAGAGAAAACATAGTTTGATCCGCGGAACGGCATTGACTTTAACAAAAAACCGTCAGAATCAAACTTGTCAATCTTGCGATTTCCTTTATCAGTCACATACACATCGTTGTTTTCATCAATGCCAATTCCAAACGCAGTGAGGAATTTGCCAGGAGCCATTCCACTAGAGCCAAAGGATAAAATGAAATCCCCATCAGAAGTAAATTTTTGAATTCTTTGATTTCCGGTATCTACAACATACACATGGTTTTCAGAATCAGTGGCAACACCATAAGGGTACTTGAATTCCCCGTCATGTGTCCCGTAACCTCCCCATTGATCAACAAACGTTCCGTTAAGATAGAATTTTTGGACCGTGTGTAAATCATGATCTACAACATAAACAAAACCGTCACCCACCGCAATTCCAGCAGGATAGTGAAATGCTCCAGCCAGTGTTCCGCTGTGCCCCCACGTACTTACAAATTCACCGCTGCTAGAAAATTTTTGAACGCGTTTATTTCCCAAATCAGTCACATACGAATTTCCATCATCATCCACTGCAATGAATTGGGGAAACGAAAAAAGGCCGGGGGTGTATATTCCAAATTGGCCCCATTCTGAGATATAGTCATAGTCTCCAAGCGCAAAAGAATATTGCGTCAAAGAACTAGCTAGTAAAATTACCGATAAAGTCATGACAATATTGATAGTTGACAACGTACTATCGTTTCAAAATTTTGCAAAGATCATCAGGGTTAAGAATAATTGGATTTCTTGTCAACTTTATGTCAAAAAGGTTTGTTCACTTCACGCGTAAACACATAGCTTGCCAGTGCCACCATTACAAGTACAAAGGCTATCAAAACTCCGAGGCTCAAAAGTATTGGAATGCCACCTTCAGATACTCCCGTCATCAACTCTCTTACCAGTAAAATCGTATATGTTACAGGGTTTAGTTTTGCAATTACTGCAAGCCAGTCTGGCAGTAATTCTAATGGGAATAACGCAGGGCTAAGCATGAACAACGGCATTCCAAGAAAATTAATCATGCCCCAAAAAGTTTCCTGGGACTTTGCAGTAGCTGCAACAATTACAGAGATTCCAGAAAAGCCTAAAGAAAATAAAATTACAATTACCATGATTGGCGCAATCATTATTGGATTAGGGAAATTGACGCCGATAGCCAGCGCAATCCCTATAATCAAACTAGCTTGCAATGCAGCAATCAAAGAAATTGCAGACATTTTTCCCAATGCAATTGCAGAACGAGAAATCGGAGAAGATAATGCTTTATTCATAAAACCATACCGCCTATCCCACAAAGTATTGACACCGCCAAAGATACTAGTAAAAATGGCAGTAAGAATAATGACGCCAGGTGCCATGAATTCGATGTACTTTCCCTCAAATCCAACTGATTGAATCAGTGGTTCAGTTCCAGAAAACGTGTTTCCGATAACGATGATCCAAATTACAGGCTGAATCAGTCTGATTAAAACTCCACTGCGAGACTTTTTGTATCGTTTTAGTTCTCTCCAAAAAATTGTATACGTATCATACAGAATAGTATTCATGCGCGTAGCCTCTTCATCTTTGCATGCTCGCGTTTTCTGTTAAACCCAGAGTCATCGCCTTTGATTTCATGTCCAGTGTAAGAAATGAAAACGTCATCAAGTGTCGGCTGAGTTAGAGAGATAGCCTTTATTTTGATTCCAAGTTCGGATGAAATTTGAAATATTTTTGGAATCACTTCGGTGCCATTAGATGTAAATAAAGTAAGTTTAGAGCCATCTTCGTTAATTTTCTTAACAAATTCAATTTTTCTAATCTCAGAGACAAATGACTCTTGATTTTTACCTTCATCAATAACCATAGAGATTACTTCATTTCCCATTGCATTTTTCATGTTTTCAGGAGAATCAATTACTTGGATTTTTCCCCCATCAATAATTCCCACCCTGTCACACAGCTGGTCTGCCTCCTCCATGTAATGTGTAGAAACAAAAATTGTCATATCAAATTCAGTGTGGATTTTTTTTATGTATTCCCAAATTTTTCTACGAGTTTGAATATCCAATCCGACTGTAGGCTCGTCTAGAAACAACACTTTTGGCCTATGCAGCAGCCCTCCTGCAATGTCCAATCTCTTTCTCATACCGCCTGAATATGTGACAACGGCATGATCTTGTTTGTCAACGAGTTCGATTAATTCCAAAACATCGTCAATTCTTTCGCTGATTTCATTTTTTGGAATATGGTTAAGTTTTGCCTGTAGCAGAAGGTTTTCTCGTCCCGTAAGATACTCGTCAACGGTTGATTCTTGTTGAACATAGCCGATATTTTCTCTGACTTGTTTGGGATTTGTAGAGACGTCAAATCCTGAAATCAATGCTGCTCCAGACGTAGGTTTTAGCAGAGTGGTCAGAATCATCATGGTGGTACTTTTGCCAGCGCCGTTAGGTCCCAGGAATCCAAAGATTTCGCCCTGCTCTACTGCAAATGAAATATCATTTACTGCAATTGTGTCACCAAATGATTTGGTAAGAGATTTTGTCTCTATCGAGTACAACACATTGATCGCAGTTATCAATTATAAATTGCTAAGGATCGGTTTAGCCGATCCTCATAAAAAATTTAAAGACCGATTAACGAATCAAAGGCATGAAAGGATTATGTCAAAAATGCCACTCGTCAAATGTGGAAGTGAAGATTCGAGAAGGAATTCCCGTATGCGATGTTTGTTCTAAAAAAACAAAATAATCAAAAAAGGTCATTTTAAAAAAAGAGATTAAAAGAGATTATTCAAGTTTTTTGAATTCTTCTTTGGTCATTCTTAAAATGACTTTTTCCCCCACACCCCAAATATCAGATTTGGATAGGATTTTGGAATGCATTAGACCGTCAGTGACTTCAATTGATTCCAATTCGTTTGTTTCTGAATTTTTATGCAATCGCTTTACTTTGCCAATTTTGTGTCTGTCAATATCAGTTACCGGAATTCCAGTTCTCACAGGAGGTCGGCTAAGAAGCAGCGTTTCATCAGAAAACTTGTCAATGTAATCCTCAGATAGAAAATAATCTCTGCGGAATCCCTGATGGATAGTCACACCGTTTACAGCTAGCGTGTCTTTGTTAATGTGAATGTGTTTGACTTTACCATATTCAATTCCTTCTCTATCGATGACTTTTTTTCCAGTAAATGTATCGGCAGTGGCCAGATTGGCAGGCATGCCTTCAAGTTTTATGGACATGCCGTCAAATCAACAGATTTGCTTATGACACCGAATATCAGAAATTTCTATCAATGGGGTTAAATTACTTGACTGCAAAAAAAACTACGCATGGAAATTAAGGAAAATCTGTTTCGCCCAATCCTTATCACGAAGGGAAGAAAGACAGGAAGAGAACACAGCGTGATGCTCCGTGCAGTCAACCATGATGGAAAAATTTACTTTTCAAGGCACAGGCCAGACGGAGACTGGTTTCAAAATGCCCTGGCAAACCCACTAGTCAAAATTCAGTACAACGGCACTACCTTCACAGGAAATGCAAAATTGGTGACAGACCAAGAACTGAATGAAAAAATATCCATTCTAAAATACCCCGGGGAAGAAAGAGCTAAAGAAAAAAGGGTCGCAATAGAAGTAACGCTGAATTAACTGGACTTTCTTAATTTCCACAAATAATATGCGGTAATCGCACCCAAAAGCAGGGTAACCATTACAAAAGGCAAAAACAAATCAGAGCTTGCAGTTATCTCGGAATTTGCCACAGTTTCTGCAACGTCCAAACCGTGTTGGGCGACATCCCGGGATTCGGATTCTGCAACCATCGGGGCAGATGCAGGAAGTGAACGCATAGACTCTTCACTTGGAATTGATTGCATGCTCTTGGCAGATTCCCCAACAGTTGAAAAACCGCCAGCAGGATCACCTACGAAGATTTGTTTGTTTTTGAACTGAGATAGAGAAAACAACCCTGAAAGCCCAGTTGCAATTCCAAGTCCGGCAACTTTGTAGATATGTCTAAACGAGTGAACCAGTAGTTTACTTTCTTTAGTTTTTTCTGATAGTTTAGGTGGAACTATAACAAGACTGAATTTTGATGCGGAGTAAATTTTCATGTCTTGAGATTTTGAATTTTTTTCAATCTTTGAGACTTTTACCACACCAAGATCTTGTAGTTTGTTTAGATGATATTTGACTAATTGAATTGATACATCACTTTTTTGAGCAATCTGATTAGCAGACAACTCTTCATTAAATAATAATTGAAGGATTTTGCGGCTGGAATCACTGGTAAATATCTCACCAAAGGACTTTATTTTTTCATCATCAGTTGCAATAATTTTGATATTTTCAATCAATTCGTCGTTTGGCAATTCATCGGCGGACAACAGAGTTGATTAACTGATTCCAGTATATGTAAATTGTTTGGTGAAATTGGGATTTCACTAAACATTTTATCCCCAACTACGAAAGGATAGCAATCACTAAATGCGAGTTTTCAAAAAGACAAACAGCTTACAGAGTGGGGATAAAAAATGAACTCAAAAATAACAATACCAATTGTAATCGCCATTTCGGTAATAGTTACAGCAGGAATAATGTTTTCAATAGGATTTGATAATCAACCACAAATTACACAAACACCTCAAACTGAAATAATCTATGTCGACAAATCAGTTTCTGAATATTTTGAAGGCACAAACAATGTTAAAAAAATATCATCACAAGAAGAGCTAAAAAACATTCTGGAGACATCATCATCATTTGGAGGAAATTTCTACGATAATCGAATGATGAAATCCATGGCAGTTGAAGAAAGTGTAATGTTTGATAGTGCCGCATCTGCAGGAGTTCCTGTTCCATCAGTTTCATCTATGCCTTCAGATGGAGCATCTAAAACAGAATCAGGAGGATCAGAGTATTCAACAACAAATGTTCAAGTTGAAAATGTAGACGAGCCGGATTATCTTAAAAACGATTCAAAGTATGTGTACATTGTATCACAAAATACACTTTCAATCATTGATGCATATCCTGCAGAATCAGCAAAATTAATTTTAAAAATTGCACTAGATATTGAATCACAATACATTCAGAACATGTTCCTAAATGATGACAGACTGGTAATATTTTACAATGGGCAAAGTGACGACGAGATTATTCCACAGTACGACTTTGTTCCTACGCGTTCGTACAGTTCTGTTACGCATGCATTGATTGTAGATGTATCAGACAAAGAACATCCTACAATTCTAAAAGATTATTCCATAGACGGCTATTTCATGGATGCTCGAATGATTGGAGACTATGCGTACTTTGTAACAAACAGCAATATTGACTATCAGTATCCAAGACTCCCAATAATAATGGAGGATTCAGTTAGAATCATGACACCGGATGCATTTTACTTTGATAATGTGGAGCAGTTTTCAAACTTTAACACATTAACAGCAATCAATATTTTCGGAGATAAAATAAATTCAGAGTCATTTCTAATGGGCTATTCGGGCACATTCTACGTATCTGAAGATAACTTTTACCTCACATATCAGCAAGATATGCCATTTGGATTCTATGAAAATTCTGCACAAGACAGATTCTTTGATGTGGTGGTGCCGCTATTGCCAAACAACATTCAAGAACAAATCAAAGCAATCAAAAATGATTTCTCAATTAGCTCATCAGCGCAGTGGATGAAAATTTCAGAATTGATGCAAAAGTCTTACAACCAAATGGATAAAAATGACAAGGAAGAGTTGTTTGAAAAAATTAGAGAGGCACTAAACGAATACGATGTCAAAATTCAGGAAGACACCAGAAAAACAATTATTCATAAAATTTCAATTGATGAGGACAAAATTGAATACATAGCCAAGGGTTCGGTGCCAGGCAGACTACTAAATCAGTTCTCCATGGATGAAAACGGAGACAGATTCAGAGTCGCAACAACTACAGAATATTACATTCAACATCAAGGAACAGTTCGCTCAAACGCAGTCTACATCTTAGATGAAGAACTAAACATTGTAGGAGGATTAGATGAAATTGCCCCCGAGGAGAGTATTTTCTCTGCACGATTCATGGGGGACAGGCTATACCTGGTAACATTCGAGCAGATTGATCCTTTCTTTGTAATTGATTTATCCTCAGACACCCCAAAAATACTAGGAGAGTTGAAGATTCCAGGGTTTTCAAACTATTTGCATCCATATGATGAGGAACATGTCATAGGATTTGGAAGAGACACGAAAGAAATTGAAAACGGCAGAGTCCAACAATTAGGAATCAAAATTGCATTGTTTAATGTAGCAGATGTGAGTAATCCAAAAGTCACAGATGATATCATAGTTGGAGATAGTTCAACTTATTCAGAAGCGCTAAATAATCACAAGGCATTCTTCTTTGATAAAAAAAGTGGAGTCTTGTCAATTCCAATCAGCGGGGATTCCAAAGGTCTTGACGTAATTTCAAGTGCCAAAAAGTTTGCGCCAGACTACAACCGTTGGAGCGGGTTCTACGTATTTGATTTGAACAGTTCGGACGGATTCAATCTCAAAGGAACCATAACACATTCTGCAGAAGATTCAGGCTACTACGGAATGAGCAATGCAAGAACTTTCTATATTGAGGATGTCTTGTATACTGCTTCTGAGGGATATCTGAAGATGAATTCCTTGGACAGATTGGAAGAAATAAATTCAATAAAACTTGAAAACACTGGAAAATTTATCGACTACATAGGTGAGGAAGACGTTCGCGAATCTATACCAGATGAACAATAGTCGAAATTCCCCGTCTGTCAAATTCAACATCGTTTTCAATTTCACTCAGAGTCACAGTGAATGAGATAACATCGCGTGGCTTTGCACCTTCGGCATAAAGTTTAAGATGGATATCCAAATTTTCAAATTCCTGAGTAGGCAAGTTTTCCTCAGCAAAACGAGCATTGCACGTTGATTCAACTCTAAATCGGTCGTCTTTAAAATGAAATCCAAGTTTCATTTTTCTCCCTTCCCTTGCAGTGCCCCTTACACTGACATCAATTATTCCGGGACTTGTTTCGGTGTAACCGGATTTGTGATTTACAAAAACGCCTATTTGGAGAGGCTTTCCCGCAGTGGCCTCGGCCATTTTTTGTATTCCGTCATTCATAACAACGTCAATTGCCTTGATTGACTGTGCAACTTTTGCTATCCAGTCATTGGTTCGCGTGATGGTGGCACGGATGCCCGCACGCCTTCTTTTGTCCTCGTCTTCAGGCAATTTGTAATAATCAACCCATGCCTCATAATCATGTGAGATATCCTCGATAAAATCAATGCATGTTCTCCTGTAATCATCCACATTGTCGGTTCTCAGTGAAGCGTCATCTGTCCTCATCCCGTCATAATCCATAGGCATTGCCATGTTCTGAACTAATCGAAGTTCTAAAAAAACCAATCTTGGCAGAAATTAATGAATAGTAATGTTTTCCTAGCATAAACAAGGGAATTCTGAAATGTTACAGATCGGAGTTTGGCGTATTGTATAATTCTCAAAAAGTCGGCTTAAGGCGCATCTAATTTTGACATTTTAATTCCCCTTCCATTATCTTGTGACAGAATTCGCACTTGCCACACTTTGGACAAAACATTGACTTTGTCATTCTTTTGCATCCGGGGCATTCGCGTTCTGCTATTTCTGCATCAAATACTGCACTCATTCCAGTATGAATCCCAATCTCTTTTTATTAAATTTTTTGAAGGGTGTGAACTTTAGCGTGTTGGAGTTTGGAATCTAATGATTATAATAGGAATTTTTCAGAAGAAAGTGATGATATTTTCAGAACTAGTCAGCGACTTGCAATCTGAACTGAAAAAAGACCTAGCACAGATCAGATTTCTATTAAACAAAAATCCGGCAATGGCATACACCCGAATTGTTGAAATCGGCAAAGAGGTTGGGAAAAAATACAACATCAAATTGATTGTAAATTTTCCAAAACAAGGCAGAATTGAAGAATTTGAAAATTATGGCAAAAGAGATCTGAGCTTGATTATCGATTACGACAGGAAAAGATTTCCAATAGATAGAGAAATCATCAAACAAAAAGCAGTTGAAATGTTAGGAGATGTTAAAACGGAAGATGCCTACATGTACGAAAATAAAGAAGGGGTAAGAGTATTTACAGAGAATTGGAAAATAGACATTTTACCTCATTCAGTTCACATTTGGACTGATTTTGATGACAAAGTTACAGCATTTTGTAATTGGCTAATGGAAAATGTGTATGAGATGAAAAAGAAATAATAATTTCCTAAATCAAATACTTTCAAGTTTTTCAAGTAGTTCCTGAGCTTCAGTATTTTTTGGTTGAAGCTTCACAATATACCTGCAGCAAGCAAGAGCCTCGTCTTTCTGTTCCAATGCCAAATGTACGTTAGTCTTAAGAGTCAGAGTCTCAACATCAGCGTCATCCAATTGGAATGCCTTTTCAAAATAGGGCAATGCCCTTTGCGCGTCATCTACGATAAAAAAAGCACTGCCCATGATAAACATAAAATCATGGTCTTCAGAATATTCAGACTCCAGACTCATTCCAAATGCTATAGCCTCATCATATTCACCATCTCTAAGTAATTTTTTGATTTGGCGTTTAGGATGTTTGAAAAGACCTACCATATTGATTCGATATTATTAAGAGATTTTAGTAATTTGAATGTAAAACATCATAAAAAATATCACTCGTACCATGCATCAGGTTCCGAACCTGAATTTGTTTAACTTTTACTAAGTGGAATCTTCATGATTCCCTCTTTGATCAGGAATTGGATTCCCTGCACAAATGAATTATCATCAATGGAGCCATCAGCCCACCATCCTGCATTATTCTTAATCCATGAGGGGATGTTGTTTGTACTTCCGCCAGAGCCCTGAGTTGTTGGAGGGATCTTCATTATTCCCTCTTTGATCAGGAATTGGATTCCCTGCACAAATGAATTATCATCAATGGAGCCATCAGCCCACCATCCTGCATTATTCTTAATCCATGAGGGGATTTTTTGAACAGAAGATGTGTCATCAGAACCATAAATTGGAACTTGTATTTTCAAATAATCAGATCTAACGTTGGGTACAATACCTTCAGGAGATAAACCATAAATCCATATAACATATTTTGCCGTTCCAGGTTCTTCTTTAATAATAAAATCAACTAAAGCTTGTCCAGATGGAGAATAAAGGAAATCCCTACCTTCTTCTTGAGCAATAGATCTTAAGGGAGTCAAGTTATCATCCACAACAAAAATATCATATTGAACTTGATTTAGAAATTCAGCATCGTCTGATTTTTTGATAAAATTTATGAGCCAGTTAGTTTCACATCCTTGAACAAGATCTTCAGGCCCATAAAACAAGTGAACTTGATAATCAAAGTTATGTGTAGGTTTTTTTATGCTGATTGATTTTTCAATGTCAGTTTCACATCCAGCAGCTGCAAATTCACTTGTAGTTGACGTGTATTTATCAATAGGAGATTTTTGAACATTTTCTCTATACTCTAATAATTTAAAATCGTATTCTGTTGGAGGTATTCCTTGTGAAACATGAGTGTATGTTTTAGCTTTTATTGGAAATGGAAAATCATCTACAATCCAAATCTTGCTTGTAGCACCACCAGTTTTCCATCCTATTTGAACTGTTTCCCAAGTTCCTGCAGGAACTGTAATGGTTTCAATTGCCATTGGAAAAACTTGCTCTCCACCAATATTTCCAATTTTACCCCAAGATATCGCACTGAACTCTTTTGGTCCTTTTCCACCAGAGCTGCCATCAGATGTTGCAAATGCAGATAACCAAACTATAGAAGATTTGAATGCTCCACGGTATAGCCCCAGTTCTGGACTGCCACCTGTTGGTTCTGGAGCAATTTTTCCAAGTTCTATTTCACCGACAATTATTTTACTTCCATCAAAAACAGCCACTTCAGCTAACCATTTACTTTCACTACCAACTTGTTTGTCACCTTTGATCCAAATATCCATTTCAAATGTAGTGCATTCTTTGTAATCCACATGACACATAGAATAAGAAAAGAAATCTCCTTGTTTGAGACCTTCACCAGCATACCAAGAACCTTCTTTATCAACACCCCCAGTGTGGACTTGTGCAAAAGCTGAAGGACTTGCCAATAATCCAAAAAGTAATGCAGTAATTGCTGAAATTATCAATAATGATGTTTTCAAATCTAAAAAAAATTGTCAAAACGGATAGTTAAACGTTTTTCATATATGTAAAGAGTGAAAAAATAGGCAGTGAAATCTTATTCAAATAAGCAAATATAGAGGAACAAGCACAGAAATTCCAGAAATGTGTGAATGCTCCAAAGTACATTTGTTTGAAGTTGAATTCAAACTAGACGGCATGACTGTAGTTCCTACTCACAAAAATTGCGGATTCTCACTGGATGAAAAACAAGCTGACAAGTTCCAAAAAGAATTAGTAAAGTCATGGGGCTTTGACGATGATGATGATAAATAAAAATAAAAAATTAGTATTGGAACTCTAGTCCAATTAGTAACTTTTAGTTGCTTCTTTACAAACGTCGGTATTACATTTGCAATCAGAACTGCATATACAATGACCTTGCATTGCACAATCGCAGGAATAATCTGGATCGCCGCTGTCAGCTTCGCATCCACATGCTTGATCTACCATGATAAACCAGTAATTTTACTCATTTTAAAAGGTTAGTACATCCAGATGGAACGCTACGCACTTGAAAGAATCCCAAGTATTTCATTGCAAGATTTCTGTACAAGTTCGGATTGCTGTCGAAGTAGATGGGAATCAGCCTCAACGTCAAAGGCAACCCTGAGTATGTAAAAAAGGTCAGGCTGGCGACTCAGGGTATCCTTAATTTTTACAAAATTTTCTTTATTCACATACGCCAAATAGAAATAGCAATCAGAAAGCATGGAATTTTTTACAAAGAAATCGTGTTTTTGCCGAATAATTTCAGAGTGATTGTTTTTCTCAATTAGATCAGAAAACCCCATCGTTGATTTCAGCATTCGCTCAAGCAATGTAGGAGTGGCCCGTTCAATTCCGACTGTCTGAGTTACAATAGAGATATGTTCGTTGACGGCATTTTTCTGCATCTTACGGAAGGAGTCAAGCATGTGAGAAGGGCTTGAACGCTGATGGTTGATTGAAGAGATAGCTTTTGCCAAGTAAAAAGTGGCACATTTTTGCCAGCAAGGGGCAAACACGTCAAGACTTTGAATGGACTCTGTTGTTTTTTGGCAACAGAATTGAGATTCTATCAAACAGTTTTTTGCAAAATCAGAAAATAACGAAACATGCTTTTCATTAATCCTGGAAAGCATCATCTGCAAATCCCATGATTCGTCCTGAAGGATTTCCAACCGGTAATATTGGAGAAGTTTTTCGGAATTGGTTTCAGATAATGACGCATGGTGGACATTGACAAATTCATCACCATGTTTGAAAACTGTTCCCGGTTCTGATTTTTCATCAAAAACAAAAAGATCATAATCACATGAATCGTAAGACAAGCCAGAAGTTCTACACCCGCCCAATCCAATTGGGAAAGCGGATAATCCATTTTTTTCAATGAATTTTTTCATATCCATGTCTTTTTTACAGGCGATTTTTCTATAAATGAATCAACTCACAAAGTTTTACAAATCCATTCAAAGTCAAAACATTTCCTTTAAATTAAGATTCAATTTATTTTTCATCAAGCTCCTATAGTGTAGTCCGGTTAAGCACTTTGGCTTCTCAAGCCAAAGACTCGGGTTCGAATCCCGATGGGAGCACGGTTATTTCATATCAGGGCCTCGAACCAAAGGGGCAATTCCCCAGGAGAGCGTCTATCCTATGCAGGCAAAATTAGATTATTTGAATAGGGACTTTGATTCTAACAATTATATCTCAACATCTAACGCTGAGTTTGTGAACAAGGGACTTGTAGCTTCAATGAGCCTTACAATGGTTCTAGTTTTTGGATTGCTCTTTGCATTGCTAGCAGGCCTTTCATTTTATTTTAATCTTGGGATTTTTGCCACAGTTGGAATGGCAGTAGTCTTGGGTTTGTTCCAGTGGGCAGTAGGGCCATCAATAGTAAGATGGAGTACAAATATGAGTCCACTGAACAGAGATGAATTTCCATGGATTGAAGAGATGGTTCATGAAATTTGCATCAAAAACAAAGTGAAAATCCCAAAAATCACCATAGCAAATACCAGTATGCCCAATGCATTTGTATTTGGCAGGACAAGTAAATCTGCAACATTAACTTTAACTCGCGGGCTGCTCAACACATTGACAAAAGACGAAGTCATGGGAGTTATCGCTCATGAAATAGGACACATAAAACATAACGACATGGTTGTCATGACAATCATCTCAGTGATTCCCACCATAGCATATTTCATTGCATTGTCCACCATGTTTGGAGGAAGAAGAAATCAAGGCAGTGCTGCAGTTTTAATCGGAATCGGTGCATTTGTAGTGTATTTCGTAACAAATCTTTTGATTCTTTACTTTTCACGCCTTAGAGAATTTTATGCAGACAGTTTTGCAGGACGGCAGGTAAAGCCAACCATACTTGCAAATGCCTTGGCAAAGATTACCTACGGCCTGAGTTTACAAAAACAAGAAGCAAAGAACTCCACATTGCGCTCATTTTATGCAGTAGATCCCATTGCGTCAAGTTATGAAGTGATAAAATTCTCTTCATATTACGAGGATCAGAACATTTCAGAAAGTGAGGTGAAAAAAGCCATGGACTGGGAACGAAAAAGCAGTTTCAGCAAGTTTGGGGAGATTTTCAGAACACACCCGTTAACCTACAAAAGAATTGACAGACTGTACCAGCTTGAACGAGAACTGTCTCCAGGCAATGCTTAGTTTAAACCGTCAGAGACTTGATTTTAATTCCAATTAATCACAATTTGCATCATTTGGAAGTAATTGCAATTTTTGCCACAGTTTTGAAAAAGGCCAAATGCGTGGATCTAACTTAATGAAGATATTTTTTCTTTTGTAGATATTTTGTACGCTTCATCGATTGTAGAAACAAAAATCATGCCGTCCCCCTCGTTGCCCCTGTAGGCTGTATTCATAATTGCAGACACTATAGAATCAACTTTTGAATCGTCAACCATGGTAATTATGGTGTCAATTCGGTTATAATCTGCAATGTATTTTGCAGTACCTCTGGCCCCCTTGACCATAGGTCTTTCACCATCCCCTTTGCCTCGGCTTTCAACCAACGTTACTCCCTTTGCACCCGCTTGGAGAATGCCTTCTACTACTTGACGTCGTCTCATATTAGGCACCATCGCCTCAATTCGCTTCATAGAATAAACCACTAAAACTGCCATTAAAATAATTTTTGAATTGTTACTTTTACTCGCGTGGGGTTAAAGTAATGGCACGGTCATTGCATTTTTCACGTATCGCCTCAAAAGCGTCTTCCGCTCCAACACCAAACGTACTCCCGACGGATAGGATTTTGAGCACAAACCCGCCACGGAATACAGAATTGTTTGAAATAAATTTCAGACAGATGGTTAAAATTTTGGTCGAGCACAGTCAGCGAATATTTAGCATTCGGATTGACTCCTTTTTTCGAGAGCGGGATTCATGATTAAAGAATTGCTCAGTTTTATTTGGAATTTTGTTTCAGGAAACTAGATAATTTTTTCATATTTTTTAAAATTTTTACCCATAGTTTCTAAAAAGGTCAAATGACAGCCTGCCGTTCACACCCACAGCACTGCATTCCCCATTAAAACGGCCGTCTTTTATTTATTCTTTGGAATCAGGGCATCTTGAATTATTTCAAGTGCGTCTTGAGCTTTTTCTGGGCGCGGCAATTGAATCATAAACACATTGTCTTTCCCATAATTCGATTTTGGTGAAGAGAGTGCAAGCATGGATGTCTTTGTAAGGGCTTTGAAGAAATGGAGGTTGGATTTGGCATCCACAAGAAATGTTTCCACAATGTTGCCTTTTGAAAAAGTCAGTTTCACTTCAACAAACACATTTCCTAATCCATCCTGTAAAATATTCAAATCAGTATTAATTGACAGAGATGCTCCAGCAACTTTTGATAGCATCTCATCATATTTTCTCTCATCTAGTTCAATGCAGGGAGTTTCAATCCCTTCAAAATCAAAAGTAGTTATTCCAGAATGCACCTGATCCAAGAATCGCTTTAATTCATCAGACATCTTTTTTGCCTTCCAGAGATGGAATTATTTTGTCGCCAGTCTTTATCAGGAATGGAGAAATGAACGCGGTGATTATAGAAATAATGCCAACTAACGGGAATAGGAAAGCACTAACTGCGCCTATATCTACACCGACCTTGACAATAACAATAGAAAATTCCCCCCTAGGAGCTGCCAAAACAAATGCTGAACGAAGTGCTTTGCCACGTTTCTGTTTAAAAATCACATTTCCAATCATGTTCCCCCCAAATTTCATGCCAATTGTAACTGCAATTAGTGCGATGGCTACAAAAATATAATTTTCAAGTTGGGACACATCCATCAAAGCGCCAACTGAAATAAAGAATATAGCCACAAACATGTCTTTAATCGGACTTGAAAGTAACTTTGCAACTTCTGCCGATTTAGACTCAGCAACCAAAACCCCTGCCAAAAATGCACCGATTGCTACCGACAGGCCTACAATATTGGCCAATAGCGCATAGCCAAAACAAACGCCTAGAACACTCAGAAGTAAAATTTCGCGGTGCTCTGCGGCTGCAACTCTGTCAATGAGATGAGGAATGATGCGAGTTGCAATAGTAAACGTTCCTACAATCAAACCGGCTGCAACCAATACAACTACGACAACTGATTCAACGGACACTGTTCCCACCAGAGCAATAGATTGCAGTGAGGAAATCAGAATAACGGCTATCACGTCCTCTACAATCAAGATTCCCAGAATCATGATGGAGGATTCTTTGTTAATTCTCCCCATCTCTTCCAATAGTTTGACAATGATTGCAGTGCTGGATATAGATAACGCTGCTGCAATAAACAAAGCATCCATGAATACCAACCCAAGCGCACTTGCCGCATAGAACAAAACAGTCAATGTCAAAAACAACCCTACAGTTCCAACGCCGATGGCCGCGCGACCAACAGTCTTGATTTTCGCATAAGGGAACTCTATTCCAATTACAAAGAGAAGTAAGATGACGCCGATTTCTGCAAAAAGATTCAATGCAACAATATCAGATAGAATTCCAACACCGTGCAATGCATCTGTCGGCGGGCCACCTTCAGGCAACACCCAAGACCAAAATGGCGATAAAGGTCCAATCAACATTCCTGCAAAAAGATAGCCTATGATCAGCGGTTGTTTGATTTTGAAAAAAGCAAGTGTTACAACAGCACCGATAATCATAATGAATGCTAAATCAGTAACAAAACTCGTATGAGGCAATTCCAGAGTTATTTGATCAGCCAAGCTTGTCACAGTATTGTTGAGCGTGCTAGGAATTCCGCCGGAATCTAGTTGAAGCGGAATGTTTTGCATGCTAACAGTTGACAAATTCGTTTAAAAATGATTACGGATTGAAAATATGAAAAATGATTTCAATTCAATGCCAGGCTCATCTGTTTTGGAAATATTTAACCTCTTTATGCCCAGACATCATAATCAATATGCAGAGTGATGATTAGGTCAGCTGAACAAAATGAAGAGACATGACCTGGGGTATCTGACTGCATACTTGGTTACTTTGCAATCACCTTGGTATTAATAGTACGGTACCATACCGTACTATATGATTCAATGCGAATATTGTCCAAGAGGATTTATCGAGACAGTGAACGGTTTGGCCGAAAAAACATTTCATGAACTGCTTCATGAACCAACAGTCGTAAACAAGTAACTCTTTACATGTTTTATTTTACACCCAACTTTTTTATCTTTAAATTTTAAATGACTTTACATGGATGCCAAAACCACAAAGAAGAAAACAGCAGCAAAGGCAAAAAAAGAGCCTAATTCTTCGGCATTATTAAAAAAGGTAGCATCAGTTTCAGATTCAAACAAAGCATTACAAAAAGAGATCAAAGTAATGTCAAAAATATTTGGTGAAAATCAAAAAGTTCTAATCTCCATGAAAGGGATGATTGACACATTAACATCAACATTAGAGTATATTCAAAAACAATCAAAACAAATCGACATCATAGAAGGCGATACCCAAAAACTATACGCCGGGTTAAACCAAGTCAGATCACAGTCAAATTTGGTCAATAAAATTAACGACCAAACGTCCAAACTAGAAAAAGAGATCAGCAGAATTTCCGAATTGCAAAAATTGTCAAAACCAGAACAAGTGGAAGATAGCATAAATTCAGCTAAAAACAATTCTCAGATGATTATCAAAATCGCTCAAAGAATTGACGAAGTAAGAGATGACCTAAGAAAAGTTTCTGGAAAGTCAGATTCATTTTTAAAAATCGGGTCTGAAATGGATGATCTTAAAAATACTATAAAGGAGATTTCAGGAAAAACTGCAAAGTTTGATACAGGCTCTCAAATTATTGAAAGTCTCAAACAGGAACTTGGAAGAATTTCAGACGGAGTTGCATCAACTACAGACCTCCATGCAGAGCTGGATGCAATCAAAATCACAATTGACGCCATCTCATCCAAAGCATCAAAGATTGATTCGCTAGGAGGGGTAATAGACGGCCTCAAACAACAATTTGACGCCATATCATCAAAAGCAAATGCCGTAAACAATTTGAGCATTGAAAGCATCAAAGATTTAGGCGGAAAAATAGATAAAATTGAGACTGAGATTGGCGTCCTAGTACAAAGAGCAGACTCCACAGCGTTTGTTGGAGAAGGGTTGAAATCAGCTCAAAAGGAGTTTTCCAATTTCAAAGAAAACGTCCTTGACAAAACAAACAGCATTGAACAAAAAATATCATCAGTGTCAGATACGCTAAAGAGACAAGATGAATCAACGATTGAATTCCATAAAAAATCCGAAAGGCTGTTTCAAGAATTACAATCAGTCAAGGAAGTTACGAGCAAGGCATCAGGTAATTCATCAAAAGAGGTCATGGCTTTGCTAAAGCTTTCAGAATATCAGTCAAACATCAGAATGAATGCAGAGTCAAAATATGGAGTTGTAAAAGACATTGAAAAAATGGCATCACAGACAGCTGACATTGTGAATTTGTTTGACAGAATCTCAATAGAATCCGGAGAGAAAATCCCATTACCTCACGAAGTAAGACAGTGGGCAGTTGGCAAAATACTAGATTGTGCAGACAAGTGGGAAGTAAGATTCAGCGACGTCTATTCAATTTTAACAAATACGATAGGCAGAGACATGTTAAAAGAATCAATCAGAATTCAGCAGGTAAGAGACATTTATGGAATTAGAGCAGTGGATGAAATCAGGATAGATCTTAATATTTCTTGATCACTCTTCGTCGAGTTTATTGAGTTGTTCTTTCTTTCTTTTTAATGCGGCAAAAATTCCAATAATTGCAGCAACCCAGACAGCACTCATCACCATATTTGCAGGACTGACATACATGTACGGGGTCGCATCCATTATGTTGATTTTCAGTATCGACGCTCTATCGTTAACATCAAGCATTCCAGTATGATATGCAGAGTTGTCTTTTGAAATGGATGCGATTTCATCAACGCCTGCAAGCATCGTATCTATGTTGTTTTGAATTCGAAGGAAATTTGTAGATTCTGTGCCAAATAACCAAACAGGGTTTTTTGAAATGACTCTACCTTCAGAATCAACAGTTTCAGGCAAATTTATCATCACCATATCCAGATCGGCCTGAATTGCCACTAAATGATTGCGAATTACGTCTGGATCCGATGAAGTGATTATGCCATCAAGGTTTCCTCTAACTCTATCAAGTGGGTAGATATCGGAATTATAACCAGAAATTGCCATATATCCTCCAAAAATAATTATTCCCAGTATTCCAATCATGGAAAGTTTGTAAACAGTATTTGCCATTTTTTCCTTCTTAGTTTTTGTTCGATTGTCACTTGATTTATTTCTTTTAAATTGAGTGTGAGCCAAACTCAGATACGCGATATAAAAAAAGCCAATAGCCTGTAGAGCGATGATTGGTACAAACACCGGATTGTTTGAAAAAATGGCAATGAAAATTCCCATTATCCCATATACGCCAAAAAATATTTCCAGAAGGGTTGTTTGTGTAAACGGCAGATTGTAAGCCTTGTCCTTCCAATCATCGTGTTTTGTTACGATTCCATATTTTGGAGTCCTATGAAATTCATTTCTCTTACCTAAAACTGCATCAAATACTGCAACAGTATTGTTTACAGCCATGCCAGCATTATAGACAAGCAATGCCGGAAGTAATTTTGCCTTAGACTTCCATGATTTATCATACATTCCATGTATAACAATAAGGTATGCGCCAGGACCCATTACAAGATACATTGCAATTGTCAAAGCAGGAAGAACGCTTACCACATAGAGATTAATGTCTCCTACCAGCAACACAGGCAAAGCCAGAAACTGTATCAGTATTAGTGGATAAACAATGTGACGAGTGAGTTGGATAAACGCCTGAATTTTTGCTTCAATTGCAACATCGCGTTTTAAAGCAACGTCATAGAGTAATTTTACAGCACATTGGATTGATCCTTTTGCCCAACGGAATTGTTGCCGCTTAGCCCCGTTCATTTGTGCAGGTAATTCAGCCTTAACGACAATGTCAGGCACGAATAAACATTTCCAGCCTTTCATTTGTGCCCTGTAGCTTAGATCAAGATCCTCTACAAGCGTAGCGGTATGCCAGCCTCCAGCATCTTCAATGCAAGCACGTCTCCAGATTCCTGCGGTTCCATTAAAATTCATGAAAAGATGTGAATTGCTCTTCGCTTTTTGCTCCACAAGGAAATGAAAATCAATACTGAGCGCCTGCACCTGGGTAATGGTAGAATAGTTTTCGTTGATATGCCCCCACCTGCACTGAACTAGCCCTATCTTTGACGAGGAGAAATAAGGTATTGCTCGTTTAAGAAACCAAGAAGGGGGGATGAAATCGGCATCAAAGATTGCAACAAGATCAGTGTCAGTTGTTTTCATCGCATGTTTTAAAGCGCCAGCCTTGTACCCTTTTCTTGTTCCACGTCTCACATGCTCGATTTGAAATCCTTGTTTTTTGTAATCGTCGACTAGATCTCCAAGTAATTCAACCGTATCGTCATCAGAATCATCACATACCATTATCCGCATTCTGTCTTTCGGATAATCTAAATTGCAAACAGCATCTACAAGTCGTTTTGCAACATACTTTTCATTGTAAATGGGCAATTGGATTGTAACTGTAGGAGTTCCCCAATCAACAGTACGATGTAGTTCTTTCCTGGTTCTAGAAAGAAACACGAGATAATAGAAGTTAACAGTGTATGCCGTGATAATTATAGCGGATAAAATGAACAGATGAAACACAAATGAAGTAAAAGGGTTGATTTCCATATCCCTAATTTCACAGAATTACTAGTTGTTATTTAAATGACAAGAAACTAAAATTATTTTTGCTCGAAAATCTTGATTGCTTGTGGAGGACATACACCCTCGCATGCAAGACAGAAAATGCAATCAGGTTCTTTTGACATCAGCGGTTTTTGTCCCGAAGCAGGATTGCCAGGTGTGTCAAACCATTCGTATACGCCAACAGGACATGCTTCAATGCATCCACCATCTGCAATACAAATATCGTAATCTACCGAAACAAATTCTCCCCAGACTCCCATAATGCCGTTGTTTATACCCTTTCTTCCCCAGGTTTTGATTGAATATCCCATGGCATCAAATGCTGTAGACAATTTCATTTTTGATTTGAAATTAACATCAATTGGTCCAGGTTTTGCCCCATCAGGAATCTCAATTGAATCGTCATCTTCTTCCCCTTCTTCATCATTTTTCGCCTCAACTGGTTTTGGTTTGGCACCAAGAACAATTTTTGCAAGAGGTGTTAGTTCCTCCAGTTTTTGAATGGCGGCAACTTCGGAAATTTTTTCGGACTTGACAAAATGAGAAATCATTTTGTCTGCCAAGATGGTGTTTCGCAAAATTGTGTCAATGACTAATTTGGCAAAATGGTCTGCTTTCTTTCTGTAATCTTTAACCCAATTAGGATCGCCGAATTTTTCAATTGGAAAAATTTGATAAATTATATCTACAACTTCACCAGTGACAATTTCTACTGTAACTGACAAGTTGACTTCCTCGTATCCTTTGGCATCAGGATCAGCCATGTTTTGTTCTTTCCAACGATATGTTGCGTAAATCCTATCTGCGTACATGTCCATTTCAAATGCCTTTTTGAGGCCATCATGAACAGATTTTAGTTCAGCAGGTTCTTCTAATTTAATCGGTAATCTATAAAGTCCCAGTTTGAACCCATGTAACGGATAAACACCACGCTTTGCAGTGGCAGCTTCCATGGACCATACTCGATCTTTAAGAAGTAATGACATCTGGTTTTTAGTAACTTAGTTTTATTTAAAAAGGTTATCAGTCGTCATCATCAGGACATGTGAGTTCCCTGAGTTCAGTGTATTTTTTTTCCATGGCTTCTGCATGAATTAACACTTGGGATAGATCAAATGAGTCCTTTGAAAAATACCACCTAATAGGAACCCAATGCCCAATTCCATCCATGTCGTGAATCATCCCTTTATCGGCTTTGACATTAATTTTTTCGTCAATCGATGTTTCTTTAATTTCAAGCCCTCGTTTTGTTTTATCCTCCATTACAATATCAGACTCGCCGTCTTTGATAAAATAGAAAGTGCCTTGCTCAAGAACTGGAAGGTCTAAAAGCAATTTATTTTTCCACAGGATTTCCGATCATGTTTCCCCATTCAGTCCATGAACCATCATAGTTTCGAACCTTTGGATATCCAAGCAGATATTTCAATACAAACCAACTGTGTGAAGAACGTTCTCCTATTCTGCAGTAACAAATTACATCTTTGTCCGGAGTAACTCCTTTTGGCTCGTAGTTCTGTCTTAACTCTTCAACTGCTTTGAAAGTGCCATCAGCATCATTAACTGCAGTTGCCCATGGAATATTATTTGCATTAGGAATATGACCGCCTCTTTGTGCATGTTCCATCGGATATTCTGGAGGTGCCGTAATTTGACCGGTAAATTCTGCAGGAGATCTCACATCAACCATTACACTTTCTTCTTTTCCCAAAGCTCTACTAACATCAAATAGATATGCGCGCAATCCCTCATCTGGAGGTTGCGCAACATAAGTTGACGGAGATAAGCGAGGTTCGTCAGTAGTGTAACCTTTGTTTTCTAATTCCCATTTTTTTCTTCCACCATCCATAATCTTTAGATTCTCATGGCCGTAAATTTTGAAAACCCAGAAAGCAAATGCGGCAAACCAATTGTTAAAGTCACCATAAAGAATAACTTCAGTATCAGCAGTGATTCCATTTTTAGCCATTAACGCTTCAAATTCTTTTTTGCTAATGATATCCCTTGTAATAGGATCATTGATGTCTCGTTTCCACCAAATTAAACTGGAACCATTAATGTGGCCTTTTTGATATCCATTTACAGGATCATAGTCAACCTCAACTAATTTCCTTTTTTCATTAGGAGGATTTTTTGATACCCATTCAGTGTCAACTAAAACTTCAGGGTGTGCGTAACTCATAATTTGTACGGATTTGTTTTCATACTTATTTGTTTTTCCAAAGAATAGTAAAAATATCATTTTTAAGTAAATACATTTCAGAAGAACTGCTTGAAATTACAAAAAGTGGCAGTGATAAGCAAGGTAGGATCCAAGGATTCAGAGCAAGCTGCAAGAGAAGTCACAAAAAAGCTTTTAGCAAAAAAGTCAACAGTGTTTACGATTTCTCCAATCGAGGTGGAAGGTGCAAAACAAATGGATACACTTGAGGAATTGAAAAAAGAAAAACTAGATCTGGTGATAACTCTTGGGGGGGACGGAACAACGCTTAGGGTGTTCAGGAACTTGGCAAATGAAACGCCAATTCTAACTATCAACGTGGGAGGAAACAGGGGAATTCTAGCAGAAATTACAATTGAAGAGATTGATTATGCGATAGACCAGATTTTAAAAGACAATTTCTTTTTAGATAAAAGAATCAGAGTTGTTGCGTCTTGCGGAGGAAAAGAATTCCCACCAGCCCTAAATGAAATTTACATCACCAGGACAAACTTGACCAAGACTGCAGAAATTAAGATCAAGTTTCAAGACGATACGGTTAAACAAAAAATGGACGGAGTGATAATTGCCACACCGAGCGGTTCTACAGGTCACTCGTTTTCATTAGGAGGTCCGATTCTGCATGAGAGTTTAGATGTGTTAATCATAACGCCCGTTGCACCAGTATACAGATTAGCATCGTTGGTTGTTCCGGATGAAAAAATTGAAATTGTTTGCTCTCATGATTGTAATATTGCAATGGATGCACAGGTTGTCAGAGCAGTAGGATATGACGAACCAATCATCATCAAAAAATACAAAAAACCTGCAGTCTTTCTGAGATTAAAGAAAAGAGGACTGAGGCAGATGAGCAAGCTTGGATTTTAGAATTCTAGACGCCAGTGCGTTTTATGCAGGAATTCCATTTAGATCATCAGATGTTTGCTATACAACACCGCTAGTTTATGATGAGATTAAACACATAAAGAAAAACCATGATGCGTTAGGGACCCTGCTTGAAACCAACAGATTAAAAATCAGGGAACCGGATTCAGAATCCACAAAAACAGCAATCAAGGCATCAAAGAACACAGGAGATTTTCCCCAGTTATCAAAGCAAGATATTTCAATTATCGCATTGGGCATAGAAACAAACGGTCAGATAATCAGCGATGATTTTGCAATTTCAAACGTAGCCAAGAATTTAGGTTTAGAAATCATACCCATCATGACAAAAGGGATCAAGGATGTCGGGAAATGGGTTCACTATTGTCCAGGATGCAGAACTAATCACACGGCAGGAAAAGAATGTCCAACGTGTGGAACGCCATTTAAAAGAAAACTACTCAAAAAAATTTAGCAGTATCAGGAATCATGTAAAGTTTTTTGGTTTGTGGCCTTGAGGAATTTGCTTTTACTGTCTAATGTTTTTTTAATTTTTTTTGCACGAGCTTCGCCCAAACCTTCAACTTTTGCCAATTCAGCAACAGTGGCACTAAAAACGTTCAGAGGGGTTCCAAACTTCGTCAACATTCTAACTGCAAATTTCTCTCCAACCCCAGGCAAACTGCAAAGAACTGAAAGCTGCTGTTTTCCTAAATCAGAAGATTTTTTGATCTTTTTTAGATACGGTCCTTGTGGAGCGTCCTTTCTAGAACACATTGACACCAGTAATTTTGCAGTATGGGCGGCACTGGGAGTTGGGATTATGGGGATTTTAAAATCCAAAACAACGGTGGAAAGTGCGCCGTAGAACACCATAGGGTTTTCAGTGATTTCTTCAATTTCATCAACGTTGCCCTCCATGAGAACTACAGGATGTTCAAAATGTTCCTTTAGTCTAGAACATTGATCAAAAAGTCGACCATCAAAAACAGAAGCCATAAGATCACGAATGCTTTTTCTCTCTACAATAGTTTCTGGTGCAACAATATAATCACCGATTGGAAGTGTTTTCATTTCAATGTTCATTCCAATTGATTTGAGCAGATCAGGAATTCCACTTTTTCTTTCTCGTTCATCTACAATTATTCGTAGATTTTCTAAATTCACAATAGAACTGGGAAAGAATTGTTAATATCTTTATGAAAATACGCGAAATCTTATTTTCTAGGGTTGTCTGCTGGAGGTGATACCTTTGGAGGAGAATTTGCAGAGCCGCCTTTCATCATCTCAGTAATTTTTATCTCTTGTTCTTTGAGAGTTTCTTTTAGACGTGTTTCTTGCTTTTGAAGAACGGTTGAACGTGTTTTAGTAAGCTCAATTCGTTCTTCTAGTTCATCAATTAACTCCTGTTTTTTTGATTTAATCAGTATGGTGCCAGCTTGTTTGAATACCGCATCACCGTCAGCAACTTTTCTTAATTCTTCAAGAGCCTTTTCAGTTTCTGCTTTTTCCATATCAAGATGTTGTTTTTGAGTCATAATTGATTGTAAATTCTGTTGCGATTGTTGCATTTTCATAAGCTGTTCTTGAAGCCATGGAGGCATTTGTCCTGCTGACATGTTTAATCAAAAAATTTGTTTCATTATATCTTTACCGATTCAATTGAATCATAGCTTGCTTGAATTAATCGAAGAGTTGAATTCAAGTTTGCTCTAAGATGTGTCAGATGGTCAGTTTCAGATGTAATGGTAATTTTTTCGTCAAGAGTTATCTGGGTTTTTACAGGATTTTCAGGATAGAATTCATTGTCAGTGTTTACAGAATCATAAATTGCTTTTGTCTTATCTTTTGCGTCAACTGTGATTTTTGCACTAAAGTTTAATGTCATATGCTGTTCCAGCCACTTTATAGCTGCATTTTTTACAAGACCAAATTCCAACTGCATCACGTCCAAATTTTTCTGAACCGCATTCAGGGCAAGTTCTTTTTTCTTTTAATGTAAAATGGATTTTTGTATATTGTTTTCTAAGTTTGATTCCGTAACGAGCGCCTAGTCCCTTAAGGGATTTTTTTGCTTTGGTATGTTTGACCATTTTACTGACTACCTTTTTGAGCCTCTTTTAATATTTCTCTTATTTTTGCGCCTGCGCGTACAGATATTTCACCACATTGGTTAATTTGATCCTGTGTGAATCCGTCACTGCCACCTTTTTGTAGCGCACAAATATTTCCATCAGAATCAGTTGTAATCGTAATACGGGCATCCATACTATCCCATTCGTCCCCATTTGGATCAACTATGATATGATTGCCAATTCTTCCCATGGTTATTGATACTGGAATTGTAGAAATTGGCAAAGCGGTTTCTCCACCCTCAACAAGTTGTGGTTTATCATCAACCCAGTTCCATTTAGGGGTTTTTGATGTAAGTAGTGCAGCAGTGCTGGCATAGGAGCATGCATCAAACAGATTTCCGTCATAATCAACAACTACATTATCAGCAAACACGCCAATGACGGATTTGTCTTTCTCTATAACCAATTGAGAAACATCAACCATGTGGCTTTCTCTAATGCCCCTGTCAACAACTCTTGCCAATTCGATTACATGTGGTTGTGGAGGACCAGTTTCAACAGTAGGATGTGATAAAGGCAACAGTTCAGCAGTACAAATGAAAAGACCTTTGTCGCCAGTATCTGGGAAGGGTCTGTCTGGTTGAATTTTTACTCCGCATATTACTTCAGTATCTCCAAGACGAACTCTTGCTGAGCCGTTTGCGTGTGGGATTGCATTAGTTTCAATAACAAGTTTGCGTGGTTCATCAAATGCGCGTCCATCAATACGTTTTCCTTGTTCTAACAATTCAAGAATTTGTATTTTTTTTAATTCGTCAATAACTGAAACAGATGTCAATTTTAATCTCCGCCCTTTCCAAAGTATTTGTCAGTGAGTGCTTTCTTTTGTAATTCATAAACAATTTTACAACCTTGCACTCCTACATCTACACATTTCTTGTATTCTTCAGGAGTCAAAACTCCATCCAATTGCAACAGTGTAATTTTTTCAAGACTTGGCATGTAGCCAATTGGCATATCTGCTTGACCAGCTTGATCTTCTTCATTATTTACGTCAAGCACAATAGTATCTGCAACTTTGCCAGCAGCAATCGCTGCAACCATATCCCTCATTGGAATTCCTGCATCAGCCAGTGCGACAGAAGCAGCAGTAAGAGCGGCACATCTTGTTCCGCCATCGGCTTGTAATACTTCAATAAACACATCAACTGCGGTTCTTGGGAATTTTTCTAGCATCACTGCAGGTTCCAAAGCTTCTTTGATCACTTTGGAAATTTCAATCTCTCTTCTTGATGGTGCGGGATTTTTTCTTTCAGTAACAGAGAATGGTTCCATATGATATCTAACTCGTAGAATTCCTGTATCCGTGTTTGACATGTGTTTTGGATGCACGTCTCTTGGACCAAAAACCCCAACTAGAATTTTGTTATTGCCAAATTCAATGTAAGCGGAACCGTCAGCATTTTTTAGTCCACCGGCTCTAATCATAATTCGTCGTGGTTCGTCTACTTTACGACCATCACAACGAATACCATTCTCGTCCAATAGGACCATTGTTGCGTCTCGTCCGCCCATTATGATTCATTATCCTTTATTTGTAACATTTCTTTAATTTGGTCAGTCAAATTAGCAACGTGTGCCTTTTCATTAACCATTTCAATTGCTTTTTTAGCCTTTAATAATCCCTCTGGAGATTCACATGAAACCACTACCCAGCCATTCTGACCAATTGTTACTGCGGCATTTGTTGCCATCTCTATCATCTGAATCATGCTGCCTTTCTTTCCAATTAGTCGTGGAACCTTGCTGGGGGATATTTTTATCAAAACGCCAGAATCAATTTTACCTAAATCCCTATCAGAAATTGTTACTAGAGGATCTCTAGTTCTGTCAAAATTAGCAATTCTTGCTGCCACCAGATCCCCTGTTTTTAATTTGGATGAAAGTTCATCTGCATGAGCAGAAAAATCTCGTCCAAAAACATCCTGTGCAGGCAAGAATCCAACATAGCATGAATTGATGTCCAACTCCCAAGATAGAGAGGTGTGAGATTTGATTTTACCAATTACAAGATCGTCGATTTTGGGAATATATTTTCCAGTTAACGTAATTACTTTAACAGCATCATCATAAATTTCAGAAATACCAATAGTTGTAGAAATTATCTTATCACCTTCAAGGATTACATTTTGTTCTGGTCTAAAAGGGCCAGTGGTTATCACATCGCCTGGAATAACGTATTTTCTCTTATTATCCATTATTTGACTACCTCGACTGAAGCAGAACCCTTGGTTATAGATCCTAATCTGTCTATCACATTTGGTCTTGCGCCAGCGGGTATTTCAAGTATTGCTTTCAAGGAACCATTATTTTGCCATTGTTCAGATTTTAAAGAACCTACAGACTTTAACACTGCATATGATTGCGATGCAAACTGTGCTGGAATTATAATTTCCAATTGTAGGCTTTCCGTTTTTAGTGCAATTATAGAACGTAGTTGTTCAACAATATCTTTAACCTGCTCATCCACATTTTTTTGAGGATCTACTGAAACCCTTGCGTCTTTCATAGCCTGTTCAACTCTCAATGGAGGGTGAGGCAAGTGGGTTTTAGGGTCCACGTAGGTTTTAGCAATATATGAGACAATCTGTTTTTTCTTGTCTTCCATCATCTTCCTTCTTTGTTCAGTAGTAAGATTCAGATCACCTTTTTGCATTATAATTTCTGCAATCTCAGTAGGATCTTCAGTCTTGAAGGCCTTGAGTAGTTTTTCTGCCGACGGTCTTGTACCTTTTCCAGAATCAGTGTAAATCTCATCTGAAACTAGAACTGCCGAAATATCTTTTTTCTTTCCAAGTTTGTATTCCAATGCAGGATCCGGCTTTACCATGATTTCAAATTTTTCCCCCTCAAAGGAGTATCTCACTAGTGTAACATCAGCCATTTCTAAAATTAGTAACGAGGATTTGTTATTTATCTGTATTAAGAATCATTTATTCAAAATCATAGTCTGTGACCATTTCAAAAATATGATTTAGAGCATGTAAAAGCAGACATCATGAATGAGCAAATTCATTCATACCTCTGCCTAATATCGAGCTAGATTTTTATGTGGATTTTAGGAATTTTGCTCATTGTCATCCTTAGAGATTATTAGTAAAGATGATCACAAAATTTCCGTAAAACTGAAAGGTATCCCATTACAGTATGCTAACGCACTTAGACGTGTATGTCTAAACGGCGTTCCAGTGTTTGCAATCGATACGGTAGATATCATTGTAAACTCATCTGTTCTACCTGATGAAGGTTTAGCCCACAGATTAGGACTGATTCCAATAACAACAGACTTGGCAAGATTTAACGAGCCATCAAAGTGTGAATGTCAAAGCGAAACAGGGTGTTCAAACTGCAAAGTAATGTTAATTTTAGATTCAGGTGTCTCCGACGTTACAAGAACAATTTACTCAAACGAATTATCCTCAGAAGATGATTCAATCAAACCAGTCTCAGATAAGATTCCAATAATCCAATTGGCGCCAGGTCAAAGAATCAAAATGGAATGTTATGCCAGACTAGGGCGTGGAACAGTTCACGCAAAATGGAATTCTGCAAATATTTCAACACTTACAGATACTGACAAAGAAGATGTCAAAGTGCTAACAGTGGAATCAACAGGTGCACTCAAACCAGAGCAGATCATCATTGCTGGAGTGGACGAGGTCAGCAATAGAATAAGTCAATTCAAAGAAATGATTGACAAAGTTGAAGCATAATCTAAGCATAGACATTATATTTGGGTTTCAAACCGCATTATTCACATGACTAATCAAGTCGTCATACACATGGCCAAAGATCTAAAGAAGGCATCTACAAAAAACGATGCTCCAATTTGGGCAAAATTAGCAGAATATGCATTAAAGCCATCTTCTGCCAGGAGAGATCTCAATGTGAATAGAATCAATCAGTTAACTAAAGAAAACGATGTCGTGGTATTCCCAGGCAAAGTCCTCGGAACAGGCAACATCTCCCATAAAATTACATTGTTCTCATTTTCAATTTCAAATTCAGCAGCAAACAAAATAACTGAAAAAGGTGGAAAAATAATCACCCATTTGGATTTAATCAAACAAAACCCAACCGGAAAAGGAGTAGTACTACTTGGCTAATGGAAGAATCAACAGGCCTGCTGGAAGAAATTCAAATACTTCCAAACAAGAAGTTGTTGTACGAACTGACAGACCAATAGTCATAGATGCAACTGATCATATTGCAGGCAGACTGGCATCAAATGTTGCAAAATTGCTAATGCAGGGAAACAGAGTATCAGTCGTAAATTGTGAAAAAATCATGATGAGCGGAACAAGAAGCAATCAAATTAAAGAATATCGAGAATTTTTAGAAATTAACAGCGTTATCAATTACAAACACGGACCAGTACACTACAGAAGACCAGATACTTTAATGGCAAAAATGATTCGTCAAATGCTTCCATATGATAAAAAGCCATCAGGAAAAGCAGCTCACCAAAGACTCAGAACATACATTGGTTCGCCTAAAGAAATCAAATCACTTGAAAAAATTCAATTTGAAAAAGCAAAAATTAAAAAAACTCCATCAAACTACACAGTGTTAGGGGAATTATGCAGAGTAATAGGATGGACTGAATGACAACTCCAAAAACTGAAATTTATTTTGCAACAAGAAAAACAGCTAGTGCCCATGTGTACATCACCAAAGGAAATGGCAAAGTTAGAATTAACAACGTTCCAGTAGAAATGATTCCACAGGAAACTGCCCGCGAAGTAATTCTAGCACCGTTAGAAATTTCAGGAGACTTGAGAGATAAGATTGATATCTCTGTAAGAGTCAGAGGTGGGGGCTTTATGGGCCAAGCAAGTGCGATAGCAACTGCAATTTCAAGAGCATTAACGGGATGGACAAAATCCAAAAAAGAACCAAAAGATCATCCTTTCCCAAAAGCAACTAGAGAAGACCTTAGAAAACGAATCACTGATTTTGATAAATACCTAGTCAGTGGAGACGCCAGAAGAAAGGAACCAAAGAAATTTGGCGGACCTGGTGCAAGAAGAAGAAAGCAGAAATCATACCGTTAGGCTGTGAAGGCTGTAATTCTTGCAGGTGGTAAGGGAACCAGAGGCAAACCATATACAGAATTCTTTCCAAAAGCAATGACTCCAATCAATGGAAAACCGCTAGTGGATTATATTGTAAAATACCTGAAATCGTTTAGTTTTGTAGACGAGGTGATCATCATATCAGATTTTAACGGATTAGGTGGACAAATTAAAAACTATTATGGAAATCAGAAAAACATCACTTTTGTTCAAGATTCGCAAAGTGGAACTGGGGGAGATCTATTGCATGTTGCAAACAAGCTCAAAGACGAGTCAGAGTTCGTATTATGGTTTGTAGATAATCTATGTGCAGTTGATCTTAATAAGATGAAAGAGTTTTTCAAAGAAAAGAAAAGTTCTGCATGCATTGCAACTAGAACCAAAAGAAAGGAAGAGACAGGGTTTGCTACAGTTGAAAATGGGATCATAAAAGAATTCAAAGAAAAACCAGTAATGAAATTACAATTATCAGAATGTTTGGGGGTATACATGCTAGGAAAAGAAATCATCAAAAAAATTAAGGCAAAACAAAAACAAAAGAAAATCAATCTATCGTTTGATATTTTGCAAGACTTGTCAAAGGAGGGTAAAATCAGCGCCTTTGATATTGGCGAGAACGAATGGATAGACGCAGAATCCCCAATGGTGCTAGAGAGAAATGAAAAAACGGTAATGAAGATTATAAAACAGATGGGACTTTAGATTGTTTTTCAAATTCCAAAATTTTGTCTTCGTATTGGAAAGTAAGTGAAATGTCATCCAGTCCCTCTAAAAGAATTTTTTTCTGATATGAGTCAATTTCAAAAGATATTTCATCCGAAGGGGTTTTGATTGTTTGATTTTCCAAATCAACCTCAATCACGCCAGTTTCGCGCAGTAATTTTTCCACAAGTTTTTGGTCCAAGGTAATCGGTAAAACGCCATTTTTAAAACAATTACTGAAGAAAATATCTGCAAATGAAGGTGCAATGATTACAGAAAAACCGTAATCTAGTAAGGCCCAAACTGCGTGTTCACGACTAGAACCGCAGCCAAAATTGTCACCGGCCACAAGAATTTGTGAATTTCCATAATTCGGATTGTTTAAGACGAAATCAGGTTTCTCGTTCTCCTGTTCGTCATACCTCCAGTTAAAGAACAGGAATTTTCCAAATCCGGATTTTTGAACCAGTTTTAAGAATTGCTTTGGGACAATTTGATCAGTGTCCACATTTACTTTATCAAGCGGAGTCACAATACTGATTACTTTTTTAAATGATTCCATATTAACTCAAATCCAACTTCCTTACATCTACAAAATGTCCATGAATCGCAGCTGCTGCAGCCATAACAGGGCTTACCAAATGAGTCCGCCCTCCAGTGCCCTGTCTGCCTTCAAAGTTTCTATTTGATGTACTTGCACATCGTTCTCCAGGAGACAAGATGTCAGGATTCATTCCAAGACACATGCTACAGCCAGATTCCCTCCATTCAAAATTGGCATTAATGAAAATTTTGTCCAACCCCATCGCTTCAGCTTGTTTTTTCACCATTTGAGAGCCAGGAACTACCATTGCTTTAACATGTGACGAAATTTTTTGACCTTTGATAACTTTGGATGCCTCAATAAGATCTTCCAATCTAGCATTAGTGCATGAGCCAATAAACACTCTATCAATTTTGATATCCTCAATTAGAGTTCCAGGTTCCAGAGCCATATAGTCAAGTGCCTTTTCAGCCCCCCTCTTTTGATTTGGATCACCGTTAGAAAATTCGTCTGGAGAAGGGACAGAATCCGTAACATCGCACGTCATGCCAGGGTTTGTTCCCCAACTTACTTGTGGAGCAATATCATCGATGTGTAAAATGAATTCTTTTTCAAACTTTGCATCACGGTCAGTTTTAAGATGTCCCTTCCAAGAATCAACTAATGACTCATAGTTCTTCGGAGTGTACTCCCGATTTCTTAGATACTCAAAGGTTTTTTCGTCAGGGGCTATCAAACCTGCACGTGCACCAGCCTCAATGGACATGTTGCAAATAGTCATTCGTTGCTCCATTGAAAGATCAGTAATTCCCTCACCGCGATATTCAATTACAGTGCCAGTACCTCCGCCAGTCCCGATATTTTTGATAATTGATAGAACGATGTCTTTGGCGGTTACCGCGTGTGGGTTTTTTCGTTTCCCTTCAACTCTGATTTCAAAAGGTTTTGGTTTTTCCAACCACATAGTTTGAGATGCCAAAACATGTTCCACATCACTGGTTCCAATACCCAGAGCTAGGGCTCCAAAAGCCCCGTGTGTAGATGTATGGCTATCACCACAAACGATTGTAGTTCCAGGTAATGTTATTCCCAACTGAGGGCCAATAACGTGAACAATCCCCTGGTTGGGGCTGTCGATGTCAAATAATTTAATTCCAAAATCCTTGCAGTTTTTTTCAAGTGTTTTGATTTGAACGGAAGATGTTTGGTCTAAAATTGGAAGTGAGCGGTCAGTTGTCGGAACGTTATGGTCCATCGTAGCTATTGTAAGATCAGGCCGCCTGACTTTCCTGTTATTCTGGCGTAATCCATCAAAAGCCTGCGGAGAAGTTACTTCGTGAACAAGATGCCTGTCAATGTAGATTAATGTCGGATTATTTTGTTTTTCAACAACAACGTGTGATTCCCAGATTTTTTCAAAAAGAGTTTTTCCCATTTTAATCCTGGTCTGGCTTATACTTGAAGAGCCCACCAGCAGCAATTATCTTTCCAATAATTTCTGAAAAGGGTTTCATTTTGTATGTTTGATTTTTTGTAATATTTTTAATTTCATTTACAGATACATCTATCGATATTTCGTCACCTTCAGAAATTCCATCATAAGCGTCCTGCTCTATTTCTATAGGCAACAAAAATGCCCCGTCTACTGCGTTTCGATAAAAAATTCTTGCAAAAGATAATGCAAGGACAGCCTTTATTCCAGAATGGGACAATGCTATCGGAGCATGTTCACGAGAGGATCCACACCCAAAATTTTTGCCAGATAAAATAAAATCGCCTTCCTTCACCTTGGAATGAAAATCAGGATCCAACCCCTCCATTGCATGCGTTGCAAGCTCTGCATAATCATGAATTTTCAGATATGTGCCAGGAATTATGACATCGGTGTCAATATTGTCTCTAGCATATTTTATGACGTTGCCTTTCATTACAAATCCCTCGGATCAGTGATTTTTCCAGTTACTGCAGAAGCTGCTGCCACCAGAGGGGATGCAAGATATGTTTGAGATTCCACATGGCCCATCCTACCAGGGAAATTTCTATTTGTGGTGCTGATGCAAATTTCATCTTTTGCCAAAACCCCCATATGTGCTCCACAGCAGGCACCACAGGTTGGCGGTCCAACAGTAGCTCCAGCATCCAAGAAAATTTTCAGCAATCCATTCTCCATTGCTCGTTGATAAATTGAAATTGCCGCAGGTAAAATTTCTGTTCGAATCTTTACTTTTCTTCCTTTAAGGATTCTTGCCGCAGCTTCCAAATCTTCGTATTTTGCTCCAGTGCAAGAGCCAATGTAACATTTATCCAACTCAACGGAAGGCGCTTCCCTTACAACGCATATATTTTCAGGAGAAAATGGTTTTGCGACAGTTGGTTCCATCTCAGAACTTTCAAATTCAAAAGTCTTAGAATACTCTGCATTATCATCCCCTTTTACCAAATTCATGTTGGTTGCCCCTCTTTGAGTAAGATAATCCACCACTTTTTGATCTGGTTCGACAATACCATTCTTTGCACCTGCTTCAGTAGTCATATTACACATAGTCAGTCTGCTTTCAACTGACATTTCATCAATTCCACTTCCGCCAAACTGCATTGTTTGGTATGCCCCCCCATCAGTTCCTATCTCCCCTATGATTTTTAGAATTAGATCCTTGGCCATCACATGTTCAGGTAATTTTCCATTTAGCTTAAAGTAATAGGTCTCAGGAACCTTGAACCAAATTTGTCCATTAAGTAAAACATAAGCAATGTCAGTATGTCCCAAACCACAAGCAAATGCACCTAATGCGCCAGTCGTGTTGGTATGAGAGTCCCCCCCCACATAAATATCGCCAGGCATCACCATTGCTTCTTCATGAGATATGGTATGACAAATTCCATACTGACCCATCCCGTACTTGAAATGTTTTTCAATCCCGTATTGTTTTGTAAATTTTGATAGTTTTACAATATTTTCAGCTGACACTTTTTCTGCAGATGGAACAAAATGATCTTCTGCAACCCAAACCTTGGTAGGATCCCATAACTTATCTACTGAAATTCCTTGTTTCTGGAGTTTGTCAAATACCTTAATGACACCTGGTCCTGATACATCATGCATCATTACTTTGTCTACTTTAGCAAAAACCACATCGTCAGGAGAAACCGAAGACTTTCCGGCGCCACGAGCAAGAATCTTCTCAGTGATATTCATAATCAAAAAAGCTCGCTCTACAGATTAAAAGCTTTTCAGAATCTAATCAGGAGTTAAATTTTTAATTTTCCAGTATCTAAACCGTGTTTAACTATAGAAATCAACTCCTCTACAGAACAATTTCTCAAAGATATTGGGAGGGATTCAGCCTCAAATGACTGAAAACTAGATAGCTTTTTTCTCACAATCATCTTTACAAGACTGGGCACATCTTCAGCAAATTTTGCATTGATGTGATCTAAAATTTCATCTATTTGATTTTGTTCCATGGCATCATACCTACAATAATTCTAATTATTCACAACAATAAAAAAGAAAAGAAACGACGAAATATTGTGCAATTAACAGTTTTTCCACTTTTAGCAGAAAGAATGGATACAAAATTTGACGTATTTGAGGCCTTGCTGAAAACGTTAGAGAAAAACAACGCCTCTTTGGAAGATGGAGATGTTTTAGTAATTTCTACAAAATACATCTCAAACTCACAGGGGAGGATTGTGGATCTGGAGAAAATCATAGCGTCTGAAGAAGGCAAAAAAGTTTCAAAGGCATATCAGATGAGATCAGAAATTGCGGAAATCATCATCAGAGAATCAGACAAAATTTTTGGAGGTATCGGGGGATTTGTAATCACATCATCAGACAACATCATGGCACCCAATGCAGGGATCGATAAATCAAATGCAAAAAAAGGCAAAGCAATACTGTATCCAACAAACCCATATCTCGTCGCTGAAGAGATCCGTAGAAAGATTTTCTTAAAATTCTTCATCCATGTGGGGGTAATTCTTGCAGATAGCAGACTGATGCCTGCAAGAATTGGCACGTCTGGTGTTGCAGTGTCTTGTGCAGGAATCGAACCAGTATTAGACATGAGAGCAAAAAATGATCTTGATGGCAATCCATTGAAAGTTACATTTCAAGCAGTAGTTGACAATCTTGCCACAATTGCAAATCACAAGATGGGTGAAGGTGCGGAATCAAGACCGTTTGCAATAGTTAGAAATTCAGATGCAACTCTTACAGATAGAAAAATCAATCCGTCAGAAATGGCAATTTCACCTGATCAATGTGTTTACGTAAGAGGGTTATCCAACCCTCCAAATTTCTAGCCCACAACCTAGTTCTGCTTTAAATAGAGGAATTTGATAAAAAAGGTAATGGAGTATATTACCACATATCCCAAGACAGTGTCATTTTTTGACGGAATAAAACATAAAATCAATGTCGATAGCAAAGATGGTGTTGAACAGCTTCACATCGTAGTTAAGAAAAGTTTTGAAGAGATAACAAAAATTTTTAGAGATGAGGGTTTTACTAAAGTTAAGCTTGAACACAAGCAGCCGGATCAAATTGGAAGCGGTCTGAATTTGAAATTAAGAAAACCTTGGGAAATGCATGTCAGGATGGTTGATTTGAAAAAGGGATTAATCGGTATTCATGCAGAAGTAGAAGTTTCACGGGACTATCTACAGCATTTGTTTTCTCAAAGAACACCAGTAGTCTACGAAGTAGAAGAAATTTTAAAAAAGTACCAAGTGGATTACGATATTTGGCACAATAAAATAAAGAAAAACGTTCACGCCATAGCAGACAATTACAAAATAAAACTTGCAACACCTAGCATTCCTGTATTTGCATGGAAACCAATGCTGTTTGTCATTGGCACCATTGTGTCATTATACGGTTGGAAATACTTTAACACAATCTAACAGGCTAAACGCCCAGAGTTTCAGCTTTACTTAACTCTAAAAAGACTTTGTCTCCAACTGACAGACCCATGTCTTTGTACTCATGCATTTCAAGTTTTAATTGAGTTATACCTGATTGCATTCCAGCTCCCCCCATACCAGACATCATCTTGTTCAAATCTTTCATCATATCATTCATGTTTGAAAACCCCATCACCTTTGGCGCTCCAAAAGCAGGTTGTTGGTTCTGGGTTCCCTCCTTTAGATCTTTTAGAGAGGATAATGAAACTATAACATATGGCGCCCCGTCAGGTGCAGAATCGATGCTTTTTACTACAAATTCTCTCTTCATGTCTAGCGTTGTACCTCATGCAATATAATTTTAAGGTAAATTTGCACTAGATTCGACGAGTTTGAAGATTTAATTACAATTTTCAGGATTTTAAGTCATGTCAGAAAATGTGAAAATGACATTACGGTATTACGGGATTTCACCTTGGGAGATTGAAGTTCTTTATGGATTTCTAAATTCGCACTTTACCATAATCCAGGAAGAAATAGAAGCAGATGATGAGAATTTTGTAAGTTTCCTAGATATGGATATTCCATTACAATTCAATAAAGAATTTTTCCAATGGTTTGACTTCAAGCGATGGGAGAAAATCAAATCGGTATTCAAGGAAATGAAAAGGAGAAGAGGCAACGGTAACGCTTTAAAAATTGTAATTAATTTTTCAGCAAAGCCAAAAATAATTTTTGTCATAGATATTGAAGACAGGCAATGGTTTGACAGCGCATTAGAAAAAATCGACGGCGTTTTAGAATTATTGCCATATCACCTAGATCCAAAGAAAATCCCATCAGAAATTTCTGAAATAACATACAAATTTGATTCAGAATCATTCAGATGGCGTTTAGACACATCTTTGTCTGAAAACAAAAAATACAGATTCAGAGGGGACTCGTGGAATGAAATTATCTGAGATCTTTCTGCAAAGGCTCCAACAATCCATGTAGTTCTTTGTATTTTGATTCTAAAAATTCCAAAGCATCAACAAGTTTTTTAGATTTCCCATATTTGTAGCGAATTAATTCACGGTGATGCCAATAGGTGGTATTGTCATCCACAGATAACGTGGTAAAATAATCAGATCCTTTCAAAGCATCTGGAAGTTTTACATCATGAGGAAATAGCAATTCCACAATAAACCACTCGTCACCATCCGGATAATCAGAACCAGTATCTACATCAAAAAATATGTGCAGTAAATCAGACTGCATAAGACCATCATCACTGATAGATGGATGTTTAGCAGATGATTTTTTAAAATCCAGATTTACCAGTTGGGGTTCAAAGAAACCCTTTATGATGGATTTTCTAAATATTTTATTTGCTTCATTAATATTCAAATGCAAAATAACATTCTAAGAAACTTGCCTATAACTTCTTAGGTTTAAAGCAACAAATTACACTTCTAGAGAATCCAATAATTTGGAAATATCAGTGTTTGAATGTCCGTTTTTGGAAATATTTTGTTTTGCGGGGGGATTTTCCAAATAATTTGGAATCTTATCTTTTAATCTTTGAGTGTATGTAGAGACGAGTCCATTTTTGTAAAAAACACCTATTGGTATTTTATTTCCCCATTCAAGGGATTTAATCAGTGCCTGTGATAGTTTCTCGTTAATTTCAACCTCAGAATCATAATGAACTACCGGCTCAAATCCCTGATCTTCCAATTTGTAAATTCGAGAATGTCTTTTTTGTGCCTCATCAATTAAATCGGCACCAGCATACCAATCTCGAGTATTAAGATCATTGTAAGTTGGACATGGCTGCAACACATCAAGAAATGAAAGACCCTTGTGATTTACCGCCTGAACAATCAAATCTTTGAGATGTCTAACATCATAGGAGTATCCACGAGCCACAAAGGTGAAACCGCTTGCAATTGCCAATCCGATCGGGTTAACATTAGAATTCGTATTAGGTGAAGGCAGCGATTTTGTTTTTTCACCTAGTTTCAAAGTAGGAGACGCTTGACCTTTTGTCAAACCGTATACCCCGTTATCAAAAATAATGTAAGTCATATCCACATTCCGTCTTCCGGCTGCAACAAAATGTCCAGCACCTATTCCCAAACCATCACCGTCGCCCCCCACTGCAACTACAGTTAGATCAGGATTTGCAATCTTTGCACCTTGGGCAAATGTCAAAACCCTTCCGTGCAATGTGTGAACGCCGTACGTGTTGATGAAATGAGAAGTTTTTCCAGAACACCCAATTCCAGAAAACATCACCGCCTTGTCTCGTTCTATCCCCATCTCAGCTAATGCCATCTGAATCGCGTTGACTATTCCAAAATCCCCGCATCCAGGACACCAGTCATTATGTACGTCGGTCTTGTAATCTGCAAGTTTAAGCGCCATGCATCAAGACCTCCCGTTTGTTTGCTTTGTTTTGAACGATTTTTTTAAGTGAGTCATAAACTTCAGTACAAGTCATTGCTCGTCCACTGTATTTTAAGATAAAATAATCAATGTCACGCCCAATATTTTGTTTGAATAATTTTCCCAATTGTCCTGAATAATTTGCCTCGATGTCAATTATGGTTTTGGCATCTTTTAGCAGTGAAGTGATATAATCACTTGGGAATGGGTTTATCAGTTTTAATTGAATTAGTCCAATGGAAATTCCCTCTTTTTTGAGCAAATCTACAGCGTCAAGAACTGGTCCCAGTGTAGAGCCCCATGTGATTACGGTGTGTTCCTCAACACCAAAAGATACAGCCTGTTCCACATCAGGAATGTTTTTTAGAATCAAATCCAGACGAGACATTCTCTTATCCATCATCTTTACACGTAAAATTGGGTCTTCGGTAATATGCCCAGTTTCATCAGACTCATCGCCGGTATTCCAAAAGATTCCATTATCCATTCCCAATCTAGAACGAGGAGATACGCCGTCATCAGTAAATTCAAATCGCCGATAGCCATCATCGACTTTTTCTAAGAGTTTGCCCCTATTGATTGAGATTTTTTGAGGATCAAATCTCTTGCAGGTAATTACTGAACTTGCATGGAATTTGTCCATCATATGGATAACTGGAACTTGAAAGACATCCGCATAATTAAAACAGTTACCAGTGTCATAGAAACTCTCTTCAATTTCACCAGAAGCATAAACAATTTTTGGAAAATCACCGTGTCCTGCATATACTGCAAAAAGCAAATCATCTTGACCGTGTCTTGTTGGAAGGCCGGTTGAAGGTCCGCTTCTCTGATAATTGGTAATAACGATAGGCACTTCATTCATTCCAGCCCAGCCCAACATTTCAGTCATCAATGCAAACCCAGGACCTGAAGTGCATGTTGCAGAACGTGTTCCAGTTAATGCACCACCAATAGTCATTCCCATTGCGCTAATTTCATCCTCTGTTTGAATTACAGCAGTAGAGCCTGGCCTATCATCAATTATTTCTAAAATTTCATTTGTTTCCAAATAGACCGATTCATCAGATGCAGGGGTAATAGGATAGTAAGGTTGGAATCTACAACCGCACGCCATTTTTCCCAAAGCAGTTCCTTGAAAACCTTGAACCAAAAGAGTCCCAGGCTCTTTTTCAATTTCAGGCAACGTATAATCAAAATTTTCAAATTTTGCAGTGGCATAATTATAAGAGTAGTTTGCAGTTTGCTGGTTGATTTTTGCAATCTCAGATTTTTTAGAAAAAATAGATTCGATTGTTTTTTGCAGTGAACCTGGAGGCATCTTGACTAAGCCCAAAGATAAAGCCACTCCAATTACATTATACATTCTAATCAACCCCCTTAAGCGAGGATTTTCAGTTTCTTCAGAAAGAGTTTCCAGAATGGATTTAAAAGATACAGGGAATAGTTTCACACCATTTTCTTTTGCAATCTCTAAAACACCTGCAATTGTAAAGGGTTTATTTTTTGATTCCAATTCTTTGTGCAGCCTTTCTTTGAATGGGGCATCAAGTGTATGAACAGAGTCAGTCTTTATTTCTTCTAAATCAGAATCGTAAATTATCCCTCCTCCAGATACCAACTCATCAAAATGGCGGAATACGGTTTCAGCATCAAATGACGCCATGAGATTTACAGCATTTACATTTGAATGAATTTTTTTATCAGCAATTCTAACTGTAAAGTAACTATGTTCACCTTTAATGTTTGAATAAAATTCCCTCTTACCAAATATTTGATATCCCATTTCGGCACATACTTTTGAGAAAATATTTGCAGCAGATTCGACACCGCTGCCTTGTGGACCTCCAATTAGCCAAGTGAAATCAACGGAACTCATGGATATTCACTCATTTCCTTGATTTTAATAGTAAGAGGGTACATTTCTTCTAACCTCCGGTGGCTGAATCAAACAATGCACATTCGCATTTATCACGTTCACCACAATAAGGACATACGCAAACACATTTTTCAATCGAATTTGCACATTCCACACAAATGGCAAATTCTCCCTCTTCAGATTCAGAAGACATGGTAGAATTACAAAGAAATCGTATAAATTGTTTGAGATGAATACCAAGACTGATGAAAAAGAAAGTCTTCCTCACAAGAACTTTGCATGATTTTGCTCTAAAAGAGTTAAGAAAAAAATACCAGATTGAAATTCATTCAGGGAAAATTCCCATTCCACAATCAAAATTACGATCAAAAATTAAAGAGATTGACGGACTGATTTGTTTTCCATATGACATCATCAATAGAGAAATGATCGAGGAGGGTAAAAATCTCAAAGTCATCAGCACGTATAGTGTCGGTTTTGATCACATAGATACTGAATATGCTAAAAAAAAGAAAATCCGTGTCGGGTATACCCCAGAGGTATTAACTGACGCAACAGCAGATATGGCATTTTCATTATTGCTAGACATCGCCAGAAGGGTTACCGAAGGAGACAAAATTATTCGAGAAGGAAGATGGAAAGAAATCTACGGAGCGTTTGATTATGTCGGGGTGGATCTTCAGGGAAAAACAGTTGGGATTCTAGGTCTCGGCAGAATAGGCAGCACGCTTGCCAAAAGAGTGAAGGCATTTGATATGAAAATCACATACCATAACAGAAAACCAGTTACAAAATCTAAAGAAAGAACACTTGATGCAAAATATGTATCATTTGAAAAGCTAATCAGAGAAAGTGATTTTATTTCAATACACGTACCACATACAAAAGAAACAGACGGATTATTCAACATGAAAATTTTTAAGAAAATGAAGAAAACGTCATTTTTAATCAATACGTCAAGGGGTAAAGTGGTCAATGAGAAAGATCTTGTCATCGCACTAAAGAAAAAAATCATCTCAGGTGCAGGTTTGGATGTATTTGATAAAGAGCCAATTTCAAAAGATCATCCATTAGTAAAATTGCCAAACATCGTACTTGCCCCACACATCGGAAGCTCAACCAAAGAGACAAGAATCAAAATGGCAGAAATCACTGTAAAAAACTTGAATTTGGGAATTAATGGAAAAAAACCAATCTACTCGGTAGGATACTGACCTTCACGCACAGGTCAGAATCCAATTAAATGTGCGGTTTTTATATCTAAATTATAACATAAAATCAGAATGAAGAAATTCAAACATACGAATGAAGAATTAGAATTAGCTAAACTACAGTCTGAAAAACAGAAGAAGGAAAAAGAATCTAAAGAATGACCATTTTTCCCTTGTCTTTTTCAGACAAGGTTTTTTTTAAAATTTAATTTTTGAAGTGAATTTTTGGTTTAATTGATCGTATAGTTTTTTTCTTTCAGCAACTAATTGTGCAGAATCATCATACATCTTTGTAAAAAATGCTGCAAGAATACGCTCGCCGCCTTCATCAAAGAATCTGACACTAAAACTAATTTTTCCAGGTTTTTCCTCTTGAACAAACTCTGCACGTTTTATCAACTCCGAGTTGACGTGTAAATGAGCTGGACCAGCATTATCACCAATGGTAATCCATTTTTCTTTTTGTCTAACACCTAGAGAATTGCTTCTAATCTCACTAGTGGCGCCATTGTTTTTTATGATGAGTAAAACATCGTCAATTTTTACCAAATCAGATAACAATTCTAAAAGCAATAAGAATTCTTAAAAAGGGATTT
Organism: Candidatus Nitrosopumilus sp.; assembly: GCA_029255365.1. Taxonomy (GTDB): domain Archaea; phylum Thermoproteota; class Nitrososphaeria; order Nitrososphaerales; family Nitrosopumilaceae; genus Nitrosopumilus. Next base: position 9,500 of record JAPFQF010000036.1, on the reverse strand, counting down.
ATTTCAATTTTTGGAACGATTCATGTCAATTTGAATAAAATCATCAGTATCACCATGAACACAATCAGTTCCAATTGCTTTTACAAGTGAAAAACTAATTTTTCCTTCATGCATTTTGCCTTCATTTTGCAAAATATCTATTTTGCCTGAAACGATATGCTTGTGTTTTTGACAAGTTACTGCCACCATATATTCATCATTTCCTGAAACAACTGATACGATAAATTCGGGAGGATTTACACATTGTTTCCCTTCTTCCAATATCGAACATTTGTCAGGCAACATAGTGGGATTTAGAATTTTATCTGATATTAATCTTGATTGTCACAGATTCAATTTATTATCAACTAAATTAAATGAAGATTGAAAGTTATTGGCACACAGTTTTGATTTAATAATTATTGGTGGAGGTATTCTTGGAACATCAATATCGTATTTTTTGTCATGTCTAAATAAATCTAAAAAAATAGCAGTTATAGAACAAGCTCACAATGTTGCGTTTCATACAAGTGGAAGGAATACAGGGAAAGTTCATGCCCCATATCTATACAACCCAGAAAAGAAAAAATTGTTTGCAAAATCAGCTTTTCAGGGTTATGAGATGTGGGAAGTGTATGCAAAATTAAAAAAACTGCCATTTAAAAAAGATGGAGTTGTTGAAGTTGCTTTAGATGAAAAAGGAATCAACGTTCTTGAAAAATATCTCAAATGGGGGAAACAAAACGGTTTAGAAGACAATGACATCGAGTTGTTGAACAAAGAAGAATTAAAAAAAATAGAGCCAGAAATAAAATGTGAATCAGCATTGCGTGTTTACAAAGATGCATCAACTGATTATTCCCTACTAACAAATTCAATAATGAAAGACAGCAAAGAGAACGGTACAACATTTTTGCTAGATGCAAGAGTTACAAAGATAAAAAAAGAAAAAGACATGTGGACAATTACGTTAAACGGTGACCATGAAATTTATGCAAAATTTTTAATCAATGCCGCAGGAGGGGAGGCCGTAGATATTGCACACGATATCGGAGTGGCAAAAAAATTTACAGACGTGCATTTTAGAGGAGAATATTGGAAAGTCCCTAACGAATACAACAATCTTACAAAATCCAGCGTGTATTCTGTTCCTGAATTTCCAGAATACCCATTCTTAGATCCACACTGGATTCTCAGAGTAGACGGCAGTTGTGAAATTGGACCAAATGCAGTTCCAGTTTTTAGCCCGTACGGATACAACAAATCAGAAAATATCAAGGAGTTCATTCCAAAAATGTTAGAGATGCTAGGTTCAGGTGCAAGAAAAGCAATTTTTGATAAACAATTTCAAGAACTTGCAATGAATGAGATACGATCGTCGATGTCAAAAACAGTAATGGTTGACAGAGTAAAAAAATTCCTGCCAAAAATAGAAGCAAGTAGAATAACTGAAAAAGGCACAGCAGGAATAAGATCATCAATTATAGATGAAAATGGGAGATTCGTACCAGACGTAATTCAAGTAGAAGGCGATATGTCGTTTCATATTTTGAACTATAATTCGCCAGGAGCAACAGGTGCATTGCCATTTTCAGCACACATTGTAAATCACCTTAACGAAAAAGGGCTATTTGGTAGTGAAGATCATGAAGCAAAATGCGGCCCGTGGAAATTCAATGAAATTATAGAAAAAATCCAGTAAATCAACATCTAGAGAATAAACGAGGATTATGTTATTCTATATCTAAGAATCGCCAAAACCGAATTATCAATATCCAGTTTTTTTATTATGTTTGGAGAAACTGCAAATTCTATTTTGGAGGAAGTGTTTTTTGCAATCTCTAGCATTTTTATAATTTTTTTGAATTATGAATTAGTGTAATAATTTGCAGAAACAATAATGGTGTCTACGGCTCCAATTTTTAATTCTATTCTTTCAAGGGTATCATTTGCTTTGTTTCATGTAGTAAAGAGATAGTTTCTTGTCCTTTACCATATGGATAATAGACAGATATGCATTGAGAATCAATTTCCTTTATCTCATGTAGAAACTGGTTAATGGACATCCACTCAAATGGAGCAATTTCAGAAGAACCAACATGTGTTTTCATAAAAATCAATTTTTTTGTTTGTAAAAAAACCAATGCATTTATGAAAATCCAATCATTGAATACAAGATAGGATATTAATTCAAATTGAAAAAATGGCGCCGGGAGGGAGATTTGAACTCCCGTTCCCTTGCGAGAACGCGCTTTATGGTTAAACAATTTCCAGGCGCGCGCCCTACCAGGCTAGGCGACCCCGGCACAAGTCTTGCGACAAAGATATTCTGTGAAATGCGATTATAAATTATGTTACTGAGAATTATTTCCAAATTGTAATGGTGATGAATTTTTCCACATTATTTCCTTCATTATCAATTCCTTTTGCCGATATTTTGTAAAGACCTTCCAAAGCTGCGTCGCCATCATTCTTTATTTGATCCCATGAAAAAATAATTTCATCACCAGGTTCCAGACTAGATATCACTTCTCCAGAAATCCAAGGAGCAAATATCAGAATCCCAGATAATCCAGTTATTCGAAGACCGTAAGAAGCGTCAGAAAAAGTCAATTGGGCAGTTCCAGAATTTACAATTCGAATAGTGATCTCCTCGCCTTTTTTAAAATCAAATTTTTCAGTAACTATAGAAATCGAAGAGCCTTCAACAAAAACTAATTGGCTGGTATTTTTGACATCAATAAGATACAACCCAAAAGCCAAACCGGCAACCACACCGATGCCAATAAAGAGTATGAGGCTTTTTGCTAACAATTTCTTTTAAAATAATTTCCGATTTTTTAATTCTTTGGAGGAGTAGGTTTTGTTCTCCATTTTTTAGGATAAGTGTTAGGAGCCATAATGATTCTTTTAGTTTCAAACGCATAGCCCTTTGTAGCATCACGGATTTCCTCTTCGGACATTGTTGCTTCTGCTAATGCTACAGCTTCGCCTTTTTGCGTATAAACTCCGACAATGTCCCCTTTTTTCAGATTTTGAGAAATTTGCAATACCCCAGGTATCGCCAGTTGGGCTCCATGACACATCGCATCAACTGCCGAATCTCTAATTACAACTGACTTTAATTCACTAAGGGCAAATTCCACAGGCTTTATCATTTTCATAAGCTTACTGTCATCCTTTTTCTCCTCCCACTGTGCAAATGCATCTGCAAGTTCGTGCAATGTCACCAAACCATCACGCTCATAAAATTGGTCAACCCTAGTTCGTCTAAGCTCAATCATGGTTGCACCAGGTCCCAAAATTTCTCCAATATCATAGTAAAGTTTTCGAATGTATGTTCCAGCTTCACATAAAATTCTAGTCAAAAGCAATCTTTCTTTTTGTTCTAAGACTTCAAACTCATAGATGGTTCTAGTTCTGGTTTGTCTAAGAACAGCTGAACGTTGTGGAGGTTTTTGGAAAATTTCCCCTCTAAACATTTCAACAACCTCGTTTAGTTTTTCCTTGGATGGAAGGGAATGAACTCTACCCAAAGCGTGATATTCTTTTGGGCCATATAGTAAAACCCCCAATGCCTTAGTTGCCTCACCCAAACCTAAAGGTAAAACTCCCGACACTTGAGGATCTAAAGTACCACTATGGCCGATTTTTGGAAGTTTCAAGAGGCGTTTTGTCCATGCAACAGTTTCATGACTTGTAGGACCAGGAGGTTTATCTAAAATTATAAGTCCATAATTTAGTAGCTGCTCAATAGTTCTTTTATCATAATATGTCCCATATGCATCATCAGTGATATCCTGATCAATTTCTACAAGATTTTCAAGTTGTTTAAGGGTCATAGTAATTTTCTCACAGTTTCTTTAGTAACATCAATTACTTGTTGTGCCGTTAAATTATCCGTATTTATAATTAAATCAAACACGGATTTGTCATCACCGAAATCGAAATCATATAGTTTTTTGTACAATGCCTTATTCTTCTCAAATCTTTCTTTTGTTATTTGATAAGCATCTTTAGGATCCATATTGTCTCTTGACTGCATTCTTTTAGTACTACTTTCATGAGAACCATCTAGCCAAATTCTGATTCCGTCTTCAATTAGCCAAGGCAAGGTGTAACTGGTGATTACCATTCCCCCTTGATCAAAAAGAGCGATGAGTTTCTCATCTAATTTTTTGTCAAATTCAGAATTTTGCTCACGTTGGCTAAGAAATTTCATTCCCTCCTCAGTATCCCACCAATCATCCCCTTTAGAGTCAAATCCATGTTCATTTGCCATCTCCTTTAGAACGTCCCCCCCACTAAGATATTTTAATTGGAATTCTTCTGCCAATCCTTTAGCAACAGTTGTTTTCCCTACTGCAGGAGGACCAGAAACGACGATGGATTTTGTCAACTGAGATCCATCGATGTTTTAGTTAGTCGCATGATCATACCACTAAACGCAATGGATGAAAGAAAGTACCATGCCCAAAGATACAATGCATTTTCTTTTCCAAAACAAACATGTTCTGCATCTAATGCTTGTTCTGCAGTACATGTCAGTTGGAACATATCCCCAGGGATTACATTTAATGAAATTGGAGAGATAGCTACAGTGAAAGAGAATAACACAGGTAATACCAGATAGAATATCAATATCAGAGGAACAAACGTGATCATCATTGGTCGCATGTTCATCTGCATCATTTCCATGGACATTTTGTTCATGTATGATGATTTTTTGCCCAGCTCAGCAATTTTGGCTTGATCTTTAGATCTCATGGCAGCCATTCTTTCTTTCTGCCATCCTTTGGTTTCTTTCATGATTCGCTTTAGTTTTACTTGATCAACCATTTTCTTTCTAACTCCGGCATTGAACAAATTAAGAATGACTCCAAATGCAGTTACTCCAAATAATGTAAGAATTGCACCCTTGACCATTGGATCTGCGCTACCCAAAGTATAACTTCCTCCACCACCTAGAAAATCAGGCAGTTGGAGATGTATTGAATCGATAAAGAGTAGAATAAAGTTGAAATCCATTGTTTATAGCCCCATCGCACTAATGATTTTATCAGCCGCTTCATCAACCTTTCCTTCACCATTAAGCACGTGTCTTACTGGCGCTCCGGTAATTACGGCACATGCAGAAATCATACCAGATTGAACATCCAGTTCTTTTTTAATATTAGGCAAAGTGATTTTATCCCTATTTCGAGTATCATCTTTCATCCGTCTGTTGTAAATTTCTTCAGGTTTTGCAGAAACAGAAACAAAATTTGTAGGCTTAATTATTTTAAGAACGTGTTCTGGCAATCCAGAGTAGTAACCTTCAGGAGAGTTGATAAATGCATGAGTGTCAATGATTATAATTTCTTCAGTGTGTGAAGCAATTTTTTCTGCTGCTACTTTTTGAAGGCGTTGTTGTTCGGACATAGGCAGTTTTCTAAGCTCGTCCCTGTCTGTAAGGCCGTTTTCTTTAGCAACATCAAACATTAAAGATCCAAAACTTATCACGCTGACATTTTTTTCATGGTTTTTTAGAATTTCAACCATTTTGGCCAGCAGTGTGGTTTTTCCAACTCCCGGAATTCCTACCATCACTATTTTTTTATTTTCTGCCAAGTAAAGCACCCAAACGCGGCATAACAACTTCAACCTGTTCTTTAACTAACTGCGTGTAATAGTTGATGAGGATATCCACCATAAGCAAAATTCCGATTCCAGATCCAAAGACTCCAAGCACATCAGACACACCTGCCAAAAGACCCAAAATTGCAGAGCCAATAATGGTAACTGATGGAATGTATTTGTTTAGCAATGCTTCAACTGGCGCATTTGATCTTCTGAATCCAGGAATTTGTACATCTGCATCAAGCAAGTTTTGAGCTGCAGTCTTTGGAGACAAGCCGCCAAGTGAAACCCACAACTTGCCAAACACGATTACAATTCCAATCATAAATAGAACATACCCTACTGCACGCATTGGATCCAAAGCTGCAGCATCTAAACCTCGAGGAGGAGTGATGTAGTAGATAATACCACCAACAGGAGTTGACGGACTAGTGGGATCAAACTGAGATATAAAGTTCATAAAGAAATTATTGTTACGCGGATTCATGTTTGCCCATAACATTTGAAATATGAAAACAGCGTTTGCAGTAAGTGCTGAAGCCAAAATAACCGGGATGTTTGAGACATACATTAACTTGATAGGATAAACAGCAGCGAAACCCCTGTATTTTGTAGAAACGATTGGAATTTCAATTTTAATACCCTGAGTGAATACAAGTATCAACAATACTCCTGCAGTAAGAAACAGTCCAAAAATACTAGGCAGTTGATTTGCACGAAATAGAACATTTGCAATATCTCCACCACCAGTTAGTGATTGTATAATGTATGGAACAATGCCAATCATCCCTCCATCCCCGGCAGGCAACGGACTGAACATGCTCCAAAGAATTTGTTGTGCAACACCTGCCATAATGAACAAACTGATTCCACTACCCAGTCCCCAGCCTTTCTGAATCATTTCATCCAAGAACATAATCATGACAGATGCTGCCATTAATTGGCCAATCAGAATATACAGAACATATGGTTCTGTAATACCAGGACCATAAACCGCGATAGCATATACAATGGATTCAGCGACAATTACAATGTAGGTTACAAGTTTAGTAGCAGTCTGAAAGACTCCCCTCTCTTCTGGTTTTTTGAAATCAAATTTTAGAATATCCGAACCTCTCAATAATTGCATCAAAAGTCCAGCCGTAACAATTGGCCCGATGCCCAATTCAACCAGAGTACCCTGTTGTGATGCAAAAATAACTCTAGCAAATGCTAGGAAGTCAAATTGGGGTGTAGTTGCTCCAAATAGAGGGGTTTGACCCATTATCATGTAGATAAGCAGTGCAATTCCGCACCAGAGCAATCTAACCTGAAGGGATATTTTCTTTTTAGGTTTTGGAACTTGTGGTAAGTATGGTTCTGCTTTAAAAACTACTTTTCGAATAAAGTTAGTTATGCTACCCTCAGCCATTCTTAGGTAACACTTCTCCCCCAACAGCTTTTAATTTTTCTTCAGCTGATGCAGTAAATTGTTCAACTTTGACGGAATATGCATTTGTTATTTTTCCGCCGCCAAGAAGTTTTTTGTATCCTGCACTTACAAGATCAACAATTTTTTTGCCTCCTTCTTCTTTACCGAACTTTATGAACAGGTCATCTAGATCTCTCAGACTTGCCCAGTTCTTTATAATATTTGGATGAGGTGTTTTAGGGATATCATGTCCATAATGATCTGGTTCTTCTTTTATCATAGTACTTCTAAGATGTTTCTTCATACCAGAAACTCCAAGACCACCTTTGTGACCACTTGCACGGTGTTGGCCCACTTGTCCCCATCCCATGTGTCGTCCGCCTCTAAGTCGTCTTGTTTTTCGTAATCTAGTTGCCATGTTAAATCATTCTCCTTACAATAGTGTCAAGTTCCTTATTTTGTCCAAGAATACCTTTCTGCCCATAAAGTTTCTTTGTGCTTCTTTTGAATCCATGTACTGGAGGTGCCAGAGCAAACCAAGGTTTTAGTGGTTTTAGTTTTGACAAAGTTGCTTTACCATCAGCCAAAGCCGCTCCCAATTCTGCAGCACTTGCAAATCCAAGTTCTTTCAAATCATCAGCAGTTATTTTTTGATAGCCACCTTTTCGTGCTTTCTTATCCACCAATTCGGTTGCCAAAGAGGCATCAATTTCAGTCCAGGTCACATAGTGCTGTACTTTTCTCAGCATTCCCAAAGTGTTATCTTTGGCAGGTAGAATAGTTGCACGGTATTTTTTATCTAATTTTAACAAAGTCATGGTGGTTGTTGCCCAATACGGACAATCTGCTTGGCCTTTTATTCTAACAACGAGATATGCGTTAACCATAATTTATCAACCCTGACTAAATGTCTGTCTAAGGCAATCCAATACTGCTTTTGAAGTGGAATTCATAGTAGGAGTAGAACCTTTTGCCGTAGTCCATGCATCTTTAAGACCTGCCAATTCCAATAATCGTTTAATTTTACCGCCTGCTACAAGACCCAATCCACGGGGTGCAGGGATGATTTCAATTGTAACACTGCCACCTTTCCCCTTAACCTTGAATGGTACAGAATGTTTTTGATCACATCTGCATTCCCAACTGCCGCATCCCATTTTGATAGGACTGACATTAAGGAAAGCCTGACTGGTTGCTTTTTCAATAGCGATTCTCATTTGTTTTGATTTTCCTTGGCCGATACCCAAGTATCCATTCTCATTGCCAGCAGCAACAATTGCTTTGAATCGAGTTGATTGACCATTTGTAGTCATTCTTTGAATAATACCTACATCGACGACTTCGCTTTTCAAATCGGGCAATAATTTCTTTATAATTCCAGACTCTTGAATACGTAATCCTGATTCATAAATTTCTTCCAAGGATGTAATTTCTCCTGATGCAACTTGTTTTCCCAAGATAGTTTTTGGAACCCAAACTTCTTCTTCCTGTTCTCTTCTTGGTCGTTTTGGACGTGCGTCTTTAACTCCTCCTGGAGGACCTCTTCCATATATTGGCGGACCTCTGCTTCTTCCTCCTTGTCCAGGTTTAGATTGTGCTGTCTGACTCATTTCTGTTTGGCCTCACTATCAATTGAAGATTTTATTTTTGAAACTTCGTTTTTTACTGTAAGATGTTCGCCGTTAATTCTTTCTTCAGGTGGGAACGTTTCTGGATCAGCTGGAACCTTAACGCCGGCATCAATCACACCTTTCAGAGCAGCTGCCATTCTTTGAGTATATCGTCTAGTTCCAGTATACATGATTGCATCCTTTGCACCGTTTCCTAAGGCCTTTTTGCCAGCCATGTAACCAGTCAGATACGCAGCAGATACGCTTTTTCTAGAACCTTTCCATCCTTTGTCAAGTAAATATCTAGAATGGGCAGAAGCGATAACTTTGTCACCAGTCATGCCAGGTTTTAGAATTTGTACTTGAGTATTTTCATTAGTAATATTTACAGTGATAAAATCGCGTTTGCCCATCAACATGGTTCCACGTTTTTTATAATTGGTCTTTTCCTCTCTTAATCTTCTCAATATTTTTGAATAGGCCATCTATAGAAACCGATTTCGAATCTGCTCTTATATACGTTAAGCGCGAATTAGAGCGGCAAGTAAAGCCTTCTGTGTATGTAAACGATTTTCTGCCTCATCCCAAACAACAGATTGAGGACCGTCAATTACTGATGAAGTTACTTCTTGTCCTCTCTTAGCTGGAAGACAATGTAAAAAGATCGCATCTTTCTTTGCAGACTTCATTAATTTATCATTGATTTGATACTTTGGCATGAATTTTTGCAATCTTTTCTTATCAAGATTGTGAATTGATGAAAAAGTGTCAGCTGCTACCACATCTGCATTTTCAGATGCAGTAAATGGATCTGTTGTTAATTCGATGTTGGTAGATTTCTGGGATTCTTTGACAACATCCTTGTTTGGCTCAAAGCCTTT
>JAPFQF010000019.1 GCA_029255365.1 Candidatus Nitrosopumilus sp. | reverse complement strand
ATAAAGTTTCTTGCCGTACGGCTGCCAGGTGTCCAAGACATTTTCTTGAGTGATTTTAACAATTTCTCGGATTTTTCCTCCGTCCATTCTGAAAGATCAGTGATGGAAGGAAGGAAGCGAGTCACAAAGCGGTTGTCTTTTTCAAACATCTTTGAGAGGAGAAGATTTCTCAGTTCCTGTCCGAACGTTCCTTCAAACAGCTCTGTTCCAAAAAGACTTACTGCAAATATTGGCAGTTCCTCGTCAGGAAGTTCACGTTCAATGGATGTGTCATTGTATTTTAACGCAAGATAGTTGTTCTCACATCCCGGAACCCTGTCATCAATGAGTTTCCTGATGATTGAGATGGTTTCACCTGTATGATCATTTTGCAAGTCAAGTGTAAGTGATAACGCATCTGCAGCATCCTGAATTTCATATTTTGCAAGATCTGTAAAGTCTGTCAAATATTCACAGCCTCCAAATAATTCCTGTCAATCAGATTTCGTATCAGTGCCTCTGCCTTTTTTGCGGTGCGCCCTCTGACCCTTAGGCCGATTTCAAAGTTGTTCGACATTCCATGCCATGTCAGATTTGCAGACGTTACCAGCAAATCTGAATTGTCAACGACAAGCATCTTTGCATGTATTTTGAAATAGACATCCATCGGTCCAGGTAAGCGGGAATATGTTTTAGGTTTTTTTTCTTTTTTCCACAATTTGGATAGTGTGTAAAAGTTCTTGTTTTTGTCATCACTGTGAAATACAAGAATGACTTCAACTTTGTCAATCATATTTTCCAAAAGCCGGATAAAATTCTCTGCGTCGTCCGTAATGCTGTAACCTGTAATGATTATGCTGTCCTTTGCATTCAAGATCATCTCCTCCATCACGGAGAGAGTTGTACGTCCCTCTACGGAAAATTGTACGGGTCCGGTCCATGAGAGATCGATCATTTCAGATGTCCGCTTTGCAGTTTGCATCACTGCAAGTGCGGTGTCAATAGCAACCAGAAGTATGTCTGTCCCCACCACGGCATTGTTGAAAAGCAGCAGAACGCTTTCAAGACCCTGGCCGTCAAGGCCGGTAATTTTTTTAATTTTTACAGAATCCATCATTTCGTGTTTTTCCAATGAATCCCTGATTGCAGCAAGTGCACTTTCAGGAACGAGTTCCAGTGCCGTAACAATGTTGCTTACAAGTTCTCTTCGTTCATAATTGGAAATAACAGGATTATGCAAATAGACCAATCTCACTTGACAGTGTGTTTTGAACAAATGCCCTATCAAGCAGGTTATTCATAGATTCGCATGATGTTTCCGGCAAGTAAAGACACGCATGACATGCTGAACCGTTTGTCTTGTTGCCAGTTCCAAGACGGGCAAAGGAACAGAGAGGCTCCATGGAACACAGTCTGGACTTTCTCAGGGCCTTTTGCAGTATGATGTTGAATTTGGGCTTCTTTCCCTGTTCCACCAGCCCTCCCAAACTTCCATCACTGCTTGGAGACGAGGTGTAGATAAGGATGCCAGC
>JAPFQF010000033.1 GCA_029255365.1 Candidatus Nitrosopumilus sp. | reverse complement strand
TTTGTGTGGTGGAACAAATGGGGCTGGAAAAACCACTCTTTTTGAATCAATCATGCTGTGCTTTTACGGAAAAGACTATGATGACGCAAGTTTGGAGAAAAACTATAGCCAAAAAATTCTACGATCATTTCACAGAAATCTAAAAACAAAACAAACTAGTTCTAGCTCATCGATTTCAATTGAATTTCAAATTGCATTTGACGGCAGACCTCAAAAATACAAGATAACTAGAACCTGGCAAAACAATGACGGCAAAGTCAGCGAGGATCTGTCCATCCAAAAATCTGACTCCCAGTCAAGCGAGTTTAGAGAGTTGAATATGTCAATTCCTACAACAAACAATCGACATACTGAGGCCAAATTCCAAGAAATAGACTCTATTGAAAAATCCGAATGGCAGCAATTCATCAACCAGCTGATCCCGAGGGGCATTGCCAAATTGTTCTTTTTTGACGGTGAACAAATTCAAAATATTGCAGATGACAATAATGAAAACAAATACATCCAATCCTCCTTTGACACTTTGCTTGGATTGGACCTTGTAAATCAATTACAAAAAGACATTGGATTTGTACTGTACAGGGAAGGAAAAAAGAGAAATGACAGTGAAAAACAAGTTACAATAAAAAATGATACGATGACGCCTGAAAAACTAAAGCGGGAAATGATAAAAAAGGAGCTGATAGAATTTGCAGAACTGCGCAACACATACGAGGAATACAAAAAGATTCATGGCAAGCCAATGCATTTGGAAAATTTTGAATTTTTGTTATTGTTTGTCACAAACAACATGCTTGACAAAGAATTTACCGGAAACGAATTACAATCCCTGGTTTTTCTACAAGAATTACTCGATGAAAAAATTCAAAGACTAGGCACCGATCTCAAGGAAAAAAATGAGTCAATAAAATCAATTCATGCCGAATTCTTGTTGGCAACAGAGAGATTCCAAAAAATTGGCGGAACCTATTATGAGAAAAACAAAGAGATGGAAAAAAATGAAGAAAGCATGACGTCCAAGATTGCAATCACTGAAAACAAAATACGCGATTTGTGCTCCGGCGAACTGCCATTCAGTTTGATTCCAGAGCAGCTCAGCGAGGTAAAAGGCCAGATTGAATCGGACAAAGACGTCATCAGATCAAACTATGAGAAAGAAATTTTTGAAAAAAACAACGAAAAAATATCATCCGTATTGAGATCCAGGTCGTTTTTGCCCGACATTTCAGCTGATGTCAAGGAATCAATCGGCGCAGAGCTGGTCAGATTTCTAAAAGAGAACACGGACCAAAATCCCTCCCCAAACATTTTTTTCAGCATGTCTCCCTCAGCAATGGAGCAAATTCTGGCCCTGATTGAAAACTCCCAGACCGTCACCGTGGAGAAACTCCGAGAACTGACCCAGTCCTACGGGATTCAAAAAAGGGCCTTGGCAAAATTTGTAGTGGTGAGCAAAATCAAGCCTGAAATCGACGAAATAAAGTCGGCAATGTCTGAAAGGGACGCCCTTCGTGATAAGGAGCGAGATTTGAAAGACCAGTACGACAAGGTTGAATCAGACATATCTCAAAGCAACACAAAACTCAAAATGCTAAATGCAAAAGTTCGGACGAGCTTAGACCGACAGACATCCTCTGAAAAACTATCCTCTAGTGAATCAATGGCCAATTCTGTGATAAATGTATTAGAAGAGTATTCTCAATCACTGCGAACAGAAAAAATCTCCATCCTAGAAAATAATGTCTTGAAAGGCCTTGACATACTGTTGCACAAAAAAGATTTCATCAAAAAAGTGACAATAGACAAAGAAACATTCAACGTAAAACTGTACGATGAAAACGATGATGAAATAACAAAAAACATGCTATCCAAGGGCGAACTTCAGATTTATGCGACCGCGCTTGTTTGGGGGCTGGCAAAGACTTCGGGCAAACCATTACCATTTATGATTGACACCCCCCTTGCAAGGCTTGATGTGGAGCACAGACTGAGCCTTGTCGAATCATTCTTCCCAAAGACTTCGCAGCAGACAATCATCCTTTCGACTGATTCGGAAATCGATTCCACATACTATGAAAAATTAAAACCACATATTTCAAAATCATACACGATTAGTTTTGACTCGGACAAGGGAAAAACAAGCATCAAAGACGGGTATTTTTTCGACATGGGGGAGATGACAGTTGAAGTTCAGTAAAATAAAGCTCAGCTCCAAAAGCCAAAATTTACTAGGCAGGTTGAAATCTCGAACTGGTTTGACTCCTAATTTGTTAGCAAGATTTGCATTGTGTCTATCAATTAAAGAAAAATCATCTCCCAATCCTAAAGAATATGATAAAGATGGCTCTGAAATCGAACCCAGTGTTTTGTTTGGAGAGTATGAGGCACTTTATCTGGGTTTGATGAGAAACAGATTGGAAAAAGATGAAAAAAATGTTGAAGAGGATTTGAATGAAATGACTCGTTGCCATATTAATCGCGGAGTCATTGCACTTACTCCAAGAATTCAAAGTTTGGAGGATTTTTACGAATTAATCAAAGAAGAACGAAATGTCTGATATAAAATTCCCAATCTACCTTGATTCTCATGCCACCACGCCTGTAGATCCTCGTGTTTTTGAGGAAATGACTCCCTGCTTTACAGAACATTTTGGCAATGCATCAAGTTTGGATCATTCCTTTGGGTATGATGCGTCAGTTGCAGTTTCTCAAGCCAGAGAAAAAATTGCCAATGCAATTGGGACTAACATGGATGAGATTCTTTTTACATCAGGAGCTACAGAGTCCGATAATCTGGCACTGCTTGGAGTAATGGAGCGAAACAAGAGCAAGGGGAATCATTTGATTACATGTGTTACAGAGCACAAGGCAATACTAGATACTGCAAAACATTTGGAGAAAATTGGATGTAAAGTAACGTATCTACCAGTTGATGAGTTTGGTTTGATTGATTTAGATGAATTAAAATCTACAATAACTGATGAGACCGTACTGATTTCAATAATGTTTGCAAACAACGAGATTGGAACCATACAAAACATTGCAGAGATTGGAAAAATTGCACATGAACATGATGTGTTGTTTCATACAGATGCTGCACAAGCATTAGGTCACATTCCAATTGATGTCAAAAAAATGAACATTGATTTGATGTCTATATCGTCTCACAAAATCTATGGACCTAAAGGAATTGGTGCGCTGTATGTTAGAAGTATTTTACCCCGTGTAAAGATTAATTCTATCGTGTATGGTGGGGGTCAGGAGAGAAACATCCGCTCTGGAACCCTGAATGTTCCGGGAATTGTTGGGTTTGCAAAGGCAGTAGAAATTGCATCAGATGAGATGGAGTCTGAAAACATTCGATTCAAAAAATGGACTGATGCTATGCTAGAACGATTTTCTGCTGTTGGTGGGAAATTAAATGGACATCCTACAAA
>JAPFQF010000024.1 GCA_029255365.1 Candidatus Nitrosopumilus sp. | reverse complement strand
AACGTGCGCGGAACACTCGTCGCTCGGAGTAGTGCTCATTGTTTCTCTCAGTGGGCTTTTTGCGCACAGCCTTTTGGATTACAACATGCAGTTTGTAGGAATAGCAGTGCTCTTCTGGGACGTCTTTTTTTATCAGTAACTGCCATTCAGGCATGTTCTTAAACACGGTTTCCCAGAACTGCTCTACAAGTTCCTCCTCTGCCTTGGATATTTTTCTTCCTTTGGTCAAGCCAAGCAGCTTCAGCGATGCGTCAGATATGCCGTTAAGAGTAAACGTCTTAGTCGAACGGTTTGAAATTGTTGTTTTTTCCAATTCGACTCTTCCCCTGAAAATGTCAATATCATTTACCAAATTTACAACGAACTTTGAGAATTCGTCTCGGTGATCATACAGAATGTTCAGTGACTTTGTCGGCTTTACGGCATTTTTGTTCAGGTCAGAAAACATCTGCTGGCTTCTTTTCAATCCGTCGTCTCTGAAAAACACAACTGAGATCATCTCATGGCCGAGTTCCGGCCTTTCCTTCAGTGCCTCTTCGATTGCCTTTCTTCTGTGCTGTCCGTCATTTATCAGAAACCTGGAATCCATGTTTATGTAAAGGCGCCCTAGCTTGCCGTCCTCTCCGAGGGATGCAGATGGCGTGAATTTCATTTTCCCATCAACTGATGCAGTCAGTGAGGAAAACGTGTAGTCATCAGGGTTGTTCAGGATGTAGTTTTTGATTGCAGGGATTCTGGTCTCTCGAAGCGTTCTCTGGGCCCGCATTTCAGGTGGAATGTCGTAATCATTAAAGATGAAAATTTTTGGAATAATTTTGAGCGGACACATTGCAACGTAGAATTCACGCCCTGCCTGAATTCCACGAATTGCATCAAAGCCATACACGTCACTGCCTACGGATTGTTCATCAGTCTGGGCTTGAGTCACGCCTGGTCAACGTGGAAGTATAATAAAAACATTTGGAAGTGTATTATTACCAAATGGAAGTGTATTGTATCAGAAAGCCTTTTTGAGTTTTTCCAGGTCAGTTTTTGATAGTTTTACCGAAAAGACTACTGCATCTGGATGCTTTGCTGCCTTTGCAATGGGGTGAAAAACAATCTTGATTCCACCGTTGTCTTTAGTAATACTAACTGGTCTGCCGCCAATTTCTTCTTTTGCCATAACTGAGGTAGGGAATTATTGTTTATAGAGGTATTGAAATTGACAAATATTAAAAATATTCTAAAAATAATTACATTTTAGGATACCAATGTTAGTGCATTCACAATATTCCTACCAAGAAGGATTTTTTTCAGAGTTTTTTGCATCCAGGACATTTCATATTTGTAATTACTCATCATCCAAAACAATGCCAAGTGATAGCATAACAACCATTGTTGACTGAAATCTACTGGAAATATTATTTTGATTTGAAATTGCTTTGGAACACAGATTTTGTCAAACATTTTGCAAAAAATTAATTCACGCCTAAATCTCTGAGCGAAAAGTGTCCGTTTGAGCGTCCGTGTGTCCGTTTGATTTGCAAAATTATGCCTAAAAGAATAAAACCCACGGACATGTACAGTACCCCCACTATCCTCCCATTGTGTCCGTTTGTCCGCTTTGAGAAATTATTTTTTGATGTATTTTATTTTATGTAAGAAAGTGAAACAGATAAATCTAAACGAATGCTCATGTCATGCGCACTGTCTGTATAGTCGATAATATCCTTGGTGGACTGCTCCCTAGTTGCATTGTACATTTGTTTGTTTCAAGGTAATGGATTCTAAACTATTTGTTTTCCTGTCTGGCAATCCATGCCATGATTTTTTCATTGTCTTCTTTTAGTTTCGCGTTATCTTCTTTGATTTTTTCAAGTTCTGATTTTTCATCCTGTAGCTTTTTGATAGTGATTTTCTGCCTTTCTGCATCAGAGACTGTCAGTTGTGAAATGCCCTTGCAAAATTCATCAAAACACTCTTGTCTTGTAGGGGACAGGTAAACCCCATCTAGGCCATTCTTATGGCCCAATATTTTCTCGGCGACGTTACTGTTGACATCTGATTCCAATTTCAGAATAGTGTTGGTTCTTTTTCTAAATCCGTGATTAATTTGAATGTCATATCTCCTGCCTTTTTTTACCCTTGTAACTTCTGTCAGACCGTCCAGTATTCTAAAAAGGATTGCTTTGAGATTGACATCAGACAGTTGCCTTCCCTGACCTGTGACAAAGATCGGGGTGTCATCTGTAAACACCTCGCCTTTTCTTTTTCTTTCAACAAAGTATCTGTCAAGGACGTCGGTGGCCTCGGGGGTCAAGAAGGAGTAATAGGAATCGCCGCCTTGCACATCGTCTTGCTTGTCCCTAAGATCTTTTTCTTCAGCGGTTTCATCCGAATCGGCATAAAACAAAACGGCATAACAGCCATGCCCATTCCATTCCATCATGGTGAGATGTTTGATTAGCAACGGATGATAATGGACGCCGATTCTGCCACCTGTTGAGGCTTGAAAGTGAATCAGTGCTTTGTTTCGCAAATCATTGGTGCTTTCAATCATCTTGCTGATTTGCTCAGTAGTCCATGCCCTGTACCCCGAGCGCTTTACAGATTTTGGAAACAATGCTTCGATGGGCTTCCATCGGATATCATGTTCGCGATAGTTTGAATTGAGCAGCCACTTGGCACCTCTAAACATCTTGGGTATCGTGTTTGCAGACAGATCATTATTATTGACACGCTTTACCAAATGTCTAGTGTAATTTACCAAGAGAGATTGTAGTTCGTCAGTAGGACAGTCAAGAAATTCCTTGTCTGTTTTGAATCCGGCATATCGATAGAATAGTCCTAGTCTGAAATTGTATTCTTTTTTGGTAGCATCCGACATGTTTGATTCAGAAATCATTATTTTCTCGGTTATTACTGACAATTACTCATAATTTGTAGTTGGTGGCTTAAAAGAGCTCGCAAAACAGAGGTTGGTTTGCACGCCAAGGTATTCTATTGGGTTTCGGCCTAGTAGAGTATCCCTAGGAAGGGAACATAGTTGTCTTCCTAGGACATCACATTCTATCAGGGGCTTTGATCCCAAGAAGATCCAGTGATTTTTCCAGAACAAT
>JAPFQF010000050.1 GCA_029255365.1 Candidatus Nitrosopumilus sp. | reverse complement strand
TTTCGTTTGGTACACCCAACCCTTTCTTAGATTTCACCGACTACAAAGAAGGAGATTTCTATGTTATCTAGTTCAGAACCATTACATAAACAGCAATTTCCTAATTGTAGTTCAAACACGACTAAAATTCATGGAAATTTGCATTGTGGGAAGTGCAGAGAGGAGAGAAGAAAAGGCATTATCAAAAGATTCGACAATACTCGATCGCTATTCTATCATTTAATGAAACATCATTCAGGAATGGATAAGGAATCTTATCCAAAACTTGAAGACTGTATAGAACAACTTCAGCAGATTTCAAACGCTATCGTAACAGGAGTTTTGAAATGATTACTGGAAATACTCTATTTACAAACACACCTGAAATAGTTACTGCTGACAAATTATTTTGGTTAGGATTCTTATATCGAAATTTAGATAAAATAGTTTCAGTTTTTGTAAATATTACAGATGATTTCAAATGTATTGTATGTAAGGATGAATCATTAAACTACACTAGTAGTTCAAGTCTTGCAAGACACATTAGACACCATGCAAGAAATACAGTCGAATTTTGGTTGAAACATTTCATCAGTAAATCCCCAGAAGAACTAGAATCAATGATTCGTGATAAAAATTACAAAAGACATGAGGTTGAATTGTAGATGAGAGTTTGTTGTAACGATAAATCAGAATTCAAGGTTACTTATGACGGCGGTTCAATGGGGAATGACACTATTCTAGTGTGTAAAATTCACATTATCAAACACCCATTCGATAAGAGGATTATTTCAAAAGAGGAGATTGAAAATTGACTTTAGAAGAGAGAAAAACCTATACTGATTCTGGATTATCGGATTTAATCAAACTTTTCTTTAACAGATTCAAGGAAAATGGTTCTTACAAATACACTTCATTGATTGACAATGCAATTATTCAATCAAAAGTAATTGAAATTAATTTCAATGATTGTTTTGATGAAATTCAATTAGTATTACAGAAAGAAAAGTTGGAGAGAATCCATACAGCCATTTATCGTGCAATAGGAGAAGTTTTCCAAACAAGACATGGTTCAAAGGAACTAGATGGAGTTAAAAATGAAGCTATGATAAAATTTAAAATTATTAATTCAGAGATTATTGAAGATAAAGTGTTTTCAAATCCTCTACTAGTTCACTATGCAAAATATAATCCTGAAGATTATGAAGGAGAACAGAAGATAGATAATGTTGCACAAGTACTTCAAAGGGCTAATAGATTCGTTACAATAAGAAATACTGAAGAAATTTTACTATACAATGGAAAAATTTATGATAATTTACAAGCTGAAACCATAATCAAAGAAAAAACTGAAAATTTAATTCCAAATTGCACAACTCATGATAGGAGAGAAGTTATCAATAAAATAAAGGCTCAAACATATTCAGATCTTGAGAAATTTGATACAGATCCGAATTTAATTACTGTTGAAAATGGTATTTTGAATCTAGAAACACTAGAACTAGAGCCTCATAATCCTAACCATCTTAGTAGAGTTCTATTGCCTGTTGAATATAATAAACCCGAATTTGAAAATATTGAAGACAATCTCAAAGATACGTTATTTTGGAAATATCTAAAGAATTCCTTTACTGTAAATGGTAAATTCCAACAGAAAGAGTTTGAAACAGTTCTTGAAGTTATCGCTAGTCCAATAATCAAACGCCATGTTGATGAAAAAGCCTTCATGTTCTTAGGTGGTGGAGAGAATGGAAAATCTGTTTGTTTGTCATACATTCAATCTTTGATTGGTAAAGATAACGTTAGTAATATTGCATTACAAGATATTGCAGAAGACAAGTTCCTAAGAGCAAATTTGGTAGGGAAATCAGCAAATATCTTTCCAGATTTAGAACAAAACGAATTAAGACATACTGGAAAGGTTAAAGCAATTACATCAAATGAAGGTATTGAAGTTCAAAAGAAACATCAACAAGGATTTACATTATATCCATTCTGCAAGTTATTGTTCTCATGCAATAGATTTCCCAAGGTCTTTGATCAGTCTCAAGGATTCTTTAGAAGATGGATTATTGTAAAATGGGAAAGAGATTTTGAAAACGATCCTGAAAGAATAGAATATCTCAAAGAGAAATTGGAAGAGAATCAAGAAGAAAAGAATTTGGTATTCTCAAGTTTAGTTGTTATTGCAAATAGACTGAATAAGTATGGAAAGTTAACTTATTCAAAGAACTGGAGAGAGATTCAAAAAGAATGGAATGAAAATGCTGATCCTATAGATGATTTTGCTACAAACTATATCTTTGATAGTGAGAAGCATAAGAGTAAGCGGGAAACATATCATTACTACAAGAAAGTAATGATTGAGAAAGGACAGATTCCTAAAGGAATAGGTCAGTTTGGAAAGGCTTTTGCTGAATATTATGAAGAGGATAGAATAGAGATTGAAGGAAGAACTCAAAGGGCATGGCTCAATATTGATTTTAAAATACCAAAACAAGAAACACTTTCAACTATAGATACTACAAAACCCAAAATTAGCATATTTTCACAGAATTAATCAAATTCAGTAATTTTATTGATTTAGACTGATTTATCACATATTCGACCATTTTGAAGACATTATTTGATTTTGAATTTTTGTTTTTTAGGCGTAAAACCCGACAAAACCACTTTACTTTCTTTTGGAGAGTTTCAAGTCTCTAGATGAAAAAGAAAGTTTACCTATTTTGTCGGGTCGTGATATGTGTGCAAAATATGGGTTATACTTGTATTATTTGGTATATTTTTGAGCGATTACCAATACAATTAAGTTCAAAATTGTTGTAGAAAATACGTATGGAAAATAAACAGCCTGAAAAAGTTTCAGTATCACTACAAATTCTACTGTATCTGTTTTTCCCTGTAATGATTTATCTTGGTCATAAGGTGGGAAAGACTCCGTTCTATATCCTAATTGTGCTTATCACTACTGCCGGTTCTATCATCTTACAAATTGGTTTAGGATATTTGGGAATACCATATTATTTGTCCATTTTAATCTGTTATGGATTTTATTTGTATTTTGCAAGAAAATTAATTAAAGAACTAAAGTTATCTTAGACCCCAATCAATACTTATAGAACTTGTAAATCTTTCTTTGCCTGATTTAATAGATCGTAGGTATCTTAAACAACAAGCATAAAAGATTGTATCAGAAAGTTGTTCGCAAATACTTGGGTTGTGACCTGCCACCTTGTGACCTGAGATCATAACCGCACTCAGGACAGAACTTTGTACTTCCTTTTAGATCCTTCCCGCACTCAGGACAGAATTTCAACATATTTTCTAAATATTCTACGAATTTAAACATTCATCACACTGACAGTTGAACGTCTTTATCTCCTCGTCAATATCCTCAATCCACAATGTATGTGATACATGAGTATGATTGCCAACCTTACATTGCACGCAAACAAAATCACTCTCCTGCATGTATATCGTATTCAGGGTTTTTGTCATTGGAACTGAAAGAATCTGTATGTTACTGCTCTTGAAGTAGTTGCAGGGTTAGGTTCTGTCCTTGCAATAGTCAAACCCATAATAAGACCATAATTTCGTGCCTAAAAATATGAAAATACCTGTCATTTTAGATTAAAACCTAGATGAAAAGGCAAATTATTATCCAAAATCCATGCGTAAATCAAAAACTCATTTCATTTTTAATCCAATTTCCTATAATATGGAGTATCGAGTGAAAAATGAATGAATTAATCATCATTACTGGAAATGAAATTTCAGTAGATATTTTTTTGGAATTCTAGACTAAACAAAGGTGGATTATTCAATAATCTACTAATTGAGGCACATACACCAGTGTAGCGTATGGGCGTGAGATAGAGTTACAGTTTTTTGAAAAATTCGTTTTCTTTTCTTTTGAATTTCAAATATAGATTGTTGAAATAAACTGGAGTCCTTGCTTCAAAGGATTGATTAGGAAATACTCCTTCCTTCTCCATTTGGATTAGTTCTAGTCTAATGGTCTTGAAGGATTTCTTTTCCTCCTCTTTCATATAACGAATCTTTTCAATAACATCATCTTTGAATTTCTTGGTTGTTTGTTTTGATTCCTTTGATTCTTCCTCCAATTTATCTTCCTGATTTTTTTCTAGATTGACTGACCAACGAATTCCAGTTAGTTGTTTAAAGTCTTCAAGGGAAGTCTTGTGATGGAATGAAGGCAAATCAAATTTTACTAATTTTACTTCATTGTTGGGGAATGTAACGTAACCTTTGTTTGAAGGCAGTTCATCAACTAACGGTCTTCTATCATCTAGATATTTTTTCAATGATGGATCTTGTTTTAGATAATAGAACATTTCTTCATACTTTTCTATGTATTGCTGTGTGTAACTTCTGAATAGCCCTAATCTGTCATTCTTAATTTTTTCAAACAACCAACTCCAATCACTTCCTAGAATATTCATTGAAGCTCTTTTGATTACTATGTTGTTTGCCTGATATCTTATACCTGAAAATAAATCTTCAGGCGATTGGTAATCAGCCACAAACCATGCCTTCATGTGCCTTGCTTCTGGAATAAAATCATAGATAGCACGTTTTGATTTTCCAGCTTCTTTCTCTCCTGATAGTTTAGAACTAGGAGCTACACTCCTGACTTCATTAATTATGATCGCAAGTTTGTGCCATGACTTTTGTTTCTTAGTCCAATACTTTCTTGCTTTACCTACATCCCTTTCTGATAGTGGCATAAAGTGTCCTGAAGTATTCATCAAATACTTTAACATCTTTACCATTTCTGCAAGTGTTTCAAATTTCTCTAACGGTATCTCAAAGAAACTAGGATTCATCACAGCTATTCTGCTCTCCTCTCTTGCTTGTAGAACTATGCTCTCAAATTCTCCTTGAAATTTTTCTCTTCTCTTTGCTGTTGTTGGCGGTGTAATGTATCGGACTTTGATTAGTTCCTTAACCATTGATTCAGGTTTTCTTAATCTTCCTTCTTGCAATGATTTTTTTTCATCTGTTGTAATGTCTATTCTATATTCCTTGTATTCCTCCAGATCCCTCCAAAACACTCCGTTGAATTCATCAAGTGTATCTTGTTCAAACTCTATGTATTCAGGAACTATCAAAAGAATTGGATATGCTTTATGGCATTTACAATGAAGTAAATCTCCATTATGCAAATCTATCCCTGTATCAGTTATTGAAAATTTACCGTCATTTTCTTTTTGTATGAATTTCATTTCTATTGATTTTTCTAATTCTTTTTTGTAATCCTCTACATCTACAAATGGAGTAATTTCGGCAAAACATCTTTCCTCTAAAGTTCCTCCTTTTCCAAAAAATTGCTTTATGATGAACTTTGGTTTTTCTAGTACTTTTTCATATTTTTCTCTGCAATTCATATTGACAGCCCAAAAAAGATTTTCTAAACTCCTAGCTCCCCAAATATGCAAAATGGTTAGACCTTGATTGAATAGGTATTCGGCAGTATGATCTACTGAAACTCCTTTTCCACTTCCTCTCATTCCTTGAAATAATAGAACTTGAGGCTCTTCAGAAGTTAGCCAAGGTTTTGAAGACAATCTTGTAGGGGTTGATTGACTGAATGATGGAATGAATTCAGTTTCTAACAAAATTAATCTCCGTTTTGATTAGAATTTTCTATTACAGTTGAAACAATATCTTTTCCTACACTTACTCCTTCCTCTTCCTCTAGATTCTTCTCTCCTTCCTCTTCCTCTTCATCTATTTTCTGATAAGCGATTTCATCATAGGGCATCATTTCAAAGTCTCCATTTCTCTTTTGAAGGCTTTGGATTCTTTTTCTGGAGATTTCCAAAATCTAGTTCCTTCTCCACATCTTAGACAAATTCCTTTTTGAATCGAATACTTTTCTCCTTGTACGTCATGGTCCGCCCTCTCATGCCCTAGAGAATCACAAAATTTCTCTTGAACTATCTTCTCTCCTTTGGCATATTCTACATAGAACAATTCATCTTTGATTAGTTGTAACGCCATTGAAGACTAATTCATTTCAGAATAATTAAAGAGCAAAAGACCAAAGGCTCATTTTATGACCATGGTTTCAATCTTAAATTCTTCTTAATCTCTAAACCCTTTAACTCATTTTCACTCAAATAATGGGAAAGTTATTTCCACTCCAAGCAGGGTAATGAGATTCAAGGTCATGAAACTTAACTACTCTATGAGTTTAGTAGTGTTGAAATGAAAAACATTACCAAATTAGACGGTAATGAACTTGATAGTTCCACTGGAATTCTTTTATTGAACCAAATTAACTGGTACATCGATGCAAATAGGAATTTACGGTTCTGGCAGTACAGATTCTGCCACAAAGACAGTCAAAAAAATTCTGGATGACTCTGGGATCAGTTCATTTCCAATTACAAAATCAAAGAACAGGCAAGCCGACTGCATCATTGTCCTTGGCGGGGATAAGGGAGTTCGCAACTACTTTCATCGAACTTTTGATTCCACTTTACCTGTATTGGGAATCAGCGAAGGTGAATCCAGTGGGTTTTTAGCTCAGATTGATCTTCGAGAATTTTCAACATACGTTAATCTCTTAAAAAAACAGAAATACACTGTAGAACAAGTTCCCAGACTCGGTGTAAAAATTGACGGAAAAAACGTGTACCCAGTGCTAAATGATGTTGCAGTATTTTCATCAAAGAGTGCAATGTTGATGGAACATTCCTTGCGAGTAAACGGTGATGAGGTTTGGCATGACAACAGTGACGGAATTATCGTATCTACTCCAATTGGCTCTTCTGCATACTCGATGTCCGCTGGTGGACCCGTGCTGTTTCAAGATTCTGCAGTGTTTGAAATTATTTCTGTCAATTCACTTGATGTCACTCGTAGGCCAATAATTGTTTCAAACAACAGCTCTATTGAGATTGATGACATCTCTGCCCGAGTGCACTGTGAGGCAATCCTTGATGGATTGGACAGATACAAAGTAAACAAAACTGTGGAATGCTCTCAATTTTTTCCTCCGGCGCAAATCATTCGATTAAAAAAAGATAGAACTGCTATCTCTGCTTTGGCAAAAAAAGTTCATCTTGCCGAAGAACTTCTTAGCATGCCGCCAAGCTCGAAACTTCTTTTGAAAACTTTGGAGTACGAGGGCGCTTTGACCCAAAAAGACCTTTCCAATAAGACACTACTTCCTGACAGGACCGTTAGACTGGCACTGAGCCACTTGCTCAAGAAAGGCTATGTCAAAAAGAAAATAT
This sequence comes from Candidatus Nitrosopumilus sp., assembly GCA_029255365.1. GTDB lineage: Archaea > Thermoproteota > Nitrososphaeria > Nitrososphaerales > Nitrosopumilaceae > Nitrosopumilus. The sequence continues at coordinate 63,695 of JAPFQF010000050.1, read as the reverse complement.
CTATTCGCGATGCAAGACAGAAAATTTATGAGATATCTAAAATTGAATGATTCTCAGGATTTCTTTTTGGATAAACTGCTGATATGTGATGATTCATTTTCGGCGGCTTGTTAACCGTTCTTTTGTTTTAATATAATTCTCCGTGCAAAACCCGCTGAATCCTGCATAATATTCAATACTATATTCCTTGCATTGGGCCATTTTCTTAAATCTATTTCTGAATGTCTGTATTCATACTGTCTTGGAACTTTCCGTCTTTGGAACCCTGAACTTTTCTCAGGATGTAATTACACGCTATTCCGCTGCCGCTTTGATGAATGCAGAAAATGATTCCTCTGGAAACCCGGGCCTGCTGTTGAATTCTGGATGGAATTGGACTCCCAGGTAAAATTTATGTGATGGAATCTCCAACATCTCCATTCTTTTACCCCCGTCACTGTCTGCTGAAAAAATAAGTCCGTTCTTTTCAAACTGTGGTATGTATTTTTGATTGATCTCATACCTATGTCTGTGGCGTTTACTGATGGTGGGGGAGTTGTAAATTTTCTTGGCAATCGTGTTTTCTTTAATGATGACATCGTTTGCACCTAACCTGAGCGAGCCTCCCATGTCTGAAACGCCTTTTTGCTCTGGAAGTAAATCTACAATCGGGCTCTTTGCATCCTCTTTGATTTCTGTAGAATTTGCATCTTCTAATTTTAACACGTTTCTTCCAAACGCAATTGCGGCTAACTGGAATCCAAAACATATCCCTAGATACGGTATATTTTTCTCTCGTGCATAATTTGCAGTTTGGATAATACCCTCTGATCCTCTAGTTCCGAATCCTCCTGGTACTAAAATCCCGTCATAGTTTGAAAGAATGCTGTAGTCCGTAATTGATTCTGAATCAATCCAGTCTATGTCGACTGATTTTCCAATTTCCGCACTTGCATGTTTTAGCGCATGATTTACGCTCACATAGCTATCAGTTAGGGTGACATATTTTCCGACCATTGCAATCTTGACTTTGTTCTTTTCATGGTTTACCATGTTCTGAGTGATTTTATTCCACTTGTCCCAGTTTGCAGATGCGTTTACCATTCCCACTTTGGCAAACTTTGTGAATATGGAATCCATGATCCCTTGCTCGTATAGCATCTGAGGTACTTCAAAAATTGATTTTGCATCATGACAAGAAAGAACGTCTTTCGTTGTGACGTTTGTAAACATTGCAATCTTCTTTTTTGTTTTTTCTTCCAAAGGTAAAGTGCACCTGACTGCCAAAAAGTCCGGCTGAATTCCTATTCTTCTTAATTCCTGAACGCTGTGCTGTGTCGGTTTCGTTTTTTGCTCCCCTACGACATCCAGTGACGGTGCCAGTGTTACATGAACGAAAATTACGTTCTCTGGCCCTTCCTCGACTCTCATCTGTCTCAGTGCCTCTAAGAATGGCAACGACTCGATATCCCCTACCGTTCCTCCACATTCCACAATCAGAAAATCTAGTTTTTCATCCTCTGCTATCTTTGTTATTCTATTTTTAATCTCGTCAGTCACATGAGGGATGATTTGAACACATGCTCCGAGGTACTCTCCCTTTCTTTCAGCCTCGATAACTGAAGAATAAACTTGTGCCGTCGTTATGTTGTGGCTTTTAGGAATATTTTGATTTAGAAATCTCTCATAGTTTCCAATGTCCATGTCGCATTCTCCTCCGTCATCTGTGACAAAGACTTCTCCATGTGCAGTTGGATTCATCGTCCCTGCATCGTAGTTAAGATATGGGTCTATCTTGACACATGACACTTTTTGATCCGCCAGTTGTAATAATTTTGCAATCGAGGACGTAGTTACGCCTTTTCCAAGGCCAGACATCACACCGCCTGTGACAAAAATAAACTTCGTCTGCACATTACACAAAAGAGTATCTGGTTTTTGTATGTTTTGTCGATCGTGAATAGTTGAAATACTGGTTTTTAGTTTGTTGTGACATGCGAGTGCATCTTTTTGTTTTATACTACTTGTTTTATTCACAGCAGGCTCTTCGGGGTTGGCTTTTGCTGAATCTACGTTTGAAATTATCATGCCTTCTGGGGCATCAGATCCTGGCGCCCCTTTTTTCTGGTCTGAAAAATCCACCGGAGTCACTACTGGCGAAATAACGGTATTCCCTGGCGACTCTATAATGTGGGAAAATGCCGATACTGCATTTCACACCATCACTTCGGTGACCAAGTCCGGGGAAATTGATGGGCTCTTTGATAGTAGTTTCATCAATGCCGGTGATTCATACAAACTCCGATTTGATGAATTGGGCAACTTTTACTATTTCTGTAGCATTCATCCTTGGATGAATGGAGTGGTTCACGTAGTCAAGAACCCTGGCAATGTTAAATCCATTGACAATGTGGGTTCTGGATACAGTGATGACGGCTTGGGCTTTAGAGTCAAATACATTCTCGATACAACCTTGCAAAAAGTCGTGCATGTCAGCCCTGACGATAAAAGCTTGACGTTTAAAATTTCTGGTCATTCTGAAAATGAACAAATCACTTTGACACTGCCTAAAAATCTAATTGAAAATCCAAACGCCGTTTTGGTTGATGGTGTGATGACTGATTTTGAATCACAAATGACCTCTGATCTAAGCACGATACTGGTAATTCCTATCACTGCAGATTCTGCAGAAATTAAAATTATGGGAACAAAAGTTATTCCAGAGTTTGGATTTTTGGCACTAAGTATTTTGAGTGTGGGTCTTGTGTCCACGTTGTTTTTGGCTCGCTCTAAATTTTTAATTTTCAAATAGCACCGATCTTTACAACTGTGAATAATTTGCCAGATTTTCAAATACATTTTAGGTATTGAAACCGTCTTTGTTTTATTTCTCTCCGTGTATTATAATTTGAGAACTTCTAGTTTGGCGGCCATGACAAAAATTGGGTTCACCTCAATTAACTTTTGTCTGTTTGACCGCCAACTTTGACGTATTGTTTTTAGAGAAGTGTTTGTTTTTTGAGACTTTTTGTAAATGATGCAATCTTGGATTCAAGTTGGTCTTGAGGTGTTTTCTCAATTAATTTCAAATATGCGCTTCCGACAATTACTGCATCTGCCCCCGCTTTGATGTACTTTCTCACATCATCTGGCGTTGAAACCCCGAATCCTACTCCTATTGGAATTTTCCCATTGGTTTGTTTTTTAGCTTGCTTTATTGCATCAAGTGTGTATTTTTTAATTCCGGCCTTTACTCCTGTGGTGCCAAACACTGCAACAAGATACAAGAATCCTGACGATGCTTTGGATATTTTTTGAATTCTTGTTTTACTTGTATTTGGTGAGATTAGAAATATCGTATCTGCTTTGTTTTTTGCAGCCTGCAGGTATTCTTTTGATTCCTCTATTGACATGTCTGGAAGGATAAATCCGTCAATTCCTGCCTTTTTAGCCTCCGAAATGAATTTTCCATACCCTTTGTGATACAGGATGTTGGTATAGGTCATTAGGATCAATGGGATGTCTGTTTCTTTTCTAATTTTTTTTACAAGGCTGAAAAACTTTGCAATGTTTGTTCCCCTTTCTAGTGAAACTGTGCTTGCATTTTGAATTACAGGCCCATCGGCAAGCGGGTCTGAGAATGGAAATCCTAGCTCGATGATGTCCACCCCGCCTTTCACTAGCCCTCTTACTGTGGACATGGTCGCTTTCTCATTTGGAAATCCAGACATGATGTAAGATATCAATGCCTTTTGGTTTTTAGCTTCCAGATCTGCAAATTTTTCTTTAATTCTTGCCATGTTCTCTCAGATAATTTTGTACCTCTTCTATGTCTTTATCCCCTCTTCCAGAAAGAGTAACTACGATTGACTCTGATTTCTTACTCTTTCTTGCAACCTTGATTGCCTCTGCAATTGCATGGGATGATTCCAAAGCTGGGATGATTCCTTCCGTTCTGGTTAATAGTAGAAATGCGTCGATTACTTCTGCGTCTGTCGCTGAATGATATTTTATGCGTTTAGTGTCTTTGTAATACGAATGCTCAGGGCCGACTCCGGGATAATCCAACCCTGCTGAAATGCTATGTGTCTCTGTAACTTGACCTTCGCTGTCTTGTAGCAGATACGTCATCATTCCATGCAGCACTCCTTTACTTCCAGCTGACAATGTCGCTGAATGCATTTTTGATTTTAATCCGTGTCCTGCAGCTTCCACGCCGATAATTTCTGAATTCGAATCTACTAGAGGATAGAATGTTCCAATTGCATTAGAACCCCCACCAACACACGCAATTACAGTATCGGGATATTTGTTGTTGATCTTCTTCATCTGTGATTTGATCTCATTCCCAATCACACTTTGAAAGTCTCTCACCATCACAGGGTATGGGTGTGGACCTACTGCAGATCCTAGCAAATAGTATGTGTTCTCCACGTTTGTAATCCAGTCACGAATTGCCTCATTAATTGCGTCCTTGAGTGTTTTAGAGCCTGATTTGACTGGATGAACTTTGCACCCAAGCATGTTCATTCGAAGTACGTTTTGTTTTTGTCTTATCGTATCTCTGTACCCCATGTAGACTTCTGCCTTCATTCCTAATGCTGCGCATGCCATTGCGGTTGCAACTCCGTGTTGCCCTGCCCCTGTTTCTGCGATGATCCTTTTCTTGTTCATTTTTTTTGCAAGCAATGCTTGGCCTAGTGTGTTGTTTATTTTGTGAGCCCCCCCATGAAGCAGATCTTCTCGCTTGAGATAGATTTTGCCCCCGCCCAATTTTTCTGATAAATTTTTTGCATAGTATAGCGGTGTGGGTCTTCCGGCATAGACTTTGAGATAGTAGTCCAATTCCTTTTTGAATTCTTTATCGTTTTTAAATTTGAGATAGTTTTCTTCTAATTCTTCAATTGCCGGAACTAAAGTTTCTGGAATGTACTTTCCGCCAAACTCTCCGAATCTGCCGTTTTTAGGATATTTCAATACGCATTCACCAATTTTTTTACTTGCTCTTCAATGTTGGCACTTTTCATTATACTTGAACCTATCAAAAACGCGTCTGCGCCGCACTTTTTTAGATACTGGATATCCTCCGGTGTATTAATTCCGCTCTCGGATAGTATCGGTCTTGATTTCTCTACTCCAGTAAGGATATTCTCCGTAGTTTTAAGATCAATCTCCAACGTGTCTAGATTCCTGTTGTTGATTCCAATTAAATCCGCATCCGTGTTCAACGCATTTTGGAGCTCTTGTTTTGTATGCACTTCCAACAAAATCTGCAATCCTTGCTTGTGACCGTAATCTATGAATTCGTTAATGTCTGGGAGGAACTTTTGATCAAACAATGACTGTATGACTAGCATGTAATCTGCCCCCATCTTTTTTGCAGCGTCGATTTGAATTTTATCGATCATGATGTCTTTCATGAGCATTGGCACATCCACCGCCTCCCTTACCTTCATGAAATATTCTGGTGAGCCCTGAAACAGGTGTGGCTGAGTCAAAACTGACAGCGCTTTTGATCCCCCCGCAATCATTTGCTTTGCTATGCTTACAGGATCCGTCAGCGTCTTGATTTTACCTAGAGATGGCGATGCAAATTTTATCTCAGTTAGCAGTGTGGCATGTGGGTTTGTGTTTATTATCTGGATGAAATCTTTGGTTGATTTTTTCAAAACAGCTTCGACTTCGTAAACCCCGTCATCTATTGCCATCTGTGAATTATTCACAAGTTTTCGTAAAATATTTTCAGCCATCGCTGATCTCCTTTAATTTTGATATGTCCCCTGTATCCCGTACAAATTTCTCTAACGTTGAAAATGCTTTTCCGCTTTTTATTGTATCTAATGCCAATTCTACAGCCTCTTCAAAGTTTTTAGAAATGTTTGCAACTATTAACCCGCCAGCTGCATTTAGCGCAGTAGTTTCAATCATTGCCCTATTTGCTGTGTCGTTTAACACTCTTACAAACGATGTTACTGCATCTTCTTTGGTTTTGATTTGAATATCTTTTAAAGATGATTTATGCAAGCCTACTATTTCGGGGTCGATTGCATTCATTAACACTTTGTCATTTTTTAACACACATACGCGATTCATTGCACTGGTGGAGAACTCATCCATACCGTCATCCGAGCGAACAGTCATGATGTTTTCTGCCCCCCTTCTTTTGAGAATTGATGGCAATCTGTCCAGATACTCTGTAGAGAAAACCCCAACTAGCTGGTTTTTCACTCCAGCTGGATTTGATATCGGTCCTAACAGGTTAAACGCAGTTCTTTTTCCTAACTGTTTTCTAGCCGCTGACACATGTCTCATTGCAGGATGAAACTTTTGTGCAAACATAAAACAAATGTTGTGTTTTTGTAAAATATCTGCGATTTTGTTTGGCTCTGAATTTAAATCATATCCGAAATATTCAAAAATATCTGCACTTCCTGAAACCCCTGAACTTGAGCGGTTTCCGTGTTTTGCAACGATTCCACCAGCCGCTGCCACCACAAATGACGCTGTGGTGGAGATGTTGAATGTCTGGAGTTTGTCCCCCCCTGTACCGCACATATCTATGACTGTTCCTTGATTTTTAGCCTCAACTTTGAGTGAAAATTCCTGCATCTTGTCAAGCATTCCAAGCAATTCATCGTCCGTCTCCCCTTTCTCTGCAAGATGTGATAGAAAATCTGCATTTTGCGTGTCGTTTGTTTTACCTGACAGGATATCTGTCATGATCTGATTCATCTCATCATATGTAAGATCTGTTTTTTCTTGTAATTTGGTGATGAAATTTGAAATCATTTTTTTCTGTCCTTTACTTGCCTGATGAAATTACTGAGAATTTTTTTCCCGTCTTCTGTCATTATTGATTCTGGATGGAACTGAACTCCCTGAATGAGATATTCCTTGTGTTCGATTGCCATGATTTCCCCATCATCTGACGCAGTTGCAGTAACTTGCAACACGTCAGGGATTACGGTTTTGTCTCCGACCAAGCTGTGATATCTCGTTGCTCTGAACGGATTTTTTACATCTGTGAATAGTTTTGAATTACTGTGATTCACGGGGCTTGTCTTTCCGTGTCTTACACAACCTGCATTGGTAACTTTGCCTCCAAATGCTTGAATGATTCCCTGATGCCCTAGGCATACCCCTAGAATTGGCGTGTGAGGTCCAATGTCCTTTATGACTTCTGAGCACACTCCAAAGTATTTTCTATCCTCTGGAGTTCCTGGACCCGGCGAAATTATTATGGCGTCGTAATTTTTCTCTCTAATTTGCTGCAATGTAATTTTGTCATTTCTAATCACGTCACACTCTACTCCTAGTTCTCCTAGGTATTGTGCAATATTGTACACAAACGAATCGTAGTTGTCAATTATCAGGAATTTCAATCTGATGCCTCCTTTAATGCTTGAAGCATGGCACCAGCTTTGTGTTCCGTCTCTTTGAATTCATTTACTGCAACAGAGTCTGACACTATGCCTGCACCTGACTGGACAAAGCCTTTGTCATTTTCAATGAATATGCTTCTGATTGCAATTGCAAAGTCGCAACACCCGTTGTATGAGAAATATCCTACTGCTCCGGCGTACGGCCCTCTTGCCTCAGTTTCCAGTTCATCGATGATCTCCATTGCTCTAACTTTTGGTGCCCCTGACACTGTCCCTGCGGGAAAAACTGCCTGAAATGCATCAAACATGTCGTTTTCAGGCGCCAAATTGCCTACAACGTGACTTACGATGTGCTGGACATGACTGAATCGCTTTATCTCCATCAGTGATTCTGGATGGACTGAACCGTATTTGCAAACCTTCCCGATATCATTTCTGCCTAAATCTACAAGCATTGTGTGCTCTGCCAATTCTTTTTCATCATGAATTAATTCCTCGGACAATTCTCTGTTTTTCTCTTCATCGTCTGTAATTTTTCTAGTTCCTGCAATTGGGAATGTCTCTACTTTGTCATTGGTAATTCTAACTAGCATTTCAGGTGATGCACCAATGATTGTTTTGCTGCCTTGCTTTAGGTGATACATGTATGGCGACGGATTTAGATTTCTCAGTGTTTTGTACAGTGTTAGGTTGTCCCCGTTTGTGTCAAATGCAAATTTTCTAGACAACACTACTTGGAAAACATCCCCGTCATGGATGTATTTTTTTGCCTTGTTTACAATTTCTGAGTATTTTAATTCGTCCATGTTTGGTATGACGTCACTTGCGTGAAATTCTCCAAACGTATCATCACCCATTACAAATTTATCAAATCTGTTCTCACCGTGATAAAAGTAGAATAACTTTTCGTGTATTTTATCGTATAATATCCCGTCATCATATATCCCGAATTCAATCAGCGGCTGTGGGGAATTGTGGGAATCCTCTATGTCTTCGACCAACCTGATTGCATCATAGTTTACGATGCCAACTGCCCCTCCGAGATATCTGTAACTTTGATCATTTGATTTCCCTAGCAGTTTTTTCAGCTCAGAGAACGGGTCTGACGTTTGTATTGTAACAGTTTTCTCGTTTTGGATGATTTCAACTTTGTCTGAATACCCCTTGAGAATTATTTTAGGATCAAAGCCCATGACGGATGTCTCAGCTAGAACTTCGGGACCTGTGAGCGATTCAAATAGAAACGAATGCGAATAGTTCCTTGAAATCTTATTGTAAATTTGAAATTGATTTTCAGATAAATCTAGTGGTATTACTTTTGCTTGCGCATTTCCAAAGGTGTCCACCCATAGACAAAATTCAGGTGGTTTATTATTTAAATTGATGAGTAAATTCAACAATGCTCATTCTTGTCTAATCCTGCTCATTTTTTAGGCATGGAATTATTACGGTATAGTACGGTACCTTTATAGTCTAGTTGATCGTACAACTCTCATCATGCACGGTGGAAATCAAACAATCATACACGATATGCAGATTTTAAAATCTCAAACTGTTTTAACATCAGTTAGTAAGGTGGAGTGCTATGTTTGTGGGAAAGGCCTACAGGACGGTCACAGCATAACTGCTAAAACACTACCTAACGGCATTGTTCTATTTTGCGACGTTCATTATTCATTACAATCGAATAATCCTTGAATTCGATATTCATTCTTGGTAATTAGCTGGTATTTTTTATAATTGATTACTTTTGTAATGTTGTGAAATGTGCTAAAGACTACATGAATTCACCTAAGGACCATTAAGCGTGACTCCAGCCTGCAAAGTTTTTGGCGGTTGGATTTGTCGATGCCCTTGACGTGTTGATTGATACTGAGTTGAACAGATTGGCAAAACTTCAACTCATGAAAGACACTGTGTCCAAAGTGAATTTTTCAAAAACATCTTCACTGATCTGACGAATCTTTTTTATGAAGATGATTTGAAAACAGAAAAAAATTCTTTTGCACTGTCTTTGGATAGCTCCTTGTTTTTTGTCTGGCAATAATTTGTCGAAAACGTGCATTTTGGACATCCTCCCCAATCCTTCTCTTCTTCTTTTTGTTTTTCATCAGTTGGGCAATCGCAATCATGCACTAGTGCAAATCCCGTGTTGAGGACTTTTTCAAACTCATCATATATGATCTTACTGCACCCGTTAAACCCGTCTGAGGAATTATCAAAAATATAGATTACTCCTTTTTCATAATACACGTCAATGTCGCTTGACTCGGCCTTCGTCAGAATCTTGCCTGCGTTGAGCAACACATGTGATATGGTGTGGACTTTCGGGTCGCTGACTATCGGGCTCTTCGAATCTGAAATTGCCTTCGATATGAATTCTTGTGGGAGTGTTATGCTTACTGCGGAATGCTTTGATTTCCAGTGGAAATTCCTCCAGCCTGGCATGCTGCCTCCGCTATGCGTTGTGAATTTGTCTGATGATTCATTGTAATTCCCCTTCATGTAGCCTGTAATGGTTCGGTCAAGTGAGATTATTCCATAACGCAATGATATTTTTTTGGATTTTACCTCGATGTCTCTGTGAATTGCCTTGCCTTCCGATGTCTGAACGATTGACGTTTTTACAATCGGCATCGTTCTTTTCCCTTTCTCGTTTGATCTTATCAGATATGCCCTTGCTCCATTCTGCGATTTTATCAGCGAATTTACCTCATAGTTTTGCTTGTTAAAGTGATAGATTGCCTTTTGATGCAACTGGTAGTACCCTACAGGAACTCCGCGTGTTCCAATTTTTCTTGAATTGTAGTATATCTCGATTTCCCCTGACGCTCCTCGCAAGTTGACGCTGTTTGCAAAATCAAAGAATTGGGATTTATCCGATTCATCTGCAGACTGTTCTTCGATCTCTACTGACTCCTCATGTTTCTCTGATATCATTGGATTTTCCTTGTTGATCGAAATTATGTGGTCTTGTGAGAGGTATTCCTCCATGTGGCGTGCAAAGTAATGACATGCTGCATCGTCTGGATCAAAAACACAGATGGCATAGGATTTCTGACCCATTCTTCCGGCTCTGCCTATCCTTTGGATGAATGAATCAAGCTCGTTTTTAAATGCAGAAATCACTACATCGACATGCCCGATGTCTATTCCAAGCTCCAATGTCGGTGTGCATGATAGAACGTCTAGTTCCCCTGATTTCATTTGAGATTCGTAAAGTTTCCTGTCCTTTTGATCTAGGCCGCCCCTGTGAATCTGGATTCTGATTCCGCTGTTTGCCTCTTCAACATTTGACGCAAGAAACTCTGCATCGTTGTGGGAATTGCTGAAAACCAGTTGTGTTGATTTGTTTTTGTAACATATTGATGAGAGCATCTCCATCGTGGTTCTCTGTTTGAATTTTCTAGGCATTATGAAAAACATGTGCATGTTCTGCTTTCGTCTGAATTTGCTTTTGATGTATGTGAATGAATCCTCAGGCAAATCAAACATGTCTGAAAAAAATTCTTTTGAATTATCCAGGGTGGCAGACGATCCCACAAACTGAACTTTGCCCATGTATCTTTTCATTCTTTTAAGAACTTGGTACACGTTAGAGCCGTGAAAACTGGTATAGGAATGTGCTTCATCCATCACTATGATTTTTGCATTTTTGAATAACTCATTCCATTTTTTGTCTTGCAAGATCAGGTGATAGTTGATAAAATCAAAATTTGTTGCAATGATTAATGATTTCTGACTTGCGTCGGAGATTATCATGTCCTTGTAATCCGTGCTCTGGCCTCCATGGATGGAATAGACTGTCATTTTGTCGGCTAGTTTGCACTTTTGAATCAGATCTGAGATTTTTGATACCTGGTCATCAATTAGGGCATTAAGCGGATACACGAGTAATGTGAAAACTCCGGGATATGGGTTCTCTGAAATTTTCTGTAGGATCGGAATTACAAATGCCTCTGTTTTTCCAGAACCTGTGGGGGCCGAGATGATGGAGTTATCCCCCTTTAGGATAGCTCTGACTGATTCCTCTTGAAATGGCAGCAGTCCGGTAAACCCATATTTTTCTAAACCTTTGATGATGTTTTCCGACAGTACATCCTTTAGAGTTCCAATTGGAATTTTTTCAGATTCTGGCGCGATTAGTCTTTCATAATGAATCAGTGCAAGTGCCTCCTCCTTGTGCCCCTGAACAATTTCTCGAATTATTGGGTCGTTGTCAATTAATGATCTTGGAATTTTGGAAATATCATACAGCATGCTTTGAGGTAACGGAATTTTATTCTCCTGTTCCTTTGGTTTTGGTTTTGCGTATTTTTTAATTTCGTCTGGATAATATGGCGTTCCTGATTCGGTTGGACCTTCACATCTGTGGGGCTCATCTGTCCTTGAATCCATGGGGATGAACTTTCCACTGTCTGATTTGAATCCCTCGTCCCAGTAAATCTCTGCACCGCAACCTTTGGAGCACTGTTTTGTTTTTCCAGAATAGTTTACACCGTAACTTGGCATTTTTACCAGGATTTTTTCAGGATTACACTTTGGGCAAACCCATGGCCCTCCAACATCCTCGTAGCTTTGTACAAGCCTAGAGTCACAGTTGGAACAAAATTTCATGAATAAAATTTTAGATTAAATTACCATTAATGAACCGATGAGAATCAAAAACTTTACATTAATTTTGAATTTCTGACTCAAAAATTGACCAATTCCAAAACCTGTTTTTAAACATACTTAAAACCTAGTTTTGCATATGTTGGTTATGGAATGGAAAAAAACACTGAGCAAATTCTGTGTCATGAAAAAGGTTAGAGACAAGGCAAACGAACCTAATAGTAATGCAAAAAAATCTGAAAGTAATGCAAAAAAATCTGAAAACATTGCATCTGAACAAGAGGAGATGAGGGAAGAACAACATGAGCTTGATCTTAAAGAAAATTATGAATCTGATGAAAAGTATGATGAATCTAAAGATTAGATCCTAAACTGCAAACGCTGGCCCAACTTATTTAATGAAATTATCTACACTCTGATCATGCCTTTAGACAAAATGCCAAATTCTGACGAATTTGTACTGACCCACAATTCCAAGGTTTTACACGTAAAGGGAAATCCTGTGGCATGCATCATTGACAATCAAAATGATTCCAGGTATGCCTCCCTGCCAAATGATTCCTCCTTGAGGGCCAGCCTGTTGGGGTTTTTGAACAAGCATGATGATCTTGGATTGCTAATGGGATTCAAACTGAAGATTCAAACCGATTCTGAATTCTTTGAATACACTGTATATCCTGATGAGGAATTCATTGATGCCGTGATCTTTGATGAATCGATACACATCGTTAATGATTCCATGGATAATCTATTCTCATTAAGAAAAATTGTAACTGATCAGTTTGTAAAAACAAGATCAGAGTTTGACAAATTTAAAAAAATGATGTAACGTCCAAATATTCAATAACTACTTAATCTGAATTTTCCTGTGGCAAATTTCGCACCTGTGTTGAAGGCCAGGGAGCCAGTGCTCTTGGATAGGGATGATGGGCATTGGTATCAGACCAAATTTGACAAAATTTATCCCTCAATCAGCACAATACTTTCTGCAACCGCACCAGAACACAAGAAAAATGGATTACAAATATGGAAGGAAAACGAACCGGCTCACGAATACATAACAAAGCAAGCGCAAGACATCGGGACGCAATCCCACAAAATCATAGAGGATTACCTGACACATAGTTTGGCTCTGGAGGAATTTGATTTGCTGCCCATAGCGCATTTTAATAATTTGAAACCTTTCCTTGACAATATTTCGGATGTTACGTGTATTGAGCAGAGGATGTATTCAGACAGACTGCAGGTTGCAGGAACCAGTGACTTGATTGCAGAGTATAACGGAGAATTGTCAATAATTGACTACAAGACCAAACGAAAACCTCAGATTGACGATTACATGTATGAGTATTATCTGCAAACTACCTGCTATGCTCAAATGTTTGAGGAGGCAACCGGTCAGAAAATCAACCAGGTGGTCATTCTAGTCAGCAGCGAGAAAAACACTCGGCAGGAATTTATCAAAACGTGTGATGACTATGTGGGGCCAATGGCGGAACGAGTTGAGAAGTACTATCTGAACAGATTACAATAGATTGCTTATGCCAGTCTGTCTAATCTCTTATCCAATTCCTTAACCTGCTTTGTCAAATCACCAACTACCTCGTCTAGCACACTTGATTTCTTATCTTGTTTTCTTACAGTTCCATTTGACCAATCCACCATCGCGTCGAGTATTTCCGTGACTTGCAAGACTCCATCTGCCAAATCCTTGATGTTTAGAATCTGTTTTTTGCCTTCATCATTTGGATAAATTACAACATGACCGTTTTTTTGAATTAAGAATCGCTGATGTGCGATTGCATGTCTGAAATCCACTAGAAACAACCCTCTAATTGAATTTTTCAATTTTTCTGGATATTGCATTTTGTTGCAAATTCTTTTCAGCATTTCTTCCAGTGTGGTGTTTTCATCAAACCCATCTTTGATTTTTGAGGGGCTGATGACGGTTTTTAGAAATTTTTCAATCACGTCTAAATGAGAATTTATGAATGACAATTCAGAATAAATTGCAAAGATTACCGTTTCTTCTTGCCTTGTTTGAAACGAATCCATTTTGCTAACTATCTCGCTGATTGAATGTGAAAACGCCCTTTTGAATTGCATGAAATTTTTAAAAAATTCCCCATCGTGGTATTCCTTGTTGAATTGGACTAGTCCGTGTGATTCTATGTCGTTTAGGATTACAAATGTGGCTTTGTAGTTTGGATCAAGACTCAATATTTTTTTAAATTTTATGCGAACTTAAGCTTATTGATAAATTTGGTATCTACTCTTCTGGTTCGTCATATTTTTCATCTTGCATGTGTCCCTCTTTCAGTTCTAGCCTGTGTGATTCTTCCTTTCCCACTTCCTGATCCGGTTTTTTTAATTCCTTTTCTGATTCTTTAGACATGTGGTAAATTTCAAATCATTGCATATTAGCCCCGTCTTGATTTTCATGGTTGATACTTGCGTTTTATCGCGATTTTAGTTATTCCCACCTGATTTGCCAAAAAATTGATTCGCTACGAGCTATTGCTTTGCAATAATTGAAAAGAGAGGATTATCTCACACGTTATTTTACATCATATCATTATGACTGAAAAAGAAATTCGGATGCTGAAAAAAGAATTGCTTGGGAAAATAAATGCTGGGGATAATTCCTACTATGGACTATCCCTTGAAAATTTGGTTCTCAAAAATTAATTTTACTTGATCTGGAATTGGTTGAAACTAAATGGCAAAAATATGCTAGTTGGCATCTGACTGTTGTGCCTTTTTTTCCACTGTGGTGCTATCCGAAATGATGTTCCTGGTTCTGTTTTTTGATCTTGAAGCACCGTCTATTTTAAAACTGAATGATGTTTCGATTAATTAGCCATTGCAGTATTATCGAGTATTCGTCGTCAGATATTTTATTATCTACCCATGATTTGGCGTTGGTCTTAATCCATACTGGAATTTCTGACTCGGAATTATTTGGACTTTTTGAAAAAGGAATCTGGACTACTCGCTCTTTGATTAAAAAGCTCATTGTTTTTGCATATGTTTTATCATCTATTGAATTTTCAACCCATAGTCTGGTGGGGTGTTTTACCCATGAGGGTATTTGAACAATGTCGTATCCGACATTGACAATAAATGATGCCCTGCTTTTATTGCCTGTGGAATCTTCTGCTTCACATCTGACAGTGGTCTTCCCTAGTTTGAAAATACTTTTTGAGATTTTATCGCATTGAACGTTAACTTTTTCATCGACATTATCCGTTGCTTTTACTATGAAATCAACCTTGACGGGATTTTTGGCCAATACGTAGATATCTTTGGGAACGAAAAGATCGGGAGGATTATCGTCAATAATTTTAGGTGAATTATTTTGTTCGTCTCCTGACACAGTTGCAGAAAATAGAGATATTGACATTGCTGCAACTAAAAACAATCCCATTTTTTTATTTCCAAAGGATAACTTTTCCATTTCCATTTATCCTATTTCATCGAATTAAACATTGCGTCAAAATTATCCGTGTCAAGACAATGCCTGGTTTGCTCATTATTTGATAATGGAACAAAGACTGACTTGTGTTATCTTATCCGTTAGAGGAAGATAATTAGTGGTGTTTGTCACTTTGATTTTTCTATCGACTACCATGTGGTATAACCTCCTATAGAACCAATTTGTAATATGATATGATTATCTGGGGACGATGGGATTTGAACCCATGATCTCCAGCACCCGAGGCTGGCAGTATACCAAGCTAACCTACGTCCCCGTCAAGACTAACACAAGATCACTATTTAATTTCATAATCCTGGAGAATATTATTGACAGTGAAGAGAAATTTAAAATTCATTCTTCATCTTCTTGATTAGTTTTAGCAAATCCCAATTTTGGGAAGTTTACTGTTTGTTTTGTTTTCATGCGTATTTTTTCTTGCATATTCTAAATTATTAATGCTAGAACTTTATACGAAAGATGGTTCGTTAGGTGTCTCTAATTTTCACAGTGTTTAAATTTGGCAACGTGTATTCTAGTCCATGAAAGAAGAATCATGCAGACAATGCGGTAACGGACTGGAGGTAAACAAAAAGTGTGACGTTTGCAACAAAGAAAACCAATTTTACTGTCATGAGTGCGGGTATGTCACTGAAGAACAAATTCATTTGGAATGCATGATGGCTAGAATTGATCATACGTCTATTGTAAATTAGATTACACAGAAATAAATTAGACTGCGTATAATATCAGTCATGGCAGATACAATTACTGCAAAAGAACTAATGTCGCAAAAAAATGATTTTGTAATCATTGATGTCCGAGAGTCAGACGAGTTAGACGGTGGAAAAATTGTAGACTCTGTTCACATGCCTTTGGGGTTGAGTATTAGAAATGCAAAGAAAAAACAGATTGAAGGCATTAGGGGTAAGAAAATCTGCACCTATTGCGGAACCGGTTACAGGGGAAACATTGCAGCTGACGAACTAGTGAAGGAGGGATTTGACGCAATTACTTTGGAAGGCGGCTATCCTTCATGGAACCAATCTTAAATTTTTTTATTCATTCCATATTGGTTGGCTTTTAAGCCATGCGATCAGGTCTTGGTAGAGTTTGCTTTTTTGCATGTTTAATACTCCGATTTCCAAGTTGGTTGACGATTTTACCGTCTTTGTGTATTTTTCATACACTGCAAAAATTATCTTGTCTAGGAACATCTTGTTTTGCATCTCTTTTTTTGCCAGTTCTTCGGATTCTGTCATTGCAAAGCTTGCAAATAATACGCCATCAATCCAGTATACACTTGCCGCTTCCAGGGAGGACATCATGCTGATAAGATCGTCCAGACTCAGCTTTATCATGTCGCGGACATAGATTTTGTCATACGGCTTGTGGACAAATTCTGTCATGAGTTATGCTTTTTGTTTGGTTTAAAGAATATTTGCAGTTAAATCGATGGTTAATCCGTGGTTCTAAGATGTTTTTCTGTATCTTGGATGTAATCATAGTATTTCATTATCTGGGTTGTTAATCTAAACGCGTTCATTTGATCATCGTTGTTTTGGAGCCTAGGAATGTTTTTCTTAACCTTGTTAATTTCTACTGTTCTTCGGTACCCTGAGAATGTAGTTTTTTAGATCAACCATTGTTGTCACATTTGCCTTGTACGAATTACAAATTTGAGAATTTACAGCGTTGTATATGGCATGATGAGTGATTTGGAAATTTTATAACTGGTTTTTTTGAAACTATGCCATGAGTGGTACAGATGAATCTTCAGAGTCCGACGTGTTTGTGACAGAATTTCCAAAGACGGGATTTGGAATCGTCGATTACCTTCAAGGCAGGGTTCATTTTTCAATAATGGACCAGATGAAGCTAATGCACAAATCTGGGATGAGTCAAGCGGAAATTAAAAAGACGTTGCTTGCCAGCATAACTGAGATAATAGACAGTTTTGAGCCTGAATCAAAAAGTCCTTGATTGCATTTTTGATGATTCTGCCATGATGATTTTGTGGCATTGGCAGGTGCAGTTGAAATGTGGCATGTCATTGCTCATTCTGTATTTGCATTCTTTGGTGTGCTCAATCATCGACAATGCTTGAAATTTTACTAGATTGTGAAGTAATTACTCTTTCCAAAACAAAAATTCTGCTTTATGGACACTGGATTAAAAAGCAAACGCCTTGGGTGGTTCTAAGGCAGTTCGTCGCCGGATTCTTCCAGTCTGCACCACCAATCAAAACTGCAAAGATTGCCTGACATTTTATTCGTCTGAAATTAACCATGAAAGGCCGATTACTTCTTCCCAATTCTGCTGACCGCTATTATCTTGCATGTTATACGGTTGGAGAGATTTCTATTTAACGACGATGAACGATTTCTCAGTATAATTCTCAGTATGAAAGAGTAGTAACGCCTTATATCGAAATTCATTAATGACTGTTACCCGACCATATCTGTGACGATTCAATCCTAGAATTTTTGAATCTCACCTTTTAATTTTGAGAGTTTGCAGTTTTCTCGTAATAGTATTCCTGTCTCTTCAAGTCTTTCTCGGATATGATTCTGCATTTTCGCATTGGGACCAGTCGCGAAATCTGCTCATATGTGTTCATATCTATAACATCTGCAGCGTATGCAATTTGTAGCAGCGGTGACTTCTCCACAATCATCGGCTTTGCCTGCTCATACCCGCCACTCTGCCTCATACCTGTCCTAAACAATCCTAGGTGACTGTCGTTTTTTGAAATTTGGGGATCCTGGTAGCAACAAATTGCAAACTCGTCATTTTCTTTCTCGATGATGGTCAATCTGGTAAATTTGTCGCTCCAATCCTCAATCTCTCTGGCAATGGACATTGCCTCTTTTTTGTCCTCAAAAACTATGGACACGACCAATCTGTCTTTCTCATAAGCCCATGATATGCCGTAAAAGTTCTTCTTCCAGGCAATATCTAAAGACATGATTTGATTTCAAGTATAATCAAATTAATGCTTTCTAATTGATGAGAAAGTGCATCTCTGTATTTGCTTTACTGGCAAACCGTGTCCAAATTTGAGGCTAGATAAAAAAATCAACCTAGCACTGTTTTTCACATTCACACTGTCTGCTGGTGAAGAAATTTCTAAACGTTTCAAATTTCGACTGCCCGACAGTTGGTTTTTGCCTTCCGACAATTTTGAACAGGTTGATTCCTGTCTCAGAGCTAGTTCCCTTTAGTGCCCATGATCCGTTTTTCATTAGATACGGTTTTGGATTGTCCATCGACACTTTCTTTTTTGCTTTGATATCGTATGCTTTCACTGACATGTGCAATGATGACAAAATCCCTATTACAGATTCAAAGTGAGTTTTTTCACAGTTTTTAGCTTAAAATTAATTCCTCGTCATGCGTGAACCAAAATTATGAAAACAAATCAAGGCGTGGTTGCAATTGGGCTCATCTCACAATTGCACCCTTCCCTTTTTCCGCAGTATGGGCAGTTGCAGTCACAATAAAGAAGGGCGACGCCACACGTTCTGCATTTTGTATATTCTGCAAAGTCATCGTTCATGATATGTCTATGCGCAATTATTTGATAAATTACTTGCTGCAAATTCCAAAAATTAGTTTCATTTTTCTGTTCAAATTAAACAAATGTTTGAAATGTGCTTGACTCATCTTTTGTATCTCGAGCCTGAATCACAGTTGACGCCTTCGTTTGGCGGTTCAGGCATGCTGCAAACGGCTGCTGTTCCAAGGCGGCGGTTATCTTTTTTTAACAATGCGTCTTCGGGGGTTTTATTTTTGTTTGATTCCCAATGCCAGCTGTGGTGTTTCTTCCAATGGGTTTCCAATTCTTCTGTGGTTGGTTCCTTTCCTAGTGGGGTGCCGCACAGTTTACACTGTATCATTTTTTACATCCGCTGTTTTTTTCTTTTTTGATTTTGTAACTGGATGGCACTGCGCTGGCATGTTTTCATCATCCATGTTTTGCATGAAACTGATTTGGAATTAAGAGTTTGCTTTATTTGGTTTGGGTTTGTCTTTGGTTTGATTTTTTTTACTTGCTTGATATCTT
Source organism: Candidatus Nitrosopumilus sp. (assembly GCA_029255365.1). Taxonomy (GTDB): domain Archaea; phylum Thermoproteota; class Nitrososphaeria; order Nitrososphaerales; family Nitrosopumilaceae; genus Nitrosopumilus. The sequence goes on along the minus strand of JAPFQF010000050.1, from coordinate 44,179 downwards.
GCCCTCTTTCTTTTTTGCTCCAGATCAAGCGTGACGTATATTTTTCCAGTCTCACACAGTTTCATCTCTCCAGTATAATCATCATGCATCGACTCAAAGTCCCCGCTGGATAACAATTCACCGACAATGTTCCATGCCATGTCCTCAGAGACGTCAAACTTGTATGATATGGTTGATACTTTTGTAAAGAAACCGCTTTGAGAATTTCTCTTTACGAAACTTTCCACCTTTTGCTCTGTCGTCATACTGGGCTCTCGTTTTTTGAAATTTCTGTATGGTTTTCTCTCTGACATTGTTTCTCTATCCACTTCACTTGTATTTTATATCAATCCTTTGCATTCAGCGTATCCGGATCATTGTTGCCTGGCAGATATTTATCGCCTAGCATGTTTTTCATACGCACATCGAATTCTTCCTGCAGTCGTGTAAGGTACATCTCGGCCTCTGTTTCATCATCTGGAATTCCAGTATCCGTGTCAAAATTAAATCCTGTTGCCAGATGATAAAATTCCTCAAAAAATTCTTTACAGTCAATTACGTCTGCTTTCTCATCTATCCTTACTACAAGACAGTCATTGTCTATTCTAAAATTGAGGCATACCTCCTCCTCTATCATAATGTCTGCCATAACTGACATGAGATATGCTACGTATTTTGAGTCTAGTTTTCCATGATCTTTGTTTGAAATCCACAACTCATAACCGTCAAAGAAGTTATCAAACGTTCTAACTACAAGATCCCTTATGACTGAATCTGGATTTGCAAATTTTGTTTTCCATGATTCAAAATTATTCCGCTCTGCATAGACTGTGTCAAAAGTTAACTCCTCGTTAACTTGTTCGAATTCCCAAATCTGTTTGTTGGTCCACATTGGTGAATGTTCCCGGATTAGTTTTTTGGTTACCTGATCCAATGAATTTCATGGTTTTTTCTTCTGTTTAATCTTATCTTGTGCTAGATGATCCCTGATTTGAGAAATGCTATGGTGCATTCTGCAAGCTCTTTGCTTGAGTGTTTTTTGATATCGTGTTTGCAATTGGGGCAGATGCCTGAATCTTCTTCTGAAAACTCATCACCTATCTGTTTCATGCAACATTCCATTAGTTCTTCAGTTGAATGCGACTCCATTGCAAGTCTACATGTGGGGCATTCTGTCAATTTAATACAAATTCCTCAAAACCTTATTGTTATTAAATTATATTTGATCTTTCAAAGAGTCATGCGTGTCTCTGAGTGAAAAATTTCAAAACAAATTTTATTGCATTTGTGGCGAGGCTGTTATTTTTGAAATCATTGACGACATAGAATGTGATTGGGGCTCACACACTGTTATTCGGTGTCCTAAATGCGAGGATCTTTTTTCCGTTGATTGCGAATGCCCTGCGTTTCAAAACATTTTGAAATTATCCCCCCTTAACGAACAATTGCTTTCAGACGAGGAAAAGTCAGATTATATGAAAAACTCCCACCCGAATTAAAAATTTGGCCGCGACAAAATTGACAATTACTAATTGATCAACAGAACAAGTTAATCGAGAAAATCAACGACATCCTAAACCGTCTTGACTGCAATCCTAATTTTAAAATTACGTCCTAATTATCCGAACAGCAGAATCAATCCTACAATTAGCGCTGCCACCGAAATTCCCATCCACGCATAAAATTTTTTCATCATGAATATGTGTTGAAATTTTCCAAGATTAATAGTTTGGAATTTAGAAAGCAAGCAAATTTGATATCTTTTATCATCGGCCCTTTGGGGGTTACACCAGATACCAAATTTGCAATCATCTTGCTTTCAATATTCGTATTGATTGGTGTTTTCAAAAATTCTTAAAATTAACCATGTCTTGATTTTTGATCAAAAAGGGTTGAAAAAGTGATCCATTTCGAATTGATACCTCCTTGAGCCTGAAATTTAAAAAATATCCGCGCAAACGTTTTGTTCGTTTTACTCGTGGAAAAATAAAGAATAATTTTATCCTGACAGGAATGCTAGGTGTTATGGGCGAAAAATCCACTTTGGAATGGACTCCTTATTTTTCTCTAAGTTGGTCGGATTTTCAAGCAGAATCAAACCCTGCAATATTTGAAGACAGCCACAGCGTGGTAAAATACCGATTCACTTGGACTGTAAATTCAGATGAAATTGGCAATGACATTGTTTTCCTGATTGAGGACATTTCTCTCTTTGTAGAGTTTCATCCGCTACTATCTTGGGTGCGATCATCTGAGGCAAATGATTCGCTGCTAGGTCACCAGCAGGGAAATTTTGATCTGGCTGAACTAGTCAAACGCGAAAATCTTATAAAATTACGGGAGAAATTTTACAAAAGGCACTTTTCTACAAGGGGCCAAAATGAGGAACAGCAAAAACAGTTTGCCAAAGAAGATTCTGGCAAAATGATCAACAAAGAAGTAGAAAAATTGCAAAACATCTTTGATGAAAAGTCTCTGAAATATCAAAATGAAACAAATCATGGCAAGAATGTGGACGTGCAATCAAATTATGACTTGATCTTCAGGAAACTACGATCATAATCTGTCTTGCAGTGCGGACTGTCTTGTTAAATGCGCATGATACAATTTTGATTTATGGAAACTGCAAATCTGCCGAAATTCAAGTGGGGAGAATTATCTGATCTCAATTCAGGACACACGGAAAATGAGTGGGGATTACAAAAGAAAAAAATCGGCACCTGTAACTTTTGTATTCTAGATGGTGTCAAGCGATAGTTAAGATCTGTGCCCTATGATTTTATTTTCTGGAGTTGAATTGATGTAGTTTACTAGGCTTCTATAATATTTCAGGTGAAAGTTCAAATCTCTAATCTCTGTCTGCTTTAACTCCTCAATCTCTGGGCCGAAATCTGTTTTGTTTGTTTGAATGTGATTTAACGTGTTCTCATTCACCTCAATCATGTGAAAAAGACTCTGCAACACTTCCCCCTTTGTAAGGCTTTTATCGCATGATTTTTGCATCAATACCTCGACCCAGTCCAATACTGGTTATGAAAATAATTCTTATATCTGCTCCAGAATTTGAAAATTTTTGACCTTTACTCTATTTTTTTTAGTCTGGGCTTTGACCTCTATTTTTGGTGGACTCTTTTTTCCTATCCATGATTTCTTTGTTTCTTTCAATATCTGAATGAACTTCGACATGATCGTAAAGCTCCTCTTTTGAACCGAACAATTGATCGCAATAATAGCACTGGTGCATTTCATTATTAACCGGTATCTAAGTTAAATTACTTTCTTAAAAAATTTAAAACCTGTTCATAATGGGGTGGCTGTACCGCGTAAAAATATTAAAAATAAAGTGTATGATAATCTATAATTGATTATCTACCGTTCTGCTCTCTGACTTTTTGTGCTAGGTCGCCAAAAGGATCCTCATGCCATTTTTCCTTGTTTAAATCGGCTCCAAGGACTCCTGTCTTTGGTAGCAAACCTTGCTCTGCTGCTTGAGATAAAACTGCATCTTCTGGAATGTAGTTTTTTTGGTTTTCAGTACCGTATGTAATTGCGCCTGCCATCGCTGCAACTGCTACGACGATTGCAATGTAAATTAATGTGTTTGACATGAAACACTATGCTATTTTTTTCTATTAATCAAGTAAGAATACATTGCAATGCAGTGAACTTGCTTACTGCGTTTCCAGTCTGATCTCTGCATTACATGCAGGAATACTGCCAGTTTGATTTTTAAAATCTTCAATTAACTGCATCTGCATTTCTTTCGGATTGTCTGCAACGATTCTCTGATAAAATGACGTTTTTTGCTTGCATTCGTCTCCCTCAAATTCAGTGTTCACATATTTTGCAAACCTTTCTTCCAGATTGTCTGTTTCACCTATGTATATTGGATCTTTTTTCCTATTGTACAAAACATACACTCCTGGGTTCTTTTTCACATATTGCGAGCTCTCTGTCCACACTCTCATCTTATCGTCCAACAATTCCATGATCAAATATGGTGACACTCGATATTAAACTCTATTCAACAATACCCTGCAGATCTTTAATCATATCCTCATTGTTCCACCATGTATCAATTCAAAGTCATAAAGAACGGCGTACCAGTCATTTTATTCAGGAGAACCAACAACCACTCAATTACGGATTGGTTGGAGTGATTCCAAACTCAAACACGCTCAAGTTCGCATCATTTGAGCCGTCTCATTCTAGAGGAAAATTGATGCTGCAAGTTGTACACTTGCCCCTCATGCCCTGATATCTCTCTTCAAAGTATATCTTGATTTCACTGTTGCATATCAGGCAAGTCAATTTGCTTTCCAGAACCACATTCATCAGGACATCTTTCAATACTGTAAACCTTGAAGAGTAAAATAAAAACAATTCGTAACTGCCTCAAGCATGCCCAAAAATGATTTGATCAATGCAATATTTGCAACCAAATACGGTGGTTCGCCATTCCTGCATCCACAAATCCGTTATCTGGCCTGCTGAGTAGTTATCTGGCCTGTCAGGCGATTCTATTTTCCCTGGGAGTCCTAGATACCACATGATTCGAGCAGCAATGCATGTCAGAAAATACGGGACAATCCTAAAACCGAAGGGTGATGATAAAGTATGATGGACAGAGTCAAAAAGGAATTTAAAAACAAACCCGATTCTGCGGTAAAACTTATCAATACTTGATATCGATATCCAATATGATTAAAATCGAAGCTATTGTTAGAAGTTCAGCTTTTTATGATATTCAAAACGCTCTCAACGAAATAGGAATTCCAACTTATTCTGCATATCAAGTTCAAATTACAGGAATTCACAAATCTCATCAAGGTTGGAGAAACAAAACAAGTGATTTCTTACCTAAAGCAAAAATTGAAATTTTATGTGCAGATGAGGATGAAGAAAGAATACTGGATACAATACAGAAAACTGCAAGTAGTGGGGAGAAAGGAGATGGCATAGTGTATAGTTACCATATTGGTAAATTGGTAAAGATTAGAGATGGAAAAACAGGCACATTTGCTCTATAGTTATTTCTGTTTCAAATCTTTATGATAATTTGCTCACAAAAATTATCTTAAAACATTCTAGTTTAATTATTGTAAACAGTGTGCCGCATGCTGGAATTCCAACAGTTCTGATAGTTGGAATTGGGAGGATCTTCTAAACTCTATTCGTGACTATGCTCTTAATAGAATAAAGTCTTATAATAATAATCCTTTTGTACTAGTTTTTAATATCATGAATAATGATTAGTGATAACTCACTATACATCGCCATGCATTTTGACAGACTTAGCAATGAATTACTTGAAAAAACATATGGAAAAACCAATGATGAGCAACTGAGTAATTTAGAAAGAAGATTGATATCTGGTGAAATCACTAAAGAAGAATTTAACAAAATGAAAGAAGATTTGAAAAATTAGATTCCAAACTCTAATACCAGTACAATGTGGGTTGAGGATGCTGATGACGGGATAAAGGCGTTCAGATGCCATTGTGAATTATGCTAGAATCTAATTCCAGATGTAAGAATTTTTGAGACTATAAACATGGCTATGTGAATAAGAATGTCTATCAATACATAGTAGTTTGATTTTGTGAACTTAAGCGTATTGTTGCTTCTAAACTCTTTTTATGGATAATTCCTACGTCCTTGTTAAATACAAAATTTACATAATGGGTTTGTGCTTAGATTAAAAAATAAAAAAAGCATAATCAAAATAATTCAAAGTAAATGGAATCAATTAGAGAATCCTGAACAAGAATGGGTATAATTAGAGAATAGGGATTGAAATCCGATTCTAAACTCTTTTTTTGTTGTTTTGATCGAGGAATTGAATAATCTAGTGTAAAAAAAGGAACGTAAGTATTAAACTAGATTGAAATCTCCCTGATACTCCAATAACCCTTATGCTTTTAATATTGAGCGAAAAAAGATGTAATCCTGTCATTATTAGAAAAATTTCCAGATCATTTTACTCCTAGGGAAATACAGAAAGAGATCATCTTTCAAATAGATGAGAAGATAAAATCCGGGTTCAAGAAGATCATTCTATGTGCCCCTACCGGAGTTGGAAAATCGCTCGTTGGGGCAACAATTGCAAATTATTTTGATAGCTCGTTTACAGTAACTGCATCAAAACATCTTCAGGATCAATACATCAAAGACATTCCATTTCTAAAACCTGTAAAAGGCAAGCAGAATTTTCCTTGTCTCAAACTTATGGAATCCGAAAAAGTCGACAATGACAGAAGGGCTATGAGGTGGGGTCTGACCTGTGACAAAGGCGTATGCCAAGAAAGAGTCGCAAAAAATGGAAAAGAGGTTTTTGAGGTCTGCAAATTCAAGCCTACGATAAAGCAAGTCGAAGAAAATACCGCCGATGCAAAGTCATGCCACTATTACATGCAAAAATATGACGCCCTGGTTTCCAAACACTCCCTTTGGAATTACCACGCGTTTTTCACCATCATGAAATTCAACAAAAAACTATTCGAAGACTATCTTGATAGGAATGTGACTATCTTTGACGAGGCCCATAAAATTGAAGACCAGATAATCCAGTTTGTAGGATTTGATATCTTTGCAGGGCAAGTCGATGAATGCAATCTTAATTCAGAAAAATATGATTTTACTGACTTGGATTCCATGATAAAGCTGACTGACGACATGGCGTATTCATATGCTAACAAAATCAAAGACATCAAAGAGAGCGCAGCGTTTCAAAACAATCCTGACTATGAACTAATTGCAGGATTGGAGCGAAGGCATGACAGGTCTGCACAGGCAAAAATAGACATCATATCTGACAAGGACAACTTTGTTGTAAATGATCCTGTCAAGGATTTGAACGGAAACTTTAGAACGATTTCTGTAAAGCCAATCGATGTCTCAAAGTTTGCAAATTCATTTTTTGAAACAGGATACCAGCTGTTCATGTCTGCAACCATCGACAAAAACAGCTTCTGTGAAAACATGGGGTTGGAGAAAGACGATGTTGCATTCGTCGATACCCCGAAATCACCGTTTCCTATAGAACACAGGAGCATAGACCTTCTCAATATCAGGAGGCTAAGCTACGGCTCTACAGATGAGGACGAACTTGAAGTTATCAAAACGATTGACAGGATAATGGACGAGCATTCAAACGAACGCGGATTGATTCTCACTTCGTCAATTCCAAGATGCCAGAAAATTCTCCGGTACCTTTCCCCAAAAAACACTCGGAGAATCAGACTGTGCCATAGCAAAAACAAAGATGACAAAACTCAGGACGAGGTGATTTCTGAGCACGCGTCTGACCCTACAAGCGTCCTGCTTTCCTCCTCCCTCTGGGAAGGTGTTGATCTGAAAGATGATCTGTCCAGATTTCAAATTATCGCCAAAGTCCCGTATCCAAACTACACAGAAAAGAGAACAAAGGCCAAGATGAACAAATTCCCGTCCTGGTATACCTCGCAGACTCTGACCAAAATTTTACAGGGATTTGGCCGCTCAATCAGAAGTGATGATGACTGGGCAAAAACATACGTCTTGGACACTGCCGTAAACAACGTGTTTTTCAAGGGCCAGCAGATGATTCCAAAGGCATACTATGATGTTTTAGGCATGGATGAGATTTAATTTTTAAATCCGCTATTTTCTTTCCGCGCATGCGCATTTGACGTACAGCAGCTTGAATTCCCCCCCAGATTTCACGTTGTGCGACATCGGTTTCCTGCATTGCTGGCATTCTGCAAATCCAAAATATTCGTCTACCTTGATCATTTTGTAATCCCACGATTTTTTCTCCTCGTTCCAAAACACCGAGTTTATTTCAGGCGGTCCTTCCACGATTCTTTATCTGATCCGTTTCATTAATTAATTTTCTACCTGTTTAGATTTTTAAAATCAAGGCACTTTTGATCAAATTCGCTGAGATATTTTTTGGCATTTATGTTGGCATCCATGATATACAATTCACAAGTTTCTGAATCGATCTGCTGACTGGCACTGTTGCCGTTGGCCATTACCTGCAATGCCAGAATGCTTGCCAGTGCAATTATCACGATCACTGCAAATTTTCTTGAGTAAATGTCCACAAAGTCTCTCAATTCATTTTGAACTTAAGTCTAATCCTCCAATCATCCGTCTGTCCTTTGATTGTAGGGGGTTTTTATGATGTAATTTGCCACGATATGCGTGTCTGATGTCATAGTTTGTCTAAATTGCGGTTTACCATATTCTACAAAAGAGCATGACCTTTGCAGTCATTGCAAATTTACCAACAAAATTCCGTAATCGCCTCTCTGATGCACAGTTCGTGCAAGGGGATGGTGGCATATGTTCTCATCATGCCATGTGGACTGAAGACGTGTTGGGGGATGCAAAGGCCTTCAATTGCCAGTGCGGGAACGAATGGTTTGAAAACAAATCTTTTCACCTCCTGTTCCACCTGCAACTCCTACAACACCTGCAAAACAAGGCTTTGTCCAGGAATTCATGGGTTTTCTCAAGACCTTTGGAATTATCGGATTGGCAATTGCATTTGTCATAGGTGTGGCGGCATCAAAATTAGTCACTGCGCTAGTAAATGACATTATCACTCCGATTGTGGGATTAGCCTTGCCGTCAGGGGATCTTAAAACACTTCAATTTGACGTTGTCAACAGCGTAACTGGAGCTGTCTCGGAATTCAAGTATGGCGACTTTATGGCAAACATAATTGATTTTGTCATAATTGCAGTCATTGTATTCATCATGTACAAAGTACTGTTGAAATTCAAGCTTGTAGATGCCAAAACAAAATAAGCACAAGGCCGCAATGATTCGCATCTATTTACAAGAACTATGAACGAACAGTTTGGAATTGACTAGAGTAATGAAAAGGTGAAAGTCAAGACGTACAGCAATCTAGATACTGGTATCTCTAACCTTCCAAATTAGTTGGAATCTGCGATCTATAAACTTGTCGTATTGGATTTCAATGTGAATTGTTCGTACTTTGCTGTGCTGGCAATTCAAAATTTGTTTTAAGTCAAACTGTGCTTGCAATGTTTGCTTTTTGCCAGTCTGTCGACAACGGTGTGAATCCCTGTTAGTGCGCTGTGCCTGAAAGAGTTTGGAATCCAAGGTGGGCGGCAACAATCAGAGGTCAGACAATTTCTGTTCCAATCGCTCCATTGCTTCATCACCACACTGTTCTGCACTCTCAACGGCACAAAATTCCCTCACCTCATCAAATGCATCAAGACATGATTGCAGTTCTTCAGGATCAAGGCCGTCTTTACCGCACGCAATCATCATTGCCACGTAGTTTATTGCAAATTGGTCCAGTACCCATTTTTGGGTGTCCATGCTTTCCAATATGTCAAAATCAGAAACGCTGGTTCCGAAATAAATGACCCCTGCAAGTATGGGAATGATCAGGAGAAATTTTAATTTGGATTTTACCGACGCTGACATGATCTTGTAACCGATTAGAAGGAATACTGTGAACTTAAGCGTATAGTTTGGAATCTGATCATCTGCCCAATCCTAACGCTCTTTTGAATCTGCTTTTCTTGTCTGAAGTGCCATGTTCTCCGGGGTCTTTCTTGGGATTTGCAGACATTTGGACAAACACATCATAGTTTTTTGGAGGCGTTGCTCCATCCATGATCCTTGCAGCTTTTGGAGTCAGAAGCGCCACCCTTTGGTTGACCGTACCCTCGATAAAATCAGATTGTGCATACCCCAAACTGGACAAATACATGACATCAACTTTGACATCGTTGTATTCTCTACGTGTCACTTGACAAAGTTCGTTTAGATACATGGAATTTTCTTTGCTGCGGTATAGCGCTTCAATTATTTCGAACAGATTGATTCCGATGATTTTGTGATTGCTAGCAGTCAATGAACGATGTTGGAACGTTGTCAATATAGGAATATTGATTCTCAAAAGAGTTCAGATCTAAAATTTATCCAAGAAAATGCCTGGCAACAATCTTGATTCAATCAGTCTTTAGTAGACAACAGTAATTCGATAAGCATGATTGATTTCCTTTTCCTGTTATCTCTGAAAATTATCTGGGACTGAGATCTATAAATCTTGTGGACGAATTGCACTTTCTATGGGTTTGCAGTGGTTATTGCGCCTTGTGCTGCAGAGCCTACGAGTGTTGCATATTTTGCCAATGCCCCTGACGTGTAGTTTGGCTCCGGCTTTCTCCAAGACTCTTTTCTCTTTGTCATCTCTTCTTCTGAAACGTGAAGATCAATAACCGTGGTTTCCGTATCTATTGTGATTTCATCTCCGTCTCTGACCAGTGCAATCGGACCGCCGACATATGCTTCCGGTGCGACATGTCCGACCATGAATCCCCTGGTCCCTCCTGAAAATCTTCCATCCGTTACCATTGCCACTTTTTTGCCCAAACCCTGTCCTACCAGTGCCGCAGTCGTTGCAAGCATTTCTCGCATTCCTGGCCCTCCTTTGGGTCCCTCATATCTGATTACTAGAACGTCGCCTTCTTCGACATCGCCTTTGGCGACTGCATCAAAGGCGTATTCCTCTCTGTCGTATACCTTGGCTTTGCCTGTGAACTTTGTCATTTCAACTCCCGCGGTTTTAATCACTGCCCCCTCTGGAGCAAGGCTTCCTCTGAGTACCACTGCGGTTCCTACGGCATGGATCGGGTTATCGACAGGGCGGATGATTGACTGCTCTGGCTCTGGAATGTTCATTGCGTCAAGATTTTGCTGAATTGTCTTTCCGGTGACGGTGATGCAGTTGCCGTTTATCAATCCTTTAGCGGCCAGTTTTTTAAGAACGAATGGAATTCCTCCGATTTTGTCAAGACTGTTCATCACATAACTTCCCCCTGGCTTCATGTCTGCAATGTGCGGCGTCTTTTTTCTGATTCTTTCAAAGTCATCATATGTCAATTTGACTCTGGCCTCATTTGCCATTGACAGCAAATGCAAAATCCCGTTTGTAGAGCCGCCTATCGCATTAAGCATTACGATTGAATTCTCAAATGCCTCATACGTCATGATGTCTCTGGGCTTGATGCTTAATTCTAGTAATTTGGCACATGCGGCACCTGTATCGTAAACCATCTTGCCCCTGCGTTCGTCTTCTGCTGGGGGGCTGGCGCTTCCGGGCAGTGCAATTCCGATAGCTTCTGAGATTGATGCCATCGTGTTTGCAGTAAACATTCCTCCGCATGATCCTGAGCTTGGGCATGCAGTATTTTCAATGTTCTTTAGCATCTCCAGAGAAATCTTTCCCGAGTCATATGCGCCGACTGCCTCGTAAACGTCGACAACTGTCAGTTCCTTGCCGTCCAGAATTCCCGGCATGATTGTTCCGCCGTATACGAAGACTGACGGCAAATTCAGTCTGGCCATTGCCATCATTGTTCCGGGCAAACTTTTGTCACAGCCTGCAATTCCCACAATGCCGTCGTACTGGTGGGCTCTTACCATTAATTCAATAGAGTCAGCTATCACCTCGCGGGAAACCAGGGATGACTTCATTCCTTCATGGCCCATTGCAATGCCATCACTTACTGCAATGGTTGAGAAAATTCTCGGCGTTGCACCGTTATCTGACACGCCTCTTTTTGCATCTTCAGCTAACTTTGGCAATAATATGTTGCAAGGGGTTGCCTCATTTCCTGTATGGCAAACTCCGATGAACGGTTTACTTAGATCGTTATCATCCAGCCCCATAGCCTTGTACATTGCCCTGTGGGGGGAACGCGCTGTTCCGTCTACGACGTTTTTGCTGGATATTTCCATAATGCCTAAAATTTAGATTGCTATAATTTAGACTTTGTCGATGTTTTGTAATTGAAAACTTTCATTTATCTTCTAAACTCTAACATGCTTAACTTCATACAGTATTGAGCGTAAAATTAAACAAATATTCGGACTCTGCACGATGCATCTTATATTTCTCCATGCTGTCTATTCTCTATGATATCTGTCAGATGTGATGAATGTGGTTTTGATTGCGAATTTGCAACATCTGGGAATGTTGAGAAAGTGATCTTTGACTATTGGGATCATATGAACAACGAGCACGGGATAGAGTATTCTCTAGAAACTTTGGCAAAATATGTGAAAAAGAAAATCCCGGTCCAGATTTAGACAAGTTAGAGAAATGGCTACTGTATTTTTTCTAATTGCTGTCAAATGAAAGTGTTGGATGCTGAAGTCAACCAGAAACTTTTTGACCATGGTTTAAATTGTAAATATTTTGAACATTTCCATGGAACAAAAAGCGCTGGAATGCCCTGTCTGCAAGAGCAACAAGGCGGAGATTGCAAGCGACAATGTCAAACTAAGCGGACGCTTTGAAGACAAAGAGTTCCTTACGACCGAGCTTACAGTCCTGCGATGCTCGATGTGCGGATACTATATGATGTTTGACAAAAGTGCTTCATCTTTTACCACCAAAGACTGATCCTGAAAATTCTATTTGATTAATTCCTGGCTGTCCAGTTGCATCAGATATGCGTCTATCTCTTCAGCGGTTTCGCCGCCATACACAATTAGCACCCTGTCGCCCTCCATGGTTTCATAATCCCTGATGTCTGGGACCTGTTCCCCGTTGACGAAGAATTTTAATTTGTAGTCTTCATTGGAGCAGAACTGCTTCCCGTCTGGGAATCTGTAGCATTGATCATCAAGACCTATTGACAGCGTATCAAAGAGATATCCTAAATTGACTCCTGTCGCATGCTTGTGAATTGTAGTCCCGTCCCTTCCTTCAAAATGAATCCAACTTGATTTGATTTGAAACGCCGGACCGTCAAAATCAAACGTGTCTCCAAAAATCTTTACCAGAATCGCTGTGTGCGAGTGCTCGCTTCCTAGGGCCCCGGCATTTTCTGGACCTCCTGGTGCAGTCTCGGTCATGTTAAGGAACAGATAGCCCGAATATCCGACGATTACTGCAATCAATGATATCACCCCTATTGCGATGAGTGTGTGTTTTTTCTTTTCTGCAGAATGTTTTGTTGCATAGTTGTCGCGCTTTAATTCACGATCTCGTCTTTCTTTTCGGCCCATGAGATAATTCAACTCTGAAATTTGCCCTAATTAACCATTGTCACTAAATCCTGCCAAATTGAAGATGCTGTGTTTTGACGAAAGTTTTGATTCTGAGATGATTTCTTGACCGGTGTTAATGTTGATCGATACTGTTGTTGACTAGACTCTTTGTAACGGTGTCAATGCTAATGTTCATGTGAGTTGCAAAGAGGGATTTATTCACGATTATGTGTGGTTTGAGATACTATCCACAAAAAGATGCATGCATTGTGGAAAAAAAGAACTCTAAAAGTTTGCGATTTACTTTTTACAGATGAGTGACACACGCCTGCTTTGCGCAGTGCTTTGTCTTGAATTAAATAAATCAATAAATAAAATCACAAATCACAGTACTTTGTGGGGTGTATTTTCTGTGATATTTTGGATGGAAAAAGAGAAGGGCATTTCTTGTATGAGGACGAGTCACACGTTGCATTCTTAGACAAATATCCTATTGACGTGGGTCACAGTTTGGTCATTCCGAGAAAGCACCATGAAAGAATCACGGACATGGATTCAAAGGATGTCGGAAATGTCTTTGCCATAGTTCCCAAAATTGCCAAGGCGATTCTGGATGCCACGGGAGCGGATGCGTTCAGTCTTGGGCAAAACAACGGCCGAGCTGCAAAACAAATAATCCCCCATGTTCACATTCACATTATTCCAAGGTATGACAGCAAAGGCACTGTTTGGACAAAACGTCAGATTTCAAGTGACGGCGAACTTTTGGAGTTGGCTAAAAAAATACGGTCCTATTTGCCGTGACCTGGGTTGTATCTCAGAATTGCTCCAACTTTTCCCAGACTTGAGAGCATGTTTCCGTGCTCTGCACTTCCAGAAACAACTTCCAACTGTGCGCCTACCTTTGATGATAAAATTTCCAGATAGTCCACAATGTCCTGCTCGTTAGCTTCAACTTCCATTGAACTGCAACCAGGACACGGGCTTGAGGTGAACTCTGTTTTTTTTGGAATGACAAGCGGCCTTTCGACAATATCTTCCTGAAGATGCTTGCAGCGTTTGCATTTTCCAACCACTCTGTGCAGATTTGTATTGTCTGTGATTAGCACTATTTTGACCACGTTGTTTTTTAGAAACTCAATCACCTCTTTCAATCCGTAAGACCCTTTTCCGGTGTTTGTGTTGATCTCCCTGAACAGGTCCTCAACCATTTTTTTCTCTTCGACCAGTCTGAAATTACCTAGGATGTCGGCAGATTTTGCAAAAGCCTCCCTGATGCCTTCGGCTCCTGCATATGACGAATCAATCGTGTTTATGATGTTGTTTTGCAACCTGTATTCAAGATACCCGCCGTTGATGAAATCTTCTTTTGTAGGGCCTGGTCCGGAAATGATCAATCCTTTCACTGGGTAAATGTCGATAAAGTACTCCCTAGTAACCTGTGCAACTCTGTTGTAAAAATAACTTAATTCCATCTCTCTTAGTTTCTGAAATCTTTTTGCAGACTGACCGCCCTGCCTGTGTTTTCCTGCGACTCCTGAACCTGTCTGCCCTAAAACTTCGATTTTATCCCCGTACAACAGTCCCCATCCTGCATCTTTTGCATCAATTGCAAGAAATCCGATTAGGTTGTCATCCTTTAGCATCTCCTTTAGAATGTCCACATGAAAATGATCATCGCATCTGTAAAGGTACTGATTCAAATCCTTTGGGGGGTTTATCTCCCAAATTGTTACAATCTCACTTCCTAACTGACCTCCTTCCTCCGGTGGCAGCGCTCCGCAAAACACCACCAGTCCTTTCTCTGGGGTCTTTTTGTACATCTTTAATCTTTGAACGACCTTGCCCAGGGAATCGACAACGTGTGATCTTGTCAAATCTGATTTTATGTTGTCTGCAGTTCCCTGCTCTTGCTGGAGCGAGCTGATGATTTCGTGCAGTTGCTTTCCTTTCGGGATGTATACAGTAATTAATTCGGTACCTCTGCCGGATTTTTGGGATAACTCTTCCAGGGTCTTTCTGATTTTGTATATTTTGACGGAATCTTGTTTCTCGATCTCAATCTTGGGCATTACATCACATCACTAAATTACGAATATATCTTTTTGATTATTTTTTAAATCACAATTCGTCAAATGTTTTAAGAAATACTTCCAAGGGCTGATTCCCTCTGATTTTGATCATTTTTTCTCCGTTAAACACCAGAAATGATGGCGTTGCATCAATTCCTATCTTCTTTCCAAATTCATGAAGAGACATTACCTTGTTTTGGTATTTATGATCATCGAGACATTTGTTAAATTTATCCAAATCCAAATTTACAGTAATTGCAAATTTGCCAAGGGATTCCCTGGTGACCCAGCCTGTTCTTTCTCCCCCCCAATTGTCATACAGTTCATCATGATACTGCCAATACTTTTCTTGATCTTGCGCGCAATGTGTCGCTTCTGCAGCAAGAAGCGAATCAGGGCCGTTTAGCGGAAAGTCTTTGAAAACAATCTTCACTTTGCCTGTTTTAACAAAATCCTCGTTGATTATATCCAGAGTGCTCTGATGGAATTTATAGCAAAATGTGCACTGATAATCGCCCCATTCCAATATCGTAATTGGCGCATTCGGGCTCCCCATTATCGGAGACCCGCCCTCGATTAATTTTGATGCCGTAAGTGAATCTGATTTGGATTCTGCTTCGAGATAGGATGACAGGAATGCCCCCGCAATGATGCCGATGATAACGGGGATTGCCAGCAAATATAATTTTGTCATGCTGATGTGGGTTTTGTTTCTAGTAAATATCTTCTCTGATGTCTATTCGGCAAATGCTGAATTTACAATTCATCTGAATCGGATTTTACAACACTGTCATTATCTCTGACATTTTTTGATTAATGTCCCTTTCTTCCTGATTTATGTTTATTTTTTCCAACGTCTCAAAAATTTCAGAACTGTTTATCATATAGTCCGGCACGTCTAATGACAATGGCTTTTCTGTCACTGCTATTGCTTTGTTCAGTTTTGTCAAAACTTCCAACAATGTTTTTTCCAGGTAGCCTGAGGCAAAAATTATCTTTTGTTGCAGGTGGATGTTTAGAATTTCAACTGCTACCTGCAGTCCAGTCAATTTCAGACAAGAACTATCCAATATGACGACTGAATCCGCCCAGTGTGTAAAGGAAAAGAAAATCAGGATTCATAGGGCATATTCTGATTTACTAGCACAATTAAGGGCTGTAAGGTATAACGACCGAGGTCACCCAGACAAGACCGAGTTATCATTTGACTTGGGGGACTGTCTGCTTATGGGTTGTAACTACTTCAAGAGCAGTGACATTAGAATTCTATCAGTTCCAATGGGAAAAACACAGAATACGATATCCATGATGGAGAGTGATTTTGTTTGTGTGCAGTGTAAGATGGGTAATCACAGTCATATTTCGCATATAATGTGGATTGAGGATATTGACGAGGGGATAAATACATTCAATTGTCAGTGTGAACGGTGCTAGAGTCTAAGGTGTTTTGGGTTTTCTTCTTTAATCCAAATTTTCACAATCTTAAATATGATTGAGCGTAAACAAGTGGAATGAAAAGATTGGCAATACTGGTAAAAAATGAAAAGGCTGATGCAGTAATTGTATCTTTAAGAGAGCTTAATCTTAACGCCATAATATATGACGTAAAGAGTGCAGGCAAAGAAACAGAACAAACACGTTCTGGTAGAGGAACAAGTACCACAAGTTCATACCTTCCACGAAAAATAATAGCTACAATAGTAGATTCAGACAAGGTTCAATCCACATCTGATGCAATAAAGAAATCTATTGGTGGCGACAGCAAAGGTGTGATAATTGTTACAGATGTGGATGATTTCATCCCATTCTAATTTTTTGCATACTTTGAAATTATTTTTTTATGCATACTGTTATCTTCTTCAGATTCAGCAAATAGACAAGGCGTTCAATTGTCAGTGTAATTAAAACAAAATTATATGATTCGTTATATTCTACCCACTGTTTTTTCCCGTTTTTAAAAATTCGTTCGTGTAAGGTTTACTTTTTAGCAAACTGTAATTTAACACAGATTTTTAGAAAAAATGTGTCAAAAAGACAAGTATGTTCGATCTCGGAATAAAACGTCTCTCCAAATCGCTGCACTTGGGTATTTTTCATCCATCCAAGAGTTTTAATATAAACAAAGAATCTTATTTTTAATGTCTGAATCTAGGCAAATAACAGTTTCAAAAACTGGTGTTTCAAAACTGGCAATACTTGCATTAGCTATTGTCTTTGCAGCAGGATTATTTGTTGTTGGATTTGATCAAGGCCATGTCTTTAGTCTCGTTTACGGGGAACAGGCATACACTGATCTTTACATCCATGAGCTTACTCATGACATGAGACATGCTGCTGGCTTTCCTTGCCATTAGGATTTCTTTGTCGTGAAAACATTCCATTTTATCACCATTGTACTGATCTCCGGCGCTTTTGCAGGATTAATACACGGAACTGTCAATTTTGCAATAGTTGAACCCTACCTTGATCAGGCGATAGGCATTGAAAATCAAAATTTATTCGAGTCTGGCGAGGAGGAAGACTCTCCTCAATTTTGGGTGGAATATGAGGGGTACAGGGTGTGGCAGAAAAGTGGCCAAATTCTTGCAGGTGTAATCTTAGGAACGTCCGTCGGTGCCCTGTTTGGTATTGTATTTGCATTGTCTAGAAACTCACTACCTGGAAGCAACGATGTCAAAAGGGCACTGATTCTGGCTGGAATTATGTGGCTCACACTCTATCTTATTCCTTTTCTAAAATATCCTGCAAATCCGCCAACTGTGGGCGATGCTGAGACTGTGGTGCTGAGGGCGGCTCTTTATATTTCCTTTATTACAATTTCCGGAATTGGAGCAATTATGTTTTACAAATTATCCAGGAAATTCAAAAACAGGAAAAAACTTGTATCCATAATAGGGTATGGAATTTTCATTAGTGCAGTATTTTTCGTAATGCCTGAAAACCCTGACGAAATTACCGCTCCGATGAACTTGGTTAATGAGTTTAGATTTATGTCTGTATTGGGAGTTTCATCGTTCTGGATTTCAGTTGGAATAATTCTGGGATTCTTTTGGAATCGTTTTGAATCAAACAAAGACACTATGCAATATTCATAATCGTTCTGACTCTATAGAATCAGAACCAGCGCATTTCATTTAAATAATAAGATAATTTTCAGTATTTACATGTCCAGAAAATTAACATTGCCACAATTAAAAAAATATGATATTACTCAAAAAGTCATAGAGGCGCTGGCTGACTCTGAATCGAGGGCAATTTTATTCTCAATTGTCAAAAAAGGAAATACTGCTGCAGAACTTTCAGACAACCTCAAAATCCCTCTTAGCTCTGTGTACAAAAAATTATCCGACCTTGAAGAATTAACTTTGATTAAAGTTGAAAAGTGGATGCTATCTGACAAAGGTAGAAAATACAAATTTTATAGAAGCAGAATCAGTAAAGCTGATATTTCTATTCGTAATCCTGAGCCTGTTTTGACCTTGATTCCTAATTAAGTGATATTATGCAAAAACCTACCATCATACAACTATCTGAATTTGATATTACTCAGAAAATTATTGAATCACTTAGTAATGTGTGTACAAGATCCGTGTTATTTTCAATTAAAAATGAATCAAAAGATGCAGCTACAATTGCCGATGAATTAAAAATATCTTTATCTACGGTATACAAAATTTTATCCACTTTAGACGATCTGGCATTGGCAGAAATTGATAAATTTGTTATTTCTTCTGATGGCAAAAAAATTAAACTGTATAGGAGTAGAATTGGAAAAGTTGAAATCATTTTAGATGATTTAGAGCCTAGTTTGAATTTGTATTCAAATACTGTAAATCCAAAATCAAATTAATCTATATTGTTCTGATAACTCATCTAGTATTCTCATTCTATAGACTTGGAATGATAATTTGGAATGATGCCTTGCTTTAAATAATTAGCTTCTCCTAAATTTTTTAGTAAATCATGAAACAACAAATAATTTTAACATTAGTTGTAATTGCCGTAACTGCCTTTCTTGGAGGTTATGGTTTAGGGAGTTTGAATGATAATTCTAATTCTTTAACAACCAGTGAAATCATTAACGTTTCATCTGAATCAAGCGCTGTTGATGTTGACACACTTACAATTGGATTCATTCCAGTTGAAAAAGCTGACGAATTGACTCCGAAGGCTAAGGCATTGGAAACGTTTCTTGAGAATGAGCTTGGCATAGATGTCAAAATCGTAGTTCCGACAGACTATGAGGCCATAATTGAAGGCATGAGATTTGGCCACATTGATGCCGCCTTTATGGATACGGGTCCAGCATGGATCACTCACCAAAGAACCGGTGCAGAAGCCGTGATGGCGGAACTCGTTGAAGGCAAGGTGAATTATCAAGCGACAGTTTGGACTCTTGCTGACAATGACTCCATTCATTCATTGGCAGATACGGTTGGAAAAAGAGTGGCGTTTACCAGCATTACAGGATCTTCTGGTTTTGTGCGACCTATGGGAACATTGGTCACTGAAGGCTATGTGACTATCGAAGGCGATGATATTGTTGCCTTGGAATCTGCCTTGGCACATAACTTTGAGAGCTATACTTTTGCAGGCGGCTACAAATCTGCATTGGAATTACTTCTTAATGGCAACGTAGATGCTGCATTCGGTTCAGATGTTGCACCACAAAAATATCTTGAATTGGGAGATCAAGTAAAACTACGTCCAGCCGCTACGATTGGACCTGTACCATCACATGTGTTTATGGTTAATTCTGACATGTCCGAATCAACCAGAGATGCACTTGTTGATGCGCTAATCAAACTTAACTATGACGAAAATAATCATATTTTGAAGGATTTGTATGGCGCGGAAGCTCTGGTTCCGACAACTACCACTATGCATATTGGTGAATTTGGCGACTACATTGATGCGTTAACCGGACTTGATCAGCTGATTCTTGATAGCTATAACAAGAGCAAATAAAACCAGGGATTCTGGAAATGAAACAAATTCAGATGACCCAAAACTCTTCTTTTTCATTAATTTCAACAAACAAAATTATCCAAATGAGTGATGTGTGGACATCATACGATTCAAAGAACTTTGCGCTGGAGGGAATCAATCTCTCGATTGACAGGGGGACAAATTATGCCATAGTTGGCAAGTCCGGTTCTGGAAAATCCACGCTGCTAAAACTGATGAACGGCATGATGGTTCCAAGCAAGGGCACCATCAAAATTGACTATGTCACACCCAACATGAATAACAAAAAATTCAAAAAAATGATGCACACAATAGGCTATATCCCTCAAAGCTTGGGACTTGTAAAAAACATCACAGTTCTTGAAAATATCATGATTGGGGCGTTGCCTCGATTGAGCACGATACAGTCTTTGCTTAAGAGATTTCCCGAACATGAAGTTCTAGAGGCTAAAAGAATTATCTCTCTTGTGGGGTTGTCCGGCAAGGAGGAAAGAAAGGCATACATGCTAAGTGGTGGCGAAAAGCGCAGGGTTGCCATCGCCAGAGCGCTAATGCAAAAACCTAACATCTTGCTGGCTGATGAAATTGTTTCAGAATTGGACCATGTAACTGCCCACGAAATTATGAATCTGATTGCTGACGCGCAAAAAAGAATGAACCTAACTGCCATAATGGTGCACCATGACATGCATCTGGCACTGGAATTTGCAAACAGGGTTGCCGTGATTAAAGACGGTCGCAAAATATTGGAGATTGGCGTTGAAGGCGACAACATAGTGGATTTTCAAACGGGAGACCTCAACACAGAAGAAATTATGGAGATGTATGCTGATGACTCCAAAAAATAACATCATAATTGGAATCATTGTCGCGCTTGTCATAGTTGCATCTTACAACGTCGATGCAAACCCGATTGAATTTGCAGAAGGACTGCCAAATCTTGCGATTGTAGTTGAGGAGATGCTTTCAGTTGAGCCAAAGTATGTCCCGACTGCATTGTGGGCCATGTTTGAAACAATCCAAATGGCGTTTATTGGAACAGTCGTGGGTACCGCAATCGCATTGCCTCTTAGCATGTTTGCAGCAAGAAATCTAAACAGCAAATATGTCTATGCACCTGTCCGCGCACTGCTTGCAGCCATTCGAACATTACCCTCTATCCTGTGGGCGATTTTGTTTGTAATCATGGTTGGTTTGGGAACCTTTGCAGGGGTTCTGGCAATTGTCATGTATACTATAGGATTTGTTGCAAAATTACAATATGAGGCAATCGAGGCAATCGACTCTGATCCTGTGGATGCTGTTAGTTCCATAGGTGTTTCAAAATTGCAATTGATTCGATACGTGGTGATTCCGGAATCCGCATCTCACCTGCTAAGCCAGATACTTTACATGTTTGACTACAATGTGCGACAGACCAGCATTCTTGGGTTGGTAGGCGCTGGGGGGATTGGGTTCTACATTATCAACTATATCAAATTCTTTGAGTATGGAAAAGCCGCGGTATTCATGTTGGTAGTGCTGGCGACAGTTTTGATTATTGATTGGGTCAGTGTCAAAATCCGAGACAAGTACATTGTAAAGTCACAGCACGGTATGGAAGTACGTGCAAAATAAAATAAATTCTAGGTCGTAATCTTGTCTATCTGGCCTGACTCTGCGGCTGTCTTTATCTCTCTTGCAATTCTTTTACCCATGCTCATTGTTTCATTGAACAGTAGTGAATAGTAGGGGGAGCCGTCCATGTAGATGTTGGAGCCTGCAACAATCCTTGCTGAAAACTCAAAAGATGTGAATTTGGCATTTTCATCATAGACCCCTTCTATGCAAAACGGACCGTTCATTCCTGGTGCAACTACTCTTTTTGCAGCTTCTACAAAATTTTCCCCCATCGTATACACTTCATCTAATAATGATTCTCGTAAAACTAGAGGACTATTACCAATAACATTGAATGATGGAACTTTGTTTGATTTCAGCTGTTGATCTGCAGGAATTCTTCCCAATCCTTCAATGTCTGATTCATGTCTTTGATCAACTCCAAAGAATTCTAATTCCTCTCTTAATGGAGAATAGAAAAATGTCAAATAAGCTAAAACACCTGCTGCATATTCTTGAATGTATAGAGTTTCATCTTTTGAAATTATTCCTTCAGAAATTAGTTGATTTCTTTTACTATTGTAATCTTCTTCATTTGCTGCCATAAAGTAACCTTTCCCACCTGCAGCTCCTTGTCTTTTTACAATTACTAGTTTTTCAATTTTACTTGGTTCTGTAACTGGTTCTGGCATTGGTAGTTTTGCTTCTCTCATGAGTTTTTCTTTCATTTCTCTATCTGATTCCCATCTTAGAATCCATTTGTTACCAAAGACCGGCGTTTTGATTGATTCAATTTCTTCAGAACTCATTTGTGCAACTAATGTCCCGTGAGGTATTAGAACTGCATTATTTTCTTCAAGAATTGATTGACACTTTTGATCAAGAACTTCTTTGAATGAATCAACAATAATTAATTCATCAATAAATGGAAATCTTTTGTATAATTTTTCACGTTTTTTTTCACATACTAGAATTGTTTTAAGACCTTCATCTTTTGCGCCTTTTAGCACTTGTAAAGAACAGTGTGAGCCTAGTGTTGCTATTGCAGTCATTATGATGCTTTAGTTAGTACATTGTACTTTATGAACTATGTGTGGATGTAACGTACTGGAATACTTCATCAATTAATTCCACACTTAATTCAGACTTGATATCTTCTGGAATCACCTTTAATACAAAATCATACATTGTTGTATTTTTTGGTAATTCGTCTCTCTCTTGTAATAATGAAAAGACTGAAATCCCATTAGAAATAATTGCTATGATTTTTTCTTTCTCTGATAGTGTCATGACTATGATTAATTATTATAATTTAATATAAATCCGGCTAGTGGATTCTAGAGCGATTTCATTTTTAATTCTGGATTTTGATAAATCTGTACTAATCTTGAATTTTCATTTAAAATTTCTAATTCTATTGTAACGTCATGTTCTTCTATTTCTTCTCCTGCTTGCTGAGATGCATGGTATCCTACGTATACACCAACAATGATAAACATTGCAATTACTAGGAGTATCAGTATATTCAACTTGATTTTTTGTGGAATTTTTACTTGCTATAAGCATTATGAAAATTAATGGAATGGTGTACTATTTTATATAAAAATTAATTACCTCTAGATATCTGGAATAATGTAAATTATGATAGAAACAGAATTAGGAACTTTACGTAGATCTCATTATTCCAATGAAATAAGCTCCTCGATGGACGGAACTCAGGTCACTGTGATGGGCTGGGTGCTGACAGTCCGCGGACATGGAAACATCAGTTTTGCCACAGTCCGGGACAAAAACGGGGACATTTCAATTGTTGCCAAAAAAGACGACTGCCCTGATGAAATCCGTGAAAAAATTTCCTCGTTAAAGGCACATTCATCAGTCTCTGTTACTGGCAATGTCAAGGCGTCTGAAAAAGCACCTAGCGGGTTTGAAATAATTCCCACCAAGTTGAGGGTTTTTTCTGATGTTCAAAAAATCCCCCCCTTTGAGCCGACTGCCAAAACCGTGAAAAATATCGACACCCGACTGGAGGTAAGGCCGATTGATCTTAGACGCGATGCGCTTCAGCATATTTTCAAGGCCCGAAGCTTTGTTTTAAAGTCCATCCGAGAATACTTTGCAGACCAAAATTTTGTCGAAATCAACACTCCAAAAATGATTGCAACTGCCACCGAAGGCGGAGCTGCACTATTTCCGATATTTTACTATAACAAAGAAGCATTCTTAGCTCAAAGTCCGCAATTGTACAAAGAGCAACTAACAATGAGTTTTGAAAAAGTGTTTGAGATCGCCCCTATCTTCAGGGCCGAACCGTCCAGGACAAATCGCCATCTGGCTGAAGCAATCTCAATCGATTTGGAGGAGGCGTTTGTGGATTACAACGATGTGATGAACAGGATAGAGGAGATCATCAAAACTTCGATTCAAACTGTTAATGACTATGTCAAGGACAACCCTGGTGCTGAATTTATAGTCCCACAAATTCCAGACAGCATTCCAAGATATTCTTACGATGACCTAGTTGACAGAATGCAAAAGGCCGGCGCAAAAACCGAATGGGGCGATGACCTGTATCCGTCAAACCTCAAAAAAATAGGCCTGGACGGATTCTACTTTATCACCGATTGGCCGCTTGCCCCCAAACCGTTTTACGTCAAAGACAGCAAGGCAAACCCAAAAGTTTCCGAGTCTTTTGACTTGATGTTTGGCGACTTGGAACTGTCTTCTGGCAGTACAAGAATTGAAAAACGCGATGAGCTTGAAGAGCGCATGAAGAACAAGGGGATGAACACTGATTCATTTGAATATCATCTTGCGGCTTTTGATTACGGGGTTCCTCCACACGCTGGATGTGGAATCGGTCTTGAGAGGTTGATCATGGCGCTTACTGGCACAGAAAATATTCGAGATGCCACTTTCTATCCGAGAGATGTTGACAGGCTGACCCCGTAACTGAAATATTTTAAAACTTTGTCGGTTTTATTCTGCAGATGACTGCAGTTACCATTACTGGCGGTGCAACTGAGGCCGACACTCCTACTCAAAAAGGAGTCAACCAATTGCCAATTTTGATATTTGGAACAATATGTTCTGGGGGCCGACTATCCGGGGTCTGGAACATCACATGGTCAAAACATTCCTTTTCTTGGAATATTGATAGAATAATGTGAAATACATTATCATTAGTAATATATCGATGTGTATTTGATTTGAAATATTATGGTGACTGAAGATGAAATAAAACACGTTTCAAAATTAATGAGGATAGATATTGACGATCATAATGAATATGTCGATAAAGTAAAATCCATGATTGGTTATTTTGATATTTTGGATTCTGCCGGGGTTGAGTCTGAAGAAATTTCGATGCCTGAAATCTCTATTTCTAATTTAAGAAAAGATGAATACATTCCATTTGATGATAGACTGATTGAGAAACTAAATCACTACAAGGGAACATACGTTCGTGCGCCAAAGATGTCTTCATGAACCTAAAAATATCTGCCCTTGAATATATTCAAGAAATAAAAACTGGAAATATATCTGTGGAAGACTTTGTCGCAAAAACCATCGAGCAAATTCAAAACGTCGATGGCAAACTGCATGCGTTCTTGTCTGTAAACGAAGAGGCAATTGATCAAGCCAGAGGAATCGACAAGAAAATAAAGTCTGGCGGCAAGGTTGGTAGTTGTTTTGGAATGCCAATCTCAATCAAAGACAACATCTGCATAAAGAACTCAAAAACCACATGTGCATCAAAAATGCTTGAGAATTTTATTGCACCCTATGATGCAACTGTAATTAAAAAACTAAAACAACAAGATGCGATATTTGTCGGCAAAGTAAACATGGACGAATTTGCTATGGGGCTGTCAACTGAATTCAGCGCGTTTGGTCCGAGTAAAAATCCATGGGATACAGATTATGTCCCCGGCGGCTCTTCTGGCGGCAGTGCAGTATCCGTCAGCGCGTTTGAATGCGTGGCGTCCCTTGGTTCCGACACTGGCGGCTCTGTAAGAAACCCTGCAAGTTTTTGTTCTACTGTTGGATACAAGCCAACTTATGGTTTGATTAGCAGATATGGACTGATTTCATATGCCAACAGCATTGAGCAGATCGGCCCTCTTACCAGGACTGTGAAGGATTCGGCCTTTATGCTAAACATGATTTCGGGAATCGACCCCAATGACAACACCACAGTTGATAACAAAAATGAGGACTATCTTTCAGGCATAGAATCCGGCATTGAGGGTAAGCGTATCGGTATAATCAAAGAGATGATTGGGGACGGGATAGACCCTGCAGTGCTGTCTGCCACAAAAGACGCCATTTCCAAACTTGAGTCTCTGGGTGCAGTATGCGAGGAAATCTCCCTTGACATGGTAAAATATTCTGTAGCTGCATACTATACCATCACTGCTACAGAAGCTGGAAGCAATCTTGCAAGGTATGACAATCTAAGATACGGGTATGATTTTCCTTTGGAAGGCTATGAGTTCAATTCTTACATTTCAAAGGCTCGACGTAATTTTGGTCCGGAAGTGACCAGAAGGATGATTATTGGCGGGTTTGTTCCGTCTGCAGGACATGCCGGAAAATATTTCCTAAAGGCGTTAAAAGTAAAAAGCAAACTTATAAAAGAAATCAACGAGGCATTCAAAAAATTTGATTTTCTTGTATCCCCAACTGTCCCGATTCTGCCATTTAAAATCGGTGAAAAAATTGACGATCCAATCTCGTTGTTTCTTGTTGACATCAACACTGTCACTGCAAACCTTACTGGAAAGCCTGCAATATCAATTCCGTTTGCAAACTCAAACGGATTGCCCATTGGAATCCAATTGATGGCAGATTCCATGAATGACAAATCATTACTTCAGGCAGCATATGCGCTGGAGCAGACCGTAAGTTTGCCGGAGGTTCCAATATGACCATGATTGGCCTGGAGATTCACTGCCAACTGACTAATCTTAATAGCAAGTTATTTTGCTCATGCAAGGCAAACTATAGGGAGTTTGAAATCAACGAAAACATTTGCCCTGTCTGCATGGGGTTACCTGGAAGCTTACCGAGATTAAACCAAGAGGCGGTAAAAAAAGCAACGCTGATTGCAATGGCTCTAAACTGCACGACCCCTGAAAAAATCGCGTTTTTCAGAAAAAATTATTTCTATCCTGACTCTCCAAAAAATTTCCAAATCACGCAATTGAACATATATGGCGATACCAGTGTGGGGGGTGCCGGCTCCATCATGATAGGTGACAAAAAAATCAGAATCACCAGAATACAGCTAGAAGAGGATCCCGGACGCCTGATTTATGAGGGAAGCTCATCAAAAAACCAGATCACTCTGGTGGATTACAATCGTGCCGGCACGCCTTTGGTAGAAATTGTGACAGAACCTGACTTTGAAACACCAAAAGAAGTGAGGGATTTTCTAAACATTTTGTCTGATATCTTGGCAAACCTTGGCGTGGCCGACCCAAGTCTGGAAGGTGCGATGAGGGCGGACGCCAATGTTTCAATTGAAGGCGGCAAAAAAGTTGAAATAAAAAACATCGGATCATTTCATGATTTGGAAAAGGCGGTTCATTTTGAAATTACAAGACAAGAAAGTCTACATTCTCGCGACATAGTGATAGTTCAGGAGACTCGCCATTGGGATGACAGGCGAAAAATAACCGTGTCCTCCCGTTCCAAGGAGGAAGATCTTGACTACCGCTATTTCTTGGAGGGTGATATCCCGTGGATCAGGATTGATCCTGAAATTAGAAAGAAACTGCAGGCTGAAATGCCTGAAAGCATCAATTCTAAAAAAGAGAGATATGTCTCAAAATACAACATCACCTCGCAGGTGGCTGACGTGCTATCTTCTGACAAATATTACTCTAATCTGTTTGAGGATGCACACACAGAATCAAACGCAAAAGAGGTTGCAAATATCATCACCACTGAATTAATGGGGTTGGTCGACACTAGAGAAAAGCGTGAGGCGTCCAAATTCACTTCAGTACATCTGAGAGAACTTGCTGATGCAATTCAGTCCGGCAAAGTTTCTAGGAATTCCTCCAAAAATGCGCTGCACGAGATTTTAAAATCTGGAAAGGATCTGTCTGCCGTAATTGCGGAACTGGACCTTGGAAATGTCTCCGACGAATCCGAATTGTCCGGGATTGTCGCTCTGGTGATTTCAGAAGAGCCGCAGGCAGTCGAGCAAGCAAAATCAAATCCACAGACAATAAATTATTTGGCAGGCAAAGTCATGCAGAAAACAAAAGGAAAGGCAGATCCTGCGCTGACTCTTGATATTCTGAAAAAACAGATTGGTGTTTGATGGCAGAACTTTCCCTGGAAAGCATTGAATTCATCAAAATTCTGGCCGCATCCGATGCCACAATTCTTCGGGCCGGCATGAATGAGGCCACCCGATGCAGGTTGGATGATGAGATAGGCACGATTTTGAGGGAATACTATCATGAAAACACGAGGGGGACGCAAACCGGGTGGACTGAGAAACTACTCAAAGTTGGAATTGATGAGGATGTAGGCAAATCCGCGATTGCCTGTGCAAGACGTCTGGGAATTGATATCTCATAACAGAAAATCTTTTTATGTTCTCTGATGAAACACCTTCAAAAACATAATTACCTTTTTCTGAAACTGTTGTAAGTATCTCTAAATTTGATTTAGTATTTTTTAGGAATTTAATAAAATCTGTATGGTAAAACTTGATAAAATTTGCTTCTGATCCTAGTACATTAATTGACTTTTTGGATAATATGACCATCTGTTCAATCTTCCTAAAATAGAATTTTTTCCTTGTAATGTTTGAAATTTATTTTCTGTATGATCTATTGTTTGTTTTTTAAATTCTGGCAATGTCTGTCACATAATGTTACAGATTATTTTTATGTAAAATTATAAGACTAACTTTAAACTCATTACTATGATGTCTCCGTATACTAATTGTATCAAAAATCCCCCAATAATTAGCAATAGATATGGTATACCTGGTGTGATCCACGTGTTTGGTTTTTCTGAAAATTCTGCATTATCTGCATTATGAAATGAAAAAACAAATTTTCTTACTTTGTGTTCATTTTTCTCAATTGAGAAACCATATTTTGGATTTTTTGCTTTGTATCCCAAAAATGATGCTAATATTTTTTTATATGTTGGGTCTTCAAAACCCTCAAAAATATTTTCATGTTTCATAATCGAAACTATGTTTCGTACTGCATTAATCATTAAAGGCACCACAAACAATACTGCAGCATTAGACAATGTTGTAATTGGAGTTACAATATTTTCTGCAAGTGTAAATTGCGGTGCTATGATTGCTATGGCAATTAAAGCAAATGCATCAGCGCCTCGAAATAACCCCATTCTCCAAATCACTAATACTATTGGAGCGATAATTAATGCAAATAATTTGGATGAGCCATTTGCGATGTGGACTGATTCCCCTGCCTTGGTATATTCTATGAAATTATTGTTTGAGTCCATGTGGAACTCATCAAAAAACATTCATCTGTAATAATACCCTCATACCTGTTAGAATCAAATTCGTCTCCCTCTTTATATGCAAAAATTTGTTTATCTTAATTACATGAGTACAACATATGCTAAAGTAAAAACTGGAATTCCAGGATTAGACTCTATTGTATCTGGAGGATTAAAACAAGGTCGTTCAGTTGTAGTTTCTGGTCCTCCTGGTTCAGGCAAGACTACGATGGGATTACAATTTCTTTATGCTGGTGCAAAAGACTTTGATGAACCTGGAGTGTACCTCTCACTGGCCCAAAATATTGATGAGATTAAAAGTGACTCCAAATCTCATGGTTGGGACTTTGATGATTTAATTTCAAAAGATAAAATATTGATGATTGATGCAAGACCTTTCAAATTAACTAATGATTCAATTGGAAAAGATGATTCTCTGTATAGAGGAGAGCAAATTCCATTTGAACATTTGACTAAACTCCTACTCAGCAGCATAAAGAGAGTGGAGGCAAAAAGAATTGTAATTGACTCTATTACTATTTTAGAAATGCAATATTCTGATGAATTCAATACACGACAAGGACTACAAGGATTGGTACAAGCACTTGAAAGTTGTGGTGTTTCATCTCTATTGTTATCTGAGACAGTTAATGAAACACAAATTCCACCTGAATGGTTTGTATCATCTGGAGTAATTCAATTAAGACATACAAGAAATCAAGAAACTATGGAGAGATCAATTCAAGTCACCAAACTTAGAGGTATTAGACACAGTGAACAAATTCATCCAATAGAATTGGATGAAAATGGATTAAAAGTAATGCATCCTAGATTAATGCCGTGATTATTTCTTTTTTCTTAATTGTTGAGCAACCATTGGTAAAAATGCACCAACATCTGATACAATTCCCAATGCCTGCCATGTTCCTCTATCCATAAGTTTTGTTACTGTTGGTTGACTAATGTCAACAACAATTACTTTGACATTTGCAGGAAGCATGTTTCCAGTTGCAATGGAGTGTAACATTGTTGAAATCATAATCACCATACTTGCATCTTTCAGTACTTTCTTGTATTCCCTTTGGGCCTGAGTCACGTCCGTGATCACGTCCGGCAGTGGCCCGTCATCTCTAATGGATCCTGCCAAGACAAATGGTATGTTGTTTTTCACACATTCATACATTATGCCCTTGGTAAGTTTCTTGGACTTTACCATGTTTGGAATTGAGCCCGCCTTGAACACCTCGTTGATTGTGTCCATGTGGTTTCTGTGTCCGTGATACGCCAGTGTCGCATCATGCACGTTCATCCCAAGGGAAGTACCCAAAGTGGCATATTCTATGTCGTGCACTGCCAACGCGTTTCCTGCTAGCACCCCGTCAACGTACCCTGATCTGATAAGCTCCGCCACAGAGTCGTCTGCACCGGTATGCACAATTGCGGGGCCGCCCACGAGTACGATTTTCCCCCCCTTCTTCTTTGTAAGGTAGATGTCGTCTGCAACTTGCTTTGCAATGTGCTGGGTCGGCCTTTCGCTGGAGCTTGAGCTTCCCATAAATTCAAAAACATTTGCGCCTTCTCTTGGGCGTTCTGGCGGGGTGATTTTGATTCCCTTCTCCCCAACTATTATCTGATCATCCTTTTTTACGTCCCTTACCGGAACACAGAATGCCCTGCCGCCCTTGATGACGATGCACTTGTCCATCATCATGTTTTCAACAGGAATCCATTTTCCCTTGTAAAAAACATGGGTGTGGTTGTTTGTCGTGCTGTAAAAATTGTCTGGCATGACGTTGTTTTTTGGTGATTTTTTTAGCGTGATTAGCTGTTGGATTTTTGACACTGCCCCCAGCCGATAAACGGTCTGCAAAATTTCATCCAGATGTTTCTGGTTTTTCCCCGTGACTTGCAGCCTTGCAAATGACTGGTCTTTTTTTCTTTTTCCAATCTCAATCTCCTGTACTTGAAATTCCCCCTGCAAGTCCATTATTTTGTCAAAGATCTTGGTCAGAATTGAGGAATCAATTAGGTGCCCTCCGACCTCAATTTCCTGAGAAAATTTACCCATTTCTTACTTGTAAATTATATCATAACTAAAGCTTATGTTTTTTTCTTAAGACTATACGGGTAAGATTACTTTACCCTCAAATTTTAAAATATTGTCATTTTGAAATGCTTTTTCCAGCATCTCCTTTTGCTGTTTGGTCACTCCCTGAACTATTGTTTTGGAGGAGCCTGTCTTGTCCACAAGGGCAAGAATATATCCGCTGCTGTCAGTCAGCACAAAGCCCGCAGATTCGTCTACAAACGCATACATGTTTTCTTCACCCACCGGCTCCCACACGTTGGATTTGGTATCTGCCAGTGCCAGTGCAGGCATTGCCTTGCCATTTGTCAGCGTGTTGAGGTATTCTCTTGCTGCGGCCACTCTTTTTTGGCCTAGTTTCAAAGCCTGAAAATACTGCATGACTTGCTCAAGTGCGATTGCTATAACAATTTTGCTTCTAAAGATTTGTATAGAATCCTGTGGATGAAAAAACATGCCCCTTACAAACAATGTAATCATCAAACTAAATGAAATCACCACCATGGTCGAGGACAAGTCTAAACTTTCAGAGTCAGATATTGAAGAAATAAAGCTGATTTTCAAAAGTCTGGTAAAGCAAAACGAGCGGTATGATCTTGACGAGATAGAGTTCTGGTTTGAAAACGAGGGCAATTGGACTGCCCGGGAGCCTCGAATCAGAATAGTAAACCTTGCAAATTATGTCCAAGACAAATACCAGCAAACAGCTCATCTCAGAGTGATATCTGACGATGATTGCGGCTGCTGAGACTATGTTTCCAGCTGTTCCAGCAGCCTGCTGACAATTTTTGCATTTTCCGTTCTTTCGCCCAATATCTCTTTGATGCGAATTTTATTTTCATTGCCGTCTGATGCCATCTGAAAGTATTCCTCATCCAGATCCCTGTTTGCCTGGAGTCTTTTGATTACCTCGAACAGGATTCCTATCACCTCCTTTTGCGCGTCGATTAGTTTGTCTTTTTCATTTTCCGACATCATGCATCCCCGACGATTTTTCTGAGCAACTCTTTTAGTTTTGGATTGGTGATGTCGTTTTTTGCAGATTCAAAAAAAGATTCCAGTTTTTCTTTTGGGTGTCCTTCAGATTCATACGCCTTTGCCTGCAGGGCCATCTCCAGTCTGTCAAGCTGATGGACCATTCTAGATTCCTGAGAACAATTCTCCTGATATTCTTTCCATATGCTCAGATATTTTGATTTTATCTGGTCGGGCAGACTTTCTGAAATTTTTAAAAATGCCTTGTTTTCCAAATCTTTCTTTTTTTCTGCAGGTATTTGCCCCGGGGTATGGTCGCCTATCTCCGATTCTGCCAAATCGTGCAGCAGTATCATTTTGATTATTTTTTCAGAGTCATAACCTTCCAAATCTGATATGACCATGCCCATAACTGCCATGGAGTACGAATGATCTGCAACAGACTCAGGGTTGCTGATGGACAACCTGTCCACCCACCCCTTTCTTTGAATTTTTTTTAGATTGACTGCAGTTTTAAAAAAATCCAGGACCATGACGTATGCTGTGTCTTGAACTGTCTACTAATGAGTTTTCATATTGTTTGGTTTCGAACAACATAATAGCAATATCTGAAATGGAAAACTATGAAAATATACACCAAAACCGGCGATGATGGAAATACGGGCTTGCAGGGAAATTACAGGATTGGCAAATCACATCCGCGAATTGTCTCATACGGCACGGTTGACGAGGCAAATGCCGCCCTGGGAATTGTTTTGGCAAATGCGCTGGATGAGGATGTAAGGATTGTTTTGACCGAAGTTCAAAATGATTTGTTTTTGGTCGGGGCTGATCTTTCAAACCCGAACCTGAATGATCTTAGAAATCGGGTCTCGCTGGCGATGATTGAAAAATTGGAGCGGCATATTGACAAGTTTGAGTCGGAGCTGCCTCAGCTGACAAACTTCATACTGCCAGGTGGGGATCCGTCCGCTGCACAGCTGCACTATGTGCGAACTGTTGTGAGAAGGGCAGAATCCAAAACCGTTGTGCTAAGTGAAAAAGATGAAATTAACTCCAACTGTATAAAATATCTCAATCGACTGTCCGATTTGTTTTTTGTAATGGGCCGTTTGTTGAATAAAAGAAAAAACATTGATGATATCCCTTGGAAGATCTGAAAAGACAAACTTTAATTCCTCAACATAATCAATTTTTTCTAAGTGCCGAGGTAGCTCAGCCTGGAAGAGCACTCGGCTGAAGACCGGGCTGTCGCTTGTTCAAATCATGCCCTCGGCACTCTCCAATTTGACTAAATACCTTATTTTCCAAATTATAGCATGAAACAGGAAAATCAACGAAAAGAAGACACCATTGATATCTATAATTTTGATTCAGAAATAAGACAAATCAATGTCCAAGCGCAAAAGGAATTTTCAAAAAGAAACTACGAACTCTACTGCAAGTATGACCAGCATCTGGTTAGCTGCTCTCAGGCAAAAGCATCCCGAAGAAAGACACTCAGAACAATTCTGACACTGAGCAGGATGATTGACAAGGATTTTGATTCTCTAACAAGAGACGATGTCGATACCCTGATGTACAAAATCATGGAAAGGTATGCTGACAACAAAGGCCAAGAAACCCATCAAAGCTATGATTCAAAGAAACACTTTCGAATCTTTGTAAGGTGGATAATGACGGGCAACAGGGCACTTGGGGAAGACGGAGATCCTAAGGAGATAAGGGGAATCAGAATGAAGACCGTCAAGGACAGACTATCCAGAGAAGACCTGATGACAAAGGAAGACCTTGAGAAACTATTGGCTGCAACATCTGGAGATGTGATGCTAAAGGCCTTGATTCATGTGCAATACGAAGCTGGAACCAGACCTGGAGAGCTGCTAAACCTCAGATTGAAACATGTAAGGATGGATGAATTTGGTGCGGTAATCTCAGTAGACGGGAAGACAAACGCAAGACCCGTAAGACTGGTTGAGAGTGTCCCAGATGTCATTGCATGGATGAACGCACACCCACTAAAAGACGACTACAATGCACCCCTGTGGATATTCAGAACAAAGCAAAGATTTGGAGACCCGCTGACGTATGCATCTACCAGAAATTACATAAGAAAAATTGTGGCAAATTCGGGCGTACAGAAAAGAGTGTTCATGAATCTCTTTAGACATTCAGAGGCCACAAGGATGGCAAAAATTCTCACAGAGGCAGAACTAAAGAAAAGACAGGGATGGACACCTTCAAGCAAGATGCCAGCTAGATATGTTCACATGGTAGATTCTGACGTGGAGGATAAAATACTCGGAATGTACGGACTAAAGAAACCTTTGGAGGACAACATAATTCAAAATCCAAAAGCATGTCCAATATGCACATTTCACAATTCCCCAGAAATGACAATGTGTACACGGTGCGGAAAACCCCTGGATGTAAAGACTGCACTGTTAAGAGAGGAAGGTAACAAAGAGGATATGAGAAGAATGATGAATGAGATACTAAGACAACAACAGTCTATCTATCCTACACAACCTACACATCATACACAGTAGGAACAATACACCTCC
The DNA here is from genome assembly GCA_029255365.1 of Candidatus Nitrosopumilus sp. Taxonomy (GTDB): domain Archaea; phylum Thermoproteota; class Nitrososphaeria; order Nitrososphaerales; family Nitrosopumilaceae; genus Nitrosopumilus. The sequence continues at coordinate 9,404 of JAPFQF010000050.1, read as the reverse complement.
TTTACCCCTACATTTTTGATACATTATCATACACTAGAAGAAAACAAGGGGATAGAAGACAACAATATCACCACTTTGGCATTAGTGTCTAGTTTGTCAATGACCATTAAAATAGCTAGCTCGCATTAAACTTACAGATGTATTCATTATTCTAATTGTACCTATTGATGTGAGAAAAACAGTGTCTAGAACACCTTGGGTATGCAGTGAATTGAATAAAGAACAAAGAAAAGAATTAGAAGCAATAGAAATGCTAAGGGATAAGACTATAGAGATTATGCATAATTTTTAGATGTATAATTGTTAAACAAAGATATACGAATGTTTTAGACTGGTTTTGAGATTTATAATAGAATCAAAGCTAAGAAAATTACAAATCTGTTTTTACTGCCTAAAATGGGATGCATACACACTAAATGAATTCCCCTGAAAATTTAGGAGAGTAGTAACAACAGGGAAGATTATTTTTTTATAAATCTCTCAGCAGAATCCCACGAGGAGATGAATCTATTATATTCACTTCAGATTGATGCACATAAAATTGAATTTTAGGTAGAACATTTGTATATCTTCAGAAAATTTGGGAATTTCTGGGAAAAAAAGATATGTAAATGTTCAAGAGAGATTTTGAACTTGAGCGTATTGGAGTTTAGAATCCAAGGCAAGGCGTTTTACTGTCAGTGTGAACGGTGCTAGGGTATGATCAGTTCTTGAGACTTTTTTGCAGTAACTCGTTAATCACTTTGGAATAGCTTTCTGAACTGTTGGTAGTCTGAATCCTTTTTGCCTGAATCGCTCTCATTTTTTTGTCCAGATCATCGTCAATCACTATTGTTACTCTTTTTGCCACATATCCTCTAAATATCATATGAACTTAAGCGTATGGTTTAGAATCTATCATGTACAATCGACAAAATCTCTTTGAGCAATATTTCATGATATCCGTCAGGTTCCAGACTAATTAGAACTAGTCCATCTGATTTAATTGGGATGGATATACGTATCACCTTCTTGTATTCTGCTAAAGCATAAAGACCATCTCCAGGTTTAGCAGATAATCTCTTACGTGTCTTCCATCTGAGCAGACTGTCTTGCATCAGTCAAAAGATATTTTAGAATTTGCATATCTTTATCATCCATACTCATACAATATAATGTATAAACAAATATTTAAGAATATGGACTAATTCTGTATAAATTTAATGTAAAATGATAAAATATCTTATAATCATCTAATTATAATAAGATACGATGGCGTTGTTGTTAATATCGGATCCGATATTGGAAAAGATTCAAGATCATTTCAAAAAATATGGAATAAAATCATCAATATCAGATGAAAGACTTGATTTTGAATCAGATTATCCAGACATCAGTATTTTAGGAATAAAAGATGGCATGGGAAATGTGGGTTCCCTAAAACTAGAAAATTCACCCATTGACTATATCCAAATTATAAAAAAACAAGAATATGCAAAATGTGACTATGCGGTGGGGGGTCATGTTGGAATGGGGATTCACAAACATTCATGGTGGATGATGAAACTTTTTCTGGCATTTTCAGATTCAATTCATATTGGGCCATTTGATATTGGAACTCTTACAACAATAAAGAAAGGACTTTTTCACTCAGAAGTTGAGAGTTTTATGTGGAACGGGTATCCAAAACTTACCACACTACCTCCAGGGTTGGTACGAGATAATGTGGTTGATCCATTGTCTAGTGATCAAAGATTACGACAATTGATGACTAAATGTTTACTAAAAGAACGAACGATCACCATCTCTAGATATTCACCACGACATGAATCCAGAGCAGTAGAAACAAATTCTAAAATAGTAATTAAATCAAAATGGAAACTTCAGAAAGATCTTTTTGCAGATCATGACACTATGGAAATGTATGAGAAAATGGCAAAAATAGTAAAGCAGACAGTAAATGATCTAAAATATCATTTAAGATAGAACATATCAAAATGGCATGTATGCAATTTGAAACAAAGGATTTGTTAATAAAAGAGATTCTTGATGCGCCACTAGGCCCCGTGGTAAGCGTGTTAGAACACCATCTTTGTTGTAAAATAAAGTTGGATTTGATTGAACAGAATACTTTGAAACCTGGATCAAAATTTGAAAGAAAAATTACAATTACTGGAAATAATTTTCCCCTTATCAAAGCAGTTATAACATTTGACAGAAAAACTTTGCCACAACCGATTGTAAAACAATTACTTCCAAAAACAAATCTCATGGGCACAATTTTAAATCTGAATGATATTCCAAATAAAAAAGATGTAATTTTTCTAAAAATAGAAAAAGAAAAGATTGTTCGAGTGTATCAAATCAAATATGGTAAAAGTATTTTCTTTGAGGTATTTGAAGAAATCAGATTAGATTACATCGATGCAATTCGAAAAGAGTTTGGAATGTCCAAGAAAAATCATATTATTCAACCTGAGATCTTCGGATAGAAAGAACGGGGGAAACGTTTGGTTTTACGCCTGAATCCAACCTTTACAGGACGCACAAATCAACATTCCGTCTTCATTTTCATAACTTTCTGAGCCTGGAGGACATTCACATTTTACAATTTGCTCCATAACAATGAAAGGCGTTTGTAATATTTGAATAAAAAAAATTGTATCTTTAAAGATGTTTATTATTTTGATCATTTTTTAACATCTATCCAAAATTTCCACCATCTACAATAAATCTGATGATCACCATAACTAACCATGTCAAAGAAGATAGAGCCTAGTGAAAAGAAGAGAATTCAGGAAAAATACAGAGAAGAATTCAAAGTGAGGTTTAGAGAGAGGATGGAAAAAGGCGAAGTAATGGACTTTACCTAGAAAATAATCATCTGCTAAATCCCTGATTGTTTACTACATTGATTGTGATTGTAGATTTTATTCCAGGCATCTTTCTAATCTTTTTACTAATGATTTCAGAGATGTCATTATGCGTAGGAGCTGCAATCTTACAAATTATTTCATAGTTTCCAACCAACATATCTGCCTCTATGACTTCTGGAATTTCTTCTAATTTTGACATTACAGTAGGTTCATTAGACTTTGAACAATGAATTGTAACAAAAGCTTGAGCCATATAGGTATCCAATACCTCCCGTTCAATTTTATTTGTTTTTGAAATTCCAGGTTTTTTATCCACTAATAATGTCATAGTGGTTCTTATGTTTGAAATTTTTCTTATCCCATTTGAGATGTCATGTTGAATATTTTCTTCATTAGGCGATTCTAGTTTGGTCAATATATCGTATGTTCCAAACGCACCAAACGCAGTTGTAATGCTAGGAATATTTCTTAGATTGGAAATTACAGAATCTTCTTTTCCAGATTCATTCATAATCAGAACATATGCTTTGACCATTAATTCTGTCCTTCAATACCCATTAACGTAAGAGTTGAACGTACACGTTCAAGTTTTCTGATATTCGAAGTAATGATTTCTCGAAGCTTATCGCTATTTTGATTCTCTACCTTTGCAACAATGTCATACGCACCAAATGTCCCATGAACCTCCTTTACTGATTCCATATGTTTTAGAGAATCAATTATTTCTTCTTCAGAACCTAACTCACAATTAATTAGAACATAAGCTGATGCCATGAAGCAAATACCGCAAAAAAATATTTAAGTAATATCTTTAAATTTATTAAAGTTGTTCATCTTTTTACTATAAAATCAAACAATTATTAATAATTGATATCATTTCTAAATTTTGAGACGAATACGTGAGAAATTACATTATGATGATTAAGATTCTTGCTCTTTAATTATATTCAAAGTCATGCTGGTTTTGATGTGCGGTAAAGATCTAATGGCTTTGGTAAGAACATGATTCAGTGTTTTTTCATCAGATGCCTCAACCTTACAGATGACATCATAAAATCCAAAAACTACGTCTGCTTCTTTTACTTCTGGGATGTGACTGAGATTTTTTAATGTAGAGTACTCTTCACCGTTTTCACAATGAATCACAACATACGCTTTTGCCGAATTTTGTCCAAGCATCAAACCAATTAGTTTCTCTGAGGATTGAAACAATTCTCCAGATTCTGAACGAGTTAACGTAACTGTAGAATGTATTTTCTGTATGTTGCGAATGTTCACAGTTGCGATTTCTTTAACTTTTTCCTCACTGTCAGCTTCAATTTGTGCAATAATATCATACAGGCCAAGTGTTCCATGAGCTTCTTTTACACCGGGGATTTTTTTTAGAGATGAAATAACTTGTTTTTCGGCACCCAAATCACAATTCATCATCACATATGCCTTAGGCAATTATTTCTCATTCCTCATAGTTGGTAAAGAGGGATGTTGAAACATCACAATATAATAGCACGAATTAGAATAAAAGACTTTAAAATAAATTCCAATATTAAAAAATAATAGAAAAATTAAACAGATTTTCATTATTACGGTAGAGTAGTTTTTATTTTATTATGATGTAATTGGTTAAGGCAGTAATCGATCAAACATCGAGAAAAGAGGGTCGATGGTATTGATCAAAGGGTCAGTTCAAGATTGCTGCCTGTATTTCTTTGATGGTTCTGGGTTCATAACTAAATAGTACATGTTATCGTAAATAATTATTTCGTGATTTTACAATTTTCCAAACAACGGCAAGATCATTTTAAAAAATTTGGTTAAAATTCAACAGGTTTGAACTACAAACAGATTATTCTGATGGTGCTATACGGTATAATCGTGAATGTTGACCTCGTTTAGAATTCTATCTATGATTTGCTTTTGCCCTCCGGAATTATCAATGGTGACAAGCAGCATATTCCCACTTGGCAATGGGATTGTAACCCGACGTAGTTTTTGATATACTGCTAATGTGTACAAACCTTTTCCAATCTTGTCATAATACTTTTTTCTTGATTTCCATGCAGAAATTGCGTGTCGGATGGTTTCCTCTGTGTCTTCTGGTGACATATAGAGTTCTGTATTTGGTTTTGAATTTGAAGATAGCATTTTACCATCCATATCAGTTACAGCAACAAATCTGATGTTTTCATCCAGTTCCATCAGTCTTTGTAACAAATATGCATAATTTTGGGTTTGACTCATGATTAAATAAAACCTTATCTCTTATTTAAGAAAACTTCCAGATTAGATTAATGCAGATCAGTGAACTGCTGAAAACTATTTCATCACAATTAGAGACTTTGTTGAAAAAATGATGGACGAGAAAACAAGTTACTATAAAGAGTTGAATTTAATGGGTTTACGTGAAGTAATAGAAGAAAAGTTGAGAGGAAAAGACAGTTAATGTATAAAGTAAGCAAAGAAAATGGCAGAGCACATCCAGATTATTGCAAAATTTAACTAGTCATGATTAAAAGAACAAGTGAAGTCGCGAGCTTCTTTCAGATTTGGGGTCTGATTTTTCTTGTTCTGTCTATCGATAAACAAAGAATGTAAGAACTAAGATAGTAATTACATAATAACTCAATTAAATATCCGATGAAGGCCATTTCGGCTTTCTTGCCTGTGACATATGTAATGGAATTTGCAAACCTTATCATTTTATCAGCGTCCTCTTCCTTCTTCAGATAGGTCTCTAGCAGCCGCACTATCCTGTTCAGTCTCCTCCCGTCAATGTTTAGATCAAGCCATTTTTCACTCATTTTCCGCACCTTTTTGTGCGTAATCCCCTCAGTGTACCCCCTTCTCTAAAGGTTACGTAAGTAACCAGTATGATCAACTACACGGCATAATCCTGAATCTAAGTAAATGGGCAAATACCCCATTTATTTTTGAAAATGTACACAAGTTTATCGACAATCAATAAAAATGGTATCCCCCTTCCTGCGTAATTAGTTGGTAATGACTAGAAGTATGACGTGAGTTTGTTTGTTGGATAATCTTTAAAATTATTACTTTGGTAACCCATTCATGGATGAGATTACAATCAGACAAGCTATCGAAAAGAATACTTCAATAATTTTGACACTTCTATACGAACTTGGACGACCAAAACCAACTCTTGATTCTGATTTAGAATCTTTTGAAAAATTGGTTAAAAGATACCTTGTTGATTCTGATAAAACTATCCTATTAGCAGAACACAAACAGGAAGTTGTTGGAATGGTGAGTATAATCTTTCTTCCAAGATTGAATCAAAAGTTTTTTGAGATGTATATTCCTGAATTGATAGTAACAAAATCACATCGAAATAAGGGGATTGGGCATGAGTTAATCGACGCATGTGTTGAGTTGGCAAAGGAGAAACAATGTCACAGAATAAGATTAGAGTCTGGAAATTTGAGAACACAGTCTCACATATTTTACAAGAATTTTGGATTTGATCAATCTGGCTTTTCATTTAGTAAAAACATACTATGACTCTAAAAGGTCAAAAAAGCACCATTTAACGTAAATCTTTCTACAAAAAACTCAGTATTAAACAAAGTTGAATCTAAGTAAATGGGCAAATACCCCATTTATTTTTGAAGTAAAGCGTGTTGGAGGTTGGAATCTAAAAAGTGAAAGTCAAGACGTGCAGCAATCTAGATACTGGTATCTCTAACCTTCAAAATCCATTAGAATTAGCGATCTTTTAACCTCTTGTCTGTTCACAAAAGAATTTAGAGTCTTCTAATTACAACAATTCCTGCAATCGGAATACCGACATACATCAATCCATTGAGTACAATCAATGATATTCCATATCCGAGCACTGATTCCTCTGAATCCATATCCACATAATTTAGAATTGATAATGAAGTTATCATTGGAGTGATTGCAACCTTTACCATCTCTTTGAATACTGGATTTTCACGCTCATAATCGGCAATTATTGGTGAGAATGAATAGTAGAAATCATTGAAATGTTTCATGAAACTGGTTCCTGATTCTATCTGTAATAGTTGATTATCTCTAAGTTCTCGTAGTTGTTGTACTTGTGGGGCCAGTTCAGAGCCGTACGTTGCAGTAGCTATGAGACAACCGCCACCTTTGGATGATTTACTTGTATCAACTATACACATCCCATCTTTTAGAATAGTTCCTTCGCCACAGTTTGGTTCTGATGCAAGTTCGGGCGTAGTTTCTGCTTTAACAGATTCTACTGACGTTGTTTCAGAAAATGACTGGCCATCCAATTCAATATTGGTTACAATGTCAAACTCTCCGGCTTTTGCAGTCAATGGGACTTTGAATTTCAAGACAAATTCCCCGTTAATGTCTGAAGTAACAGTTCTAATCAGAATGACATTTCCCTCAGCATCCTTAATCTCAACTGCCACAGGCTGTCCTTCCAATCCTTTATCTACAGTTCCTTTTAGTTCCACAACTTCTCCTGGTGTGAATTTTGTAGTATCAACATCAAATGTAATTAGTGATTGTGAAAATGCAGGGATGATTGCATCCCGTCACAATACGATTAATTCAAAAATATTCTGCTTTATTTCCATAATTTTTTAAAATCACAAAATCATTAAGCAGACACTCGTCTTACTCTATTTGGTTTTCATTTATTGCCTTTTCTTTAAAAATGAAGAAAAGGTGGAAAACCTTTTGATGGTGCATCACGTTTATGCGTCTACCAAGTTGTAGAAACTTTTTCCAGATGCCGATTTTTCAGAGACGCATTTTACTGGCCCTAGTGGGATTTGATTTTTGTTGACGTCTTCTCGGAGTTTCTGATTTTTGAATCTGTTGACTATTGCTACGCGAGTAGTGTGGAATCGGTTGATCTGGTTTCCGTCCACCTCAAACATCTCCCTGGTTGTAATCTTCACTCCTTGCGTGACCTCCTCTCCCTGCGTGTAGTTGGAATCCTCTACAAACGTAATCGTAAATGATTGCTCTCCAATTTTCGCTAACGATGCGCTGTTTCCTATTATCTGGTAATCTGCCAATGTTGCTATTCTTCTTCACCTCCCAATGGGAATTGTCCGGGCTAATTGATGATAAAGTAAATCATGCGCCAATTGTTGACCTGGATGGCCAGTTTGATCGACATGATCTAATCGGCTTGCTCCAAAATTAATTCTGCATAATCTTTAAAAGACACCCAATCTCTTGATTTTCGATATTCATGGCTGGGAAAAAAGATACAAAGAAAATGACAAAGACAATAGATGGAAAGAAAACTACAAAGAAAACTGGAAAGAAGACTACAGCCAAAGCAAAATCGGGCAAAGACACCACATCTAAAGCAAAGATCAAAAAGTACGATGACGAGTCATCAAGTGACGGGGGCCTAGTCATAGTTGACGACGACATTGTAATTGATCAGGAAAAAGTCAACGAAGAACGCCGGGCATATCTTGAAGAGTCTCGTTCACAAGAAGCATCGTCTGACTAGGGCAATCTTTATCAGATCCAGCAACATACACTGTATATGCGTGCACTGTGTTTGATTACTGTCAAGCCTGGCAAGGTTGATCTTGTTGTTGAAATTTTAAAGAAAAAACGCAAGGTTGTAAAGCAGATTATGATAGTTGCAGGAAGGGCAGACATCAGTGCCCTATTGCAAGGCAACATTGATGAAATCAACCAGATGGTAATTGATTTTAAAAAGATCAAAGACATTGTGACAACTGAAACACTGATTGAAGTGGAGGTCAACATGGGATGGTAAGGGCCATAATTTTGGTAAAGTCGCCTAAAAAACTAATTGCCGCCCGATTGAAGAAAATCGCCTCCGTCATGGATTCGTTTCCTACCAGCGGTCAATTTGACGCTGTTGCCATAATTGACGTGAAAGAGCTGGTTCAGATAAAAGACGTCGCGAACCAAATTCAGAAAATCAGTGGGGTTGACAGAACCGAAACCATGGTCGAAGTGCAATAAAAAGAGAAGCCCCTCTTTCTACGCTTGAATAATCCCACTAATCTGCGTTATAATCAGGATTGAGTTTAAAATAATCTGGAAAAATCTGAGGGCTTAGCGAAGTTGATTTGTTCAATTTCTTATTGTTGACGCTCTCTAAACGACCTAGCCAAAATCGCTTATCATCGCCATTGAGATTTACCTCCCTTGTTTCCTCTTTGAGCTTGCCAATGTCTTCTATCTGGTTTGATATGATGGCACTTGCTAATTTTTTGGTTCTCAATACCTTGTATTGGTAGTATAGCCTACCATCTCGCTCAATGGTTTCAATATGCTCAATTTCCTTTCTTCCAAGTTTCCCTATTCCTCTTTGCTTCCATGAGCCAAATCGATAGAACCCGTTTTGAAGATAGTACGCATCAAGGGCGTGTTTGTCTAGTGAAAAGCCCCCCAGTTCTGATGAATCCATCTTGATTTTTCTAGTGACACATACGGAATCAGTAGCAAAAGCCACCACATCTTTCTCTAAATGATACTCTTTGACAAATGACATCAGTTGGGCTCGTGCAAATCCTGTGATGTATGCAAAGATTACGG
>JAPFQF010000049.1 GCA_029255365.1 Candidatus Nitrosopumilus sp. | reverse complement strand
AAAGTTTATCAATTTCTAATTTAGGTAAATAAACATCCCCTGCACAATCATCTGGGTTAGGAGTAATTGCAGGATCTGTGATTGGATAAGCCAAAAAAGTGCAGTTTTTGTGAAGAAGAATTCTAGAATTTAGAAAAGACTTCTTACATAATCTAAAAGTTCTTTGGAATAAGTTAATTCTGATTCATTAAAACTCATATCAGGTGATTTTCGTTTCGCAATGTCAAATATTTCTACACTAACGTTAATTGCACTAGTTTGAGTTAATTCATCAGGATTGTAAACTAATAATTTTGCACCTGATGGGATATTCTTACATTCTCCAGAAAATGTTCTCATTTTTTCCCCGTTACTACCACATGAAGAGTAATGTTTTCCAATATTTTTAAAAATAAAATCACTGGCATTAGTTTCAGGAGTAACTACATACACTTTGAATCCATTATATTGATTATTTGATTTTAAAGTATATTTGAAATCCCCGCCCCCACAAAATGGAATTGTTTTAACATATCCCTCATCTAAGAAAATCGTTTCTTCATAATCTGACGAAAAATTGTTTCCAGTTCCACCACTATACATTATATCATTATAATCATTATTGTGTGGATATCCAATTGAATGTCCTAATTCGTGCCACGTAATTTTCCAAACTGTAATCAGATCAAAAGGTCTCCAATCTCCCAAACAATTAGTTGTACCAAGTGCAATTTGGTTAAAATTTTTGTAATTTTGTCCTATTCTATCTGGAGTAAAATCACGAATCCATTGAAAATGTAAATCTGCTTCTCCTTCAGAATACACTCTTTGAAATCCTGCATTGCCGTTACTTAGTGAATCAAACATAGTATTTACTCCATTAGCAACTCCTTCTCCTGCATAACTTGGAACTGGATGAACATAAAATTTGATTTTTCCAGAAATGATTTGTTGGATCAAAGGGTGATTGTTAGCTAACTGTTGTAATCTTTGACGTTCTTTTGATTCAAGTTCCCTTTGTTGTTGCTCTTTTAATCTTTGACGTTCTAACTCAGCTTGATATTGTTGTTCACGTAATTCTCGTTCTTTTTGTTCTTGCAATCGCTGTTGCTCCTGTTTGGCCAGAATCTCTGTCTGCTTATTTTGTTCTTGCAATCGCTGTTGTTCTTGTTTTGCTTCAACTTGTTCTTGCTTTCTGACATTCTCTAAATTCTTAATTTCTTGATTTTTCTCATTTATCTCATTTTTGTAAAGAGATTGAGTGAAGGAATTCTTGCTTGTTTCAAGTTTATTTGTTCTGCTTTCTAGACTGTTCAGTTTCAATTCAAGGTTCTTAATATTGGAATCCAGTTCTCCGTAGGTGTTTTTTACATCACTGCACCAAAACAAAACACAAGACCTAAGACTTTCTTGATATTTTTTCTCCAAATCTCTTGCATCTTTTAATTCATCTAATATGGAGTAAAGATGGTTTTTTGCCTTGTAAATGTACGATTCAGAATCTACAAGTGTTTTGTATGAATAGTCATATTGAGCAGCGTTAATGTGACTTTCTGCATCATCTATCTTCTTTTTTGCCTCACCATAATATTGCCATACATCGTATCTCAAGCCCCATCCTGAATCTATCTTCTTTTTAGCCTCAGAGTTTTCTAATTTTGAATTAGACAGTGCATATTCTGATGTCTTTACTCCTGATTCAATCTGATTCAATATGTCAGAATATAAAAATTCTGTAGAAGCAGCTGATTTGTAAAGTTCATTTGAATTTGTTTGTGTAGTTGATGATTTTTGAGTTGTCTGAGTTGAACTAGAACTTTTTCCCGTGTTGTCATAATTTACTTGGGCTGTAGATCTTTTGTATATTGTTGAACCTGACGTTAATCCATCAAATTTGGCAACAAATGTAAAAAACCCTTCACCTACTGCTATGTCATCAGACCATTCATAAGATGAAATTGTTTTAATTACTTTATTATTGAAATAGATATCTATAGAATTTGACATCATGACAGCTCCATCTGATGTAGATAAAGTTGGTCTGAATTGAATAGAGTGGCCGGGTGTACTTTCTCTAAGTTTCAAATCTAAATTTGTAATAATATTTTTAGATGCAGTTGGTTGAACATAATTTTTGACTTCTGGTTTTATTTGATATGAATATGGTTTTTCAATATTTAATGTAACTGAAGGGGATTGTATTGAACTAGCCGAATTAGCAATAATGTTTACAGTTTTTGCATAATTCCAATGATTTGCAGGAATTGTAATTCTGTATTCTCCTCGGGCGTCTGTCTTTCCTTGAGTGACATACTGCCATTCCCCATTAACCTTTTCCCAAATGTTTATTGATTCAAAAGATATCGCATATCCTTCACTGTCAGTTAATTTTCCCTTGTAATACACTGACTCGTTAGAGTATATCGTACTTGATTCTCCTTTAATTGTCAGTTTTCCACTAGCGGCATCAACTGATGGAATTGTCGCTACTCCAACAACAAGTACTGCAAGTAAAATAATTCCTAAAACAAATTTCAATATCAGATCATCAAATACGTGTTATTTATGAGAATAGGAGAATATCAGGCATAAAATTGACGAAAAAGAGTTTGGAATTAATTATAATTTATGCAGGGGGACGTTCCTTCCCCCTGATCCCTCCCTTGAGGAGGGTGTTTTGAAAACAATCTTCCCAAATTATGCCTAGTTGTACGTCTAAGATTAAAAAAGAGATTTTGAAATTTAATGAGATTCTAATTTGAGAAATCAGTAACTGCATCTAATAATGTATTTGCACGTATTTTTAATTCTGGGCTGTGTCGTTTCCAAAGGTTTGCTCGTCGTTCTTCTAGAATATCTTGAGGGTAATATTCATCTAAAATCCACCTCATCACATCGAGTGTACTATCTATGTCCTCTTCTTCATTAGATGTTAATTTAGAACATTGTGCCTGATGTATTTGCTATTATTCATCATAAATCTAGGCAAAGATTATCCCCGGATTTATTTGTGCGTAAATGTATTTTTCATATAAAAAAATAATTTTAACGTAGTACAGTACTTTGTCTAGAGATTTAATTTTAAAATAAGCATTTCGGTTCCTTTTGTTCCTAAAATCTGACAGATGGTGTCAGATAGAGTGTCAGATTACACATTTTCTACATCTGTATTATACTGTAGGCATGAAAATTGTTAACAGATGTAAACAACTTGCAGAAAATAGATATGAAAAGTGTAGACATTTGTAAACAACTTGTATGCTTAACAATTTCTACATTCTCTACACATGGCTCTACACTGTCTTTACATGGCTCTACATCATTGATTTTCATGCCTACATCTACTACATCTCAAAAAGGTCTCTAATGTGTAGAAAAATCTGTTAAAGAATCTGTTAAAGAATCTGTTAAAGAATCTGTTAAAGAATCTGTTAAAGAATCTGTTAAAGAATCTGTTAAAGAATCTGAGTCAGAACATTGAATTGTTTTATCAAATCTAGATGAGAGAATTAAAGGTCAAAGATGTACAGGTTTACAAAAATTAACGGAGTTAACGTAGTTAACCAAATAGAAAGTGGTTTCTATAGTGGATTTTTATCATACAAACAGGAAAAATTAACATATTTCAAAATAAATCAAACAGATTAGTTAGCAAATTCAAGTTATTTATGCATCTTTTTGATTTCAGAAGGATCTATCCAGAATTCAGGTTTTTCATGAAATTCTTTTCCATTGAAGTCTTCAGGTTTTAATGTGAGTAGTCAAGAGCACTCTAATGCAATTTTGAGGTTATTCACATTTGCTCTCATTTTATCAAAGTATGTTGTGTTTGGTTTGTCATCATCAGTGAGAGATTCCAATGGGCTGAATAACAAAATATCTCCACCAAGCTCAGATGCCAATCTTTCAGCTAGTTTTGGATTTCTATTTTCTTCTGTAAAGAAATATTTTATGTCATGCTCTTCTGCAAAATGAATTAGTTCTACAATGTCCTTTGCAGTTACAGGGGTTTCAGGACTAAACTCCTGCATTACTGTAAAGGTGTGTAGGTCATATCTTTCTGCAAAATACGAAAATGCATTGTGGAATGGCACGAACGTGTCTTTTTTGCAGTCAGATAATTGAATTCTGATCTCTTGATCCAACATATCTAATTGTTTAGAATATGCCGCTGCATTGGCAAGGTAGATTTCAGCGTTTTCAGGATCTGACATAGCCATGTGATCAGCAATGGTCATTACTTGTTTTTTTGCCAATATGGGATCAAGCCAAATGTGTGGGTCGTAAACATGGTCAAGATCTCTTTCTTGTTCATGTACATCTTCACCAGAAACTAGATGATGAATTTCCTCTAATCCTATTAGACTTTCAATATGTCCTTCTTTGATTTCATCTAACAGCATTTCAATTTCTTCAATTACTTTTCCACCTTGTTCATGTCCGTCACCTTCATGTTCGTGGAGAATTCGTTCGATTGATTCAATTGTTTGTGATTCGTTTATGTGATCATGTTCAAACTCTTCAATAGTATTTGCAATTTGAGTTAGAAATTCTTCAGTGTGTTCATCGTGCTCTTTATGTCCACTATGATCATGTTTTTCTCCTTCTAAAAGAGCAATTCCTTCAGAAGAGTCAACTAGCATAAGATGTGAAAAGTCAGGCACTGATTTGATTTGGTCAATGAAGGGTTCAAAACCAGCACCATTGTAAATCAGCATATCTGCCTTTGTCAAACCAGCAATGCTTTTTGCCCCTAACTCAAATGCATGGGGATCCCCATTAGCTGGAATCAAGGAATGTACATCAGCAACATCTCCTGCGATGTTTTGGGTAAATTGCTGAAGAGGGTAAAACGTAGTGTAAACTAAGAACTTGTCTTCTGTTGGAATTACTTTTTGTTCAGATGATGCAAATACTGCAATCAGAGAAATCAAAGCGGCAGTAGCAATTATACCACCAATTATTGTTATTTTTGAATTTTTCATGCCTGTATTTTTCTAATGTTATTAATAAATCTGTAAATTCTTAATAACTCCTTATATACAAAAAGAAAAAAGTTATTAAAAATTATTAAGAAGATTAATAATGAATTTTTGCATATTATTAATCATGAGAATTCAATAAATACAGAGAATTTCAAAGTTGGAAGAATTGATTTTAAAAAATGATGAAATGTATGATTGAAAAAGAAGCCCATGCTTGATGACTCCATGAAATAATGGTTGGTTCATTTGTTACGCTACAATAGGGACATTTTTCCCCAGAATCAGTCACAACTTTCCTTAGATGTAACATTAATAAATTTATGAGAAATTGGATTCTGTTTCGTTATCGGTTGCTAAATGAAGTGTTACTTTTTATTTTTGAAAGTTGTCACCTTAACGGATGTTACTTTATCAAAAACATCTTGTTTCTGAATTCTGATTACAATATCACATTTCATACACCAGTAAACTGAAACTTCTTTGTTTGGATCATGCCTGTTTTTGGTCGAAATTACTGCATCATAGACCATCTTTTTGTTGGAACCACATTGTAAACAAAAGACATTAGGATATCTAGCCATAATCTAATCTTTTACGTGCTACCATGAACTGCTCTAGGGTTTTTCTTTGGATTATAAACCAGAGTTCCCTCAAAGTTCAATCCGTTGATGAAACTCTCCAAATGTTCTTTATTCTCTATCTCTGCATATTGTAAAAATTTCTTTTTGAGTTTGTTTCCTTTACTGCATAGATTGTTTTGCCTGATTACTTTAGCAAGTAATGATATTTCATTACAGTCAACTTTTCTCTTTTCCTCTTCTATGAGAATCGTGTATTTTGATTCAAGAAACTTTTGCATTGTCATTGAATATCCCAGTTCAGGGATTGGAAAATCCAGATTATCCCATGTTTCTTGAGTGAATGTTTTTGTGTAGAGTTTTGTTATAGTTTCAACAGTTCTCTCAACTATTCTCTCAACTAGTGGGATATCAAACATTGTTTGTAACCTCCATTCTCTCCATTCTCAATTTCAGAATGTCCAACTGTTCTTTGAGCAGTTTGTTTTCATGTGTCTTGTTTTCCTCTTGCTCTCTACTCACCTCAAGATCCCTAATTCTCAGCTGATTTCTTTCGTCCTCTCGAATTGTCAATTCAGGAATTGCCTTTTCAAACTCTTTGAATAATTCGTCTTTGGTTACTGGCAAATAGGAGTTATCAAGGGCTACGGTAACTGAATGACCCATGAGTTTTTCACAGAGGGATAGATTCATCCCCTCTCTCATTTTCAAAGCCCTGTTGAAGTATTTTCTAAAGCCATGAGTCGTAGGAATCTCCCAACGGTTTCCGTCTCTAGTTCTATTCATGTGTCGAAATACAGCAGTCAGAATGTTTGATATTGCTGGTCTTGAAATTCGCTTGATTCCAATTTGCTTCTTATCAATCAGCCTGTCTTTCAAAGTGAACATCGGGCTTTGTTCATCAAGTTTTTCTCCACTCTTCCTTCTTTGCTCCAGGTATTCATTCAAAGCTCTTGTTGCCTCAGGGGTTAGGAATCCAAAATATTCCTCTCTATCCCTCGCATAGAATCTCAAACACTTGCAATCGTTCCTTACAGTATCAAGGATATCCCCCACATTCAGACCTACAATAGCTCCCACTCTAGCTCCTGTAGAACTGAAAACTAGGATTATGGCCTTGGTTCTTTTCTTGTTTGTGCAAGATAGCATGGTTTCAATGTCGTTTCTTGAATAGGCATTATATCCTGAAACTTTGACTTTGGCTGGAAACATTTTCTTGATTTTGATTGTATTCAGGATAATGTCATTGATGGCATAGAACAAAAAGATAGGAGCCAGTCTCATTCCAAAAGAATTAGGGCTGATTCTGTTTTTGAGGGATATAGTATAGTCCTCAACCTTCTCCTGAATGCCCTTCTGATCCCCTTCTAGCAGTTGATCATAACTTTGGACTTTAATGAACTCCATGAAATATCTCAGCCCTCTGGAATATCCTTCTCTAGTGTGTTCTGATTTGATACTCTGTTCAAAGATTAATTCGCAACGTGGTTTCTTCAACAATTTGAAATCCTCAAGACGTGACAGTTAAGGTTTATTGCACAGTTTTTTTTGAAAAAATGCTGTTTTTTGGCTTGTAATGGACTAGAATCGTCCACTGTTAAAAGAATAATGCGTCACAAATCTCTGAATTTTACCAAATTGTAAAAATATGAAGCATTAGTTTGAATTGTGCCTTTTTTAGGGATTTTTTGCAGCCCCACATTGTGTGATTCCAGTGCAGCTTGGGCCGCACCCCCAGCAAAACAAAGCGCCCACAGAAAGTCCTTCTCCTTGAGCATGGTACAAGTAAAAGCCGAACAAAAAATATCGCCAATTCCAGTTGTATCGTAAACATGCAGATTGGGCAACGTTATTGAATAAATTTTGTCTTTGACCAGCAAAGAGACATTGGATTTATCAGTTAACAGCACGTATTCGATTCCCTTTTTCTGCAGTGCCAACATCATTTCATCATGAGTGCCATCAACAATCTGTCGTGATTCTTCTGGATTTACCTTTATTGCGTCAACATTGGATAAATCAAGATCAGTTTTTTCCAAGAAAATATTATTTTGAGAATCCTTGCGTCTCAAGAATCCCTGAGGGTCAACAAAAAGAAAATTTGAATCGCTTTTAATTTTTTTTAATGTGTCATCAGATATTTCATGGTAAATTGGACTGACAAGATGAGCGTCGGCGTCACTTTGAGAGTAGTCAACAGGATCGCATTCATTTTCAAGTTTCAAAGTTCTATCCGAGCCAGTAATCGATATTGCAAACTTTGTAGTATTTTTTTGAGATTCTGAATTTACAAGATTAATTCTGTGTTCATCCAAGTATTGTTTTGGGAAGTCAGGACCAATTTTCGTAAACAAATCCACATCAAATTTGAATTCGCTTGCAGTGATACCGGAATAGCAAGCAGCCCCGCCAATTTGTTCATAGTTATTCCCGTCAATTGTAATTGTGTCAATTGCACAGTGAGAGAAAACGGCCAGTTTCATCTCTTTTAGTTTTAATCAATCAAGATTTAGTTTTTTGCATTTTTTCAGATTTGCAATCAGTGCACATTATATCGCCACGAATTACCTCCACTTCAACTCCAGATCTGAAACAAGTATGGCAAAGACCACGCATGATTATCAATTGAATTCATTCGATCTAAGATTAAAACGTGTGGGATTTTCATCGATAATACAGGTACAAAATAGCCAAATTTTGGGAAAATTCTACAAGAATATAAGTAGGCAAATTTGCTCATGTTCATGCCACTTAAGCGTGCAAGTAGAGGTCGTACCAAGGGAGGAAAAGGATCTTCAGGTACAGTACAGTGTACGAACTGCGGACAAACAGTCCCAAAAGACAAGGCAAAAAAAGTCACATCCAAACTAAATCTAGTTGAACATACATTGGCAAAAGAACTGCGTGCACAGGGCGCATACATTGCATCGCCAACAGTTTTGAAAACTTATTGTATTTCATGTGCAATTCACTTCAAGATTCTAAAAATCAGATCTGCAGACAGCAGAAGAACGCGTGGAAAACTCCGTTAGAATCGTCATCCAGGCTCAAACTTTCGACACCGCAGTCCAATCATATTCTGTCATTCAAAAAAATCACGGACTTGAGCGTGTAGGAGTTTGGAATCCGAGGGTCACTTTTCACGTGTAATTCCTACGTCGTGGTTAAATACAAATTTTGTATGGTATATCTGTGCTTCAGTTAAATAATAAAAAAAACATATTCAAAATAATTAAAAGCAAATGGAACCAATTAGACAACCCAGAACAGGAATGGGAACAATAAGAGTAATCATACAGTCAAAGAAGCGTTTCGAAGAATAACCAAATGATTCCAGCCTTTCGGCACGAAAAGTATTGGCAACACACCAGGTGGAATCCTGATCATCTTCATCCCCTACAATCCGAACAGTTTATTCGGATTGGAACTTCCAGAATGCAGATTTAAAACCAAACAGCATTGCCCAATCCTATGAATTAGGTTTGGGCTTGAGCGCATTGGAGGCCAGAATCTGATGCGGGGTGGCTTTTTTTAGTCGGGATGATTGCATGACAGTGTTGGAAAAGCCGGATCAAGACAATGACAGGTATGAAACGATTTCGATTGAATCAAAAATCAGGGAGGGAGTATTTCATAAAGTTGTCAAAGACCTAAAAACAGGAAAAGCTGTTTCTTGTTCTTGCAAATGCTGGAGTAAAGGAAACAAGCCTTGTTTTGGCATGAAAACTGTCGGTTTTTCTGAAACAATTTCTTAACGTGCATGCAACATCGGACTACATTTGGCATCGGAAGCGGCAGATGGTTTATTCTTCAATATTTTTTACAGTGTAAATCATTCTCTGTATCAACGTAATTCCGGCAATTATCACTACAATAATCACAGCGTAATCCATAAAACCAATAATCCCAATAATTGCAATCGCCAATAGTCTTTCAGCTCGCTCACCAATGCCAATACCTTGAAGTTTTATGTTAACAATGTCAGATTTTGATCTTGCATAGCTTACCAATAGCGACAGGGTGATTGCAAGCAATACAAGGTACGGTTCCACATACCCGCCAACCAAAATTCCCAAAAATATTGCAACTTCGGCAATCTTGTCAAACATCGAATCAAGATATTCGCCTTTTTTCGAAGTCTTTCCAGTGACTCTGGCAACCTGGCCATCAACCATGTCAAAAAATCCCGAAACAAGCAACAACACGCCACCAATAATCAATCCAAACTCCATTCCCATCCCATAGACTACGGCAGATAGCAGTGCAAAGCCCAACCCAACAAAAGTCCAAAAATTAGCAGACAGTCCAGTGGATGCAAATCCTTTTCCCATCTTTTCCAAAGCAGGTCGAAGAGAATCTCGCAGATTATTTAGCACGTGATACACCCAAAATACCATCTAATAAAGTGAACAGGGGTAGAAATGAGTCAAAATAGGCTAAAAATATGAAATAATCAAAAACCAATCTGATTTTCATAAGTGACTTGTTATGAGTGTGAAAACGATAGTGAGATCTCGCCAAGCTAGCACATGTATGATCAATCAGATTTGAAAGATATCTGCAATGCTTGTAAAATCAAATCACAGGATTGTAAAAAATGGCTAGTTTTTTTGAGACAGATTGATTGCAATCAAAGTGGAGATAATCTTGGCAGCCAGAGATGCGGTGGAACCATTGTCATGGTAGGGATTCAGCTCCACTATGTCCACGCCGGTTACTTTGGTTTCCTGTAAAGTATGAATCATGTCAAATAATTCTCTCGAAGTAACCCCCACAGCTTCAGGATTGCCCACACCCGGAGCATATGCTGGGTCTAGAACATCAAGATCAAAACTCGAATAGATCGTATCGAATGTGGAGACATGGTCTTTTAGAAGTCCAGGCCCCTTGCCGTCTCGAATCTGCTTATCAGTGATTGTTTTGATTTTATTTTCTGTAAGGAATTCTAATTCCTCTTTAACAAAAGCTCTTGCGCCAACATGTAAAATATTTTCAGAGCCCCTCTCCTCAACTATCCTTCTCAGATAAGATGCATGGCTTAGTTTGATGTCTGCAAATTCGTCACGTAAATCATAATGTGCATCAAAAACAACATATCCAGTTTCTTTTGGAAAGCTGGTATACGTTGCATATGTAATGGAATGTTCGCCGCCCAAAATGAACAGTTGTCTTTGTTTTGAGACAAGTTCAGTCGTGATTTTTTTCACCATGTCAACCATTTCAGATGCAACAACCGTGTGTCGGGTGTTTCCTAAATCCTCAATATGCACAGATTCCAGATCAATACCAAGATCAGGATGGAAAATTTCGATGTTGTTAAATGAATCACGGATGGCATCGGGGCCAAATCTGCAACCAGGCTTGTAAGAGTGGGTGGAATCAAATGGTATTCCAAAAATTGTCGCCACAGGCTCCGAATCGTCATCAGAGGCCGTAATTAGCGGATTATTGTTCATGTATAATTCAAGAAAACTCATCTTTTACACCATCAGGTTCGGTCTCTTTGAGAGATATTTTGGCTGATTCAAACCAGTGAAAGGTTTTCCTTTGGTTTGGTCATCAATTTCATTAATAAAATCATCAAATGTCAAATCTCTAACATCGCCAGTCTGCCTATCACGTATACTAAGATTCCGTGAATTGACTTCCTTGTCGCCAATTACCAAGATATATCGAATCCATTCTTTTTCAGCTTCACGAATTCTTTTTCCTATACTTTCATTTCTGTCATCGATGTCAACGCGAACATCATTTGCCGAAATTTTGTCAGCAAGGGTTTCAGCAAATGTGTTGAATTCGTCTTTGAGTGGTATGATTCTGACTTGTGTAGGGGCCATCCACAGCGGAAATTGTGGTTTTCGTCCCTCGTAGGAATCTTTTGCGGCTTTTTCCAATAGCGCATAGATTATTCTCTCAATTGCACCGCTGGGAGAATTGTGCAAGATGATCGGATTCTGCTTTGTGTTGTTTTCATCAACAAACTCGATCCCGTACCTGTCTCCGTTTTCTACATCTATCTGATCAGTTGACAAAGCTGATGCCTTTCCAAGTCCGTCAATAAAATTAAACTCCCATTTCAATACAAAGTAAAAGAATTTCTCCTTCCACATCTCAACTAGGACTGGTCGTCCGTGTCTCTTTACTAAATCCTCAATGGATGATTTGTTCTCGTTGTAAAAGTCCTCAGTAAATCGAATTGCCATCTCATAATCAGATTCGCATATTCCAAGCTCTCGAAGCACACTTTGAGAAAGATCGAATCTTATCTTGATTTCGTCTATGGCCTGCGGCATATCCTTGCAAAATGCATGGCAGTCAGGCATGGTAAACGCTCTCAATCGTCTTAAACCAACTAGTTCGCCCGATTGTTCTCGTCTAAAGCTGTAGCGAGTTAGCTCATAGAGTTTGTACGGTAAATTCTTGTAAGACAGTTGAAATTGATTTGCCATTAAAAATTGTCCAAAGCATGCAGCAAATCTCAAAAAGAGTTTTTTGCCTTCAGAGTCAATATTGTATTGCCTTGCAGGGAATCGATTAAAGTAACTAACCATGCTGGGATGTTCTGAATCATACATGATTGGGGTTTCAACTTCATACCCGCCGTATTCTTTGACTCTATCAGTGACATACCTCTCAATCAAAGATTTGATCAAACGTCCATTAGGATAAAATCGCATATTTCCAGAATCTGATGCCGGCTCATAGTCAGATATTCCCATTTTTTTCATCAGTGCGACATGTGGCGGCGGTTGGTCCACTTTACGAATTTTTGCAGATTCGTATTTCGCCAAGACTTCCAATTTAGGATATTTTGAAAAATTAAAATCACCAATGTTGGTCATTGTTCCGTCAGGGGAAAGTATTTTCCAAAATGAACGAATTTTGGATTCGCCTTTGAGGGCGTCTGAAGTTAGCTCTTCAGCAGGTTTTGCATTTTTGGAATCTTTTGTTACAACTTTGAAACTTTCTGCAAGCGGATGCCCCTTCACTTGAATTTTGTAAGATTTTGTCCAGCCAAATGGAGAGTGGGATACTTCAAGCTCCGATGAGCTGTCTTCCATCTCCTTCAGCAAACTCATTGCAATTGAAGGCTTTGCAAGATTTGAACTAAGGTGAGCATAAGGGTATAGCAGTAATTTTTTGCATCCAATTTTTTCCATGGATACTTTGATCTGAGACAGTGCGTTTTGTGCCACTGAGGAATCATCTCCATTCTCCATTGCAACGAATACCACCACCAGATCTTCTAGTCTTTGAGTTTGAGGGTTTTCAATATCCTCTGCGGATTGTATCTCCTTTTTTGTAGGAGTGTACTCGATGTGATCACAGTGCAGCTGCAATATGCGCATGTTTAGAGATGTTAAAACTCGCATAAATATACGATTCTCAAAAAACAGAGGCGGCATCCAAATCATGAATGTCGTGAATGGTCACAAGGAAGAATACGGCATCAGCGGTCTAATGAAATTTATTTGGAATTGGTGTAAATTGGTCATGCAAGGCAAAAAAGATGAACTTCGACATCTGGAATTACTCAAAGAAAAAAAAGAACTTGAAAACAGCAGACCACACGGAATAGACGACATGAGGCGGTGGAAGCATTCAATGGGTAAAATTTTGCAAGAATTGGAACTATACAACAAATAGTTGCCCAATGTCGTTTTAGATCTAAATTCAAATGTACTGTATTGGTAAATCAGAACGGCCGATGAACCCATCAGATGTTTTTAGAAAAAGAAATCTTTCAAAAATCAATTTTGAATACGAAGAGGTAATTGGCAGAGATCTATCAGATTCCAACATGAAGGGAGTGGTTCTAAGAAACAGAGACATTCACAACGCGGATTTTAGCTGTACAGACCTCAGCGGGGCAGATTTGAGCGGAGCCATATTGTTTTATGTTAAAATGCGAGGCGCAGATTTGCAGGGGGCAGATTTATCAAATGCAAAACTGTGGGATGCTGAATTGTATGGTGCAGATATGAGGGGGGCGGACATCAGAGGGGCAGATTTATTTTATACAGACTTGAGAAGCGTTGATTTAACTGGAGCCAATCTTAGCGGAGTGAACATCAGACATACGAATTTTGGCGGAGCGGTTTTAGAATCAGTGAATTTTGAGGGAGCAAATTATGACTTGCACACACTAGATACGATTTCAGGTAATAGTAAAACGGAATTAAAAAAACAAGGAAACAGATGGTGACATAATAATCATAAAGCAAATCAAATTTGCTTCAAGCATATCCCCGAAATTATTTTGATTTTTCCCTCAATATAATAACAGAGCGCAAAATCAACCCAGAGATCCCCAAATTAGATCTGAGAAACTCAGTTGCCCTCAAGAGAGGATTTTCACCGCGGAATCCCTCATCATAAATCATTTCAACTGAGCCAAGATCAGTTTCAACAAAGGACGTAATCAATGAAAAATCCCCTAATCGCTCATCAGTTCTTTCAGTGTACAGCCTAAGCTCTACTGTGGTAATTGTGAATTCGTCCTGTAGAAAATTTCCAGAGGAGAGTAAAACATCTACAGCATCAGGACTTCGGTCCACCCTGGAAGGATCATGCAAATCAACTATGTCCATTCTGTATTGTATGATATCATTCCTAAATAAGTAATGATTAGTAAATGGATTTTGCATTGCCAATCATCTGTTTCGATAGTATTATTTACCGAAAAATTAGATTTTTAGATATGGATCCTCACAAGTTTCACGGCAAGGACATTCCACACATCAAGTTAGATCCAAAAATGACAATTGAGGACCTGGTAGATGTGTTTGCAAGCTCAGGATTCAACGGGCGGCAGTTAGGGAATGCAGCTAAACTGTATGCAAAAATGATCAAGGAGGATGCGACAATTTGCCTCACAGTCTCAGGTGCAATGACGCCAGTAGGGTTTGGCGGAATAATCAAAACTCTGATTGAAAGAGGTTTCGTAGATTGGATTGTCACAACAGGCGCCAACGTCTATCATGAAGATCATTTTGCATGGGGATTGCCTGTCAAACAAGGAAGTTTCGCCGTAGACGATATGAAATTGTACGAAAACGAGATTGTCAGAATTAGAGACGTGTACATTAAATTTCACGAAACGTTAGAGGTACAGGATGAATTAGTTCAAAAAATGTTTGGAGATGACTTTCCAGACAAGCCGTTTACCACCGCAGAGTTTTGTAATTTGATGGGAAAACTGAGTAAAGAAAAGGCAAAGTATCCTGAAAAAAGTTTCATCACGGCAGCGTATGATTACGATGTTCCAGTATACATTTCAACGATAAAGGATTCATCATTGGCATTAAATCTAGCAGTTCACAGATTACGAGGCAAAGTATACAATTTGGATTTTGTCAAAGAAATCATTGAGCAAGCTGCAATTCTATTCGGTTCTAAAAAGTCAGGAATTTTGGAATTGGGGGGAGGGGTTCCAAAGAACACGGCTCAGCAGACAGGTCCATTGCTGGATCAAATCCTAAAAAGAAATGACGGAGGTCAAGATTATGTCATTCAAATCACAGATGCCAGGCCAGATACTGGTGGTTTGTCAGGGGCCACCTTGCAAGAAGGTAAAAGCTGGGGCAAAGTCCAAGATGCACACAATGACATGGTCACAGTCTATGCCGATGCCACAATTGCATTTCCAATACTAGCACTCTATGTTTTGAGCAATCAAAAAAAGAGAAAGCCGAAAAGACTTTACAAGAAATTAGACACGCTATACAAAAATCTAAGTGACGATTATTTCAAAAATCCAGCCAACAGAATAAAAAAATCTAAGAAGAAAAACTAAAACTTGCCAAATCTGGCACGTTCAAGATCACGATCATCCTTTGATTCCTTCTTGTACTCTTTGTAGTGCTCTTTACAAAGAACTGTCTTTTTGCCAGAAGAATTTACGCGAAGGCCTGCAGCTTCGACTTTGCTAGTATTAAGAGAACGAGCACCGTCTTGATCACAGCCTTCAAAGTTACATTTTGCGCCTTTTGATACTATTCCCATAAAGGATAACATTCAAGATGTTATTTATACTTGAAAATAATTTTAGGGTTTGGTTTTATTAATAATGGAGTTTTCGTGAAATTGGTTCATCGTTTATAAGAGGAATATTTTTTTCTAAAAACATGGCCGGAGCAAAGAAATCAACAGGTGGAAGTAAAGACAAATCGACAAACACCAAAGCTTCAGGTGCCAAAGACACAAAGAAAAAGAAAGACAAAGGAGAAGGCGGACCAAAGAGAGCCGAAATTATAGTCATTGTTAATGAACAACAAGCGTTAAAAATTATTCAAAATTCCAAAGTCATCACAGTTCAAGATCTTGCAAGACAGACAGGGGTCAAAATTTCCGCAGCAAATGCATTTCTAAAAGAATCTACAAGCAAAGGAATTGTAAAAAGAGTTGGCGGGTATGCAGGCCATCATTTGTATCAAGCAGTATCCTCATAGATACAAAGAACATCACCAGATTTAACGTCCTTTAACGCATCAATATTTTCAGACAGTTTTCCTATCAGAGTCATGGCTTTTGCAAATACCGCGTCATTTAGAAAAAAACAGAGGCTTCCAGCAGACGGCAAGAATGCAACATCGCCTTTTTTAAATTCAGTTCTAGATCGTTCTATTCCAGAATCAATGTTTGATTCAAAATACAAAATACTCTTTCCAAGCAAGTGAGCATGTCCCTCCAGCGGCAAGGATCTCATTATAGTTCCGACAGTTCTTGGAGACAAGTGTCGTTTTAGATCACATGAAATTTTTGCTTTTCCTCGAATTTCTAAAATCATCTGTTTTTTGGAGACTGATGATGTACTCAATTCGCACTTTAAAATGATTAGATTATATAACGTTTTAAGGAAATTTGCTTACTTGTCTGATACTGATGAATCTCAATTAATGGAATCTGAGCAACCTGAAGAAAGCATAGATGCACCAGTTGATTATGTAGACGAACCAATTGAGGAAAATGCAGGACTAAGCAAAGCATTAGACACATACAGAAAATTAATCGACAGAAAGGATCTTGTCGAACCATTAACGGATAAAGAACAAAACAGTCTTGAAAAAAGAATCAAAGAGATTGAAGAAAGAGAGATCATTGAGAAAATTGAAGAGCATGAACCGGTAGAAATTCCATGTGAGAAAAATAAAATCACAATAGGACCACCGACATTGACAAGATTTGAAAAGGCAAGAATTATGGGAGCAAGAGCATTGCAGTTATCATTAGGAGCACCACCATTCATCCCAATTCCAAAAAATGCAAGAATTTCATTAGACATCTCAATGGAAGAGTTGGAACAAAGAGTAATCCCAATTACAATCAGAAGGGTACTTCCTAACGGAGATTACCAAAACATACCAATTGATTATTTTGAAAAATGAATCAATGGTCGATAAAACTTAAAAGAACATAAAATTTCTATATATTGAACAATGCTCATGGAAGAGACATCTAAACCGCATGGTCAAGTGCAGGCTGAAAAGTCTGAAGCGACCATAATACAAATAGGAAATTACCCCGTGATGGAATCTGCCATCGATGTACTGACAATATTAG
Source organism: Candidatus Nitrosopumilus sp. (assembly GCA_029255365.1). Lineage (GTDB taxonomy): Archaea > Thermoproteota > Nitrososphaeria > Nitrososphaerales > Nitrosopumilaceae > Nitrosopumilus. Next base: position 3,346 of record JAPFQF010000049.1, on the reverse strand, counting down.
GCAACAAAAAGAAAGTGATTTTAAGATCAAAGGGCAGCAACATACCAAACGCTGTCGCGATAGCAAACATCATCACCGAAAAAATGCTCAAAGGAAATTCTCACGTTCAAAAAATCAACCTAGACACAGTAGCCGCTGCAGGAATTGGGGATATGACTTCAACGATAGAAATTATTCTAGTTAAAAACTAGTAAACGCTTCCAGGACCCTTAAGAAGCATATTTTCACATTCTTTGCAAACTTGCTCATCTATGTTTGATTCTAAATTGTGATGTATCTCGCAAATCAACAAACTTGATTTGATATAGTTGCAGAGTCCGATAAATTTAGAAAGGCTTGACGGCGTGTATGCCCTGTCTGAAGAAAGACCGTCGCATAGTTCATCAATCAATATTGCGACTTGTTTTTCTGCCAAAAGTTTTGCAATCAGAGACGGGTCACCTCTTGTGCCCCTAATGTAATTACTGATTGCAGCTTGAGTGACCCCCAGCATTTTGGAGATTTCGTCCTCTCTGATGTCATGATCTTCTGCAAGTTTTTTAGCAAGAATAGCACGCAACGCAGGAATCAGAGTCTTAGATTCAATTTCAGCAGGAAGTAGCATCACCCCTTAGGAATTTGATTAAGAATTTAAAGTTTGCAATAAAAAATAATCCTCCACATTCAGCCGCATCAGGCATATCTATTTTAATTTCCAAATAACATCTAGATCATTGGAAGAATTTTCTCACAGCATCTACAGCGTTTTAGAAGAGTCGTGTAATGAATGCAGATCAAACTTGATTTCATTGTCAGGTGGATTGGATAGCTCCATAATTGCGCATTTCTTAAAACCGAGAAAACCAAACAGCGTTGCAATAATTGCAGAGGATTTTGTATCGACTGATCTGACGTATTGTCAAATGATTTCAAAAAAAATGGAACTGCCATTGACGATTTGTAATGTCAGAACAGAGCAGATTCTAGAAGCAATAGAAGAAACAATAAAAATTCTAAAGAATTTCAACGATATTGAGATTCGCAACAATGTTGTAATGTGTTTGGCAATCAAATGGGCAAAAGAAAAGGGAGAAAAATCAATCATCACTGGGGACGGAGCAGATGAATTATTTGCAGGGTATAGTTTCCTGATAAACAAATCAGAAGAGGAGTTGGCAAAAGAAATTAAAAGAATATGCTCAATTATGCATTTTCCCACACAAAAGATAGGAAAAGCGTTGGGAGTAAGTATAGAGTCCCCCTTTCTAAATGAAAGTGTAATGAAATTGGCCGAAAAAATTCCAGTTAATCTGAAAGTAAGTGAGGAGAACGGAAAAAGATACGGTAAATGGATTCTGCGAAAAACATTTGAAAAACACATCCCACGCCAAATTGCATGGAGAGAGAAATCTCCAATGCAGGAGGGGTCTGGAACTGCAGGGCTAACCAATTTGTTTGATTCAATTGTAGGGGAAGAGCAGTTTGTCGAGAGAAAACTGACAGTGGAGAAAACAGACGGGGTAATCATCAGAAGCAGAGAATCGATGTACTATTATGAAATTTTCAAAAAATTATTTGGCACGCCCGTGGATTCTAAATCAGATGAAGTATGCCCGTATTGTAAACACCATGTAGGGAAATCAAAATTTTGCAGAATGTGTGGGGCATTCCCAATCTAAATATTTTTCTTGTATTTTCTAGGCTTTTTGAGGAAAATTTTTCGGCATCCTGAACAACAGAAATAAACTTTTTTCCCATCATGATCATGAATCAATGCCAGATCTTCGTCAAGTTCAATTCCACATACAGGATCTACTGGCACAAACTTTCCACTTTTAAATTCTATTTATAGATTCATCTGAGGACAAAACGGAGTTAATTTGCTAAAAGAATTTTTTCCAGATTTTTTGCCAAAGTTCTAGTCATAGAATAGAGATGATCAATTTGAAGTGTCGCCGCGCTGCCACGGCGTAAAGAAGTTATGGATTTGATTTCTTCAGATCTGCCAAAAAATTCTCGTCTTCGAAACATTTCTCACAAACTATCCATTCAGGAACCACGTCATCAAGTGCGGCAGATTCGTATTTTATTTTGTACATTGGGGCGTACTTAGAATCACAATGGTTCATGCTGTCAATCCCCAATTTCAGATTTTATCCTATGCGTCACATCAGATGTAATTTTTAAAATATGTTCAACGTCAGAAGGAATTAAATTGGCATCTTGTGATCAAACGAGTTTTTGGCAATATGTCCAATCTCTTTTGCCAATTCACAAATTGCCAAACGATTAGAATCTAGTTTTTCGTCAAAAACCATGCAAACGTCATGTGATTTTATTATTAATTGATGCGATTACAAAGTCACAAAGATGGAAACCGAATGTTATTGTGAATTGATGATTTCAATGATTTTCTTTGGAAGTGAACCGTAATCAGAGTCAGGTTCAGATACGACATAGAGTATGTCATTATTTATTATTACACTGATTGCAAGTGCACGTTCACGAGAAGCCATGGCAAAGTTCACAGGCCCAAGTTGCTTGTCGAATTCTTTTCTCATTTTTACGCGCAATGCCAGCTCCATGAAAATCATTTCGTCATCTTTTTCATTTTCTAAAGGTTCAACGTTTTCTTTCATTCCACCTGCAACTAACCTACCACGTTCATTAATTACTCCCACAAAACGAATTTTTGGATCAATTGAAAATACCAAATTGCAAATTTTTGAATAATCATAAATTTTAGCAGACAAATTACTTAGTCACACTAAATATCACTCATTTATTATCTTTCTACAAAATTTCAAGGTCAATGACGTAAAAAATTATGAAGTTAGTTTTTTGACCAATGCAAGAAAGTCGTTTTCAGACATTGGTGGTATTTTCATGATTTCAAGATTTTCTGAAACGTGTTCTGTAGATTTTTGTCCTGCCAGGGGGGCCAAAACGCCAGGAGATGAACGAATGAATTGTAAGGCACGCATAGATGGCTTCAAGCCATTAAACTCTGGAATATTTCCGGGAGCAAGCAACCTGCCCTGCATGAAAGGAACACTGGTAAACACCCCAATCCCCAATCTCAAAGCAGCCTCCAAGATAGAAACATTTTCAGTTCCAAGCAGCTGATTTTTTGCAAGTAGTGCCTGATCATAATTCATGTTGTAAGGCAATTGAATAAATCGAAATCCGTGATCTTCGCCCCCAATTTTTTTAGCCATGTTGACTGTATCCTCAAGTGAAAGATACTGTGGGTTATCCGGCGGAACCCTGAAACACTCCCATGTCGCCATACCATAAAATTTGATTTTTCCTTCATTTCGTTTTTGCTCATATAATTCAAAAACGGATTTTAAATTTTTCAAGAACT
>JAPFQF010000055.1 GCA_029255365.1 Candidatus Nitrosopumilus sp. | reverse complement strand
ATTGTCTTTTTCATTCAGTCCATTTCGGAAAGGCTTTTTATTAACTCTGATGGATTTATCCAAACGTGCCTTGGTAGCTCAGCCTGGTAGAGCGAACGCCTCGTAAGCGTTAGGTCGAGAGATCGAGTCCCTCCCAAGGCTCTGTTACATTTTTAAAATTTTAGATAATTGCTACTTTAGTTCAATGACTGTTTCAATGTCGGTTTCCAGTTCTTTTGCTAAACCTTCCCACCATTGTTTTGTTTGATCTTCCAAATAATTCCCTTACAGTTTACCTGAAATTGTCCTTTATAGATCTGTCGGTTGATTGACTGTTGATCAATCGCTAACAATTTCTAAAAGAATTCTAATTTTCCTTTTCTTCTTTCTTGTTTTTCATCTTCCTGTAGATGATTATCATTAATGTCGCACCTGCACATCCCCAAAACAATGGTGATAGTCCTGGATTAATGGCCGGCTGTAATATTCCCATAAAGCCTAACGACATTATTGCCACAAGAACTAGTCCAATTATTTCCAGTGATTTTGCCATTTCTCTACTGATTTTCTCAAATCAAAAAGATATATGGTTTTGTAAAACAAGGAATCTGTGGACAAGTATCTGTTGGTAATTTTGATTTTCATGGTTGTGACTATTCCAATAGCTTTTGTTGAGCCCTCATCAGGAGAATTTCGAGATCAGCCTCTTATTCCGTTATTTTATGCCGCCATAGGCGGAATAATCATCATCTTGCTTTACAGTTCCTACAAAGACAGAAAGGAGCGACAGGCAGCTAATATGAAAAGAAGATCTAGATAATAAATTTTAAAGTTCTAATCCGAATGATCCTGCAATACTTGAGAAGTTTATGTAAGAGTCCAAATACTGTCTACCTTTTGAAGTAATTACAAAAGTATTCTTGCCGTCGAATTCTATCTTGTTGATTAGACCTGCTCCTGTCAAATTTGTTAGGAATTTTGATAATCTTGAATGTGACAGGTTTGCCTTTGTAAGAAGTGACGTTGTTTTGATACCCTCTTGACCTGACTGCTGAGTTGCATCTAGCAAATCTGCAACAATCTGCATGCTGGTTCTATAGGACGCCATACGTTCCTAAATCTCAAACTCTGATATAAGGGTATTACCACTAATTCAGATCAGATAAATAAGCTCTGACTTGATTTCCGTGCGATGTCTTCACATTCACCAATTCCTTGGTTTGACGACTTTGTAGGTGTTGCGTATAGATACTATGATTTGCGAATGAACGTTGTACCGTTATTTACCGATCGAAAAGAGGCAGCTTCCATCTGGCATGACACAATCCATTCTTGGGTAGATCCATCAATTAAAATCCGATTTTTGGAGATTGATGACAAATACTGGTTTATCATGGGTTCGGATTCACAAAAACCTGACACAAATCTATCTTTTTTCAAGGAATTGCCAAAATCTGAAAATTATGAACGATTCAAAAAAGGCCATGACGGAGAAGCATATCTCAGACTGGGTGTGTATGCAGAAAAATTACTCGGTGATGTGAAGAAAGACGCTGTGTGTAATTGTAGTCATGAAGCTCAGGATCATGACGATGGTGACGGAGATGTTTGTTTGTTCAACAAATGTGATTGTAAGAAATTTTCAAGTTTTCAGGTTAATCTACTGAAAAAGAAAAAAATAATCACTGACATTAAATTTTTAGAGGAAAAAGATGTAAAAAGTGATCCGCTTGTTTGGAATTGTATTAATTTGAACAAGATTTCAGAATTAGGATGAAATTAATCTAAATGCTTGTTTACTCTGACGTGTTCGCCTGGATAATGCTCACCGAGTTTTTTTGAATAACATTTACCGCATAATGTGCCTTCAATCTTCCATTCTTCCATGGCCTTGAAATGAAGTTCTATAGATTCGCTACAAATTGCACATTTTTCTTTTTCCCCCAAAGTGACAATGCTCTTTTTATTCGTTATAAAAAACATTCTGGAATACAACCCTGCTTTGAAAAATTATGTTAAATATTACTGGTTTATACTCAATTTAGGTAGGCAGTCTGACCAATGTGAACCTCCTGCAAGATTTTTACTTGGTTGGACTTCTACCTTTGAAATTAAAATAAACTGCTTGTGATTTTTTTCAATGTTAGAATTTCATCTTCTTCCTGTCTTATTTTTTTATCAACCACCCGAAGCATTGCATCATTCCAAACATGTTGAGAGAAGAAATTGTGCTTGGTATTTGCTAATTCAATCTCATCATCAACTGCCGTATCTTCAAGAAATTTGGTTACGACTACATCTGCAATCTTTAAAATTCTAGAATTGAGTTTGAAACTACGGAAAATAGGTTCCAATTTTCTTACATCCCCTTTAAAGTCACCCTTTGATTCGAGAATTTTTTTATGAAGTATTCTGAAATATACTGCAACATAAAATAACGTTGCATATCTTTTTGTTTTATGGCCTCCCTGCTTTCCATATTTTAATGATTTTTTTGCAAATTCTTTCACAAGGTACGGGTAAAGCAGAATCCTGTAATCATCTTTGAGATTCTCATTGAATATGTCGTCATACTTGCTTCCTCTTGGAAGAAATTGGGCAGGTGAACTATATGCTTCTGTAGGTCTTTGCTCGATTCCTGCAACTAGTGCTTGTATTGCATCTTTTGCAACAATGACTTTCTTATGATTGTCTGGAAGATAATTGTTGTATATTGCATCCCCGTCATACTCAGATTGCTTTGATTTAGATTTTGTATCGAAAGAACCTGCTTGAATCTCGTAAAAATAACCACAATTTTTCAACTGTGATTTCACCGATTTATGAAAATCCATTAATGAAACTAGATCTTTTCCTCTAACTGAGTTTTGGGAATTTCTATATTTTGTAATGTTATTTTGTTCTTGCTCATCGTCTGCTTTGATTATTGTAACCGTCATTGAACCATCCATATTTTTTGTTCTCTTTGAATGATCAAGAATGGAGTTTGATGTTTGTGCCCCGTTGACAATTTGAGGAGCATGAAGTTCAATCACATTCTCGCCTAATTCTGCAAAATCACTGACTACAATTGTTATTCCATTGTTGTAAAAGAAAAATTTGCTTGGATTACTTTGCAATGTTTCTCGTAATCCTTTGTTGACCGTAGTCTTAAACTGCATCCATTGCCTGATATTGGATTCAAAGACATAGTCTTTATTCTTACTTACAAATTCAGTCAGTTCACGTAACTTCAAAATTCCCAGAATGGTATTTTCATGCCTTAGCATCCTTTCTAATTTTATAGACGACTTTTTTCCCGCCGCTGGTTTTTTTATCCTATCCCATAATTTTTGAATTATCACTTTTTGGTCGATGATTTCTACCAGATCATCTGTATAGTCCACATTTTGATCTGTTACATAACAGCATTTTATTTTTAGATTTTTTTCTTTGATTTTTGTGACAAGTTGTGCAAGTTCGGGCCTCATTTTCACCACATCTTTTGCAAGCAATCTTTGCGCGTCTTCTTTGAATTTTGCAATAGCTTCCAGAGAGTGCGATGTTCCGTATTTTGATTGAAATAATCTGATGGTGTTGTCTGAAAAATCTACAGGAAGATAGGCATCAATCCCAAGATCATTTGCTCCGTCCACAATTGCATCCGCTGCATCGTCTTCAGTAGCCTCAAAAACCCTTGTTAAAATCCACTGAAGAAAATTGTTTCCTTTCTCCACTTCGTTTTTGGAATTTTCTGCATATTCATGGATGCTTTCCTGGATGTTTTCTGCAAATCCTTCTAGAGGCAGACTGGAATTTTTTTGAACTAGCAATGCGTGTGAGCCAGGTATGTATTCCAATAACCCATTTCCGTTTTTAGACAATTATGTCTTCTAGTATGTTATATATTTAGAGAATTGGGTAACTATGTAATAACTCTGAAAAGGAAATGACGTGATTTGATAAAAAAAATAACAATGGCTGGAATTATTGCAGTTGCTGTGATTGTGATGATTGGTTTGATTGTTTCTGATTCTTCTATTGGTAAAAACTCTGAAGAATCTGAAGTGGTTGTTAAAGGCGATATCATCATGCCTACAAAATCTTCTCGCCCTGGATGTGAAGAGATTGACAGATGTTACATACCATCTGCAATTGTCATCGATTCAGGGAATCGAGTTACCTGGGTGAATGAAGATTCTGCATTTCACAGTGTGACTTCAGGATTTTACGGCGAACCTTCTGAATTATTTGATAGCGGGCATTTAGATCCGTATGAGTCGTTTACTGTGGATTTTGATGAAAAAGGCACCTATGATTTTTTTTGTACGCTTCATCCTTGGATGAAGGGCCAAGTGATAGTAGAATAAGGTACCCGAGGGAGTCGAACCCCCTTGTATAAGCTTTGCAGGCTCACGCATAACCGTTCTGCCAGAGTACCATTTTAAAAAACACAAAATGAATAATTAAACTCTTTAGATTAGAATTTGTTAAATGATTTTGAAGCCAGCTTCACATCCTCACCTTTAACCGTTTTTCTACTCGCATGGGACGCCATGTCGACTGCACTTTTAGCAATACTGTCTGCAATCTCTTCAACCACTCTTCTCAGCTCATCTGCTGATTCGTCGCTCACTCTCTCTGCACCTGCCTTTTTTAGAATTCTATACATTGCAGATAGCCCCAATTCCGATGATTTCATGGATTTTCTTTTAATTTTTTCCGAAAAAAGATAGTGAGTGAAAAAATATCACTAAGGAATCGATTTATACAGACTATTTCAACAATTGACAAAGAAATGACGTGGTATTTTGATTCTCATGTACACTTGTCAGATCCTGAATATGTTTCTGACATGGAATTTATCTTGAAGCAAATGGAATGTTTGAAAATCAAAGCGTGCTGCGTTTCCATGAATTACGATAACTCGTTACAAACTTTGGAACTTGCAAAAAAAAGTAATTTGATACTGCCTTTTATCGGAATTCACCCTGAATGTGCAAATGAAGAACTTGAAAATATTTCTAAACTGATTGAAGAACACCACGAACATATTTCTGGAATAGGGGAAATTGGATTGGATCCCACATATGTTAAACAAGATGAAGATGCAAAAAAGCAAAATAAAGTATTTGAAACGCTGTTATCCTTTGCAGAAAAATTCAACAAACCCGTATCCATCCATTCAAGAAAAAGCCTTGACGATGTTTTTGAAATCATGACTTCATATGATACAAAACATGCGCTGTTACATTGGTTTGATGGAAGCAAAAAACAACTTCAAAAAGCAATGGATATGGGATTTTTTGTATCCTATGGGCCTGTAGCAATCTATGCAAATGACAAGCAAACTTTATTGTCTAAAACTGACGAATCCCAAATCCTTGTTGAAACTGACGGTCCGGTGAGATTTTCCAGATGTTTTGAAATGAAGTCTGGGCAAGTCAGCTTTATCCCCAGTGTAATTTTTTGTGCTTCGAAAATTTTGGGTAAATCTTTTGATGAAATGGCATATTTGCTAGAAATGAATTCAAATTCATATCTTGGAATATAGGTATAAAATACCCCCCTTGTTTTAGACGCATAGTGGATAGAATAAAGCGACTTTCATATGAAGTTCTTGTAGATCACAAAGCAAAATTTGGTTCAGATTTTACCGATAATAAAAAAGCCCTGAACGAAGTTTCAATTGTGCGTTCTAAAAGCTTGAAAAATAAAATTGCGGGCTATATCACAAAATTCATTAAAAAAGAAATCCGCGAGGCCAAAGAGAAACAAGCCCGAATTGAAGCATCAAAATCTGAACAACAATTTGAAAAACGATCTGAAGTAGAACTTGGTCAAGACGAGGACGAAACTGCTGAAGACGAGGACGAAACTGCCGAAGACGAAACTGAATAATAAATTAAATACCATTTCTCAATTTTAATTAGATAGATATGTTTACTGTAAAATTTGTCGGCGGTGCGAAAAAGTCTTTTCCAATTGAACTTTTAAAAATTGACAAGTCAAATGTAACAATTCAAGAACTAATCGCTTTGCTCTTGGAACTAAAACCTCTGGATACTCCTAAACTTGATACTGACAATGTTTTAATCGCAGTCAACGGGGCTGATTCCTCTGCCATGGATGGAAAATTAACAGAAATAAAAGACAATGATGTTGTAAGTATAATCCCTGTCATTCATGGCGGTTTGTCCAAAAAAATTACTTTTGAATATTCTAAAAAAATAATACAAATCCTAGAGATTAAAGGTCAAAAGTCAATCGATGTAAAATTTATTGACGATCTCAGAAAAAAATATCCTGGACTGGCACTTCAGGCTGTATCGTGTGATTTTGTTTTAAATAACTACCATTTGAAAAAAATTATTTCGCTATCAATTGAATCGCAAAAAAATAATATTTTGCTTTCAAATAAACTTGAAACTGACATTTTGATGAGATTTGCTTTAACTAAACAAATTTCCGATGCGATAAGTACAGTTGGAATAAAATCTGGAATTAATTTTTTCATCATTGCTATGGGAAATAGAAAAACCCTACACTCCCTGTACCTTGAATTGCTTCCAATTTCTACAAATATCTTCTCGAAAAACAATGAGATGTATTTAAAAAAACATTTCAAAATAACAAAGAGGCACACTGATTCGATCTGTTCCAAAAACCCTCTGGCTGATCTGTTGATTGAGAAAGCTGCAGTATTACTCTGACATACTTCGTTTTGTCTTTTCTGTACTTAGTATGTCTGATTTTTTTAGAATAGACACTCCTGTTTTATTGCCTAGGATTTCAATCAATAGAACTTTATCTGGAAATTCAAGTGATACTTTGTTTTTTATTTTATTTGCTATTTTTGTGATTATCTCTTTACTTGATAACTCTGAATTTCTTTTTTCAACTGATATTCTATATGTTTCCTCATCTAAAATTTGATTGGACATCTCTTCTACACTTTTTTCTATTTCTTCAATTTTTGATTCAATGACTTTTTGTATCGGTATGATCCTTTTACAATATCTGACACTCCATGGTTCATCAAGAAGCATTTCTTTGATTTTCCTTACAGTTTCTATTGGATCAAGTTTTGTTTCTGCTGTTAGAATTCCTGACATGTTTGTGATTGTAATTTTGGCATCAGAATCTCCAAGTTCTTCCAAAATGTCGATTAATTCCCCCTCCGTTTCTGGTTCAAAATGCCTGGGACAAGTAATTATGAGGTTCATGATTGTAAAATTTCTTCTTTAGTTAAAGAACCTTCCCGGATAATTTTGATTTCTTCATTTTCTATTTCAATGATTGTCGATTCTCCATTACTTGTAATTATGCCACCGTCCACAAAAATATCGTAATTTTGCATTTTTTCCAAACATTCTTCTGGATTTGTATGTGGCAGATCTCCAGAAATGTTTGCACTAGTACCAACAAGATAATTGCATTTTTTTAATAATTCTAACGTGCATCTGTGATTGGGAACTCTGACGGCAATTTTGTTTTCTAGATTCAGGGATTTTTTCATTTTTTGATCTGTAACTTTTAGAATTAATGTTAGTGGACCGGGCCAAAACTTCTTAACAATTTTTTTAGCAAGTTGATCAAACTGGGCTATTCTTTCAGCTGCCTCTGTAGAATATGTTAAAATCGGAACCGATTTTATAATGTCTCTGGATTTTATTTTGTAGATTTTTTCTACTGCCTCTTTATTGTACGGATCACATCCTATGCCATAAACAGTATCTGTTGGAAAAATTACAATTCCTCCCTGGCTGATTATTTTAGAGGCATTCTCAATCCCTTCCTTGTCACAACTCACTTTCAATACTTTTCCTTGTTTTTTTCTTTAATTATCATTTACATTTGAGTACATTTTTAACAGTTCATACCTACTTTGGAAAGTATGTCGTCTGAAGATTACGAAGACAATGATTTTGAAGATGATTTTGATGACAATCTAGATGAATCCGATAAAGCAAATGACTAGATGCTTAATCCAAAATTGTCTGCAAAGTTTGTAAATGTGTAATATGCCTCTAAGAATTCTCTTCCTGGCTGGCTAATTTTATATTTGTTGAAACCTTGATTGTCTACTTTCTCCAACAGTCCCTGTGATACCAACGTTTTCAGTATTGTTGAAATTCTGGAATGTGAAATGTTTGCCTTTCTAATCAGATAAGTAACTGATGCACCGTCTTCATCTTGCAGGTCATCCCTTGTTGTTGCCAGTATGTCCCCAATGATTTTCATATGTGTTCGGTATTCGGCCATTTTGTCTATTGATGGTTATTCAAATTTCTATGAGAGAGCGCTGATATTTTTCAATATACTAAAAAGATAAAAGAATTTGACAAATTCCAAATTCATCTGAATTTTGAGCCTGACCGGCAATCATTCTAAATCATCAAATTTCATTTTGGTTAATGGTACCTTGCTTACTGGAATGAATAATGCAACTAATCCTCCAATTTTGATTATCATTGATACCGGATATAGGATTGATTCTGGGAATACAAATGAGTACCATCCTACAAATTCCCCCAATGCTAAAAGTCCTAATCCTACAGCAACTGAAATTGCTCCTTTGTTTCTGTTTTCAAAGTACGATAACATTGTTTCGATCGCGCCATATGCTAACAAAATAAATGAGACAGATCGGAAAATGTGCTCTAGCTGAACAGAGGAGACCAGAAACAATGGTATTATTCCAACTGATCTAAAATAACTGGATTTTGGAAAAAATGATTTTATGCTATGTGAAAATGCGATAAAAAAATACCCTGCTGTCTGAATTGCAATTCCTAAAGTCTGAATCCATCTTTCAATGCTTCCTGTTTTTGTGACAAAATCTTCCAACATGTATCCGGACCATATGATAAAAAACCCTGCACTAATTGAGAAAAATGCAATCGACAATCTAAATAATGTTGGACTTCCTGTATTTCTAAATCCAATATGTGACATTATTCCTATTGCAAGTCCTACCAAAAATCCTACCATGTTGAGAATATTTTCTAATAAGAATTCCAATGATGAATAGAATTACGTTTAGCTAATTATTTTAATCTGATGAATGATTACACTATCTTGTTAATCCCATTCATCCAGAGAACCTGCCGTCTGTCCTTCGGTGCTGCTTGCATAATCTCCTAAAATATCTGAATATTTTGGTTCATTATGGGCCACAAATTTTACATATTCTCCATAGCTCATATCCAAATCACAAGAACCACATTTTACTTCAGAGTAATCCATTGCCAATTCCGCATTTTCTTTGCATTTTGGGCATTTTATCTTCATGCCCCTTACGTCTCTTTGATAATTATTATTGCTTTACATTCAATAAAAGATAAAAGGAGTTCATTATTCTTAATTTTTATGAGTCGCACCTGCACAAAATGTAAGAATTCTATTCCTGATGGCGAAGAACTGGGAGTTGTCGCAGCAAAATACCCTACATGTAACAAATGTTGGGCTGAGTGGAAAGAATACCAAATCATGGTGATGAATGAGATGAAGCTTGACATGTCAATGCTGGATCACAGAAAATTATTGAAAAAACACGAGAAGATCTTTGTGGGTGTTTTGTCTCCAGAAGGGGAAATAATTGATTATACCAATGAAGATAACAGAAAACCTGAAGAACGACCAGGCGCCTAAAATTTTAAGTGCTTTTTAGCATTTTCTGGTACAACTATCAAAATTCGTCTTTTTGAATTTTCATCCAGATTATTGATTATTTTTTTGATTGTAATCGCAAGAATTTCTCTTTCATTTTCTTCCAATGTCAAAAATATCTCCAGAATCCCGTCAACATTGAATTCAATCAGTTTTTGTGGCGACCGTGCAATCTCTGTGATATATGCTGAAAATAACCCTTCCCTTTGTTCTTCAGACAATGTTGTTAAAATTTTAAGCCATGTTTTGAAAAGTTTTGCAAAGTTGGGAAAAGGAATGGTGGGGCCTGCTTCTAGCGCATTATTGATAACTTCCATTTTTTCAGAATCAGGCAATGAGAAGAATTCTATCATTCTCTTTTTCAAAATTGGATTTCTTAAAAAATCTGGCAAATTTGCCAAGTTGATGATTATATTTCCTGCAAAATTTTCGCCTACCATCGATCTAAACTAACCACTGTTGAATATAAAATCATGGAAAATACTTTAGCTTAAATAAACGAAATTGAAGTTTAGCAATATGACATCCACTATAGTTGTTGGCGGATTTTTTGGTGATGAAGGTAAAGGAAAGATCATCTCATATTTGGCAATTAAAGATAATCCAAAAATAATCGTACGTGGCGGTGCTGGTCCAAACGCTGGTCATACAATTAGAGACGGAGACAAAGTGTATAAAGTAAGAATGCTCCCGAGTGGATTTCTAAATAAAAATGCTAAAGTGATGATTGGACCTGGAGTTGTAATTAATCCTGACGTTCTCAACAAGGAAATTCAAGATTTTGATGTCACAGGGCGTGCATTTATTGATAAACACTGTGGAATCATTGAAGAGACTCATCTGGTTAGGGACTCGAAAGGGGAGTTAAAAGAAAAAATTGGTAGTACTGGTTCGGGCACTGGCCCTGCCAACGCTGACCGTGCTATGAGGGTTTTAAAACTGGCAAAAGATTTCGATTCTCTATCCTCATTAATCGTGGATGTTCCTTTGGAGATTAATTCCGCACTTGACGCAAATGAAAATGTCCTGGTAGAGGGTACACAAGGAACGTTTCTTTCACTATGGCATGGGACATATCCGTTTGTTACCTCTAAAGATGTCACTGCCTCAGGGATTTGCGCTGATGTTGGTCTTGGACCCACTAGGGTTGATGAGGTAATCGTTGTTTTCAAATCATATGTTACGCGTGTTGGAACGGGACCTCTTGACAAAGAACTTTCTCTTGAAGATGCAGAGAAGAAAGGTTGGTCTGAATTTGGTACAGTCACTGGTCGCCAACGAAGGGCCGCAGATTTTGATTTTGATTTAGCCAGGCGTGCAATCATGCTCAATGGCGCAACACAAATTTCAATAACAAAATTAGATGTGCTCTTTACTGACTGTGCAGGAAAAACTTCTTACGATGAATTGTCTGACGATGCAAAATCATTCATTGCAAATATTGAAAAAGAATTAAACACGCCTGTTACAATTATTGGAACCGGTCCAGATGTCAACGATGTCATTGATAGAAGAAGCTAGGCTCCTTTATTTTGGATAAGTTTAATTTGATAACAAACAGCTAATCCCTGTGGAAAAGTTACAAATTACTGATAAGTTACCACGCTACATTCAAGTTCATTCCACTTTGGAATTTACTCGACTCGTTTGCGCATTAGAACGTGCCCCACGTGTTTCATTTTTGCACGATTACCTTGGAAAGAAAATTTTATCTGTGCAAATGGATGTTTTGAAAGAAAAACCGATTGTATACTACACGCATCTGGAAAACCAAGGACATTACCTTTGTTATGGATTAAAGGGAGGCAAAGAAGAATCTAAAATTGTCGATACCACTTCTGACGCCAGCAAGCTTTATTCCCCAATTGTTAGAATAAAATCACTGCCAAAAACATTGCAACCTGGGAATGGCACGCTTGACAGGTATCAGCCTATTGAATTGGAAGACATGTCAAGTCTGGCAAAACTCACTTGGGGCATGGAGGAAATCCCATTTCCATTATTCCTGTTTCCGCATAATGATAAATGGCTAATTGGCGTTTTCATGAATTTTAATGATGAGGGAACATCGTATTTTTGTCATGTCGTACTGGATTCAGATCCACAAAAACCCTTTTTGAAATTTTCCACAGTGGATGGCACCCAACCTGTATTCGTAGAAAATCCTTCGGAACACGGTTATTCTTATATCAAAATAATAAAATTGAAAGACACTCATCCACTAGTAGATTATGGCCACCTTCAAAACTAGACTTTCACAGATCTCAAAAATTAATGGCAGAGTCATTCTTGCCAACGATTATGATTTTTCTGTAAAAAATTTAGAATCAAAAACAATTCAAAACATAAAGCAATTACATCCGTTCCTGTGTGGAATCAAACTAAATTTCCATTTGCTTCTTCCACTGAGCGGCAAAGAAATTCTAAAAATTAACGAAACAGCCCACAAGTATGGATTGCAAACTATAGCTGACATCAAACTCAACGATATTGGAAATACAAATAGAGTGACTACTGAACATTTATGGAATTTAGGGTTTGACGCAGTGATTGCAAATCCGATTATGGGTCTTGACAGCCTAAAAAATTTAGTACAATCTGCTCACAAAAATGGAAAGGGGGTGATCACACTATGTCATATGAGCGCGCCTGAGGCTAAACTGTCATATGATATGGAAATCAAAATGGGAAAAAATCAACAATTGTACGAGTTGTTTCTGAATTGGGCACTTGCCGCAAAGGTTGACGGAATTGTGGTAGGAGCTACATTTCCAAAAATTATTCAGTACTGTTCTAAAAAAGCAGGAAAAAATTTGAGCATCTTTTCTCCTGGCGTAGGTACTCAGGGCGGTAGTGCAAGCGAAGTAATTTCATCTGGAACAAACTATCTGATTGTGGGTAGGATGATTTTGAATTCTAAAAATCCGATACAATCTGCAAAAGAATTACAGCTGCAGAGTTTTGGAAAGTAACATTTGTGCTTTTGTTAAAACAGTCTTTGCATTGTCAAAAGTGGTTTTTTCCATTGCGGTGTAATAATCCACCCATATATAATCTGAATGTTCATGAGAAATTTCCACATCTTTAGTATTTGTTTCAGCCAGGAAAAATACAACTTTCTTATTGACTAATTCGCCTTGATATTGAAAATTATATTGGATCCACTCTTCAAAATTATCTAAAAATGCTACATCCGTAATTCCAGTCTCTTCTTTTGTTTCTCTTATGGCTGTTTCATGGATTGATTCACCTTTCTCCATTTTGCCTTTTACAAAGTCCCAATGTCCTGAAGGGTAATGTAAAAGCAAAAATAAATTTTTGGATTCCTCTTTTCTAAATAGCACAATTCCTGCAGATGTTTCTTCAATCATTTTCCTAATCTCCTCTTCCTCACTTGATATGTTCTAATAGCTCTCATTAAATCTATTTTTCTAAATTCAGGCCAAAAAATATCCATGAATATTAATTCACTGTAGGCACTTTGCCAGATTAAAAACCCGCTCAATCTCTTCTCACCCGAAGTCCTTAACACCATGTCTGGTGACGATTGTGGTAAATGTGATGTGTAAAGATTTAACTCGATCTCTTTTTTGTCGATGTCCTCTACATTAAGGGAGCCATCTTTTATTTTACTTCCAATTTTTTTCACTGCATCTACTAGTTCGTCCTGCCCCCCATATGCAAGCGCAATATTTAGAAAATGATTACTGTAATTCTTTGTAGCCTCATCTAACTGTCTCAAAACCTCTTTAATGGATTCTGGGAGAAGATCTATTCTTCCTATTCCTTTCACTCTCATTTTACATCTGTGAATTCTTGGGTCGTTCAATAACTTCTCCAGTCTCATCTGGATTAATTCATAGAGGTACTCTAATTCCTCATCCTCTCTTTCGAGATTTTCTGCCGAAAGGGCATAAAGTGTGACAATTTTAATATCGAATTCCTCACACCAGTCAAGAAGATTTTCCACTGCATCAGCTCCTTTCCAATGACCTTTTTTTGGAATTGACAGGTGTCTTTTTGCCCACCTTCTGTTGCCGTCTAAAATTACGGCGACATGATTTGGAATGTCTCCGTTTTGAATTTCGCTTTCTAACCTTTTACCGTATATCTTGTAGAGGCCTGATAATTTAAAAACTAAATCCCTGATTTTGCTAATGTTTGATCACCATTTGATAATTCATACTTGATAGAAGATATCAGTGTTTTTCAGAAATTGGGTTTATTGATACATTTTAGAATGAATTCAGTCTGAAATCATTTCTTGATCTTTCTGTTTTCTGTATTTTTTAAAGAGTATTGTAGCTGAGATCAGCGTTGCTGCCAATCCGCCTAGTAGTGGTGGGATCAAAGTAAGGGAAGGCTCATCATCAATCATAATCTTAGTAAACTGCAATACTGTTGGGTAGATCGCTCCCAACACAATCATTCTTAAAATATCGCTGATTTGCCTTGGAATTCCGCCCATCCAATTGCTCAGTAGTATCCCCGCAGATATCGAACCAATACCAATCCATAACATTGGCATTGCCCCTGACACAAATTGACCTATAATTATTTTGTCGGTGATTATTGAAATGAATTCGGCATCTGCCTTAGCCAATTCTGGATCTACGGCACTGATACCGGCTGGCACTGATGAAAGAATTAGCAAAACCCCTGCAACCATTGTGAACATTCTGATAAAACCCATCGGCGTTGGCTTTGACCACCTTGACAATATTCTATCTATATCAAATGCCCTGATTAAAAATGCGGCACCCAAAATACTTACAAGCACTGCAAATATTTCTGCGGTATAACCGAATATGGTTGCCCCTCCTCCAATTAACAAAAGAATTCCTGGAACTCCTAAAAAGAATTTTGAATATTTTGAATCATATGCAAGCATTTTGAGATATTTCCCAAAAACCGCGTAAGAATATTCTACACTTCTACTGACTTTCATTACTACACGTTGCACAGATACTATTGGAAGCACGTTTTGAATCACCGGTATTACACTTTCATCGTCTTCACCGTCAGAAACAATGATTGCGCCGTTTGCAGAAAATTTTTCTAAAACTTTTCTTGTTTCTAACAAAATTTTTTCGTCAGCTTGAACCCCTCTGTTTTCATTTCCAGCGACAATTACGACTTCTACCTGGTATCCCTTACTGATCAAGTCTTCATATGTTTTAATTGCTGCAAAAATGGAGTTTGAATCTGCATCTTCAGGATCCGCTAAAGCTAATCTCTTGGCTGCCTCAATACATGCATCTCTGCCGATCACAGGTGTGGTGATGCCTGCCTTATCACCTACGTCATTATCTCTGTCAACACAAATTACTAGTAACCTGTTAGACGTTGACGCATTAACGTCTTTTTCAATTTTCCCTGTTTGCTGAGACATTCAAATCTTTCTTACAGGATTGCTTTTTAATGATTTCTAACTACCACGAATAGTGCAATTTGGTCTTGAGGCTATTCTGGTCTTGACTGGTCAGACATTTTGACAAATTCTTCAGATTCAGACTTTAACATGTTTATTCTTTCCAAAGTTTCATCCATCTCCTCTTCCGTATTCCCATTTTCAATCATGTTGGCTAAAACCTTGGTTTCTAAAATATATGAATTAAATGATTTTAAAGCATCCATGTAATTGATGTAGCTTGTTTGCCATTCTTCAGATGGTTTTGATGTGACGAATTCACTTATCTGTGTAGTTACTTGCGATGATGTTGCTTCAGCTACTCTGACATAGTCTTGTGGAGAAATTTTTCCTGTTCGTAGATTGTCATATTCAATGCCTATTGATTCTTCTAAAACTTCGTGGATGTTTTTTACACCGTCCAAATAATTCTCGTAATCTGATACAACGAAAGTTGTTTTGACATCTTGAGGGACAATCCATAACAAAAAACTTGCACCTGTAATTGCAGCTAAAATTATGGCTGTTATTACAATTCCTTTTTTTGATGCCATTTAGTAATTTTACTGATGAGGAGTTTATAATTGCTAATAACTGGCAAAATCCTGATTTTTTAAACAAATATTGGAAAAAATATGATTTTCTAATGTGTCGTTAAGATTTTTTTTAAAATAACGGTATTTTTTTGTAAATATTCACAAAATTGTTTTTTTGATGCCTAAAAAAATTTACGTACATCTAGCCTATAGTGAAATAATTTTCACAGCCTCTGCCTAAATACCACAAAGTTTGACAAATTTCATAATGGTTCAAGCATATTGCGTAAAATGCAGAGCAAAAAGGGATATCAAAGATCCCAAAGAAACTACTCTAAAGAACGGACGTCCTGCCGTAAAAGGTACATGTCCAACATGTGGTACTAACGTATTCCGTATTGGTGCAATGCCAAAAGAATAACCTCACACAAGGTACACACGATTTCTCTTTTTCAAAACCAATATAGGGTCAACCCTGCACCATTTTTTAGTGACTAAGTCAGACTATGAAAATTTACTCGATCGTATTAAGGATAAGCTAGGTGACACTAACAAGGAATCACAAACTAGATTTGAACTTCCTGTTGTGGATGTGATGTGGGAAGGACAAAAGACCTTTTTGAGAAATTTTTCAGAATTTCCAAAGATTTTACGTAGAGATCCTCAAAAAGTTTTACAATATCTTTCAAAAGAATTTGCAGTTCCTGCAGAAATGCAGGGAGATAAGGCAATGTTTGTTGGCCGAAGGGCCCCCGATGATTTCACAAGATTGTTTCAAATTTATGTGAAAGACTATCTTGAATGCACAACATGTAAAAGCCCTGATACAAAAATCCTTAAAGAAAACAGGATATCGTTTTTGATTTGCGAAGCATGTGGTGCAAAATCTACTCTGAAAGGCAAATATGCGTAATGCAATTCTCGGTTCGAACTAACAACTATCAAAATCAATCAATGCTAAATATCTGCGATGCCAATCTGCTGGGGAAAAAAATCATTCAAAATGACTTGACTATCCACATTAGCGAAAATTATTACGGAGACCGATTTGTTGAAAAAGATGAAGCAGAATCTCTGCTGAAAAATTCATCAATAATAAACATGGCAGGAAAAGAAACTGTCTCTTTATCTCTGAAATTGGGAATTGGTTCTGAAAACGCTGTAAAGATAATTTCAGATGTTCCGTTTTTGGTTATATTTCAAATATAAAGCTGTTTGATTTTTACTTTGCAAACTTTTTTAGTTTCTGACAGCAACCCCTTTTATCTAGTAGGAGTACCTCTTCCTGTTGACTGATACGATTAGCAAAAAACTGGAATCTAAACTGGATAATAAGCTTAATTCAAAACGAAAACGATCGCCTCTGGAAGACGGATTCAAAAAAGGGAAAGTGATCAACGAAGTTCTGGATAAGCCGACTGTCATGACTCTTTACAAAATGATCACTGATCATGTTATTGCATATGTTAATGGCACAGTAAGTGCAGGAAAGGAATCCGTTCTTTTTTGGGGCGTTGACGACGATGGCGCCAGCGTTGCATTGAAAATTTATTTGGTGAGTACTGCAAATTTTAAAAAACGTGAGCCCTACATCCTTGGAGATCCTAGATTCTCCCATCTCAAAAAAGGAACAAAAAATCTTGTCTATCTGTGGGCAAGAAAGGAGCATCGAAATCTAACCCAATGCTATCGGGCTGGAATCCCAGTTCCTAGGCCGTACTATGTCACAAACAATGTTCTTGCCATGGAATTCATAGGTGACGGTGGCGCACCTGCAAAGCAATTACTAACTTCGGAAGTTGACGAGAATGATTACGCGCAGGCCATTTCCATCCTTGGGGATCTTTACAAAAAGGCAAAACTGGTTCATGGTGATTTTTCAGAATATAATATTTTTAAGACGGAAAAAGGTTTGGTTGTTTTTGATCTTGGTTCTGGAGTTGATATAAGACATCCAAACGCTCAAGAATTTCTTAAACGTGATATTAATAATATTGGAAGATTCTTCAATAAAAGAGGAATTCCTGTTGAAGATTCAGATGAGATATTTGAGGATATTGTAAAATGAGCTTTGAAAAACTAATTCGCATTCCAAACGATCGAGTCGGGGCCTTGATTGGAAAGGCTGGAAATGTAAAATTAAAAATTGAAGAGGCTTGCTATGTTTCTTTAGAGATTGACGGCGACAACGGTGAAGTCTTTATAAGATCTCAAGGTGATGTTGAAAAAATTCAACCGTTCAAAGCTATGGAGATTGTAACTGCAATTGGCAGGGGTTTTTCTCCTGAACACGCAATGACTTTGCTGGAGGATGAAAACGCATTACATGTAATAGATCTTAGAGAGTTTGCAGGAAAATCCAGTGCAAATGTTGAAAGGATAAAAGGGAGGATTATCGGAGAGGGTGGTAGAGCAAGACGAAATATGGAAAATCTTAGTGGTACTCATATCTCAGTTTACGGAAGAACTGTTTCAATTATTGGCGATTCAAGTAAATTGCGTGTAGCCGTTGATGCAATATCTGCTATTTCAAGTGGAAGTATGCATGGAGCTGTTTATACAAAGTTAGAAGCTGTTAACAGAAAAGAAAAAATAGAAAGAATGCAATTATGGGAAGATCAAGATGTCTTCTATTAAAGAACAATTCAATCAAATTTCCCCGAGTGAATTCTTTTACAGTAATCGTGATTTAGCCGGATTTAGTAATCCTACAAGATCTCTTTACACTGCTGTAAGAGAATTTGTTGAAAATGCATTAGATGCATGTGACCAAAAGGGCATTCTTCCAGACGTTCATTTGATCATAAAAGCAGTAGATCCTGACAAGCCGGATCCCAAACCGTACATACTGACTGTAAAGGATAACGGTCCTGGAATAGATGCAGACCATATTCCGCTTGCTTTTGGAACTGTACTTTATGGTTCCAAATTCGGATTAAAGCAAGCAAGGGGAATGTTTGGACTAGGAGCGACCATGGCAATTCTTTACGGGCAAATTACAACCAACCAACCAGTTACAGTCAAAAGTTCTGTGGACGGTGTTACACAGGATGTATTTGAATTGTTACTTGACATTCAAAAAAATAAACCTGTAATTGTTCAGCACACTACTAAGGAAGTTTCAAAAAAAGGACTCTCTGTAAGTATCTGTTTGGAGGGAGATTATTCAAAAGCAGGAAACAAGATTAGGGATTATGTTTATGAAACTTCTTTGATCACCCCATATGCTTCAATAACTTTTGATGATCCAAAGGGGGAAAAATTCAGCCATCCTAGATTTGTAAAAGAGATTCCGCCGCCTCCAACTATTATTCGACCTCATCCGCACGGGATTGATGTGGAGAGAATTAGAAGGATGATTGTTGAATCCCAATTTGAAATTCCCACTATCGATGATGCGATGATAGAAAAAGTTAGAAAAGATTTAGGGTTGTCTGTAAAAAGTTTCACCTTTGCTGCAATCATGGAAAAGGCAAAGAAAAAGTGGAAGACACTTCCGCGTCAAGTTAGGGTGGTAATATCTTTAATGTCATTTTTAAAAATGGATTTTGAAAAGTTAAACAAAATTAAGATTGAAGACATTGACATGCCAAACAAAAAACTGTATTATTGGGATTTTGGTGATTCACAATCAAAATCTGTAGACATGGATCCTGAAAGTCAGTATTACAAACAACTTACCAATACCGTGCAAGGAGAGCCGCTTACAACATTTCTGACAAAACGATTCCAAAGAATAGGGCCTACCACCGCTGTCAAATTTGCAGAATACGCCGGATTCAAGCCTGAAAAAAGAATGGGTACTTTGTCAAACCAGGAATTGGTGGATCTTAGTGACGCGCTTCAAAAATTTGAAGATTTCATGGCCCCTGATTCCACTTGCCTGGCACCTCTAGGCGCAGAACCGTTGGAAAAAGGAATTAAAAAATTCTTTAATCCTGACTTTGCCGCCGTTGTGCAACGTCCGGCATCCGCATATTCCGGATTCCCATTCATCATTGAGATGGGTATCGCCTACGGTGGCGATATAAAAACAGGTGGACCACATGTGTACCGATATGCCAATAGAATCCCGCTACTATACGATGAAGGCAGTGATGTGGTTCTCAAAGTTGTTAATGAAACTGACTGGGGCAGGTACAAAGTAAAAGGCGAACCGCCATTCATTATCGTTTCTCACATTTGCTCTACCAGAATTCCGTATAAAACCGCTGGAAAAGAAAATGTGGCAGACAGACCGGAAATTGAACGGGAGCTGAAATTGGCTCTGCAATTGCTGTCTAGAAAATTGGCTGCATACATGTCAAAAAGAGGCCAGGCTGACATGGCAAAAAAGAGGGCAAATCTTTATGCAAAATATATTCCGTTGATAGCAGAATTTTGCACGGAACTTGCTGGAAAAAAGAAAGAACCTAATTATAAGAAAATTATAAATGAAAATGTAATTGAATCTAAACAAACAGTAGAGGAGGAAAATGAAATTGGCGACAACTAAGAAAGAGCAAGCAAAGATTGATGCACGAAGCAACAAAGCTGATGTAAAGCAAAAGAATATTCTTGAGATGCTTAAAAGTCACGGTGCAAAAATATACGATGACCTGGACAACGGCCAGTTTCCAAAATTCTCCATTCCCAGCAGATCCGTAAATAACATTGTTTATGATAAAAAACTCCGACAGTACATTCTAGGAAGCAATGCCGCAGTAAGAAGCTCGAGAAATTCTGCACAGCTAAGATCTTTTACACAATTGATGTGGTTGGCATTTTTTGCAAACAGATTGACCAAAGAAAGAAAATCATCCACGCTGAGAGATATTTATTACTCATCACAAGCTTTCGCTATTGAATTTGAGGACCAGTCCGAATCCGATAACATCATTGTCGATTTGGAGGCCGTAACTTCAAAACCTCGAGAAGATTTTCACATATTCCCTGAAGAGAGAAGTTCAATTTTCGGGGATTTGACCATTGAATATACTATTCCTGGATATGAGGGAAAAAAAATGAACCTGTCAAATCACCCTGACGGATATTCCATAGGTCCCAGTTTAACAACTGCCGAACTGGTTGATACCAGTGCAGAAATCGTCATTGCGATTGAAAAGGGCGGTCTTTTTACAAGATTTGTTGAGGAACAAGTTGACAAAAAATTCAAATCAATCATCATCAATACCGGCGGACAAGCGCCGCGTTCAACCAGAACGTTGTTGAAAAGACTACACGAGGAAATGAACTTGCCCGTAATTGTTTTAACTGACGGGGACGTGTACGGGGAACACATCGCAATGGTTATAAAATCAGGCTCTGCCAACGCTGCACATCTTAGAGACCTGACAGTTCCTGATGCAAAATGGGTAGGCGTGTGGGCTACTGATATTGAAAAATACAAGTTGCCGACAATACCCATGACCGAATCTGATATCAAGAGATGCTATGATTTGCAAAAAGATCCTAGATATCAGGACGGAGTGTGGAAAAAAGAGCTTGATGTATTTTTAAGATTGAAAAGGAAAGCAGAGCTCGAGGCTTTCTCAAAATATGGATTGACAAACATTACGGATAAATATTTGCCACAAAAATTGGAACTGGCAAAAAGTCTCTAGTTACTTTATTCTTAGTGTTAGTACGCCGTTTTTATATTTGAAATCAAATATCTGCATCTCTTTGACCCCTTCTATCGGAATTTCTTTTGAGAATCCGGACGTTCCACGTATGTATAAAATCCCGTCAACTAACCTTACTGTAATTTTGTCTTCAGGACCTGGAACTTCTGCAACGAAAACAAACTCTTCTTCACCTTTGATCAAATCATACACCCAGTTCTTTGTTTCTTGCTCTCTTGCTTGAGTATATGCGGGTTTTTGGTTTTTTGCCATTTTCTTTAGAACTTTCACCCAGTAAAACATTGTAAGAGCGGCTGCGCCGATTAGAATAAAACTCACAAATCCAGAATCTGCTCTTTGTGTCATTATGTAGATAATTCCTAAAAACAAAATAACAATTATGGGAATCACAAAATTTAATGACTGTTCATTTGAATATGCTCCCTTATAGCTTGCCAAACAGTGGAAATTACAGTCTACCAAATATAAAGTATCTTTGGTTTTTATTAGCATTTTTAAAATTTTATCTATTGTCTGATGACAAACAATCCAAACTTTCAATTCGCGAAATTGCTATAAAGGGGACAGTCATCGCAATCATAATCACGGTTCCGTCTGTCCTGGCATTTCTCATTTCCTGGACTGTTTTGGACAATTTGATTTATGCTGCAATTTTAGGGGCGGTAATTCATTTCATTGCCATGGGGTTTTCCTTGAAAATTTCTAAAAAGATTCTAGTCAAAAAATAGATGCATAGATCATGTTTTATGTCGTTGTAATTTATTTTAATAATGATGTCTTATTCCGGACTTGAAAATGATCTTGTATCTGAAATCCACTTGGAGTCCATTCAGGCCCGAGTTTTTTTGTTAGTGACATGTTATGGGAAAATGTCATCAGAAACCATAGCTGAAAAATTAAAAATATCTGCTGACGAGGCAAAAAAAGCATCAAAAGATCTAATGGCACTTGGCGCCTTTATTGACATCACTCCTATCGAATTTGAGGCCATGCATCCTCGATTTACGGCAGTAAACATGTATAGAAAGATGTGCGAGCGAGAGAATATCGAATTTAAGCGAAACAAAATTGTCGATAATATTGGTGTAGTTTTGGAAAAACCATATGATGATGCAAGAACTAAATAATACCAAAACTTGGTGAACAACATTGAGCACTGATACTGAAACCTGCAAGCATCAGCCAGTCTATTTTGGCGTGATAAACATCAACGTCGATGAAAGAACCATTGGGTCTGTCGATGTTTGGAGGTGTGGGGTTTGTAAAAAGAAATTCTGTGAGGAAAAACAACTTGGAATTGAAGAAATTGCAGAAATAGTGGGGATGCCAAAAATCGACGCTGATGCAAAATGGGCAGTGACCGTGTGTAAGTTACAGCAAGGAAAAAGCAAATGGAAATTAGTCAAACTAAAAGAAAAGGATGAAATTAAACACGAATGTCTTGACGAACAGGTGATTCCACTCAAGGTTAATGATTTCAAAGTCGAAGATGACAGGCATTGGAGCTTTCTGATTGATGACAATGTCAACAAAGCTGTAGAAATTTAATTCTTGCAATGGACCTTAAAGTTCACATTAACAACATTCACGGAAGCCAGATGGCTGCAAAGATCACCGGCAAATTCACAATAGGTGAAAATGAATTTCGTTTTACGGCTATTGCCTTTGGCAGGATAGGCGGGCAAAATGTCGGCGCAAAACTTTCTCAAATTACAGAGAAAGAGTTGGAAAGATTGGGCTATGATGTTGATGAGGTGATAGACTTGCTTCAGAGAAGTCTGCTTCAGGGCGATTTGACACTCCCAGAGGGACTTACAAAAGAGTCCTTCGTTGATGACTAAAATTCGGCTTCTTCTAATGCCTTTGCACAAGAACAACTTCTTGTTTTAGGAATTTGATCAATTAACTCTGCCAGTATTTTTTTTGTTTTCTCCACGTTCTTTGAAAGTGTCTCCATCACTTCTTTTGCTGTAACTGGCTTGTCGGCCCAGACATCGTAATCTGTAACTGTGGAAATTGAAGCATAACACATCTGTGCCTCTCTTGCCAGCTGACATTCTGGAACAAGCGTCATTCCAATGATGTCTGCCCCCGTAGTTCTATAGAATTTTGATTCGGCTTTGGTTGAAAAACGCGGCCCTTCTATGCAGACATATGTGCAATCTTTGTGGATGTTCAAACCCTGTCTGTCAGTCACCTGGATGATTGATGACTGTAGTTCTGGACAAAACGGATCAGCCACTGAGATGTGTATTACCCTTCCATTTTCTGAAAACGAGCCGTCTCTGGATTTTGTAAAGTCTATGAACTGTGTTGGCAATGCAAAGTGGCCTGGTGCCAATTCCTCCTTCAGGCTTCCGACTGCTGACGGTGCAATGATTCTTGTAACTCCCAATTCTTTGAATGCCCAGATGTTTGCTTTAAAATTAATTTTATGTGGCGGGATGGTGTGTTTTTTCCCGTGTCTTGGAAGAAACGCAATCTTTCTTCCCTTGAAAGTTCCAACCGTAATTGTATCTGAAGGTTTGCCGTAGGGGGTATCAATGTCCACTTCTTTTGCATTTTCAAGCAGGCCTGAATCATAAATTCCGGTTCCCCCAAAAATTCCTATTTCGACATCTCTTTCCATTAGTACTTCACCAGTGACTTGCAATTGTATTTGCTAATCCCTTTGATTCCGCCGAGATCAACTAGCTCGATGATGAATGCGAATCCTACAATTTTTCCGCCTACTTTTTCAATCAGTTTTGCGGATGCCTTTGCTGTTCCGCCTGTCGCAAGCAAATCATCACAAATGAGTATTTTTTCTCCCTCTTTGACGATGTCTTTCTGTATCTCTATGGTGTCTTTTCCATATTCAATCGTATATGCCAATTTTGCAGTCTTTCCCGGCAGTTTTCCTGCTTTTCTAATCATTATCATGCCTTTGTTGTATCTTGAGGCCAGAATTGAGGCCAGAACGAACCCTCTTGATTCAATCCCTGCAAAAACATCGATGTCTTTTGGGTGGAAATGCTTTGAGAATTCGTCTGCCACATAAGATAATGCTGACGGATCTTTCAAAATCGGACTAAAGTCTCTGAATAAAATTCCTTTTTTAGGGAAATTTGGAAAATCTGCTATTTTGTCTTTAAGATTCATAATGTTCAGGCATATTAGGTGAAATAAAATTGTTTGAAATTATTATTGCAATTCATACGTGGTTTCTGCCGAATCCGATGCGGTTGACGCCCTGATCGTATATGTCCCGGGCTCTGTATCATTTGGAATTGGCCAAACCATGTCGATTCTTCCATCGTCCGCAATTATGCCGTTCATTTCGCCGATGACCTCTCCGGATTCTGACACAACCACAATTTTTACATTTTGTTCTGCCCCGAATACTTTGATTTGGAGAGTTTCTGTTCCCGTACTTGCAATCTTCTCCCCCTGTTCTACTGACACACCCATCCCTTCAACTGCCGATGTCACGATATCGATCTTCACATTGTCATAATTTGAACCGCTTTTTGCGTTTAATGTCCAGGTTCCTGGTTCGGCATCTGATGGAATTCTAAACTCACTTTCGAAAATTCTTCCATCTTTGTTTGAAAACGTCTCTTTGACTTTGATCACTTTTCCGTCTTCGTCCAAAAGTGTCAGAGTTAGAAGAACATTGGAACCCGCGTCGCCCAAAACCAATATTGGATCTCCTGGGCTATATGCCACTTTTGTAGTGTTGATGTCAATTGAACCAGAACCAATTTGCAGACCTACTGTGAAAATTTCCGTACTCTTGACGTTTCCCTTACTGGCCACTGCCGTGTATATCCCTGAGGAATACCCTTGCAGATCTAGAGTATGTGTACCTCTTCCGTCTGGCTGCAGTGTGATTGACAGTGATTCCCCTTTTTGTTTATCCGAAGGATCAATGATTAGCAAACTGATGATTTCGGATGCCTTTCCTGACAATGTGATGACTGCGGATTCGCTTGTTTTGTAATTTAACTTGTCAAATTTCAAGTTGACTGGAATTGTAGGCAGTTGTCCAACTCCTGCATAGATGAATTCTTTGTTTTCTTCTTGAGTTGCAATCAGCGTGTATGTTCCTTTTAGCGTATTTTGTGTGGTTGGGTGCTCGTACTTTACATTTCCAGAGCCGTCAACCTGGATAATGTCTGAAGCAATTTCTTTTCCAAGCGGATCTTCCAAAACAAATTCTACTGGAATGTTTGGCAAGGCGGTGCCGTTAAACTTCATTGTCTCCCCCTGATCAAATTTCAAACTTGTTGGAACTATGATGATTTTTTTATCTGACGACAATTCCCAGTAGACTGATTCGTTTGCTCTTCCGTCTGAAATAATTCCTGTGTATTTTCCAAATGGCCTATCCAACGGGACCAGCAGTGGTTCCAATTTCCAATTTCCCTTGCTGTCTGTTTCTGCCGCCCTTGTCCTGATTATCTCGCCGTCCAGTCCGTAAATCTCTATTGTGACTCCGCTGCCTGGCGTTGCAGTTCCAAAAATCTCTAAAAAGTCCCCTCTGTGGATCGTGCCTGGAATTCCTTTAACCGTGAGTGGGATGTCTGATGATGCGGGAATTCTGTTATCAATCACACCCAACCTGATGCTGATTTTTTTCTCCTCGCCGTTTTTACCTACTATTTTAAAATCGACTCTGTCTGCATCCTGGTTTTCTGGAATTTTCATCGTAGTGATAAAATGACCGTCTTTGTCTGTCTCAAAACTGCCTATTTTTTTCGTGTCTATGAAAAAATCAAACTCTTGCGATGAGCCAAAATTATCCCCTGTCACTCTGATTGTTGAACCTGAATTTGGTTTTTCTGGAACTACCCTGAACGTTGATTCTGTTAGCATGCTTTTCCCTGTATTTTCTGAACTTTGGATTTGGTCCAGATTTTTGACTGGTGGCAAGTCTTTTGCAATGGATTTTCCAGTGTCTATCTGCGTATCTTTTTTGTCAAGCACTTTCCAATTGATCCCTTCATTTGGTTTGTCGGTTTTCACTCCAAATTTTACAGACTCGCCTGGTTTGATGACTTTGGATGATGTGAAAATGATGACCCCCTGTGCATTTTTCTCACCGGTCCATCCTTTTTCAGTTTTAAAAGATTTAAAATTAAAATCGCTTCCAAGCCAGATTCTTAGAGTGCTGATCTCCTCCGTTGAATCATTTGTCAATTCCAGTACGGTTGTTTCCTCTAATGCGATACTTGTAACTGAAATTTCTTCGCCATGGGCATCTGATGGAAACATGACTAGCACAACTGAAAATAACAATGCGACTGAAAGGAAAATTCCTCTGGTGGAGGATCTACTCATGCAATTTAATTCCATCATCTATCCCTTAAACCATTTTCCCTATTTCTTAATTTAGTGTTTTTCATGAGCAAACTTCTTAAATCTCAGGCTTTTGCCTTTTGGAACCTATCCAGGTCTTTTTTTGTTACCACGTTTTGATATTGTCTGATTCGCTCGGCGATTAGTCTGTATAGTGACCTGAACTGGTCTTTGGTTTTGTCTGACAGGAAGCTAGTCTCTTCAAGGGTGATCTTCTCACAAATGTATCTTGTGATCTCCTCGTTGTTAAATTCCCCCCAGTCGTCATCTCGGTGCTCTTGCCATATCTTTCTTAATTTCTCTAGAACTCCCTTACCTTCTTTGGATTCGGTGTCTTGAGGCGTAAGATTTGAAAATCCTTCCCGTCTTAGCTTTATTTCGTACGTTTGATTGACCGGATACAAATAATCTTCCAAGGCGATGTAATCCTCAATTGATTCGAGCTTCTTTCCTTCTCTTTCAAAAAAGATGGTCTGAACTGATGAAAATTCGTTTGATACTAGCTGGGATGAGATTTGCTTGGACTCTTCTGAATTGTCCAGCAAAACAAATGTCCTGTATCCGTGATTTCTATAAAATATCGCTAATGGCAGCACTGAATTTTTGTTATATGCTGCAATCACGTTAAGGGGATTCATTGAGATGTTTGGATCCTGCAAGAACTTGTCAAATGCGTTAAGATACATGGCATCTGACATTGTCTCCACGATGATGATGGGTCTGGAGTTTGTTCCTATTTCTCTGTCCACTATTGATTCAACTTGACCCCTGCAAAGTCCGTACAAAATAGGTGTCAGCGTTTTATCGTCTGCATTCCAATAATCATAAAAGATTTTACTGAGGTGCTTCCTCTTGTCCAATTCAACAACCAGCAGGTTGCCCGGAGTGTAGTCAAATATCATGAACGGTGAATGTGTTGCGTACAGTACCTGGTTTGATCCTGCCAAATTTTTCAACAAATCCGAAATTCCCATTTGCTGGGTCGGGTGAAGATTCCTTGCAGGTTCGTCTAAAAGCAATATTGCCTCTTTCAATTCCGCCCTCTGTGTTTCAGCTGCAAAGTTTACGATGAATGAAAATGTCCATTTGAAACCTTCCGCCCTTCTGTTTAGCAATCCTGTATTGGTAATCGTCCCGTCTTTGTGGACGTCTGAAATTACAACACTCATGATGTTTCCAGGGCTGTATCTCAAGTCAACGTGAATTGGATCGCCTTTCCATGCGGGGTTTAATTTTCTAGTCAGCCTGTTGCTTGCCGCGTTGAGAAGCTTGATGCACTTTGAAGGGCTTTCTTTCACCTTATCTAATGCTATCATGTCCAGTTCTGCCAGGTAGAACAGATTCCTTACTGTCTCGGCCTTGTCAAACTCTTCGACAAACTCAATCGAATCCGCTCGCTCCCCTCTTTCCTCCTTCAGGTATTCGTTGAGGTTGATGTTGCCGTAGATTTTTTTATAGTCTGAAAAGTATACGAATCTTGGATGTAATTCCGCCGCAATAAAGTTCTGCAGCGCTGATTTTTCGCTTTCGCCGCTTAGAAGATTTGAAAACTGGTTTCCTGGACTCTCGTAGATTTTTTCCCACTCCTCAATCACTTTGGGTTCCTGGATGGCTATTACGTGGAATTGATTGCTAAACTCTGCCATTCCGCTGTCAAAAGTTTCTTGGTTTTTGGGTACGTCTTCCTCAAAGAACCTTGTATCGATTTGTATTCTTAGGTGGTTTGGAATGGTGTCTAAAAATCCAAATATCTGTCTTGAAAAGTTTTCCCACGAGTTAATCCCTTTGTTGGAATCTTCGCTGAGCTCAATGTCTTCAAACTCGTACTGCACCCTGGGGTTTTGATTTGTTCTGAACAGTTTTATTTTTTTAATTTCTGGCAATCCTGGAAATTTTTCTCTAATAATGCTGATTTCATGTTGGTTTAAATTAAATTCGCCTTCGACTAGCCTCATCTCCTCTTTCAACTCCTCATTCATTTCATCACAAAGATCCAATTCAGAAACTATCTCGTCTCTGTTCAACAATGTCAAAGCTTGGAGAATTGTGGTTTTTCCACTCTCGTTTCTTCCTACAAAAGCTGCCAAATCGCCAACTGTTATTTCTCCAGAATCATGAATGCAACGATATGCTCTAACTCTGAATTTTCTAAGTCGCATCTAGCGATATTTAGTTGGCTACGATTTAACTCATTCGTCAAAGTGATCTTAACCTTTGCAATTTTGCTAAATAGATATAAGGGAATTGCAGTTTTTAAAACAAAATGGTTGCTAGGCGAGTTCTCATTGTGTTTGTTTTACCTGTAATTTTTTCAATAATAGTCGGCTCAGCCGTACTGTCTGACGTCCTTCAGCAACCTGGCAGGGAGCTAAACATGTGGCCGATGTCTTATTCTGAAGGGGGCTCTCATTCTTCAATTGAAATTATTGGTCTGTCCAAACAGTATGCTGCCACAGAGCCTGTAGAGATTCAGGTAAAAATCAGTGACTCTTCGTTTAGCTGTGGGGACCTTTACATCACAATTTATTCGTCGGGAAAAAGTGACGTGATCACGCAAGGAGGATTCTTTGATCAATGCCTTGAATCTGGAAGTAATATCGCCCCTGTCGGAGACATATTTTCCAAGATAATTGACACCCCTGGCTCGTACGAGGTAGTCGTGGAAATGGTCTCAAAACAACTCCAAAACATCTCTGCAAGAGGAACATTTACCATTAAATAGGAATGAAATCTTGTTGATAAATAAGAAATTGGATTTAAAAAGCAAGGTGATTTGATGGCAAAGAAAAAAGATACTCTGGCTGAGGCAGAAAAAATTAAAGCTGATCCTGACGAGATAAAAAAGAAAAAGAAAACTCCGTCCGCAAAGAAGGACGATGCAAAGCCTGCAAAGAAGGCGGCAAAGAAGGATGCAGTAAAGCCTACAAAGAAGGCGGCAAAGAAGGACGATGCAAAGCCTGCAAAGAAATCTGAAGAAAAACCTGTAAAAGTAAAAAAATTAACTAAAAAAGAATTAGAGGAAGTCAAAAGAATTGCCGAGCTTACACTGGAAGAAGAATTGGAAGAGCAACTCTCTGATGAAGAGATTGAAAATTTCCAAATTGAAAAAGTCGACATGGAAAGACTGACAAACAAGGTTTGCGATATTCTAGCTGAGAAGGAATCTGACGGGATGTTCCAGGGGGAGCTGTGGAAAAAACTCAAGCTTACAAATCAGATTGGCTCCCGTTTGGCGTTGAAACTTGAAAGAATGGGTACGATTACAAGAGAAAAACTTCTTGAGAGTAATCGTTGGACTTACAAACTAATTTTGAAGAAGACTCCGATTAGTACAGAGTCAATCGTAAATGCGCCGTGTTTAGTTTGCAATGTGGAGCAGAAATGTTCGCTTGAAGGTGAGATCAGCCCCACAACTTGTCAGTTCATTGAAGATTGGGTGATTGCTGAATTGAAAAAACCTGTGAAGGCCAAATGAAACTAGCAGATGCACGCAAAGATCACTATCGTAGATTAGCTCATGAGCAAGGATTTCGAAGTAGGGCCGCATTCAAACTGCAGGAACTGAATAAATCATACAGGCTCATAGGCCCTGGCTTTAACGTGCTGGATCTTGGGTGTGCTCCTGGTGGCTGGACTCAGATGGCGGTAAAATTGGTTGGAAATCAAGGACATGTAATGGGGGTAGATTTGGCATATGTTGAAGAAATTCCTAACGCGCATATTATTCGGGAAAATATCGAAGACGAGCATGTGGTGGATGAAGTGATGTCTTATTTTGGACGCAAAGTCAATGCTGTAATCTGTGATCTTTCTCCCCAAGTCAGTGGAAATTGGACTGTTGACCATGCAAAGCAAATCTCGCTAAATTACGATTGTGCAAAGATCATGGACAAAGTTCTGGCACATAAAGGAAATGCTGTATTCAAAATTTTTGACGGCGAATTTTCAATGGAGTTTAAAGACTACATCAAGAAAAAATTCGTTAGAATCAATCTTACAAAGCCCGATGCTAGCAGGAAGCAGAGCAGTGAATTGTACATGGTTTGTTTGGGTTTTACTGGATAGTTCCAAAAATTTTTATTATTTCGCCAATGTTGGCATCCGTCCTGAATCCGGTCGGATTGAATACTGTGGCGCTAGACAAAAAGTTATTTTCACGCAAACTTGCAATTGCTTTTTCTAATTTTGGCGGGGATGCCTTCATCATCGATGCAATTTCATCTATCGTGTAGTATGTTCCCGGCATTTCCGCCTCTTCTAGGCATTTGCCAAGTATCTTTTCACAATCTTTGTCAGTTTCCAACTTGGAATTTTCTAGCAACATGTTCTGTACAAACTCTCTATCAAAAATTTTTCCTATCCATAAAGGTCCGGCAGCACTTATTTTGAATTTACATAATTCACATTCTTGTTCTTGTTCAAGGGTAATTTTCCTGTGTCCGCAATTTTTACAATGCAGAATGTATCCTAGGTTTTCTTGCTGGTCTGGCCTGTTTCTGACTTTGACGTATGTCCTGTAGTAGTGCATTTCACTCTCGACAAACATCGGAACTATCTCAACTCCTAGTCTTGCAGCTACTGCCCTGAGCGAGCCTAGAACCAATCTGATTGCAATTTCGTTTCCATACTTTGTTCTGACCGGAACTCCTCCGTATTTTCTCTTACATGCATCCTGAAAGAGCCCGTTTAGGACCTGGAGATCGGTGGCTGCGATGGACAACAAGCCTCCGTGCATGGTCGCCCTGATCCCGCAGTCAAAAAATGCCGCAGGTGATCCAAACGGATCTATGTCTACAATCGAGCCCCGCTCGCCTTTTTTTGAATGACTGCTGAAAAATCTGCATGCTTCATTTTCAGAAAATTCCATGTTTTTTATTCCGTTTAGATTCGCGGAATATTCTGCAATTTTAAGAGCCGACGGGTTTAGATCGTTTATCACAACCTTGTCAATTTTCAATTCATTTGCAGCGCGCAACCCCCTGGCGCCAATTCCTGAAAGGCCTTCCAGGAGAATTTTTGGGCCATCAAACCTGTTTAGAAATGCAGCGTATGCAATTATGGAAAAATCTCTGTTGAGCTTCGCTTTTGGATTGAAAAATGCAGGTTTTTTTGGCGGCACTTTGTCGGTAAGTGATTTCTTCGGGACAAGAAGTTTTGTGGTTCCTTCGACTATTTCTTGAAAAGTTTCATCTGGAATTTCCATTTTTTTCAATTTTTTTTAAACGTATAACGGTTTAATACTTCTGCTTTGGGAGAAAATTTGTGCAAATATGTGGGATTGACGATGCTGGACGCGGTCCTATGCTGGGCCCACTGGTAATAGCTGGGATATCTTTGGACAAAAAAAACATAAAAAAATTAAGCGCATTGGGTGTGAAAGATTCAAAAAAACTCACCCCTAAACTGCGCGAGCATCTTTACAAGAAAATCATTGAAATTGTGGACGACTATTACATTGCAAAAATTTCTCCTAAAGCAATCGATGCAAGTGTAAGGAAACACTGCCTGAATGGCTTGGAGGCAAAATACATGGCAAAAGTTGTTTCAAAGCTGAATCCGGACATTTCATATGTCGATTCATGTGATGTGAATCCGACCAGATTTGGGAAAGAAATTTCTAGGCTATCCGATAACCACAAAATTAAATCATACCATCACGCTGATAGCAGGTTTGTCGTAGTATCTGCCGCATCCATTCTTGCTAAAGTCAGTAGAGACAGAGCGATTATGAAGTTAAGAAAGGATCATGATTTGGGCAGCGGGTATCCGTCTGATCCTGTGACTGTGAAATTTGTAAAAAAATATTATAAAAAAAATCATGAGATGCCTAAATTTGTGCGCAAAAGTTGGAAGCCAGTTCAGAAAATCATGGAAAATGACTAATGGTTGAATTTTGCAATCACCATCGCGTGATCTTTGTCATAGGGGTGCAGATCTATGGACTGCAAAACCTCGAATCTTGTTTTTAATTTCTCTATCTCTTCTTCAATGATTTTTTTTGGCGCTTTTGTAACGTCGATACTCCTTGTCTTGATGACCAGAAAGAAATAGCCTCCTTTTTTCAGAAACATTTCACAATTGTCGATTGCAATTTGCGTTTGATCAGGCTGTGCGATGTCCACATACACGACATCCACTTTTCCAAACACTGAAAAGTATTCTTTTGGCTTTCTTGCATCTTTTAGAATTGGAACGACGTTTGATCTGTACGTTGCAACCCTGTCTAAAAAATCCCTTGCAACCCTACTTGCATGCTCTACGCTGAAAACAATTCCGCTGGGTCCTACAATGTCTGAAATGTGACTAACTGTGGTTCCAGTGGATGCTCCTAAATACAAAATTATGCTTTTATTTTCAAAAGGAAAATAATCCAGCCCGTTCATTATTGATGCTGCCAATTTGCTTCGAAACGGATCCCATAGCCTGTATTCAATTCCTCTTTTGATGATTAATTTTTCTTTGTAAACCTGATTTCCAGGCACCATGTTTTCTGTAGCTAATTTTTTTTGTCCTTCTGATTTGATCCAAAAAAATGACTGGTTATCTTCTTCCAAAACTCTTTCTCTTTTTATTCGAATCTCTTCTTTCATCGTTTCTTCCGCTGTCTCTTCTTGGAGAATCTCTGGAACTTCCGCTGTCTCTTCTTGGAGAATCTCTAAAGCTTCCGCCTTCTCTTCTATCTCCGCTGTCTCTTCTTGGAGAATCTCT
>JAPFQF010000042.1 GCA_029255365.1 Candidatus Nitrosopumilus sp. | reverse complement strand
GGAATAAAAGATACAAGGAAAAAATCAGTAAAGAAAAGAGTATCGAGGTCAGAATGATAATGGTAAAGTACACAAAAGAGGCAATAAAGAAATTCAAATCATTAGGCTAAGCCAAACTTTCATTACAACAAGTATTAAACTAATTCTAATGCCTGAATGAATTTAAAAATTTCATTTCTCACTATCAAATTAACAGGCAGATTTCCACGAGCAATCTATTTCTTATGTGTAGTCTTATTGTTGTAGACCAAAACTAGGTAATGATTGTAAGTTTTAGAGGCAAATATACACAACTACAATAAAACAATACCGAATATTTGTACAAGAATTGCTACGATTGCAAAAATTATGATTTTTACACCTAAACCCATGAATTTTCTATAAGAATTTTGAACTTAAGCGTATTGTCTGTTCTCAAAAGAGTTTAGAGTCTAAGGTTTGGTTTTAGAATGATCATTAGATATCAAATTAACAGGCAGATTTCCACGAGCAGTCAAACCTGCAATGGTATGATCAGGTCTGCACATAGAATTTTGGAAATTTCTGAGAAAAAAATTAATTATAAATCTAATTAGGATTCTAAACTCTTTTTTTGTTGTTTTGATCGAGGAATTGAAGAATCTAGTGTCAAAAAAAAGAACGTAAGTATTAATCTACAATTAAAATAAAATCAAGAAACAGTGTAATTAAAAGACCTCTTTTGAATGAGATGTCGTCTCATTGTAGAATAAAGTCAAACTCTGAAAAAATGAGTGTGAATTTTCTGACCCAATCAGTGGTTTTAAGAAAATTCAGTTTAATAACTAGTCAATCTAATTTCAAAAAATGCCTCAAACAGAAGCAAGAAAAACGCTCAAAGACGCACCTGTCATGTGGAGAAGAGTCAATTCCATAGGCATAATTTTAGATTGCAATTCCACATATGCTGCCAATCTAGGATATGTCAAATCGGAGATACTTGGCAAGTCAATCTTCGAGCACGTCCCAAAAGACACCTGGGAGGACATGAACGATTCACTGAAAATATGGTTTGAAACAGGCAAAGTGACAGATAGAAAAATCACATTCAAAAAGCAAGACGGGAAAACATTTTCAGGATTATTGCAGGCAACTAGCCTGTATGATGAAAATAAAAATTTGCTCGGAAGCAACACGGTGATTTTTGATTTGGCACAGATGTCAGACGAAAAAATAAAGGAGTACGAGGCATTTTTCAAAGAATCAAATGCCAAATTACATGAAATTAAAGAAAAAGAATACAGTCAATTGGATAAAAATTCAAAGTCAGAATATGACGGATTGAAAAAAATGTTTGAGATGTTGTCAAGTGTCAACTTTAATGAAATAAATAAAATGATCATCTAGAATCTGCCTCGATGGACTTTTGAATCTCGTCAAATACCTGCTGGACCTCAGCGACCGCCGCCCCGTCTTCCAAAGTGCTAACATCGCCAATTTTTTCATGGCTGGCAATTGCCTTTAGCAATCTGCGCATGATCTTCCCACTACGGGTTTTGGGCAATTTTGAGACAAAATAGATCTGCTTAGGAGTTGCAATTGCGCCGATGCCAGTTCTGATTTTATCGTATATCTCTTTTTCCAAAATAGCTGGATCTTTTGAAACACCATGTTTTAAAACAACAAACGCTACAATCACCTCGCCTTTAATATCATCAGGAATACCGCATGCAGCGGATTCTGCAACGCCGGGATGAGACACCATGCAACTCTCAAGTTCGGCAGTTCCGATTCTGTGACCTGCAACTTTTAGCACATCGTCTGCACGGCCCAATAACCAGATATAGCCATCATCATCTTTTCTCGCATAGTCGCCGGAATAGTAATAATTTTCATATTTTGACCAGTAAACGGTTTTGTATTTTTCATCGTCTCCCCACAGCGTCAAAAGCATCCCAGGCCAAGGATTTTTGATTACGAGATATCCTTTGGTGTTTGCGGGCAAATCATCCCCATTTTCATCCACTATTCCGACAGATACGCCTGGAATTGGCAGGGTTCCAGAGCCGGGTTTGAGTGGGATGGTCTCCAATCCAGGAAGTGGTGAAATTAGCATCC
Source organism: Candidatus Nitrosopumilus sp. (assembly GCA_029255365.1). Lineage (GTDB taxonomy): Archaea > Thermoproteota > Nitrososphaeria > Nitrososphaerales > Nitrosopumilaceae > Nitrosopumilus. The sequence goes on along the minus strand of JAPFQF010000042.1, from coordinate 16,073 downwards.
CCCCAGTTTCAGTTTGCCACCACGTATCAACGATGGGGCATTTTTCCTTTCCCACAGTCTTGAAATACCATTTCCAAACTTCTGGATTTATCGGCTCTCCGACGGTTCCCAATAATCTCAATGATGAAAGATCAAAAGAGTTTGGAACATCGTCGCCAAATTTCATAAACATCCTCAGAGCAGTAGGAGTAGTGTAAAAAATCGTAACCTTGTACTTCTGTAAAATATCCCACATCCTAGACACATCCGGAAAATCAGGAGCCCCCTCATACATCACTTGCGTTGCACCGTGAAGCAGGGGAGCATACACCACATAGCTGTGGCCAGTCACCCAACCAATATCCGCAGTGCAAAAAAACACGTCAGAGTCTTTAATGTCAAAAGCCCATTTGAATGTCGAATACAAATGTGTCAAGTAGCCCCCTGTACCATGTAAAACGCCCTTGGGCTTTCCAGTAGTTCCAGACGTGTACAAAATGTAGAGAGGGTGGTCACTTGGTAATTTTTCGGCATCACAAGAATCAGAGGACTCACTCATCAATTCAGTCCATAGTTTGTCTCTAGAGGACATCGAAATTTTATTTTTTGTTCTCTCAAGAACAATCACATGCTCTACAAAATCAAGACCATCAATAGCGTCATCAATTATATCTTTAAGTCGTACGATTTTTCCTCGCCTATATCCGCCATCAGCAGTTACGATTATTTTTGATTTTGAATCCAGTACCCTGTCTTTGATGGACGCTGCACTGAATCCGGAAAACACCACAGTGTGTGTGGCGCCAATTCTTGCGCAAGCCAGCATCGCAATTGGCAGTTCAGGAACCATTGGCAGGTAAATTGTTACCCGGTCCCCTCTTTGAACGCCCAAGGATTTGAGCACATTTGCAAATTTTTTGACTTGTGTAAACATTTCACCATATGTGACAATTCTAGATTCGCCGTTTTCGCCCTCCCATAAAATTGCAGATTTGTGAGATTTTGAAGTTTGGTGCACATCCAGAGCATTATACGAGGCGTTAATCGTGCCTCCAACGAACCATTTAGCAAAGGGAGGCGTCCAATCAAGGGTTTTCTCCCACGTAGAAAACCAAGACATATTCTTTGCCTGTTCGTCCCAAAAAGACACAAAATCGGCATCTGCTTTTTTCCTTAAACCCGTGTCATTGTTGCCCAGTCCAACATGAAAAGTCTCAGACATCAAAAAGTGTATGAAGTTAGATCTTTCTAAGTGTTAAAAAATAAGATAAAAAAATTACTGTGCTTCCATTCGAGCAAGCCAATCATTATTGTTGTTGTCTTTTGAAGTATCTGCTGTCACCTGTTGGGGTGGTTCTGGGAATGCAAATGTCACTTCAGTTTCCGTGCGAGTTTTTGGTATAGGGGTACCATGTGCTTCAATTGGTCCTGAAGGTATTACGAATGATTGGGTTGGCACTTCTGGAAGTACAGTCCGAACTATTTGTTGTGGTGTATAAGTCTCCAGATATGAAACGGCTGATTCTTGGATGTCTGGTGCTGTTATCTCTTGCACTTCCAATTCAAGGTCTGCAATTCTGCTCTTTACATTTGCGATTTCTGCTGTTTCGTGGGTCACATGCTCAATTACCTCAGTTGTGCATGATTTCACGGTCTCAAATGTTGCATCAGAGATTTCATTGCTCTTGTATTGTACTCTTGCATCAAACGATAACATTTTTGCAGACTTCATCTGTTCGTCTAACTCTATCAATCTTGCGTCCAGTATTGCTTTGATTTCACGTTCTGTTTCATCTAATGATACAAGTTTTGACCTGTATTTTTCATGAATGATTTCTGCATCTGCTTTCATGTCATCATTTTCTGAAACGATGTCAATCAGTGCTTTCAATCGACGTAGAGTTAGTTGTTTTTCACGAATGAGTCTTTGTGAGTCGAGTCTCCATTTTGGAATAAATATAACAACTTCTCCTTGAGCTACTAATTGTTCATACGGGATTTGCTGTAATCCCTGTGAACCGCAGTCGATTCCGACGGATTGAATACTTCCGTCGATATCAGTTATTGTTCCTACGACTTTGCCCATGAATGTTCCGTACATGTCTTTGACATTTTTACCGATGATTTCAATATCGTCGTTTGTCATGTGTAGTGCTTTAGAGATTTGTATAACCGGCAAAGTGTAAGTAATATTTTCAGTTTTAGTAAGATTAAATTCACAAACTCTGCATGACCAGAACTGTAGCAATTTTAAAATTTAGAGACAAAATAGCAGGCTCATGATTCAAAAAGAAGAACTGGAGCAGATTTTGAATTTCGTTGCCAGCCTATGGACCGAATCCACAAAGGATCCAAATAACAAGTCAATGGAGTCTTTGCCAAACGATTTCTGGATGAATTCAATCGGCGGGAAAACTGCAAAAAAAGGATTTTGGGTTACGACATTGATGTATACTGAGAATGAAGCAGATGCAGATTCATTCAAGCAAGTACTGTTAAGATGGCAAGCAAAAGGTCAAGATAAAAACAGAGACAAAGGACCCGATCTAATTCAAATTGGAAAAAAGAAATAGACTATTAATAATTGTGAAACACCGTATCAGTGTTGTCTGAATTCTCAACTAAAGAAAAAATAATTCTCTCAGATCACTTTTCAAATACAGAAGGCAATGTCTTTGCAATAATTACTCCACGACAAGTTGATCGTGGTGCATTGATGTCAAGGTATAGTCGAACTGACAAAAGCATGAGACGTATTTTTCTCGATGAATTTTTACAAAATAAAAGCAGGGGAGAAGAATTCTACAACAAGGTACTTTTAGAATATGGCGATGACTCCGTTGCAGAATTAGGCGAAGCACAAATTGCAATTGAAGGATTGTCAAACATCGCAGTAAAAAAAATTGAAGATAGACGAATCGGATTGTCATATTTAGAAAAATCATCCAGGTATGTTGCATGGAATAAAAAAGAAAATGGCAGATACAGATTTTATAGAGACCCTGAAATTATGAAATCTCGTTTTGCAGATATGTATGAAGAGAGTTGCAATTTTTCATTTGATGTTTATTCGAAAAACATAGAGCCGATGGTAAACTATGTCAGAGAAAAATATCCAATAGAAAAATATAGTTTTAGAGATTCAGAAGATGGAAAAGAGAAATTGTTTTCTAAATTAAAAAACGAATCGGATATAAAATCTGCAAATATGGTTTACCGAGGATCCACCAAAGCCAAAACTCTCGACATTCTAAGAGGGTTATTGCCAGCGTCAACTTTGACCAATGTTGGAATTACTGGAAACGGAAGAGCGTTTGAATATCTGTTGACGGTTTTAGGCTCATCTGAACTAAAAGAAGAGCAAGATTTAGCCTCAAAAATCAAAAAAGAGCTTGATACCACAATCAAATCGTTTGTGAGACGAGCAGATGACAAATATGGTAATACGTTCCAAAAATACCTTAGAGACATAAAAAACAAATCAAAATCAGTCACTGCTAAAGAAATCAAATCAAAGCCAAAGATAGGATCAATTACAAAACTTGTAGATTACGAATCAGAAAAAAAATCCATAGACACCATCATCACAAGCATAATGTATGAGCAATCTCCAAGCACATCATACCAAGACATCTTGCAACAAGTAAGAAAGATGTCAAAAGAAAAGAAAATCAGCATAATTAATGAATTTGCAAAGATTCGCACAAACAGACGTCACAGACCTTCAAGAGCTTTTGAAAATGTCTATTACACATTTGATTTATGCAATAACTTTGGAATGTTCAGAGACCTGCACAGACACAGAGCGCTCACTCTTGAAAGACAGTTGCTTACAACTGACCACGGGTATAACATGCCAAGTGAAATCAGAGTTCTAGGAATTGAGAAAGATTTCAAAGATTGTATGAGTAAAACAAAATATACGTTTGATAAAATTAGGACAAAGCATCCAGAGCAAGGACAGTACGTTGTAAACTTTGGATACAACTACCCGTATTTTATGAAATTTAATCTAAGGGAAGCATGTCATTTGATCGAGCTAAGAACAGTTCCACAAGGACATGTTGATTATAGAAGAGTTGCACAACAGATGTTCAGAGAGATCAACAAAGTGCATCCAAATCTAAGTAAGATTATGAAGTATGTGGATATGAAAGAATATGATCTAGAGAGATTTGAATCTGAGAAAAGAACCGAGGAAAAGAGAAAGAAATTGAGAAAATAGAAAAATCTTATAACATCAGAATAATCAAAAAACATCATGACAGAAAAAATTGCAAAAAATCCTGAAGAATGGAAAAAGCAGCTAACTCCAGACCAGTATGAAATTTGCATCAATCATGGAACAGAACCACCATTTTCTGGAAAATACAACAATACCAAACTAAAAGGCTCATTCAAATGCACATGTTGCGGAGAAGATCTTTTCTCATCAGATTCAAAATTTGATTCAGGCTCAGGATGGCCAAGTTTCTGGCAACCAATTTCAGAAGAAAAGATAGAGTATGTTTCAGATACGTCTTATGGAACGCTCCGCACAGAAGTCAACTGTAACAAATGTGGCGCACATTTGGGCCACGTGTTTGATGACGGTCCAAAGCCTACAAATCAAAGATATTGTATTAATTCAATTTCATTACAGCATGAAAAAGATGAGAATGTCAAACAGTCATAGATTAAGAAAGGCGTGTTACTTGTGAAAGAATATTCAAAAATTATTAATAAAACACAATTAAGGATAATAAAATCAAGAGAAATGTCATGAACTGCTATAACGAACCAAGAAGAGAAGAAGCAATTTGAGAATCATATTATGCGGATTTGGGGTTGTAGGTCAAAGCTTGGTAAAATTATTTGATTCAAGATCAGAGGATCTCTATGCAAAATACGGACTAAAACCTAGAGTTGTAGGAGTATTTGATAGCAAAGGAAGTGCAGTAGACTCAGCGGGATTAAATTTCAACAGACTCATCGACGTAAAGAAAAAGTTTGGAACTGTAAAAAATTATGCGGATACCAAAAATTCAATGTCTGGAATTGACATGCTAAAAAATGTCGAAGCTGACGTCCTCATTGAAACTACGGCGAGCAACTACAAAGATGCAGAGCCAGGAATGACTCACATCATCACAGCCATGAAAAAAGGCATGCATGTAATTTCAGTAAATAAAGGGCCACTTGCTTTGGCATTCCCATCACTACTAGAGCTTGCAACATACAACCAAGTGATGTTCAAATTTAGTGGCACAGTGGGTGGAGGAACCCCAATTCTAGATTATGCAAAGAACAGCCTAAGAGGGGAAAGAATCACATCGTTCTCCGGAATCCTAAACGGAACTACAAATTACATTTTAACAAACATGGGCACAGGTGTAACTTATGATGAAGCACTAAAAGATGCAAAAGACAAAGGATACGTCGAAGCTGATGAGTCCCTAGATTTAGATGGACTAGACGCCGCAGCAAAATTAGTCATCCTTGCAAACTGGATAATGGGAATGAAAGTAACACTTCCAGACATCGACTGTACAGGCATACGAAAAGTTACAGTCGACGATATCAAAAGGGCTGCTAAAAATAATTGCGCAATCAAACTAATTGCATCATGTAACAAAGAACTTATCGTAGGACCAAAGGAAGTGTCAAATGATGACCCGCTCTGTGTAAACGGAACACTGAACGCCATTGCTTTTACATCTGAACATTCAGGCACTCAAACAATTATTGGCAAAGGTGCAGGAGGCATGGAAACTGCCAGTTCGATCCTCAGGGACCTGTTAGACATCAGACAAGAGATTGCCAGAGATTGAAATCCAATTTAATTTCAAAAAGTGAAACTACAGCACTTCTAAAAACAGTTTCAGAAAGATGGGGGATGGAATTTCCTAAAATTAAAAATGTCAAAGTTCATCAGATTTTAGATGATGCACAAATCATCACGGGTGACGGAATAAAGATATTGAAAGTTGATGACGATTATTTGCCATTCTTAACAGAGGTTGAAATGTTGAAGAAATTTCCAGCAGTTACAGTTGACATGGGAGCAGTGAAATTCATGTGCAAAGGTGCAAACCTCATGAGGCCTGGAATCAAAGAATTTACAGAATTTGAAAAAGACGACCTGGTGTGCATCGTAGATGAATCCCAACACAAGTTTCTGGTAGTTGGAAAAGCAATGGTAGACAGTTCAGAATTAGAAAGCATGGAAAAAGGAGAAGTCATAAAAAACATCCACTACATCTCAGACAGATTTTGGGAAACAGGTAAAACTATTTACGATTGAAATAATTTTTTTAATAAAGAATTTGTTTATTTTATGTCTTCTGTAAATTCTTCAGTGCCATCTTTTGTGATTACGAGTATATCCAATCCATCGCCACTGGCAGAATCTCTAAGAGCAGCTGAACGAACTGCACGTTTAGCTAAATCAACTGCTTCATCCCTACTCATGTTCGGTTTGAATTGAGGATCCAAGACACCTAATGCCATTTCAGCCCCAGTTCCTACTGCTGCATAATCATCAGGCAGCACTGAACCTAACGGGTCCAACGTATACATTATTGGCTTGTCAACGACACCGCCAACGATCACCTGAGTCAGCAGCGGATAGAATCTTCTTTCATACATCATGTTTGACATCATTTTGGCAACTGTGTTAGGAGGAACATCTCTTTTGAGCTCCATTTTTCTAATTTTTGCGAGAGCTGAAATTTGTAAAGTTAGGATTTGCATATCGGCCACAAGGCCTGCGCAAGTTGCACCTACTTTGTCAGTGATAGAGAATGTTTTCTTTGTAGATTTGCTTACCAAAAAGTTTCCAAATGCGATCCTTTTCTCACTAGCGAGAACGATGCCGCCATCAAAAGTAATTCCAACAGCAGTTGCTCCTGGCATATACATTGACATAATTCAAATAATTTTGCCGCATAATAAAGGGCTTTCTACATTTGGCGAGTAATCCATGGGCAAAATAATTATACTGAAAAATTGGGAGGAATCCATGGCCTCTGCTGAAATTAGAGAAAAAATTCTAAACGATGTTGTCTTTATGGGCTTAAGATCTGCAATCGGTGTGATCTTTATACTTCATGGAATCTCAAAATTCAGTCCAGGATTTGCAGAGAATATGCCAAACATGGGATTGCCAGCAGAGCTACAAATTCCCATAGCACTAGCTGAGTTAATTCCAGGGATTTTGATTATAATCGGAGTTCTCAGCAGATTGTCTGCATCAATAATTTCAATAGTCATGCTAGGTGCAATCTTCATTGTGAAAGGTGCGTCAAGCATCACAGGAAAAGGCGGGATTGAAATAGATTTGATTTTGCTTGCATCCGTGTTAACAATTATGATAGTGGGACCGGGCAGAATATCACTTGCCCAAATCATTAAAAAATTACCCAGATGTCTACACTAGGAATTTCCAAAATTATTCATAATCTCACACATACACTTTGTGGTTTTCCTTAACAAATCAATTCTTGCAAATTCATTTGGTGAATGAATTCGTGAAAACATGTATGTGCTGCCTATAGAGATGCAGGGGGCTTTTAGAATTTCAACAAACGGATGCATGGGGCCAGTACCGGCATTCGAAACGTTTAGAATTGAATTACCAAATGACTTGTCTGCGGCATCTTTTACTTGGGATACAAATGGGTGAGAAGAATCAGTTCTTGCAGCTGCCTCGCCATGGTAAACTTTGATATCAACATCTGAGAATCCTTTTGATTTTAGGTGATTTTTTAATCGCAATACCTGTTTTTTGGGATCCATTTTAGGAATCAACCTAAAGTCTATTTTCACCAGGGCATTTCCAGGAAGAACCGTTTTTGCGCCATCTCCAGTATAACCTGATACAAAACCTGCAATATTGCATGTGGCCCCTCCGACCATGGCTTTTTTTGCATCCATTCCTTTCATATCCCCTACAAACGATTTAATTCCAAATTCTTTTTTGAACACATTTTCATCAAATGGCTCTCTTTGAATTATGTTCAAATCATTTTTGGATAAAGGCGATACTTCCCTGTACCAGTCTTTGATGAGAATTTTTCCATCAGAATTTCGAAGTGTATGTACAGCTTCAATTAATCGCCATGCAGGATTTTTAATCAAGACTGCCAAACTTGAATGTGCGTCTCGGATGGATTCTTTTACAGATAATTCAACAAAGAGCAACCCTTTCATTCCAAGCCCTATGACGGGTCTATTTTTTGCGTCAACATAACCAAATTCCCAGATTACACCATCACAAGAAAATTTCTTTTTGTATTTTTTCAGATAATCTTCAATGTGAGCACTGCCAGTTTCTTCCTCCCCTTCAATTACAAATTTTACATTGCAAGGTACATCACCTGTTGCTTTCAAACACGCTTCAACAGCTTTAATCCTAGTGATCAACTCACCCTTATCGTCAGTTGCACCGCGACCAAAAATTTTGTTTCCTTTTCTAGTGCCGCTGAATGGCGGATAGTCCCACAAATCGAACGGTTCTGCAGGTTGGACATCATAGTGGTTGTAAAACATCAGAGTTTTTTTCGGATTTTGTTTTGACTTTACTTCGCCGAAAACTATTGGTGCAACGCCTTTCTTCAATCGCAAAATTTCTGATTTGACTCCAGATTTTTTCAATAACTTATGAACTAGAGTGGCACATTCTTCAATTCCCTCATTTTTTGCTGAAACGCTTGGTTGGCGAATTAATGTCTGTAAATCTGAAACAAGTTCATCCAAATGGGCATCCACATGTTTCGTCGGAATCATTCTAGTCACACTATTTTATCAAAAGGCTTCATCACAGTTGGAATTTCATCCAAAAGATCCATAGAGGTCATGTGTAATCCTAACCGTTTTTGGGCAGATTTGCCTGCCAATCCATTGATGAAGGTGGCAGCTGCCGCAGACTCTAAAGAATTTCTGTTATTTGACAATAATCCTGCAACTAATCCAGAAAGAACGTCGCCAGTTCCACCAACTGTCATTGCCGGGGTTTTTTTCTCATTAAGATATGTGGTAGCACCGTCAGATACAACATCAGTTGAGCCTTTCAGCAAAACCGTAATTCCGAATTCTTTTGCCTTGGTCTCCACAAGTTTAATTCGCTCATTTTTAGAATCAGGTGGAACGTCCCCAAACAATCTCTTGAATTCTCCTGCATGTGGTGTCACTACAACATTCTTGTTTGCCAAAAGTGGCAAAACGTCAGGAATCAATGCACTTGCATCCAATGATAATCTCACATCTCTATCCAACAAAGATTTTACAAAATGTAACAGAGAATTTTTCTCCTGAATTGCAAGCCCCATTCCAATTGTTGCCGAATGTAAATTACGAGGTAGAGCTCCAATCAGTTTGTTTACCGCACCCAAAGTTAGTTTTTGATCAACTAGAGGAATCACTATCAAGTTTGGCGAAATTGCACGTGTCGGAGTGACGTTTACTTTCGGAACACAGGTATAAACAAGATCAGTGCCGCATTTCAATGCAGCAAGTGAAGACAGAATGGGCGCACCGTGGTAAATGTAGCTTCCTCCAACGACTAGAACAATGCCATTATCACCTTTTCTGGATGTAGATTTTCTGGCAGGGATGAATTTTTGAACCATCGATTGAGTCAAATTCTTTCTCACCATACGGCACACTCTAAAAAATGGCTGAATAAATCTTGTTTTAAAGTACGAAGAAGCAGCTAGACAGATTTTTTGGTTGCCTTTTTTGCTGTTTTGGAACTAGCCGTTTTAGTACTAGTATCTTTAGCACTTGCTCTAGAGTCAGTTTTGAAAGCAGTTTTTTTTGCGATTTTCAAAGGAGTCTCTGAAGGAGCTTCAGAAAGTTTCAATTTTTCTGCAGCTTTTCGAGCTTCTCTTCCAAAAAAGGCTTTTCTTGCAAAGCAAAGATACGTGGTATGTCCAATACCCTGGAAAGAATGTCTTGTTTTCCCCTCTCTAGCTTCAATAGTTCGTATAATGTGCTCAGTGGATTCAATGTCAGTAAATTCATTTTCAACTAGCGCGATTGTCAATTTTTCTAATTGGTTCATTGTAGGACAAATAGCAAACAGGCATCCGCTTCCTTTTAGCATCTGTCTAACTTGTGGAATTACAGTCCAAGGATCCCCCAGATCAATGAAGGCCACATCCATATCCTCCAAAGGCATTTTTTTAGCAGTCTTCAAATCCATATTATGCTGAGTGACATATTTTGAAACTCCTGCTTTTTTGATATTTTTTTCAGCTATTTTCATAAAGTTTTCATCCACGTCAAAGGTGTATACGTGCCCACGAGGTTTTACAATATTAGCTACAAAAGAGGTCAGCGAGCCACTGCCGGTTCCAATTTCCAAGATTTTTTGTCCGTCGCCGATTCCGGCTCTTGCAACAATGTACCCGATATCTTTAGGGTAGACAATTTGTGTGCCATGTTTGATTTTCATCACATAGTCATACATGGTCGGCTCCAAAAGGTAGACATACTTGTCCTTGTTTGTCATCAACCTAGAACCGTATTCCTTGCCAATCGCATCAGCATGTTTGAGTACGCCAATGTGAGTATGAAATGATTCTTTTTTAGAAATTTTTGCCAACCATTTTTTTGAGTCATTGTAGAAGAACAGTACAGGTGAGTTATTCTTAATAATAGCCATGTGTTTTGCCCAAAATTTTTAGATAAGAATCTACTGGTTTATCTGGAGTTTTTACTAATGCCCCAATTTTCCAATAGTCTTAAGTCCGCAGATTTTAAACGATTTACACATGGATTACATATGTAAAAAATGTGGGACATCTTGTAGGAGTTCTAGAGGAATCGGTAAAAATTTCAAACTCTGTGACAGATGTAACAGGATAAGGCAAAAAGAGAGTAAAAAATAATTTTGGGCGTTAATCTATACGCTTAAGTTCAAAATTTGAGCCAATACAGTAATGATAGAAAATCCCAGGTCAGATCCTCTGAAAGAATTAGAGAAAAGACTCAGTAGGGAAATAAAAAAAGTTTCCGAGGATCTAATAAAAGAAAAACTAGATACGAAAAAGCTGGATTATGACACAATATCATTAATTCTAGAAGTGTTTAGCAAATCAAAATTTCAATGGAAGCCAGAACACTTTGATACTTTTGATTCAATTCCAGACGGATTCAAAGGAAAAAGATTGCCCAAAAATCAAAGAGAGTGCGTTATGTTGGGAGTCAGATTAGGAACCATGCGCGGAAAAATAATTTACAATCTAAAAAATAGCCAAATCACGGAAAAACAACGTCAGGAAATAGATGATTTGACATGGAACTTGGTATGGTATTCGTGGCAGGAAGCAAGGATACTCCACGAACGTGCAAATGAAAAAATCCAGCAAGATTAAGTTCCAAATTTCAAATCAAACTACGTCTAAAAACAATCATCAAATTCAAAGTGTTAATTACATTGAAAAATGCAGGTATTATGCTGATGATTATATCAACGGGTTCTCTCTGATTTCCTCAAATTTGATGAACATTGCCGAATTATGAAGCTGTTTCTTATTAAAACGTGATCATGATTTGAGAAGAAAAATATGCCATAGCCACTAATACGTACAATTCCGTCTGATCGAACGTTTAGAAATTTAACCTAAAAGTAATTATTTTTAATTCTAGTTTTTTAACAAAAACCCAAACATAATTGTTTCAATGAGTCAGAGACATCTCGCGGTGTTAGCTGGAAGAGCCCAATGCTCACATAAACTAGTTAATGCATTTTTAGAGTCTCCATAGTGAAGGAGACTGACTTTTTTTTCGTTGAAGAAACGAAATTTATCCTCAAACAGTATTTTAATGGCAGTCCAGACATAGAATCATAGTGGTAGAAACTCAATTAGCCGGATCAGGCGGATGGATAAATGCAGAACTAACTGACGAGCAAGTAGCCAAATCAAAACTTGTTCCAAATATGGATAAGCATTTTTTGTCATCACTTGAGAAGTTAGATACAGCAAAAATGCTGAAACACTTTTGCAAACAATGCAATTCAGAGTTTGACGGTCCAACTCAGATACAGATTGAAGAACAGCCAAACGAAGTAGTTGCAGAGGGATTAACTTTGATAGAAAGAGGCCAATACACTTGCCACAAGTGCAACTCAATTATCGGAGAATACAGAGTATTTCAGAAAAAGGACTAAGGATAGCATCCAAATAATTCTAAATTTCATTATTTTCATCAGCCTAAATAATGCGTATTAATTAAATATAGTAATTTTTTACAAACATCATGTCAAATCAAAAATGCGTATCATGTGGAATCGGTTTCTTTTCCCCAACAGGTGCAGAGAAATGTTCCAAATGTGCAGGAAGCGAATCACAAGGACAAGAAGGTCATGATTCCTGTGGTTGTGGACACAGCCATTAATTCCTTTTTTCTTTAACATGGATATACCATCAGGGAACAACTAGACTCATGGCAAAAACATCTCAAGAAATGAAAGAGTTAGTTGAAGAGTTTATCAAAGTTACAAATATCAACTATGAAGATCAAACTGATAAAATCAAAGAGAAAAGCAAAATTATAGATTGGCAGTTTCATGTAGGGGCAAATGTCATAATCAGCAAAAATACAAACAGATCAGACAGAGTCCACGTTAATGTAAATATGCGATTCCCACCCCAAGATGCAAAATTATTGGTAATGAAAAATCAATCATTCTCTAAAGCAATAATGGAGATTAGCGAGATTTGCACAGTATGCAATGTTGGCCACCAATGGATAAAAGACGGAGAGAACATTGCGGGTTTGGCAATATTCTCCCATGTAGATGAGCAAAGTCTAGACAGAACTTTGTTTCACAATACATGGGACAACGTTGCAAGAGTGTCAGGGCATGTCCAAAAAATCCTTCGGTCTAATTTCAGTGAATTTTCAACACATAACAATACCACAGACGCAACAATTGACAAGTCAATGTACGGCTAAACAGGAAACCGAAATAAACATACACTAGTAAAATGGATAAAAAATGAAATGATTTCACTTGATCACAGAATTCTAAGCGAATACAGAATTAAAATAGCAAAGATCGAAACACTTGCAAAATCCATTTTGACCCATAGAGAACCAAAAAGTGAGGAAGTAAAAGGTGCATCAGAATTTCTAGACATACTGATCAATGAAACTGACAGATTCTACGAAAACAACAGCACCACCCTATCAAACAACGGAAAGAGACCGCATGCACGTTCTCGCCTGCCAGAAACTAAAGAATGGAATGAGAATGTGGAGAAATTTTATGAGAAAAACCCACGAAGAAGGCCAAGGAAATAACCACCCATCAAACGAGTTGTGATAATTTTTGAATGTGACTAACATCATTTCTAGATGCCAAGTTTAATACCACCTGCATATCATGCTCGTGAAATTCGATGTTTTCTTCATAATTTTTAATTATTTTGCATTCTTGAACAACAGGTAATTTTTTGAAATTTTTGTACTGCTCATACGTTAGAACGCAGGTGTAGTGTCGTGAATCATCATTGAAGGCGTATTCAATTTTAAGCGGCATTGCATCTTTCGATTCCTCCAAAATCATTTCGACTAAGACATTCACATCAAACGGTTGGTCAGGATTTTGGTAGGCTTGAACGCTGTCAGTTTGTCGTTCATAGCCATGGAAACTACCCCTCCAGAGTCATTTAGATTTGTGGGTATTTTCCGTTATCTTTTTTAATTCAGAAAGGATCAGAACAAGGATTTCCTTGTCGCTTAACTTCAAAAGTTCCACTGTTTCTTCTTCGGTGAATTTAATTTCTTCGTTTATTTTTGCATATGTCTCAAGATCAACCATACATCATAGCAGAAACGTGGCGGATGGTTAAACTTTCCCATATCTGGTTGGGGTAGAAATAGGTGCAGATCTCAAGAAGCCATTATACCACCAGTGCAAATGGCCCAATAATCATTCCAGCTATAGGAGTTCGCCTAACACTACTGGAAGGTTCAATCTCAAGAAGAGTTCTGCCATGAGTTTTGCTGCAAAAAGCAGTAGCGTAATACCTATGATTATCGCAATAAAGTGTGTCTCTGCTGCCATTGATTTACTAAATTCCCCCAATCCTCTTTTGAAAAAACATTGAAATTTTAAGTCTGCAATCCCCAGCCAAATTGGCTAAAATTCAGTCGCAAATTCCGTAATTTTGGCGAAGTCAGACATACGGGCGTAGAAATAAAATATGAGAATATCTAATCATCATCACTATAGTCTGATTCCGAATCATTGTTGTCGAATGTTTCGTCATCATCTCGATAACTCATAATAGATGTGACTTGTTATTCTTGAATTTAAACCATATGAATGATTTATCCTAAAAGTTTAATGCTCTATCAAAATTCATATTAACAAACTTTGTAATTGTAAACAAGAATTACTATTTGTGAATTTGATTTGTAAATTTGATTTGTAAATTTGATTTGTAAATTTGATTTGTAAATTTGATTTGTAAATTTGATTTGTGAATTTGATTTGTGAATTTGATTTGTGAATTTGATTTGTGAATTTGATTTGTGAATTTGATTTGTGAATTTGATTTAGTTTTGAATGAAGTCAATTCCATATTACTTTATTTACTTGTTTCTAGTTGTTACATTATGAGTAAAACCTCAAACAAAGCAAAAAAAGAAACAAAAAAATCTGAAAAAACTAAAACTAAATAATCTGTTTTTATTGCAATCTCCATTTTTCTTTTTAATTTGTCTGTGTAATCAAAATGATTTTTGATTGACTTCGGTTTAATGAAATCAAGAAAATCTTTAATTACATGGATAATTACAGAGTATTTCATGATGTATTTTCATCTAAATTACAACATTTTGCAAAACATAATGATCTTGGTGAAAAATTAATGGAAAATCTGTGCTGGTCAAACTGCAAGTCATACCTAGAATCAGAGTATGTCATTGTCGGACTTAATGACGAATCCCAGTCACATTCAATACGAAAGGGAACTTCTGAAGCCCCTGACAGAATAAGAAAAATTTCCAGGGAACGAGACGTATACATTGAAAATAATCGTGAATCCCTGGCATATACGAATTCAGGGAAACCGCAGTCAAAGATTTTTGATTTGGGAAACATCTCAAGGGAAAACATCCCGTTTGTCTACGAGCGGATGTTCAACGAAGGAAAAATTCCAATAACCATCGGCGGGGATCATTCTTTGACCACAGAAGTCATCAAAGAGTTGGGAAAAAAACACGGGTCCATCTCCCTCGTATATTTTGACGCCCATCCAGATTTTCTTTCATCCACCAGGAATTTTTACGGCTCTGTGGTGTACGACTGTCTCCCATACATAGATCCAAAATCAAGCGTGATGATTGGAATTCGCAGTCCGGAGCTGGAAGAAATTGAAAACATAAAAAAATACGGCATATCCGTCTTTTCGCCAGAAGACATCCAGTATCACGGATTTAAACAGGTGAACGACGACATACTTTCAAAACTTGGAAGAAACATCTACGTGTCATTTGACATGGACTGCATAGATCCCTCTTTTGCACCTGGTGTTTCTGTTCCAGTACCAATGGGATTGAATCCCATCACGGCATCCATACTTTTAAAAAATATCACACGTCGCGGAGTATTGGGAATGGATATGATGGAAGTTTGTCCCGCATTTGACATCCAAGACAACACGTCACATCTGGCATCAAGAATGATTTCAGAGATGCTGTCATCTGTAAAGATCAAGGAAAAGACATACATTTAGAAAAAGTATCCATTACCAATCTCTCCCACAATGTCCACATCTCCAATCAAATGGATCTTTAAAACATGTTTGTGGAATGTAATAAATGAATGATAGTAAACATCTAAGTTTCATTATAATCCAATACCTTTTGATTCCTTTAGTGTGATTCCACTTTGTAACTTGGTAGTCAATATGCTTAAAACGTCAAAAGTTGGTTTTAACTATGTCGCTCAATGCGACTTGGTTTGCACGCCAAGGTATTCTATTGGGTTTCGGCCTAGTAGAGTATCCCTAGGAAGGGAACATAGTTGTCTTCCTAGGACATCACATTCTATCAGGGGCTTTGATCCCAAGAAGATCCAGTGATTTTTCCAGAACAAT
>JAPFQF010000014.1 GCA_029255365.1 Candidatus Nitrosopumilus sp. | reverse complement strand
ATCAGGGCAAAGTTGCAGAAGGTAGCGCCGAGAATATTTTCATCATCAAAGACGACGTCATTCAGACTCCCCCACTCTCAGCAGGAGGACTGGAGGGGATTACCAGGGACAGCATCATGCGGATTATTGAAAAGAACGGCGGTTTTGTAATCGAGCAGGATCTGGAACGGGGTGATCTTTACAATGCGGATGAAATTTTCATGACAGGGACTGCGGCTGAAGTAAAGTCGGTGACCCAGATAGACAAAGTGAAGATTGGAAACGGGAAGATGGGCAGCATCACCAAGGGACTGCAAAAATCATTTACCGATGTAGTCATGGGTAAAGACGAAAGGTTCTTGCCATGGCTGACATTCATCTAGATTCCATGAAGTTTTTTACCAGCAATGCACGTTAGAGGTTATGGATTCATGCGCTTCTGGTGAGACACACGAAATATGCTGGTTTTGCAGAAAGGGCCGCCACAGTGATTGTATGAAAGAAATTCCCACGCAAGGAAAATCAGATGGCCCGCACGATTGCACATTTGATACGAAACTTGTTCCATGCAAATGCCAGCACTGAACAACTAGCATCAAATAGAGCGACGTTTGAAAAATTCCATGGGTTACAACGAGGTGTTTTGGGACAAATATTCAGACGAGAATGAATCCAGATACAACGAAGAATTTGCAAAGTTTGTCAAAGACTTGGCTACTTCCTTGCGCTGTACAAGCGTGTTAGAGGTTGGCTGCGGGACAGGAATTGATCTGAGGCTGTTTCCAGGTACGTTTCAAGTTCACGGCATAGATCTAAATGACCACGCATTGGAAATAGCAAAGGAAAAACTCGGAGTTGCAAATTTTAAAAAAGGCAGCATCGCAGAGTTGCCGTTTGAGGATGCTTCAGTTGATTTTGTGTTTACTCACGGATTGATGAATTATTTGGATGACGAAACGTTGGAAAAAGGAATTGCAGAGATGTTCAGAGTCTCTGGAAAATACATAATGAATTGTGAAAAATTCGAGGAGGCAGAAAAACGGATTGATGAGAATCAAAAATTTCGAAACATGCAGGGCAGGTGGACGAACTACGATGTAAGGTTTGTAAGCAACGTAGACATGCACGAAGACATCGAGCCTGACAAACCCAGGTTTACTTTGTTGAAAAAACTGTAGATCTTGTCTGGAATTCATCTTTTGACAGACAGCGAAGATATGGTCTTGGGTAAACGTATTGTAAAGGTTGTAGGGTTGTTCTTCACGCTGATTTCCCCATGGTGTTGTTCCACTATATTTTTACAACTTGCCAAGCCCAATCCAGTGCCTTTTTGTTTTGTCGTAAACAGGGGCTCAAATATTTTATCCATGTCAACGTCAGAAATTCCATCCCCTGAATCGATGAATCGTATTTCTGCAAGATCGCCCGCATCGGATATTTTAATCTCAATTTTTCCTCCCTGGTGCATTTCCTGAACAGAGTTAACAATCAGGTTGATAAATACGCGTCAAGTTTCACCACATCACAGCTAATCTTAACGTCATTTTTATCAACACTGACTTCAATGTCGGACGGGACATTTACTTTACTCAAAGAAGATTCTATGACTTCCCTCAATGAAACATTTGTCAAATTCAACGGTGAAATTCTGACATATCCCAACACGTCATCAACTTGGTGGGATATTCTATCAATGCTTTTTTCTATCAGATCAATGCGTTTAGTGATGGCAGAATCAGATATCTTTGAATCAGGCGGGGACTGTTTTATCAGTTCCAGAGACATTTTCATTACGGACAGGGGGTTTCTCAAGTCATGTGCAAGTCGTCCTGACAATTCACCAATGGCCGATAGCCGCTCAGACTTTAGCACTTGCTGTGTTTTCTCTTCAACAAGATTTTCAAGATTGTCTCGTTGCGCAACTAGCTCGGCGGTTCTCATTTTAACCATATGTGAGAGGTTCTTGTTGATAGTCACCACAATTACAGCAACGACACCCAATATTGTTACGATAGCAAAGAAGAAATTGGCAGAAATATCTTGATGGACTTCGTTAAAGGTTGAATTAATCAGAGTGATCAGAATTACCATGCAAATGATGGATACCGTAAGTGGAATTCCAAATTTGGTAATTGTTTCAAACTGGACTTTGTCAGAAAATAAAGCATCTTTGTCGTGAAAGACGCTTGTAAATTTTGAGCGATGATAGAATGCAAAAATGAAAAAGATAAAGCCGTAAACAAAGATCAAATCTACAGGATGGCCGTCATAGTATGATCCATCCAATTCTGCAAAGAGAAAATAGGTATCCGCAATATTGTATAAGATAAATCCAAATAAGATCAGCATCCAAGAAAAATTTGACGGCTTCCTGACAAGATACATGACGCCGACAATTGCAGGAACCAGTTGCACTGATGACAGGATTGGGTATGCAAGTGCAACTGACGTTGAAAACACGTCCTCTCCCTGCATGCCATCATACGATGCCAGTAACGATGGTATCAAAAAGGAAAAAGCCAAAGCAATTGCAAAAAGCCACACATTTCGACTAATTGATCTGAATGAGGGTTTCAGATAGATGAGCAAGAATGCAATGTGGCACGGATATGCTGCAATGTAAAAAATGTCAGCTTCGGATGGAAACGGATCACCGCTCCAGACATGATCGTATAACTGCCAGATTTGTTCAGCTACAAACAAAAATGCCGAACCTAGAGCAAAAATTGCAAATGCCTTTGCGTGAGAGCTATTCAGGTGTCTTAATTTATTGCAACTCTCAGGGCAAAAAATGTCAGAAGGGCAGGAATGATTGAATATGTTGGAATTGATATCCACATGAATTGTTCGTCATCAAGAAATGGCCTCAGCTGATACAGCACGGTAATGCCAACTAGGGATGCAATC
Organism: Candidatus Nitrosopumilus sp.; assembly: GCA_029255365.1. Classification (GTDB taxonomy): domain Archaea; phylum Thermoproteota; class Nitrososphaeria; order Nitrososphaerales; family Nitrosopumilaceae; genus Nitrosopumilus. The sequence continues at coordinate 9,348 of JAPFQF010000014.1, read as the reverse complement.
AGCCAGACAAAGATTCGTTTATCGCCGGCCAGTTTTGTTTTCAATATAGTTCCATTCAAAGTTCAGTTCTCCCGATTTCACATGTGCTGTATAGTTGAGACATATACATTTTCATACAATATTGGTTGCATTTTTTCTTAAAATTAATTAACAAAAAAGATAGATAACGGGCAATATGTTATAATCAAAACTAACGTGTTGTTTAATAATAAACTATGATAGTGTGATTGGTCATGGAAGAGGTAATTCTGCTTGCGGAAGACGATGGGGATCTGGCTGGAATCTGCAAAGAAATTTTAGAATTGCACGGATTTGACGCGGTAATTGCGTCAGATGGAGAAGAGGGAGTCAAGAAATTTGCAGAGTCAGGCCGTCCCCAGTAATCATGGACGGGGATATGCCCGTACTTGACGGCCATCAGGCATTCAAACAAATCAAGAAAATTGACGCAGATGCAAATGTGATAATCATTGCAGGGTTTCAAGAGGTTTCGCCAAAAAGCAAAGAGGCAATCAGGGAGGGATTGATCAAGGTAATTTCAAAGCCGGTAGGAATAGGCGAGTTGCTTTCATTGGCAAAAAATACTCTGCAATCAAAGTAGAGAAATGGTTTTGTTTGCGAAGGGGAATTGGCTGTAAAAATCATGAAGCGGGTCTAAAGGGATTCGGACCCTTGACAACCGGATTAAGAGTCCGGTGCGCTACCTGGCTGCGCCATAGACCCACCGATATGGATGAGTCCGGAGTTGTTATTAATCTTAAGATTTCAAAATGAGTGAAAATTCAGTTTTGTGCTTTAGCTTGAATCTCATTGTACTTTTCAATGATTGCTGTAAGTGCAGTTGAAACTGGGACGTCGTTCATCTTTTTCTTTTCGGCTAAAAGCTTCTGGTATGCATCCAGTGTAATGTATACCGGGATTGAGCCGTTTCCTTCCAGTAATCCTCTGACGTTGTACAGGGCAGTCTCCATTCCTTTTTCAGCAGATTTTGCAAATTTTGCCTTATCCAAAATTGCTCCAAGGGGGCCAAACGGCATTGCATAGTCTACTGACATTGTTACCCTTGTAAGATTATTGCCCAATGCCTTGAATTCGTTGGTAATTTGCCATCTCTTGAAAGGGCCTTTGATTTGTTTGGCAGTGATTTTCTCATTTCTGATGAATTCTGTTGTTTCACAATCCCACTCTAGTCGTTTTCCGCTAAAGTCGCCGATAATTCTAAAAGTTGTACCAACACCCATTCCTTCCTTGATATCCATTGGAATGACGGTCATTCCTACAGTGTCGTTTTTGATTTGGTCAGAAACGTGTTCTGGTCTTGCAAAGTAGGTGAAAACATTCTCTACAGGTGTTTTAATATCGATTGATTTTGTTACGAGGGTCAACGATTAAGTTTCTTGCCAATAAGGATTTAAAGGTTTTGAAGATTTTCCTATAAAAATTGATTTACAATATATTCATCGAGTTTGAAGATATTTTAAATGATAAAAAAGCGATCAGTGTTCTTGATTTTTCTTTTAATATTTTCATCATATTCTGGATTGGATTCAGTTTATGCACATTCCATGTTTAATTCTGCAGAGCAGTCTTATGGGGATTACAGAGTTCAAGTAGCCACAGCACCAGAATTTCCACAAATTGATGAGCCTTCTCAATTTCTAATCAAGGTAACAAAGGGATTTGATTATGAAGAAGTAGATAATTTTACAATGGGGATCAGAGTGCACTATAACGATCAACAAGTAGATGCAATTCCTCCAACATTAGTAGAAGGTTCTCATTGGGATTTTGATTATGTTTGGAAAAACATAGGAAATCACATTGTTAAAGTTGATTTGTATGATATGGAAGGATCTAGCGGAGTCCTAACTTATACATTTAACATGGGAACACAAAGTCCGTTTGGAATCCTCTTCATTGGTGCAATAACTACAGGTGCTTTTGTATTTTTAGGAGTAATGTTGTATATTTACTTGCCAAGAATATTTAAAAAACCTAAGCAGAAATAGATTTTGAAGATTTTGCTATTCTAAATGCAAACAATACAGTTAGTAACACCATTGCAAACAACCAGATTCCTATTCCTAAATGGATTGCAACTAGAACCGCATGAAGTTTAGTGTCAATTACCAATGCACCTAATGTAATTTGAGTAATGACTAATGCAGTTGCAAGGGAACTGGTAATTTTGATTTTCGAGTCGGAATTCTTGTTGATAAGACTGGCAACCATAGTTGCAACTACTAATGCTCCAGTGATTGCAGCAGTTGTTCTGTGAATCCATTCAACAAGATATTCTTCAGAAGGCATAACTCCGTTTGGACATAATGGCCACTCAGGACAAGTTAATCCAAGTCCTGCTGCTGAAATATATCCACCAATAAAAATCAGCGAATACAAAACAATCAATGTTGTTAATGCAAGATATTGAATAGCCAAGATTTTCTATCCTAGTTTACTGTTACCATGCCTTTCATCCAAGGATGCACCACACAATAGTAAGGATATTCACCTGCATCGTCTAATGTAACTGAGAAAGTACCACCTGCCATAAACAAGCTACTATCAAAGATTCCATCAGGAGCTCCTGGCAATCCACTTGTAACGCTATGAGCTGCAGAGTCATCATTTGACCAAGTAATTTCTTCACCTGCTGAAACTGTAACATGATATGGAATGTAGCATTCATTTGTGTCATCACATCCTGGAACACCAGAACCTTCTGGGAGAGATATCATACCATCAAATGCTACGGGTTCTGGTGCCATTACTTCTTCCGTTACCTCTGGCTCTGGTGCCATTACTTCTTCCATTACCTCTGGCTCTGGTACTGCCTCCATTACCTCTTCTTCAACTGAAACATCTCCAACAACGATTTTACCTACCATTCCTTGTTCTCTGTGACCTGGAACGGTACAAATGTAATAGAAAACTCCTTCTTCACCTGCAATATACTCAGAAGTGCCACTTTGACCTGCCTTTAGTGGGTTTGATGCCGTCATAATTTCACTTCCAGGAATAATTCCTCCAAAGCCCTCTTCATCTTGTGTTACACCAAATGCATGAAATGATACGCCATCATTGACAACATCAAATACAACTTTGTCTCCAACTTCAATGTTAATTGTTGGGTTGTTATCTGGTTCTCCAGGTAATGCGTTAAATGCCATAGTCCTAAAGTCCGATGATTCAACAAATGAGAGTGCAACCATTATGGTGGCACCAGTATGTGCTGCCGGACCTGCGGAACCTGAATCACCTGCCATCATTGCTACAACTGGGGCTGGTTCTGATATCCAATAGTCCCACATTGAAAAGAAGATTGCTCCACCAACAATGCAGATACCTAACATGATAATCATCATTTTTCCAGTTCTAGCTGGAGTTGTTCTGTAAACTTGGGAATTATCGTGACTCATTTCATATATCTCCTAATGTGATGGGTTCTTTGCCTCAAATGGATAGTAGTACTTGCCGCCGAGACCAAATGGGTCTTCGGTATTTGCAAGCTTTCCTTTTCCGGAACTGTAAATCATGTTTGCTAGGAAGATTGCCATGCTGACACCAATAATCATTGCCCCTACTGTTGAAATTTGGTTCATAGCAATCCATTCTGGGATTGGCGGATAATCGAAAACTCTTCTTGGCATTCCATACAAGCCAAGTACGTGCTGTGTGAAGAATACCAGGACAGTTCCTACAAATGACATTATAAAGTGAACCTTACCCATTGTTTCATTGTACATTCTTCCAGTCACATATGGGAACATGTAGTACAGGTATCCAATTGAACCAAATGCAATTGTACCCATCACAAAGAGATGGAAGTGACCTACCACCCAGTATGTGTCGTGTGTCGTAAAGTCTAACGGCATAGCGGCATTTGCAACACCGCCTGCACCTGCAGAGAAGAACAGTGCAATTCCGCCAACTGCCCACATCATCGGGGTTGAGAATTTGATTCTGCCATTCCACATGGTTGCTATAAAGTTGAATACGTGCATTGCCGATGCCGGAACTGCTGCAAGAGTTCCTACCATGAACACGGTTTTTTCAGTAAATGACATTCCGGTTGCGTACATGTGGTGTGCCCATGAGGAGAAACCGACAATGGACAACAAAACAAACGCAAAGACGCCAGAGTTGTAGCTGTAAATTGGTTTTCTTGAGAATCTTGGAATGATTTCATACATCATGCCGATTGCGGGAATTACCAGCACGTACACTTCGGGATGGAACGTAAACCAAAACAGGTGTGCGTATGCGATTGGATCCCCGCCCATTGCAGGATTGAAGAATCCGCTTACGCCAAGTCTGTCAGTCAGCAGCATCAAAAGTGCTGCTGCAAATGTTGGAATTGCAACAAGGATAATCAACGATGATGACAGGAAGGACCATGCCAGCAGTGGGACTTGGCCAATTGACATGTCAGGATGCTTGCATTTCAGAATTGTAACTACAAAATTAATTGCACCTAGTACTGATGAGATACCTAAGATTTTCAATCCAAATATCCACATGTCTGCTGCAGGACCGGGTGCACTGATGATGGAATATGGCGGTGTTGCGTACCAAGTGAAATCAGCAAAGCCCAACCAAATTAGTGCTCCAGCAGGTGGAATCATCCAAAATGCAATTGCGTTGAGTTTTGGATATGCCATGTCTTTGTATCTGACCATAATTGGAACAAAGTAGTTACCAACTGAAGATGCAAAGGGCAGGATAAACAAGAAAATTAGCGTTGTACCGTGAACTGTAAAAATTCTGTTATAGGTCATTGCATCACCAATAATTTGTGCGCCAGGCAAGAACAGCTCCGCCCTGATTGCAAGAGCTAGTGAACCACCTAAGAACAAGAATGCTAGTGATGTAATCAGATAGAGCAGGCCGACATCAGTGTGATGCGTAGAGAACATTATTTGCCAGATTGGACGTGGCTTTTGTAATTCTAGAACCATTAGATAATCTCCTCGAATCTAATCATTGAAAGTTGTGATAAAAGCGTTGTCAAGATGATGGCGCCTCTACATACAATGTCGCGCGCATGTTATAGTGAATCAGTCCGCAGTATTCCCTGCATTGAATATCATGAGTTGCTGCTTCAGTTGGAGCAAACCATACGGTGTTCACTCTGCCAGGAATTGCATCCATCAAAACAACATAGTCATGAATGTTAAAAGAATGATTGACATCTTTAGAGTGTATTTCAAATTTGTAAGCCTTGCCAACCTCAACATGCAGTTCGCCAATTTCTTTTGTGCCATCCTCATGTTCAAAAGTCCAGAACCACTGTTGTCCTGTTACAATAATTGTTTCAGCGCCTTCAGGTACATGTTCTATAAGTCTTTCCGCTTCCCAAGCTTCTGCACCCACCCAAACCATCAAAGCTACTACAACACCGACGTAAATCCATTCTGGCCAATTAGAGTGTCCTGACATTATTACCAGTCAGTTCCCTCATACGGAGTTGGCTTTGCCTGCGGATGAGATTCTCTGAATCTCCAGCATTGCCAGATCATTGTTCCAGATACTACTGCACCAACGGTAAATGCCACTGTCATTAATCTATAAAATAAATTCCAAATAACCACTCTACGGTCAAGATACTCTCCAGGTTCATCGCCTGCAGCAAATGCCAAGTCTACAGCTGGTATTACCATCAAAACTGCCAATACTGAGAATAACCCAACTAATTTCATAGCGATTAAATGACGTGACCTGTAATTTCTATTTAAGGGTTTTCAAGATTATTAGCTACCAGCTCTGATCGAATCGAGACGGATGCATTACATTAAGTCCAGCAAGTGAGAATTTTTGTTCCCTTTCTCTAAAGATGTTAAGGGATGCGTTTGCAATGATTAACTCAAAGAGATTGGTAGGGGATAAATCCACTATTGTTGAAAGCATGGCCTTGATTGGGTCCATATGTGTTACAAGAACCACATTTTCATCAGGATGCTTTTCAACGACATGGCTTACAATTCCTAAAACTCTTTTTTTGACCTGATCAAAAGTCTCTACCCCGTTGTGAGCAATTTCCAGCTCGCCATTATAGAACTTCATAAAGACATTACCATGACTGCTAAAAATTTCATCATACGGCATTCCAGTAAATTTTCCCATGTCAAGCTCAATCAGTCTCTCATCAATAGTGACATCAATTGAATTATGTTTGCTGACAATTTCTGCAGTATGTTTTGCCCTTTGAATGGGACTGGAATAAATTGCTGATACATTCATGTGTTCGAGCAATTCAGCAGTATGTTCTGCTTGTTTAATTCCAATTTCAGTTAATGGGACTCCTTCTGTTCGTCCGGCCAGAATTCTCTCGGTGTTATTTTTTGCTTGTCCGTGTCTAAGGAAGATAATCTGTCCCAATTTGATCGATTTTCAAATAGAGATAATAATAACATTGTCTGGTATATATCATGAAAATCGGAATTATTGGCGGAACCGGCGGAATGGGCAAAGGCTTTGCCCTGAGATGGTCGCAAAACAACGATGTCATCATAGGTTCAAGAGACGCTGCAAGAGCATCCGAATCAGCTGTAGAATATGCCAATCTTGCAAAAGAAGCATTTGGAGAAATTAAAGGAACAATTACTGGAAACGATAATGTTTCAGTTGCAAAAGAAAGTGACGTTTTGATTTTATCAATTCCATATGAGAATATCGATTCCGTATGTTCCGGAATATTATCACAAGTCAAAGACAGTTGTGTTGTCGTATCCCCAATTGTTCCAATGACAAAAACAGATGTAGGATTTGAGTGCATTTCAATTAAAGAGAACAAACCATTTTCATACAAACTTGTTTCTGAACACATGAAAGATAAATCAAAACTTGTTTCAGCATTTCATGTTATTTCTGAGAAAAAACTTGTAAACCCCACACTGGAACTGGACTATGACATCTTTGTTTGCGGGGATGATAATGATTCAGTGCAAGTAGTTAATGGCTTGATTGGAGAAATTAAAGGGTTGAGAGCAATTTACTTGGGACCGATTGAATTGTCATATCTTGCAGAAATGTCTACTCCATTGTTGCTAAATGCAATGATTAGAAACAAGATAAAGAATCCAGGTATCAAGATTATCTAATCTCATTTTCATTTAACATGAGTCACGAGTATTACAGACGGGGCAGAAACTGGTTTAGTGCAATTGGTGTGCTTTTTTGTGTAATGGGAGGAATAGTTCTCATTCAGCAATTACTGATATGGGGAGTGGAATTTGTTGAAGATTTTTTGTTGAATGGAGAATTTACAAATGAAAAAGTATCTGCTGCAATGTTAGGCTTTGGGATTTTTATGATAGTATTGGGATTTAGAAAGCATGAACAAAAGAGATGAATTTCTCACTGAACAGAAGATATTACGATTAGCAACAATTGGTAAAAATAAAACTCCCCATATTGCGCCTGTTTGGTACAGGTATAGTGGAAAAAAATTCTACATTGGAACAAACACTAAAACACAAAAGGCAAAAAATGTAATGAAAAACAATAAAGTATCATGCTGTGTAGATGTTGGAATTAATGCGCCAAATATTTACGGCGTACTAGTACAGGGAAATGCCAATCTCATATTAGAGAATTCCAAAGTCAAAACAATTGCAAAGAAAATTCTCTCACGGTATTTCAAAACACTAGAGAATAAATCAGCAAAAGAACTGTTAAATGATACTAATTGTGTTATTGAGATAATTCCTGAGAAATTTACAGTTTGGAATTACTGACAAACTCTTCAATTTTGTTCATTGCTGAATCCAATACTTGCAAACTTGGCAGATACACCAATCTGAAATGTTCGCTTCCGTACTGCTCGCCAAATCCAGAACCGTGAACTGTCAGTACACCTTTCTGTTCTAACAGTTTTGTCACAAATTCCTTGTCTGTTCCAAATTTATTGTCTTCAATTTTTGGAAATGCGTAAAATGCGCCACTCGGGTTTGGACATGACAGTCCCGGCATCTCATTCAGCCGTCTGACTACCAAGTCTCTGTGTTTTTTAATTTCTGAAACAAATTTACCAATGTAATCTTGCGGTCCACGGAGGGATTCCAAGGCCGCATATTGTACAGGAAGACTAGTTGCAATTCTAACTCTTGCCAGTTTTGGTAAATGTTCACGCAACTCTTTGAGTTGAGGTGATTTGTTAAACGCAATGTAACCGATTCTCCAGCCAGACATCAGATGGACTTTGGAGAATCCGTTTAGAACAATTACAGGTGAATCACCAGCTACTTTTCCAATTCCAACGAACTTGTCATCAAATACTATCTGATCATAAATCTCATCACAAATAATGTAGAGATTATGTTGGTTTGCAAGATCCACCAGTTTCCTGAGTGCCTTTTCGTTAAACACGACACCAGTAGGATTATTCGGACTAATCAGACAGATAGCGATAGTCTTTGGCGTGATTTTGGATTTCATATCATCAATGTCAGGTGTTGAATTGTTCAGGTCCACTGCGAACTCCACTGGAACTCCCCCGTGCAGTCTGACATAGGAGGCATATGGAGGATAGTACGGACCAGGAAGCAGGACCTCGTCACCCTCCTCGACTATTGAGGAGATAACCATGTCAAGCCCTTCAGAAACTCCGTTTGTAATCAGAATGTCATCGGCATCTATTGAAAGTCCCTTTGCATTTTCTTTTTTGGCAATCTCCTGCCTCAACTCTAATAAACCTTCAGACGAGGCGTAGAAATTATCACCCCTGCTAACTGCATCAATGAAAGCTTGTTTCACATTGTCAGGCGGCTGAAATCCAAACTGTACAGGATCTCCAATGTTCAGATAGTCAACATGCATTCCTTTCTGCTCAACTTTTCTGGCAGCAAGAACAATGTCTCTGATTGCATATTCAACCCCAATTACTTTTTTTGATACCTTCAAACACCTAGACAGATATTTAGACCCGTTAAAATCTTACTTGTTTGGACTCGTTGCACAGTCTGGATAGTGCGAGCGGCTTCGAACCGCTAGGTCGAGGGATCGAAGCCCTCCGAGCCCTTTAGATTATCTTATAAGGTAAATAATTTCTCAGCATGATGAAATGAAGATATCGCCATTCAAAATAGGATTGGCACTTGTAATCATAGGAATGGTATGGACATCGCTGGTTTTTGACGAGACTGAAAAAAAATACAACTCGGTTCTGCTGGAACAGTCAAGCTCTTTTGAAGTAAAATCGGAATTTTTTGATTCGGGTATCGGGTATTACAGACTGTACATGCCTGAGTTTTCAGGGGAGGAAGTTTTTGTCCAGATACGGGATACAAAAGACAACGTAATCGAGGAGCAGGTGGTCCAGACAAAAATGTCAGTGGGATATTTTTATTT
>JAPFQF010000037.1 GCA_029255365.1 Candidatus Nitrosopumilus sp. | reverse complement strand
CACGGCCTAAAACATATTTTCAGCTACAACAGGTACCACTTCCAGGTAATATATCCAAAAGTTCCAAAAGCTCGTGACTTTAAACACATCATTTCGATGTTCAAAGGTAAAATTACACACGAGATAGGGATCTTATTTTTTGCAAATTTTTTGTTTTATTTTGGAAGCAACACATACTTTACTGCATTTATCCCGTTTTTAAAAAAATACGAGTTTACGGATTCTCAAGTTTTCCTAGTATACATGATTCAAACAATAACCCTGCTTGTAATTTTCTTTCTGGTCCCTAAACTGATTGCAAAGATTTCAGAAGAGCAGGCCATACAATTAGCTTACATACCAAGGGTTTTGGGAATTGTGATTGCCGCCACCCTAATCCCTCAGATGATGGGAGTGGAATCGTTTCTCATTGCAGTGATATCACCATGTCTGATGGTGAGTGCATTTTCCATATACAGTACTGCGAATTCAGTGATATTGTTCAAAACCATCCCAAGAGGGTTTGAAGGAACGTACCTAGGAGTGCATAGCTTCATGATCGGGATAGGCATCTTTTTTGGCTCTTTGACTGCTGGATTTCTTTCTAACGCAACAAATTATTCAGTTTCTTTTGGAGTGGCAGCAGTGCTGATGTTGTTAGCACTGGTGATGTTTAGATTGTACTTGAAACATCATCTGTCACACAAGGTTATTTGAAATCTGGAACAGATTTGATTTTTATGAAAAAACATCTAACGCTTTTTGTATTTTGCAGCGGTTATACCACCAGCTGCAGAAATACCGGCTGCAATTATCGCAGTCCACTGTAATAAAGACCCGTCAGAGGTAGTCTTCTCACTCGCTTTATTTTCTGGAACTACATCAGGGCAGCCGTCTGTATCTTGATACATGTTGATAGTTTCTGCTTGTTGCGGACACCGATCTGAATCATCAAAAATGCCATCATTGTCAGAATCTCTAACGGGCACTACGTCAGGGCAGCCGTCTGTATCTTGGAAGCCATTAATGATTTCAGATTGGGTCGGACACAAATCAAGACGGTCAATTATAGAATCACCATCCGTGTCCTTGACAGGAGATATGTCAGGGCAGCCGTCATCATCTTCGAACCCGTTAAAATTTTCAGCAGAATGTGGGCAATGATCAACGCCGTTAATAATTCCATCATTGTCAGAATCTTTAACAGAAATTACGTCAGGGCAGCCGTCTATATCCTCAAACCCGTTTATTGTTTCAGGTTGTGTGGGACAGCTATCCACCTTATCGTCAATCCCGTCGCCATCCATATCTCCTGGAGGAACTACGTCAGGGCAGCCGTCAAGGTCTTCAAAATTATTTTTTGTTTCGGCTTGCGTAGGACACAAATCTATAGAGTCTGAAATTCCATCACCATCCAGATCAGTCAACGGAGATACGTCAGGGCAGCCGTCTGTATCCTCAAACCCGTTTATTGTTTCAGGTTGTGTGGTACATCTATCTACATTATCGTAAATCCCGTCGCCATCCATATCTCCTGGAGGAACTACGTCAGGGCAGCCGTCTGTATCCTCAAACCCGTTTACTGTTTCAGGATCAGAAAGACACAGATCAGTCAAATCATCTATTCCATCGCCGTCCGTATCCGTTTCTGCAAAGGAATTATCAATAAACAAAATACCAAAGGATAGAACCGCCACCATTAAGATAAATTTATTTAGATTTTTCATATTTTCACTTTTTACGAATTATTGTGATTGGGTAAAGTCCGAGTAAAAAACATTGGGAATAAAACGACCATTTCATTTAATTATATTGAAATATACACCCAGAAGAGAGTCCAGGAAGCAAATCTGCAGGGCAATCCAAACCGGATGACTACTTGATTTTGAGTGATTTTCAAACAGTGTTACCAGTTAGTGGTGCAAGTATTTTCTACCACAATTTTAAGCAAGAGTCATAGAAAAGATAAAAACGCCGAGAGAGGGACTCGAACCCCCGC
>JAPFQF010000025.1 GCA_029255365.1 Candidatus Nitrosopumilus sp. | reverse complement strand
GGGTCAACAGGCGTTGTTGCATGGTGGTCCAGGTATATTGGAAATTTTATCTCGCTCATTTTTTCTCTTGCTGGATAATATCATCAAAGTCTGACAAATCATTAATTCTTGGAAACAAGGCGGCAGCGCCTCTGCAGATGTGAGACCGAGTCATTTTTTGGAAATACAGTTCAGGGTCCAACTCATCTCTGTGCAGTCTGTCAATCATCAATGCCTTGTAGATATTTTCATGCTCTCCAAACAGTATGCTGGGCAGTATCTCCATGCCAGTCTCATCAAATTCATCAGGGTTTGGAATTGACGGGTCCTTTAATGACAAGCAAAGACCATATCTTGCCAATACGTTAATTCCCAGTCCCGTCTTGTGTTTCATGCCGCCATAAAGGGACTGAGCCCTTGAGCTAAGCCTGACTCTGTTAAACTGCAATAATTTTCTCCCCCTTGTCATTCCAAAAATACCCCGAATGCTGCCTTGTTTTTCCCTTTCCAGGCAGGTATTCCATCGCGTATGAGCGTGAAAGGTGAGGCCTCATACGGGAATAGTATTTCTCATCAATCTCAGAATCAGTTGAAAATATCACCACCTGGTGGGATGCGTATGGGAAGAATTTCTCAATCAAATTGTCACGATGACCGACATCCAGCCTTGCAAGGGGGGTATCTATCATAAATGGCAGGGGCTTGCCGGAAGTTTTGGCAAGTGCCAGTAGCACTGCAGTTGCGTACATTTGCTTTTCACCTTTTGATAAGAGGTCTTTGGGGGATTCGTTCCCATCTTTGTCATACAGTTTGATCTCAAATGTTTTCTTGTCCACCATCACCTTGGTGATCAAGTTTTCTTTGTGCATCAGTCGCTGTATTTCTTCTAAAAGATACGTTTCAAGTAATTCCAACTTTTTTACTTTGAGTTTTTCAACATATTCGTCAAGAACTTTTTGAACTTTGGTTGCAAGCTCTGCCTGGGTTCCGGCATTTTTGTCCTTGTATTTGTCTGCCAAAATATTTCGCAGCTTGACGTTGATCATTTTAAGATAGGAATTCTTTGTAGTGATTTGCCGTTCCAGATGCTCAATCTCGTTTTTTAGTATTCCCTGCTCTTCATGCAGTGAATTCAGTTTTGAAATCAGTGGACCTAGTTCATCGTCATTTGGAGCGTTGACCAGGGCAACATCAATTTTTTGCAAATCATCGGAGACAGAACTGTACTCTTGGGATGTTTTATGGAGAGTGTCAATGTGATTTGATTTCAATGAGTCAATTACTGATAAGATATTTGCAGACTCTAGCGGGGACAAATTAAACATGCTTGACTCTTTTATCTTCTCATCGACTGAAAACAGTGCGGAGATATTCTTGATTAGTTTCTCTTTACCCTGTGAATCCGCGCCAATACCGTTCCAGAAAGTTTTAGAATTCAGCAGTGCGGATAGTTCGGATTGTTTTTTGTTTAGAATGCTGGCTTCAATGTCTCTTTTTAGAATTTGCTCGTCTTTTAGAATTTGAGACTTTAGTGACTTGACTTGCTTTGAAATTAGAGATAGGGGCATCGGACCTGCAATGGATGCTTTGAGTTCAGCCTCAAGGGAGACCATTTTCATCTCCAAAAATGCTCTTTTTGCCTTGAGTTCCTCTCTTTTGGATGCAAATCCGCCTCCGATTTTTGAGACTTGTGCCTCCAGTCCATCAATGTCACTTCCAAGTGTACGGATTTCAGAATTTTTAGAGCCCAGTTTTGCCTCATATCTTGAAATGTCATCCAATATGGCATCTCTCTCTTCCAGATGTTTGTCATGTTGCATTTGAATGGATTTTGCATCATCTTTCATGTTTCTCATTATGTGTACTCTCAAATCTGAGTGAAGCTGCTCTACAATATCCAATCCCAACAGCGAATCAAAGGAGGATTTTATCTCGATATCCTCGTTTTCCTCCTCGGCCATCTTTACAATTTTTTCGCCGTCAAAGAAGAACAGTTTTGCAATTCCTCGAGGAATTAATTCCTCAATAAATGACTGCCACTGGGATTCCTCTACAGAGTCAAGTCGCTTTCCGTCTTTTTTTATTTTCAGTTCCTCGACAATCCGTCCGTCTTCATTCCTCCAGGTCCTGTCAACTGTATAGTCATCGACATCGCCATTGTGAAAATATTTGAAATCAATAACTATCGATGT
>JAPFQF010000013.1 GCA_029255365.1 Candidatus Nitrosopumilus sp. | reverse complement strand
AAGTTTTTTCTTCTGCAGGAGCTTCAACTGGTAATTCTCCATCAAATTTACAATTTACTTGATAGATTTCTTCTGATACCAGATTTCCTCTCATTAGTTTTCTTTTTCGTGTTCCATGTTCTGCATCTTGTAAACCAACACCTTTGACAAGCAAGACTCTTTTTCTTGCTCCGCCATGAAGATCGCTTCTCATCGGAACTCCAGACTTGTCACTGCCTCCAGTAAGTCTTAATTTTCCAGTCAATCCTACAATTGATGCATCAGTCTCATTTCCTAACTGCAATCCTATTAACGGATTGGCATCACTGTCTTTGAGTTCTTTTGAAACTGATTTTCCCTTTATGTCAGAAATTGTAAGTTTAAAGTTTGCCAATTATTCCAAAAAAAAGTTGAACGACTAATTAACCTTTGGACATTATTTTTAAATCAAGATTAACAATGGTAGGCATGGTTGAAGAGATAAGATGTCCAAGATGCGATAGTAAAATGGTGGACATGCAAGCATGCCATATGTTTTGTCCAAATTGCGGAGCTCATTTGGATTGCTCTGATAAGGGAAACTATTGGTAGTTAGATTCCAGGTCTGTCTGGAATATACTCTGACGACATGTTGATTGCCTGATCTTTCATAATTTCAATATAGGTTTCATAATCTGCCTCAAAATTGCAATGAGGGCATTTCACATTGGTGATATCGTCATCCAATATTGCAACTTTCTCGCATTCGGGACATCTTGCATCCATGTTTTGGGATATCAATTAAGATATTTAATCATGATTGATGAAGATGATCTGGGCGGAGTTTGTCTAGCCTGGTAAGATGTCAGCTTCCCAAGCTGAAGGCCGCGGGTTCAAATCCCGCACTCCGCATTATAATTCTCTGATTGCCTGCTCTATAATTCCTCTGTCAGGAGCTTTTGGGTAATATTTTAAATAATTTTTGAGATCATCTTTTGCTCCAGAATTATTGTTTTGTTTTTCCCTAAGATATGCACGATTTTTGTAAATTTTTGCGGATCTTTTTGAATTAATCTCAATGGCCTTGGCGTAATAATTTTCTGCTTTTTCAAACTGGTTTGCTTTAAGATAAAAATTTCCCAGGCCGGCATATGCCAGGTATGATCTGCTGTTGATTTGCAGACATTTTTCATAATATTTCACGCAGTCAGGAGAGTTTTGGGCATTGAGCATTGCACCAAACAGATTCAGAGCTGTCGGATTGTTTCCATCAAGATTCATAGCTTGTTTCAGCGATTCAAGTGCCTCAGATGTATTTTTTAAAACACTGTGTTTTTCAGATACAAGACATAGCCTGTTTGATTTGTCGCCAGAGTCATTTTCAAGGCTCACAGATGACAAAATATCCGAAGGGGCCAAAATGATCAGCAGTTTTCCTTCTTCGGACCATTCTTTCTCAAAAATACCCTGAGGAATTGCTCCTTCCTGCTGTTCCCCGTCCTGATTGCCTTTTTGGATGTAATGTAGAATTGTTTTTTCTTGCTGGTCATAGCCGGTAATTACAGATGCATGTTGCGTGATTTCAGGAATTCCTGGAAGGATGACAATTGGCGGAATTCCCAAATCAATGACTTTCTTTAGTTCATTTAGAGACGAATGAACTATTTTGCATGTCAAGCCATGTCTTTCTGCAGATTCTATTCCCTCAATTAGGATGCTGCCATCAAATCCAGAATATTTTTTTGCAGATTCTATAGCTTCTTCCATAGGCAAATCAACATTCCAGTATTTTGATACCACGTTAATTGGCAAAGGAAGGCAAATATTTTCATCATCTACAAGGGGCAAAAGTAATTCATGGTTTTCTTCCCCCATAAAATTAAGAAATTCTCAGAGTTATTAAAATCAATCAAAGAGAGCAGAATTTTTCAATCAGATTATTTCCATCCTGACTCATTTCCGGATGAAACTGAGTTCCAAAAATTGGTTTTTTCTCATATTGAATAATTTCATTTTTACAGTTTTTTGATTCAGCAAGAGTAACTAAAACACTGGGCAATTTGGATATCTCATAGCTATGACTTTCAAATACTTCTAAAGAATCACCGCATATTGGAGTATTTTTTAAAGTTTGAACTGTTTCAGTTCCTCTGTACAGATGAAGGGTTTTTTTAATTGTTCCACCCAAAGTGAGTGCCAAAATTTCTGCACCGTAACAAATTCCGAGTAACTTTTTATCATTTTTAATGCAATGTCGTATAATTTTGGAATTGATTTCATTGACCTTTTTTTCATTTTTTCTCCTTCCAGAAAGTATGAAAGAATCATAGTTTGAAAGTGAATCCAAGTTCAGAATCTGTGGGGATTGTATCTCAAACGAAATACTTTTGTCACTTAAAAAATCAGTCAACTGTTTTGTATAGATAGAGCCGTTATCAACAACAAGAAGCAACTAGTTGCCTACCTCAATTGAGACATAGTGTATCTCAGCAAGTCCGTCTTTTACATACACAGATCCAATGTTGAGATTGGTATCCTCTTGCCACATGAATACTCTGTCACTGCGTGGCTTTACAAAGTCATCAATGAATTCAGATAGGAACTTTTCAGCATCTGCTCGATCACTTTCAGTAAAGAAGAAGAGTTCCCCCTCATTGAACGATAATGGTATCTGGATGGATGTAGGTTCGGAAACAGAAATTCCGTTTGTTTCAAACACCGATTTTATTATATCAATTCTGTCACTTCTGACTAATTCAACATAATCATCATCAGCGGTAGTTGTAGTTAATGCCACTCCTGAAACTTTCTTCAAGTATGCCTCAAATGCTTCTTCTTGGGTTTGGCCCAATCCGACGAAATATTCTCCGTTAAATGCAGCACCCACTGCTGCGATAGTTCCCAGTTGTGCAACTACACCGCCAGCACCTGCAGTATATACAGGAATAAAGTATACATCGTGATCACCTACACGATACAAAATATTATCGCCGATTCTCGGGTTTCTCAACAGAGTCTTTAGTTGGGCAAATTCTGGATCTCTGTCAAGTGCTTCTCCGACTGCCGTAGGACCAATTAGTTTGGTTGTAGAATTTAATGGGACTTCATAGAACTGCATGTCCCCCAGTCTGTCAAGATCATTTTCCACTATCATGTAGCCTGCAAGGTTTCTACCCTGTGATCCCCTTAACTCCAACGAAAGCAATCCCAGGAATTCTGTTTGTTCAAATCCGGGTGGTTTTGCTTCAACAAAATATGTCTCAAGGCCGCGTGGAATTTCATAGAATTCATTTGCCTGAATGAATGTCTCAACGTCAGTTACATGGTAAATATTATACATCTCTGTCTTCCAGTTGAATAACTCTACTGGATATCGTATCTGTTCTTCCAGCCATGCAGGTATTGGTTGGAACTGTTCTTTGTACTGACTGGCAAACATGTCAGTAAAGAAATCATCTCCAGTTTTTAATAGTTGTATATCACCGTTGTAGGCATCAACAAGTGCATAGCCTACTAAACGCAAGTATGGATTTCCAACAGACCAAGGAACGTCTCCCGTATCAAATCCAATGATCAGTGGAATTAGCCAGTATGAATTTTCTCCATCAGTTACAGGGACCGAGTCCAGTTCTTTTCCAAACAAGTCATATAGGAAATAGGGATACAGAGTTTCCATTCTGTCATGCACGTCTTTGTATCTCATAATGTGTACTGACTCGCCTGGAAATGACAGCAAAAAGTTTGGCTCAAATATCCAACTCAAAGGCGGTGAGACATCCAATCCGCCTAAACCCGAATATAATGCCCCTCCAAGTTCTGCACTGTTGCCCCCCCTTGAATTAGGATAAGCAGACCAGGTCTGCTCAAACAGTCCCCCTTCACCGTAGTAGATTTCCCTTTGTTTGAAAAATTTGCCGCTGTCAACAATCTGTCCGTCAGTTGCCTCCAGGGTAAGAAATCCATTAGGTGCGTGGGTATAAACAAGATGCTCGTTGTACCACTTGTTTTCAAGGCTGACAGATGTAGGCAAAATTGGCTTCATTGAGGCAGTCCAGTATAAAGTATTGTTAAAGCGAAGAATGTCGTTGTCTTCAAAGTCAACATATGGAATCAAACCTATCTCAGGCTTTAGTTTGGCAAAAGCTGCCTCCCAATCCCATACTCGAATCACATCAAGAACGTCACTGTTTTGCCTTACATAGTTTTTAATGTTATTTGCAGAAACAGATGTCAACTGGACATCATGGATATTTTCTTTTACGTCGTTTAGTTCCCCAAGATAGCGATTTACTCCAATTTGTTGAGCAGTGTACGGCCCTAAAAATTCAATTTTCTTTGCATCGGCAATGCTGTTGTTTACTGAAACAACTCCTGCAACAACAATTGCAATTGCAATAATTGTTAAAAATCTGACGTATACGTCTCTCTTAAACATATGAGTGAGAACGCGCGCTCTAATTCTGTCAACAACTGAGAATACAATCAAAGCAAAGCCGATTACAAGAGTGCCTCCGATTACATACCGTGTGTTATAGTCAATCTGATCTGTGAAAAATAGATTAAAGCCTACCCAAATTATGCCGATGCCGATTATTCCCTCAATGGTTGAAACATAGTTTAGATATCGTGGTTTGCCTTCGTTGGAATCTTTTAGAAAAGAGGTGATTACGTTAATTATTCTGTGAATTCCAACATACAAAACCAGACGGAGTCCTACCGCTGCAAGCAGTGGGGGAATCAGTATTACCAAAGCCGGAATCATCGGAACCACATTTTCTGCCGCATAGTTTGGATCGTTGTCAGGAGTTACAAAAGGTAAGGTAAACAATGACGGGATATTTTCCAGCCCCAAAGTATTTCCGTCAATAAATGACATGGCTGCAAATCCAAACATAATATTTGCAAAGAAAGCTCCGAAAAGCAGGATCTTTGTAATTTGCCAGACTATGAATTGTAATGATGATAACTTGTAATCTTTAAAACTTGTCAGTGCATTTGAGACAAATTGTTGTCCTCCGCTTCCTAAAAATCCAATCCCAGTACTAATTGCATACCAGAAAATTGAAGATCTTCCTACAATATTCACCCTGATAAGGGCAATCGCAGACAGAATTATTGCGGAAACAAGCGTATAGTAGAGAGGCTTGGTAAATTGATCGCCAAACTCGGTAAAATTCATTGATAGTATAACTGCCTGATTTCCCACCATGGTGAAAATCACAATTCCAATAATTGCAACAATACCTAATCTGATGTATTTTCCAGCATCAGGAGGTGGCGTTTGCTTGTCAGTGGAGGCGCTATACAAAACTGAATTTTCTTAAGATTTGGTGAATTAATGTCTTACCAGCAAAATCAAGCTATTCTAGCAAGTTTTTTACAGATCATGTATGCTGCTGCAAATGTCGGGACTGTTACTTTTTCACCCAGGTACGGGCCAAACTTTTTGCTTTTCAATTTGAACTCTATGGGGGAATTTGCAAAAACTTCCACCGTGTCATCGCTGAGAAAAGACGCTTCCACATACGGATCAAACTTTATCAGGTCATCACAGCGGATCTTTGTAAGGCCGCTCTTGCTGTTAATGGAACCGGGCAGCCTAAAGATTCTGTGAATGTCCATGGTCACGTTTGGATCAATCTTTACGCCAATGTTTTCTGACGCATCATCCAGAGTTTTTTGAAAAGACGAATAGCCGTTTGCAATCAGTTCTGTGATAATTTTTGAGCGTTTTGATTTTGAACCAAAAACATGTTTTGAGAATCTGCCCCGCCATCCATTTTCGTCAAAATCTGGAAAAGATGCACGGTCTTGTTTGAGTTTTCTCATCCCGAATGTTTCAGGAATAGCCCCACGCAATGAGATATAATCAGTCAACTCTGATCTCTCCCTGGATCCAATCTCTTGAAATTGTGAACCATACACATAGACATGAAATCCCTCATTACCTGAAAAATATACCTGGATATTTTCTTCATCTATTGCAAGATCATTAATCAAAACCTCTGATAACTTTTCAACCTCAATTTTAGATGCATCAATGCAGTTTTTACACGGCAAGGATTTTTTTTCCAGCTTTGCAGAATTGCATTTTAAGCACCGTGTGAGATTTTTTGACACGTCATTGCAGTCATTGCAAATTGATACCGTATGGTTTTCTCTGCATGGTAGATTTAGATCCTTTGCATCAATGTCAAAAATTAGATCTGCCTCCTTCCAATCTTTCTCGTTCATTGGTAAATTGGGAAATGTGTAGTATGCGTTTGAACAGTAGACATCAGACGGGACATTCTGCATAAGCAACAGATGTAATTCCTTGTCGTCTTTGAGCGAAATGTGGCGGGTCATTCCTGAGTTAAATTTCTGATATCCAAATTCTCTCTCAGATGTTCTCTCTGGAACTTTGATCAGATCAAAATGGTTAAAGTAATATTTTTTGAACGAGTCCTCTAAAAATGATATATCTGCTTCTTGCATTATTTTTTCTTCCTTCCAAACTGTAATGGATTGATGATGTTATCGCATTCAGATGTGGCAAAGCATAGACTTTGAGTTTTTAGTTTCTCACAAGAAGGACAAGAATATTGAGTTCCGCTTCCAGATGTTCCAGCCAGGTGATTGAGTTGGTATAGTGTGACACGCTCGTTGTAATCTGGTGCATTTTTGAACAGCGGTGCTACCTGTTGGACTGTCTGTCCCTTTGACAAGAGAAAAGATGCAAGCATGAATCTTCCAGAGTGGGGGAGATTTTCGCCTTTTTCAAGTATTTCAATTGCATGTTTTATGCAAGGCGGGTATTCCCCGGTAGTTGCAGTGTATGTTACAAACTTTTTTGACAATAAAACCAGCTTGTTAACAGAGTCTTCAAATCCAGGAATCATTGTAGGTGTTCTTGCATTGATAATTTTAGAATTGATGTATGTTCCCAGTTCCTTTCTTATCAATCTGACTGTCTCGTGTGGCGAAAGAAAAACTTGGCCATTTTCCACATGCCGGTTGATTAGCTTCCATTCCCTTTCATGAAAATTAATAGAGTGTTTTAGATAATCAGAAATAGGAATTACAAAATAATCGCCAGATTTTTCCACCTGGACTGAAAAAAGATCATCAATAACTCTGATTGCAAGCTGGTTTTTTGATTCGTCTGAGATGTTTGCAAGGTCTCTTTCCAGATATTTTTCCGCGCGTCTTGCCTCAGCCAGTGCAAATCTCTTGATCAGAGTATGCATTCCGCTTAGCTTCAGCAGAACTATAGCCAACAGAAACGAAAAGACTTCCCGTGGAAGGGCGGCCTCCTTTGAGACATGATCCCCGTCAAGATCAGACTTGTAGATTTTCCCATCTGCTGCCACCAGAATCCGGTCATATGCCTTCCTGATAAGATCCCTCAAGTCAGGATCTGTTCCAAACTGCTCAAGTGAAAAGCCTTGATCTTTCAGATATTGGCCGGCATCTGCCAGAAATGGATATTTTGCAATCTCATCTTGTCCCAGTGCAAGCATGAAAGTAATTTGCGGGGTTTACTTAAAAATCTGATTTTTTGAATTTTGACGCTGGTTTAAATTATGTTTTAAGAAAAATGTTTCATATGCAAGTCGGATGTCACGTCTCAATATCTGGATCAATTGACAAATCAGTGGATAACGCAGTTGAGAGGGAGTGTTCCGCATTTCAAATATTTACAAGAAATCCAAGAGGCTGGCATGCAAAAGAACTCACAAAAGAAGACATTGCCAATTTCAAATCAAAGCTAAAGGCAAGTAAAATTGACAGGTTTGCAACATGCGCGCACATGCCATATTTACCAAATCTTGCATCACCCAAGGATGACGGGTTTGAAAAATCTGTTAAAACTTTGATTGACGAATCTGAGAGATGCTCACAGCTGGGAATCCCATATCTGGTAACACATCTAGGAAGTCATCTGGGTACCGGGGATGAAGCTGGAATTAAACGGCTGGTGGAAGGATTGACAAAGGCAGGAAAGGCAAAAAACGATGTAATGATTCTTTTAGAAAATACCGCAGGACAAAAAAATTCAGTAGGTTCTGACTTTGAACAGTTGGGAGAAATTTTCAAGCAGCTAAAGCCTGCAAAAAAGTTTGGCGTTTGTCTTGATACCTGCCATGCGTTTGTTTCGGGATATGATTTAAAAACTGAAGAAAATGTAAAGAAAACCTTTTCTGAATTTGATAAACATGTGGGGATTGATAATTTAAAAATTATTCATCTCAATGATGCCAAGGGGGAAATTGGCTGCAATCTGGATAGACATTACCATTTGGGACTGGGCGGAATTGGAGTGGAAGGAATTTCAGCCGTTGTAAAGTTTGCCAACAGGAAAAAAATTCCCATAATTCTTGAGACCCCGATTGATGATGACCGAGATGACTTTGAAAACGTGCAAGTCGCAAAGGGGTTTGCGTAGAAATTTATTTCATGGATGAGTGAGTGATACAATGGACTATGAATCAGTAATGAAACTGGCACTTGAGCGCGGATTTTACTTTCCCAGCTGTGAGGTTTATGCAGATGCGCAGGCAGGATTTTGGGAGTACGGACCGTCCGGAGTCAGTCTAAAAAACAAATTTCTTGAGCTGTGGAGGAGAGAGCTGATCAGAAGGGACGGAATGCTTGAGATTGACGGCTCGCAGATAATGTCAAAGTCAGTCTTTGAGGCATCAGGTCATTTGGGGAATTTTGCGGATCCGATAATAAAATGTACAAAATGCAATGCAACGTTCAGGGCAGACAGGACCATTGCAGAGATTGCACAGATTGAAATTCCCGAAAGTGCAGATCTGGAGGAATTTGACAATGCGATTTTACAAAATAATATCAAGTGTCCAAAGTGCAAGGGGGAATTTGACAAGACAAAGAACTTTAACATGATGTTCAAAGTTGGTATTGGTCCTGAAGAAGAAGAGGCATATCTGCGACCTGAGACATGCCAATCAATCTTTGTTGATTTTCCCAGACTGTACAAGACAATGAGGGGCAAACTTCCTCTAGGAATAGCACAGGTTGGCAAAAGTTTTAGAAATGAAATTGCGCCAAGGCAGAGCCTTCTTCGCCTAAGGGAATTCTATCAGGCAGAAATCGAGGTATTTTGCAACCCAAACAGACTGTCAGAGATTGAAAAGTTTTCTGAAATTCAAGATGTAATTCTGAGAATTCAGACAGACGGAGATGTTACACCCATGACATGCAAAGAAGCAGTAGAATCAGGTGTTGTTCCCAACAAGCTTGTGGCGTATTATCTGGGAATTTTAACTGAATTTTATGAAAAGACTGGAATTGACATTACAAAAAGCAGGTTCAGAAAACTGGGGGACAAGGAAAAGGCATTCTATGCCGAAGTTGCGTTTGATTTTGAGGTAGAGACTACAATCGGATGGCTGGAACTTGTTGCATGCAACTACAGATCTGACTATGATTTGACCAGTCATGCAAAAAAGAGCAAGCAGAAATTTGAGATAATGGACGGCGATGACAAGGTTCTGCCACATGTCTTTGAGATATCAATGGGAATTGACAGGAGTCTGTATACAATTTTAGAGCACAGTCTGAAAGATGACAAGGAGCATGAGAGAGTTGTACTGTCATTAAAGCCATACCTTGCTCCGATACATGTGGGAATTTTATCCCTAGTCAAAAAAGACGGGCTCAAAGAGAAGACTGACGAGATTTACCTCCAACTAAAAAGAAAATTTGATGCATTTTTAGATCATTCCGGTGCAATTGGAAGACGGTACAGAAGGTTAGATGAGATTGGCTCTCCCTTTGCAATTACTGTCGATCACCAAACTTTGGAGGATAACACAGTAACAATCAGAAAAAGGGATTCCATGGAACAAAACAGAATTAACATTTCAGAATTAGATACTGTATTGTCAAATTCGACTGCTTATCCTTGATAATATTATTTTAAAATTAAATAATCATTGTGATTTAACAGTGACTGTTTCAGAATGATATCTATATTTTATCTTCACAATTGGATCCTCTGATGCATGTGCTTCTTGGAACAACTCATCATCGCTTTCAAGGGATACATTCCATTGTCCAATGATTGGATCAACTGAAGTAATTGAGAACCTCTCAAGTGCACTGTCTGCGCCACTGTATTTTACACGCAGTATCTGTTCTCCGTACGGAACACTTTCCAATCCACCGCGCTTGCCAAGAGTGGTGTCCTTGACCAGGCATTCCGCTTCACTGCCAATGATACACTGTCCCTGAGGATCAGTTACCTTGAATCTCAATTCAGAGTTACTATTTGATGCATAAATTAATGCAGGATCAGCCAGTATCTGCTCATCATTAGTGATTACTTGCAATGCAGGCATGTCAGATGCTGCTACTGAGACAGTTTTTGGATAACTGGAAACCAGAGCAGACTCTGTGGAAATTGTAGCATCATACAAGTCCACTTTTCCTGCAAAGTCATATGTGATGTGACCATCAGATGTTGGAACATTCCAGTTGAATATCACCTGAGTCTGTCCTGTGCCAAACAGTTGAGATTTCTTTGAGACTGTTTTTCCGTCAACTACCAGCGAGACAATTCCATATGATGGGGAATCATCATTGAATATGTAGAATTCTGGTGTGATGGTTGAACTAGATGGGACAATTGTTGGCATGTCTACTTCAATTGCAACATCAGATGTTCTAGTTGGCTTTACACCAATGTTGTAATGGGTGGATTCAGATATACTGCCATTCTCATCAGTGATGTGTAGCCAATATTTCACACCAGGTTCTGCCATGAAAAATGATGGGATTTCTCCACTAACCAAGCTTGTAGAGTTTGAGACATACAAAGATTCTACATCCATCAGAACTGATATGAATTTGTCATCTGCCTGTCCCATAGTAATTAATCTTAACTCTACGCGTTTTAGTGGTGTAGTGCTATCAACAATTGCAGATACTCTCATGTCTTGACCATCAATGTATAGGAATTCTGACTCTGTTGCATCAATTCTAGTATCGTTACCGATCTGAATTTTAGTGTCAAATATTCTTACAGAAGATTCTGAGATTTCTGGTAGTATGTCTTCTGGGAGTGGAGCAAATGCAGTAGTTCCTTCAAGGAGGTTCACCGTCTATAGTTAAATCAAACTTTAAAAGAATTTTTGAAACAGGATTTGAAGGAAAGAGTGGCGTAACAAATACTGATAGATATAATACAGTGCCACACATTACATATGAATTTAAGATTCCTGTTGATTTAGTTGGACGAAGCAATGAATATCAATTTTATGTTGCAGTGTATGAATCTGATAATTATGTTCTAACATGGCCCAAATACATCACATTAGAAAATAATTTTACTATACCACCTCCATCAAGTTGGGGAACAATGATTTCTCCAGATAAATCTCTTCCAGAATTTCATTTTGTATATTTGGTATTTTGTATACCTCTCCTAGCGATGATTCTATTGAGAACACAAAAATGTTCCAAACTAGTAAATTTTGGTTAATTGGTTTTTGGTAAAATTATGGCAAAAATTGTAATTAAAAAGAGATCATATGCTAAGATCAAAGGTGAAAAAACAAGAATTAGTGACAAAAAAATAACTTAAAAATTTAATAGCAATTCAATTTTGAGTTGTGTAAATGCAGCCAGAGGATACACTACAACAAAATAACACGCAGGTTTCAATAATAATTCCGACATATAACGAGTCCCAAAACATCATACAAATTCTAAAATCAATCAAAGAAAACTTGCCAAAAAATTTTATCACACAGGCTATTGTAGTTGATGATAATTCTCCAGATGGGACTGGAAGAATTGTGGATGATTATTTGAAAAATTTTAAGAAAGTGGCAGATTATACAATAGAAGTAATTCATAGAAAAGCTAAGGATGGTCTTGGTTCTGCAATTCTAAAAGGAATTCAACAGGCAAAGGGTGACATGATAGTTGTTATGGATAGTGATTTTTCTCATCCTCCTCAAATAATTCCAAAACTAATAGAATCAATTAAAAAATATCAATGTGACATTGTAATTGCATCACGATACATCAAAGGTGGAAAAATTCAAGGTTGGTCAGCAAAAAGAAAATTAATGAGCAAGTTTGCAACTTTAATTGCAAAAAAAGGATTAGGAATAGATACAAAGGATCCAATGTCAGGATTTTTTGCATTTAAAAGAAATATCATCAAAGAATTAAACATTGATGCAATAGGCTACAAAATTCTTTTAGAGATTCTAGTCAAGACAAAAGGTGTAAGAATTAAAGAAATTCCATATACTTTTCAGAACAGAAAATTAGGAAATAGTAAATTAGGAATTAAAACCATACTAGACTATTACAGGTCAGTTTGGAAATTATACCGTTATGGAAAACCACAAGAAATACAAGAGAAACGCTCATCAGTAAAATTTCTTTCAAAAGCAGCTAGATTTTACACAGTTGGTGCTTCAGGATTTGCTGTAAACTATCTAGTTTCATTGTTATTTGCAGGAGTGGTTTCAGACATGTGGTATTTACATGCAAACATAATTGGAATTATTGCATCAGTTACAACTAATTTTATTTTAAACAAAGCATGGACGTTTGGGGATAGAGATTTCAGGATAAAAAAGACAGTTTCTCAGTATGGAAAGTTTGCAATGTTTAGCTCACTTGGTGCACTAGTCCAATTAGGAATGGTGTATTTCCTGGTAGATGGTGCAGAATTAGCATATCCGTTGGCTTTGATTCTCGGAGTAATGACTGCAGCATTTGGAAACTTCATTTTAAACAAAAAGTATACGTTTAAAGAAAAAATAACAGAATAATTTTAAAGAAATTAAAATAAAAAGAACCGACTTACGTCTTTCCTTGCTTCTAATATGTAGAAGTAGAGGATTGTGACGAAAGTCCAGTTGAAGATGGTACAGATGGGAATTTGTCTCCTATCTGTTGTGAAGCTACTGCAGATGCTTCCTGAAGAATCTTTTCTGTTTCTTCACTTGAAGCATCAGACTCCATGTTAAAGGAGTCTCCTGCAAGAGAGTCCATCATAAGTCCATTAAGTGTCTGGGTCATGCTATTCAATTCTGAATCAGCTTCTGGCATGAATTTTCCAAGCGATGACTTCAATCCCTTCATTGTCGCCATTGCCGGTCCAATTGCTACCATTGCATCACCAAGATCATGAATAGTTGTCAGTCTTAGTTGAACTTGTTCTAATGACATTCTTGCGTTGCCGAGCATCTTTGTAACTTTACGAATTTCAGCTAATTCGTTGGACAAAACTCTACTTGTGCTAGTATCATGTTGCTGCATTGCAGTCACGACTCTCTGAAAGAGATGCGCGTCTCTTTCACGCAGTTTACCCAACATAGAGTCCATTTTCGAAATCTGGACTTGTAGCTGGTTTACTGCAGTTGAAATTCGTGGTTTTAATGCACCTTGAGGTTTTACTGCATCACGTATTTTGCCAGTTACACTTTGGGTCTCTTGTTTAGACCATGTACTGTCGAAGTTTGGCATGGTTGTGAATTTAGAAATTTAGTCTTAATGGACAAGTGTAAATTTAGATCAGTTTTAGATTAAATTTAGCTAACAAACATTACTCTCAGTTTTAAATACAAACCATGGCTAGAATTGCAGTTTTTGATTCAGGTCTAGGCTCATTGTCAGTAATTAAAGCAATTCAAAAAATATGCAAGTCAGAGATAATCTATTTTGCAGATCAGCAAAATTTTCCCTACGGGGAAAAATCCCAGGCTCAATTATCTAAAATAATTCAGAATTCCATAAAGCTGTTACAGGAAAAATTTTCTCCAGATGTAATAGTTGTGGCATCAAATACGCCCAGTCTTATGCTAGATGTAACGGCAAAGAAAATAGTTGATGTGAAACCTCCCCTGAAAGAAGCCAGAAAGCAATCCAAAACAAAACAAATTGGAATTTTATCTACAAAGAGTGCAATCAACAGTAAAGGCTTAACTCAACATATTAAAAAAAGCAACTTGACAAAAGATTTTAAAATTTTTAAAATAAACGCATCAGATCTTGTTGAAATAGTTGAATCTGGAAAATTTGTTTCAAATAAAAAATATTGCCAAAAAATAATTAAAAACATGCTAGATAAAATATTGTCTCAAAACAACATAGATACAATTACACTTTCAAGCACGCATCTGCCATTCTTACTACCACTGTTGAAAAAACAGTATCCAGGAATTAATTTTATAGATCCTGCAGACATGGTTGCAAAAAAAATATTTTTAAAAATTAAAAACAAGCAATCAAGAAAAAATTCGTTGAAAATTTTTGCAACAGGGGATACTAGAACATTTCAAACAAAATTAAATAGAATTGGAATTAAAAACAAAGTTAGTCAGTTGTCTTTTTAGCTTTTCTATAACCATGACTGAATTTTTTATCATATAGTTTAGAATATTCGTATGTTTCAGGATCTATCACGTCACTAACAATTACAATTGCGGTTCTGGTAATTTTTTCATCCCTGACTTTTTTGGCAATATCCCCCAGTGTTCCCTTGATAATCTTTTGATCAGGCCAGCTTGCTCTATACACTACTGCAACGGGTGTGGATTTTTTGTATCCGCCTGCAACTGCCTCAGTTACTAACTTGGAAATTAGCTGAATGCTAAGATAAAAGATCAATGTCGCTTTGTGTTTTGCAAGCTCTGAAATTTTTTCTCTCTTTGGAACCTTTGTTCTGGATTCGGCCCTTGTAACGATAATTGTCTGCGTTACTCCAGGAAGTGTCAACTGCATTCCAAGTGCGGCAGCTGAGGCTAAAAATGCGGTAACGCCAGGCACAACAACAGATTTTATTCCTTTTTTATCTAAATTATCAATCTGTTCCTTGATGGCGCCATAAATTGAAGGATCACCGTCATGTAATCGTACTACAAGTTTGTCTTTTTTTGCATTTTTGTATAATAAATCAAAAATCTCCTCTCTGACCAGTCCAGCTGCATCATGTAACTTTCCTTTTTTGCATAGCTTCAATATCGGTTCAGGAATTAGAGAGCCTGAATATACAACAACGTCTGCTTTCTGGATTAATTTTTTAGCTTTAACAGTGATTAGTTCAGGATCGCCCGGGCCGCATCCGACAAAGAACACATCAGACACGTTTTACCACCAGAATTGAAAAATATTTTGTAGTCAATGATTCATCATTTACTTCACCTAATGTCATTGTTCTGATAATTTCATGGTCTGTTCCCAAGTCTTGTCCAATTGCAAAGATAGAATTGTCTGGAAATCCAGATTCTTTTAAAACCTCAATAACCTTGTCAAAGTAACGCCCGTCTTTAAGAAATATCATGGATTCAGAATGTTTTGCAATCTCTTTGACACTTGATAAATCATAGCAAGATGGAATTATCGCAACCTTTTCTGCGCCTTCGGCCACACTTACACCAACTTTGGCTGCAAATGCAAACATGGAAACAATTCCAGGAATTACACTAATCTCCATGTCAGGATAATTTGCTTTGAGATCTTTGTGCATGTATATCCAGGTACTGTACAAGAAAGGATCACCTACAGTAAGATAGACAACGTTCTTTCCAGTCAATACGGTTTCAGCCATTATTTTGGCATTTTTTTTCCACGTAGCTTCAAGAACATCCTTGTCCTTTGTCATTGGAAAGATTAGCTTTACAATTTTTTGATTTTTGGATTTGTCAATTATTGGTGAAACAACAGCAAGCGCAATGCTTGGCCTGTCCTCATTTGAGGCAGGACACATAATGATGTCTGCATTCTGAATTGCCTTGACTGCCTTTACAGTAAGCAATTCGACATCCCCAGGACCTACCCCTATTCCAATTAAACCAGGCATGAAAAATGTGGCTTTCTTCCTGATTAAAAATCTAGATTAGATCCTAGTAGCAGATATGATGGTTACGGGATTTCTTGCAAGCATCATGGTTCCGGTACTGGTTTTTCTGCTCTTGGATATGGTAACTTGAGTAATATCAACTGATTCAAACTGTAATTTCTCTAACACCTGCAGGACTGAGTACAGTGTCTCAATCAGGATTGTTCCTATTACAATTCTGCCTCCGGACTTTAGTTTTTTTTCGGAAAGCTCAACTATTTCCCCGGTATCACCACCCGTTCCGCCAATGAAAATTGTATCAGCTTTTTCAAGTTCTAAAATTTTTTCTTTGGCATTGCCATGAATTACAGAAATATTTGACAGACCAAATTTTTCAATATTCTTTTTTGTCAATTCTATAGCATTTTCGTCATAATCAACTGCCAGCACCTTGCCTGTTGATTCTATTTGCAGTCCAGCTTCGATAGAGACAGAGCCACTCCCACATCCAATGTCATAAACAATCTGTCCTGGCTTTAATCTTGCTTTGCTAATTTGAATTACTCTTACTTCTTCTTTTGTTATGGGAACCTTTTCTGCTCTCTCAAACTCTTCATCAGGAATGCCCGGTGTTTTAAAATTCCACATTTACTATTACCACTTTATAATTTCTAAACTAGATGTTAATTGCATTAGATGTACTTCCTAAATGAATCAATGTCCAACTTACAATCCATGAAAACAAATACAGGAAAACATAGCTGCCAATGGCTTGTGTGACAACTTTTTTTCTATCAGATGAAGGCAGTTGCATTTTCATTCCTTTGGCAACTATTACACTTCCAAAAAATACAACAATCATAAATCCAATTGATGCCCATCTTCTATCTTCACCCTCAATGCCTTCAAAGAGGAAGGTTGCGGCAGTTCCTGCAATTATAGCCAAAGCAATACGCATCCAAAATAATGTATTTAATTTCTTGTCTTTTTCACTTTTCTCAGCAACACTTACTGGCGGTTCACCTGAAGAATTATTTGAAACAGATTCAGAATTTTCTATCTCCGGAGTGGGTGTTGAAACTTCTACAGAGTCCTTTTTGGAATCATTGGGACCAATCGTAGGTTCAGATATTTTCTTTTTGAATTTTGCCAAGGTAAATTTCTAGCGTGACTCAAGCAGACCATGTTTAATATCTTTGGTCAAAGCTTGAGGATGTCAAAGCAAGAGTATAATTTTAGACAAGAAACAGGATTGGTTATGGCTCTGGCAGGGATAGAATTACGATATCTAGTCGATACAATTACAGAACAGGTTCAAGGGTACTATATCAGCAACATTTACGGAATTACAAAAGACAGCATTCTCTTCAAACTTCACCATACAGAAAAGAGTGATCTCTTCATGATGATTTCGACATCAGGTGTCTGGTTGACCACGGTAAAGATAGCTCAAATGGAACCAAACAGACTAGTCAAAAGACTGCGAAGCGATCTGCTCAGATTAAAGTTAAAAAAAATAGAACAAATCGGTGCAGAAAGAATTGCGTATTTTACTTTTGAGGGATTTGGAAAAGAGTTTGTTTTGGTAGGTGAGTTCTTTGGGGATGGCAACATTCTACTCTGTAATAATGAGATGAAAATTCTTGCATTGCAGCATTCAATAGATGTCAGACACAGAAAACTAAGCGTGGGTTTGGAGTATGCCCAACCACCAAGCAGTGGGCTGGATATTTTTAATTTGAAAGAGTCAGACTTTGATGAACTTAAAACGACAGATCTTGTAGCTGCAAAATGGTTCGGAAGGACTTTGGGTTTACCAAAAAAGTACGTCGAAGGGGTTTTTGAAATTGCAGGAATTAACGGAAAGCGGATTGGAAATTTATTATCCATAGAAGAAATAAATAAAATTTTTGAGACTGTAAAAAAAATTGTTTCAGATGTGGTGTCAGGAAACCATGAAGCAGTGATAGTTAGAAACGAAACAGCAGAGGTCCTTCCCCTAAAATTGGGGAATCTAGAAGGGGAGGTAACGGATGTAAATAGTTTCATCGAGGGGTTGGATACTATATTTACTGAAAACATCATCAAAAAAGGAAAATCAGTGCAATCAACTGGTTCAGACAAAAAAATCAAAGATTTACAAACGCAAATCTCCGAGCAGGAAAAAGCTGTTGAGACTGTAAAAGAAAGATCAAAAAACATAACAAATGTTGCAAATTCCCTTTTTGAAATGGTATCAAAGGGGATAGTATCAATAGAGGATAATTCCGCCCAAGAAATTTTAGCAAACAATAATGCAAAACTAATCAGTGAAAAAGGAATATCATTAATTGTAATCCAAGACGAAAAAATAAAGATAAACACCAAATCCCCTCTTCAGTCAATTGCCTCAGTATTGTTCAATGAGGCAAAAAAACAATCAGGTGCAATCGCTTCCATTCAATCAATCAAAGAGAAAACAGAGAAGAAGCTAGAAAAGTTCCAGAGCAAAACAGAGGCGGAAAAAGATCTAATTGTGATTACAGAAATCAGAAAGAAAAACTGGTATGAGAGATACAGGTGGTTCTTTACGTCTGACGGATATCTTGCAATCGGCGGAAGAGATGCTGCGTCAAATTCTGCCATAGTCAGAAAACATTTGGAAAAGAATGACAAAATATTTCATGGGGATATTTTCGGTTCGCCATTTTTTATCATCAAGGATGCCGAAAATGTGCCTGATAGAAGCATGAATGAGATTGCACATGCCACAGTCTGTTTTAGTCGGGCCTGGAGGGAGGGATTGTATGGCGTAAGTGCTTTCTGGGTTCATCCTGAGCAAGTAAAAAAATCGGCACCGAGCGGGGAATTTCTTCCAAAGGGCTCGTTTACCATAGAAGGGCAAAGAAACTTTATCAAATCAGAAACGCTTCGGCTAGCTGTTGGAATCATGCCAATTGATGATGATTACGTGCTAACGTGCGGTCCTCCAGAGCCAATCATAAAAAAATCTCTATGCTATGCAATAATTGAGCCAGGTGGATCAGGAATGGCGGAAGCTGCCAAAAAAATACAGACAGAATTTTCCAAAATATTTGAAGATGTTACAAGAAAGATACACATAGATGAATTTGTACGTGCAATACCGGCAGGTACAACTCAGATTGTAAAAGTAGGTATGGGTGATTCCCACCAAAAAAATATCATTGATAATGAATTTGATTAGATTCAGTATCAAACGAAATCATCATTCCGTTTTTAATCAAAGAGAACTCTTCATCGCTGATTGTAATTAATGGAATGTTTGCCAGTGCACATCCAGTTGCTACTGTAAGATCAACTTTTTGGCAAATCATTGCAAGAGGTGCTGTATGGTTTGATTTTATTGAATAAATTGTATATGCCCCAACACTGCTCCCTACGCCTGATGGGAAAACAAGAACAGTGTCTTTGAGTGATTTTTGATACAAATCATGATTTTCATCGCTGATGATTCCAGTTTTTTTATCAACCGTACCCAAAAAATTAATTGGCTTTTCTGATTTTAAAACAATTCCTTCCACTTTTCCTGAAACTAGAACTTTTTTCATCTTGTCTCGTCCTCAACTATTTGCAACAGTGGTTTTAGATTGACACCGACACCATTAGAATTTTTGAGATAAAATGCGCCCTTGATGCTGTTTGTGGTAACTGCATCAACGCTGTCCTTACTGATCAATGGAGACAGACATGTACAGCAGTCAGAAAGGATTTCACAGCCTGCACGTTCAAGTTGGGCAGTGTATCCAATTTTTGTCGATTGTTCCTTTACGGTACGAGGCATAAACACCATGCATCTTTTCTGAAAAGAACGGCCCTTTAGTTTGCCGGCAAGATCAGAAATCTCATCCAACCCCAATTGGGGACTGCCAAGTGTGATAATATCGCCTTTTTCTGCAGTGTTTAGTTCATCATGAACATTTTGCATCTCTTTTTCATCAAAATCAATTTTTTCACAGTCAGAATCCCCCTCTCCGAAGATAAACTTGGCACAAGTTCCAGACGTTCCCATCCCTCCGCACATTGCTTTGGTTTGTCTCTTGTCCATCTTTTCCAGTCCAGAAACGTTTACAGACGTATCTCCGACTTTTCCTGCAAAAAATCCAAGCATTCCATATGTCAGTTCATTTGGATTTTTTACTTTCATTCGGATTGTAATGTTTGGATTGTCTTCTTTTCTTATTGACGAGTATGGGCTTTTTCCAACAAGTGCGCTTGCAAGTGCACTAAATGCACTTTCTTTGTTTGTTTTTAAATTGTCATACGAGTTTGCATGAATTGCAGCGTTGCTTTCTGCAAATGCAACTTGGGTTCCATTTTTAGGAATATCAAATATTTCATAAGGAATGCATGAAAACGAGGGAATAACCCCCATTGCTTCATACGAATTTTTTATTGATAGTTGTCTTGAGATAAAATTTTCATCCAATCCATAGTTTGATACGTTGTCAATGTCAAATCCCATGGGATTCAGAGTTGTCTTTACCCTGACTCGTGCATGTTTGCTAATCCCTGACAGAAATTCCTCACCCGCATCGCCAATTGTATTGTAATTTACACCTGAGAGATGGGCCCATTCTATTGGAACTAGTTTCTCAGCATCAGTTGCCTCACCTGTTGCAACGAGAATCCTATACGCCATTTGCATAATTTCCCCGTGTTCACCTTTTAGTGCGGATTCTTCTTCTTTAGTTAATTCCAACAGGATTATTTTGTTATTACAGTTATAATACTTGTATGTAGTTTTCCAGTTGGAAATGCAAAAAATACTTTCTGGGATGACAAAGACAATGAATGCAGTAAAGCCCCCAAGAATTACCGCACTGCAAGATCTTCATGATGCAGAAACTGGTCCGTTCAGCATTCTAATTGGAACCATACTATCTGCAAGAACCAAGGATGAGGCCACGACAAAGGCAGTTAAGGAATTATTTTCAATATACAAGAATCCTAAACAATTATCAAATGCAAAAGTTAAGGATGTTGAAAAAATAATAAAGTCAATTGGATTCTTTCATGTAAAATCCAAAAGAATCATAGAGGTTGCAAAAATAATTCACACAAAATACAAAGGTATGGTTCCAGATGACCTGGAAACCCTGGTACAGCTGCCAGGTGTTGGAAGAAAGACTGCAAATTGCGTTCTAGTGTATGCGTTTGAAAAGCCGGCCATACCAGTTGATGTTCATGTACATAGAATATCAAACAGGTTGGGACTGGTCGATACAAAAAATCCAGAGGAGACAGAACAGGAACTAATGAAAAAAATACCAAAAAAATTCTGGATTGACATTAACGATACTTTTGTAATGTACGGTCAGAACATCTGCAAGCCGATTTCGCCAATGTGTGACGTATGTCAGATTAGAAAGAGTTGCAAATATTACAGGTCTAGGAACGCTTCTTAGTTAGAAACAATATTCCAACAATTGCCCCCACACCTGCTGCCATGTAAAATGGATATAATGCAAAGATGTTCTTTGCAGGATCGCCTGACAAAAATTCTATAATCATACTACCAGAACTTACTGCTGGTGGATCAGTAGAGCCTGCCATTCCATGAACGGAATATGAGTGAATGGCAAATTGACCAATATCCAAATTTGTAACTACAATTCTGGCACCATTATTTACTGTTAGTCCTGCTCTATCAGTGTAAGATACGATAGATTTTGCTTGCGGGTACCATCCTCTATCTAAATCACTGTGAACTACAATGTATCCTTCTTTTGGAGTTTGGACAGCTACCCAAAATTTATTGTCAGGTTCTGGCCCCATTCCAACCTCAATGAATTCGTCATGTGTCTCTTGATCATATAATCTTAAAACTGCATTTCCCTCCGGATTTGCATATAATAGATTGTTATCAATTGTTACTTGCCAACTAACTGCATGAACCTCATCTAAAACTCTAATTGGCGCTTCACGTAGTACAGTGTTAAATTCATCTGAAGGGATTTCCAACGTATCAATAATTAGTGATGGATTCTTTTGCTCTTGAGCAAAGGCTGAAGTTGCAAAAATTCCTGAAAGTAAAATTACTGCAAAGAGATACTTCACAAGCTAGAGCAAATTTGATTGAATAAAAGTCTAATCAACAAATGGCTTTGGATGCTCCAAAATTACTTGTGCAACCTCCGGTCTTAGGATGAATTCAGACGGCGCCTGGCCGTTTTGAATCATTTCCCTCAGTGCGGTTCCGCTAATCTGCTCCTTGACGTCATCGCCATGCGGACATGCTTTAGGAGTCGTATATGTCAGACATTTCTTGCAGTAGAAGAACGCTGGGAAGAACACTGGGGAAATTTCCAGCTCCGGATAGTCATCAAAGATTTTCTGTGCAGCCATTGGATCATAGAACTTTCCGACACCTGCATGGTCTCGCCCGATTATGATATGGGTACAGCCGTAGTTTTGTCTCATGATTGCATGGTGAATTGCCTCTTTTGGGCCTGCATACTTCATCTGTGTATGCAGTGTTCCAAGCTTGCATCTGTTTTCTGGATAGTATAATTTTATCATGGTTTCATAGCATTTCACAATTACTTCGTCTACAAAGTCACCGGACTTTTTCTGGCCAATTACCGGATTTACAAACACCCCGTCACGTGTGGTAATTGATGTCTTTTGTAGCATTTCGTGCGCTACGTGTGGCGGATTTCTGGTCTGAAACGCACAGATGGTCCTCCATCCCGCTTTGACAAAAGCCTCTCGTGTCTGAATTGGCGTTAGTCTGTTTTTTCGGATTTCAGTGTCATTTGGCCTCTGAATAAGGTCAATTTTTCCGCCGACCAAGTAATCTTTCATTGACATTGTATATGCAACTCCAGGATGTGACGAGTCATTGGTTCCATAGACTCCCTGGGCTGCTTTCTCTTTATCAAAAGTAAATGTCTCATCAACGTGCAATACTGCAACTCCGGTTCCATCTGGATTCTTTAGCAAGACATCTCCCGCTTCTTTCATTTTAGATGCAGTTTCTGAATCCACATCAAGTACAATTGGAATGGTCCAGGCCAAGTCATTGGCTAGTCTTCCACGCGATACAACACTTTCAAAGTCTCGCTGTCCTAAAAATCCCTCCAGAGGACTGAAAATTCCATCTGCAATGTTTTCAACATCATTTGCAAGATCTTCGCTGATTGTAACTGAGAATAATCCGGCAGGATCAATTTTGTTAATTCTGTTTACTAGAACTCCACCGTGTGGCTTGATTGAATGGTTTTCTGACATGATAAATTCTCTATCAGGGGTCTATATGAAGGCCACACTCTTTGTTGCCGCCTTGTTCCCACCACCATCTGCCTGCTCGAATATCTTCTCCAGGCTTTATTGCCCTGGTACATGGCTCGCATCCAATGCTTGGAAAGCCTTTGTCAAGCAGACTGTTGTAGGGCAGATTATTTTTTTTAATATATTCTTGAACTTGATCCCATGTCCAATCAACAATTGGATTTATTTTTAAAATTCCGCCATGTCCGTGGTCCAGTTGGAAGATTGTAACGTTTTCACGATTTTTAGTCTGATCACGTCTTAGTCCGGTTATCCAGCCATCCAAGGTGCTCAGCATCTTGTTCATTGGGTGCACTTTGCGAATTTCACAGCAGAGTTTTCTGTTATCTACACTCTCATAGAACAGGTTCACTCCTTTGTTGCGTACCATGTCTTCGACTTCTTTTGTGTCAGGAAAGAGAACTTCAATTGCAATATCGTACTTTTTGCTAACAACGTCAATGATATCATAGGTCTCCTGAGGTAATCGTCCGGTATCAAGTGTAAAGAATCGAAATTTCGGGTTAATTTTTAGCATAATGTCCATGACTGCTGCGTCTTCAGCGCCAAAGCTTGATGCCTTGGCAACCCTAGGATGAAGATTCTCTGAAACCCACTCTAATGCCTCCTTGGCAGTTTTAATTTTTGAGTTTAGTTCATCTACTTGCTCTTGTGTAAATTTTGTCACATTTTCACTTGGGTTATTTGTTTTATATTGATTGCCCAGAGTCCTGCCCTAAATTATAAACAAGTGGAATTCAAAACAAAAAATATGGATGAAATATCATATGTTGTAGTTTTTCCAAATATATTTTCAAAAAATAAAATTCCAGGACTAATTTCAAATATTAAGAAAATTCTCAAGATAAAAAATCAGGAATTCAAATCCGTCAAACGCGATGGGGATGTAATTCTAGTTGACGCAAACGATCCTGTCTTTGCATCATCTGCAATCAATTTGCTTTTTGGAATTGAAAAAATAGCCATTGCAAGACAGATAAAGAATGATTTTGGAAACATTGTTTCCGAAATTACATCAATTGGCGGCAATCTGCTCCTAAAGGGAGAAAAATATCTGGTAAGAGTGGAAGGAACATCAAAAGGATTTGTCACCAAGGATGTGGAAATTGCTGCAACATCAAACATCATAGAAAAGAAAGCAAAGTTGGGCGCCCATCCAGGAACAGAGGAAAATTTTGACAAGTTACTATACACATATCTTACAAAAAACAACGCTTACGTCTGTATTTTTTCAGACAAGGGCAAAGGGGGAATACCATACCAAACACAAAAACAGAAAACCATCTGTGCAGTGTATGACGAAATCTCCGCGGTTTCCTGCTATGAGACAATCAAGCAGGGGTACGACACAAAGATAATAGTTTGCTATAGACAAAAATCAGAACTGATGAATCTTGCAAAAATAATCAACCAGATCATTCCAAGGCTAGTCCAAGACAAAATTGAACTTGAATTCTTGCAGATTAGAATCAGTCCCAACGGAGCAAAAAATTATTTGATTTATGTGAATTCCATATTGGAGATACTGTTGCGATATTCTAACAACCGTGTGTCATTGGCATTGTCTCCTCTGATTTACTCTTCAGATTTTATTGACAATTCATTAAAACTGGCATTTGCAAAAAAGAAAATTCCAGTTCTGCCGTTAACTGGAGTTGACATGGGTTTGTTTGATGAGGCAAAAGAGATAGGATTGGAGAGAAACATCAAGAAATTGGAAAAAATGGTTACAATGACTACGAATGAAATTCCCTCCTTTTCAAAAAAAGAGGTTGAATCCGCAGTAAAGACAAAGAGAATCATCACAGTTCATGTCGGTCCCAATAACGTACACGATATTTTAGATTCACTTGAGAATCACTGAGAATTTAAACGGCACATCTGGTTTCATGTTGTGCTCAAAATAGGAGAATTCATCTATCCGTGGGGAAGCGGCCATTATTCGCGAATGATGAGGCTAAACGATGTTTTAGGAGATCATATCAGAGAAGAGTTTGAGGTTCATTTCTCCAGCAAAGATCATGTTTATGAAAAATTATTGAAAAAATTCCCCGACCAAAAAGAAAAAATCCACGAAATTATGATGCCGACGCCAATCGACGGCAAGTTTGGCCCAAGTGTCACAAAGTCATTGATGAATTTGTTACTACCAGTTTCAAAAAACCCGCCACTAGTTAGGCAAATTGCAAATTATTTGAGAGAAGAGAGAAAACTTTACAACAAAGAAAAATTTGATCTGGTGATCAATGACGGCGACATGGGTTCAAACATTCTAGCTAAAAACAGAAATATTCCCAGTTTGTTTGTAACTAATCAGTTCAGGCCGAAACTGTACAATTCAAGATCATATCTTTATCCCTCATTGATTTTTGTCGCAAAACAGATTGCCAAGGCATCAAAAATTCTTGTGGCAGATTCTCCACCTCCATATACAATGTGTGAGTATAATCTGAATTTTACCAAAGGCATAGAAGAAAAAATCACATATGTCGGACATTTTACAAACAGCAAACAAGTCAAAAAAGAGGATTCAGATCTTGAGAAATTGGTCAGGGGTAACGAATTTGGTTATTGGATGAGAACTGGAAACAAATCAACCAATGACGGAACAGGTCAGAGATACGAGCAGGTATTTCATCAGGATGAAATGAGGGATGAGAAAAGAATAGTATCACATGCAAGAAATGATTCAAACATAGATTTAGTATTAGGAAAAGATGGGAAAAAATATTCCGTGTCAGAAGCTTTGGATAAAAAAATTGACTGGATACAAATTGACATTGGTTTTCTCTCAGAGCAAGAAAAGGATACAGTTCTGGACTTGTGCAAATATGCAGTTGTCAACGGCTCTCATACTGTAATGGGTGAGATAATGGGCGGAAAATCAAAGCCAATAATAGGAATCCCGATTTATGATGAGCACACGAATAACATCAAATGGGCTGAGGAAAAGAATCTGGGCGTGCTTGCCATCAAAACAAACCAAGTAACTAAGGGCATAGCCAAAATCAAGGAAAATTATGAAGGATTCCAGGACAGTTTGAATGAGTTTTCAAAGAACTTTGTTCCCAATGGAGCAGAAAATTCAGCAAAAATTGCTGCTCAGACATTGGAAGAAAAGAAATAATAGATTATTTTGATGATTTTTCTCATCTGGCACGCGGGATTTCGATGGGCGAACGGACCGCAAGGGATGATGAAAAAATCCGCGTGTCGGATAATATCGATCAATAGAGATTGTGGGAACGCTTTTATGGAAAAAATTGAGCCAAATCAACAGTGCCTAACTGTCCTGAATGTACATTCCGAGAGAAAAAGAAAATAGAAGCAAAATATCTAGAAGATATCCCAGAGGAGGACAGAAGCAGAGATGCCTTGTTCAAATTATTTGATGAAATTGATATTCCAATGAAAATGGATGAAAAAAACAGAAGACATTTCATTTGCAAACGGTGTGGATTATACGCAACAAGAGAGGAAGTTACAGACATCAGATCCAAGTTAAACCAGAGAGAGAAAACACGTGATGACAAGCATGACGACTATCTGGAATGGTGGTCAAAGAGTAAAAAAGAAAAAGCAGAAAGTGTAGAGTAGCTTACCATGGCAAAAAAGAAAGAAGATGAAATTCCCGAATGGGTTACCGATGAAATTCAGAATGCAAAATTTAAGAAACCTGAAGAGCTAAAAGGGTCAGGATACATTCTAGAATTCTATTATGACGATAACAAAATAGATGTCCAGTTGTATGATGCGGTGGAAGATGGACGACACATTGTGACAATGGACGTAGCAAAAGGTATCAAGATTGACGATTTGCTAAAGGGCGAGATCTATGAGTTTGTTTTTGATCAACATAAAGCACCGCTGAGTAAAAAAGTGTCAGAATTTCTAGAAAAAGAAAAAGAGATCGAGATGAAGGCAATTTATCAATTCGAATTAAAATCTCTAGAATTGTTAGATGTGGGCTCCAGGGAACCTGCAAATGAAG
This sequence comes from Candidatus Nitrosopumilus sp., assembly GCA_029255365.1. GTDB lineage: Archaea > Thermoproteota > Nitrososphaeria > Nitrososphaerales > Nitrosopumilaceae > Nitrosopumilus. The sequence continues at coordinate 23,466 of JAPFQF010000013.1, read as the reverse complement.
ACTTGGAAGAGGACTAGTCTTTCTTCGCAGAGCCTGGTTGTTTTTTGAAAGCCATCCCCAATATCGGATTGATAAAATACGGAAATGTGTTTTTCATCCAGACAGCAGCTCGTACTAGAGACGGGACAATAATTTCCAATCTTTGAGAATTTGCTGCCCTCAGAATAGCTTTTGCTACAGTTTTGGAACTGAGTGAAGTTGGAGAAAACTTTGGCATTTTTTCAAACGACGGATGTTCAAAGAAGTTGGTTCTGACCATGATGGGACTGACAACGGTGATTCCAACTCCAGAATTTTTTAATTCATGTTTGAGACCTTCTGAAAATCCCAGCATTGCAAATTTTGATGCACAGTATGGAGCAATTCCAGGCAAACCAAAGCTTGCTGCAACGGATGCCACATTGACAATATGTCCGGATTTTTTATCCAGCATTGACGGAAGAAAATACTTTGTGCAGTATACCATTCCAAAATAATTTGTCTCCATCTGAGATTCTATGTCATCAATGCTAAGATCAGATACAGAGCCATAAATTGCAAAACCGGCATTATTTACCAAAATATCAACTGAATTGAATTTTTCTAAAACTATTCTTGACATTTCTTTTACCTGATCTTTTTTAGACACATCGCACTGGCAAACCAATGTAGTTACATTAAATTTCTTTAATTCGTCTGCCACCTGTTCAAGCTTTTCTTTTGTTCTTGAAACTAAAATTATGTCAGCACCCAGTTTTGCAAACGCTGTTGCAGATTCTCTGCCAATTCCAGACGATGCGCCTGTAATTAGAACGACCTTGTTTTTAAAATCCACAAATCAAAAAAATTGCATAAAGATAAAGTGTTTTCTATCTAGCCTGCGATTTGGATATTCTGCTCAAGGCCAGTTTTACCAAAAGCAGCCACGTAATTGCAATTGGAACATAGTATGTTGCAATTCTCCACCCGATTACTGCATCCCAGGCTACAATTCCCTCAACAATTTCAAAGGCAAAGGGATCCAAATTATTGATATACGCAATAATTCCAAATTCTGCCAAGCCCGAACCGCCTATGGTTATAGGAAGGTTTCCAATGGCATTTGCGCCCATTACTGCCATTACAGAGTCAAATGCACTGATAACAAATTCTGTTCCAGTGGCAATAATCATAAATGAAATTCCATAAAAGAACCATGATGCAAGCGAGAACAAAAATGAGACCGTAAAGATCTTTTTGGATTCCGAGGTTTTCAGATTTTCTCTGCTCATCATGCACACTTCCTCCATCCATGTGTTTGTTTTCCCAATTGCCTCTGCACCTTTTTCTTTTCCAAATCTCTTTGCAAGATTTTCCAACACCTTTGGAACCTGGAATGTGTGCTTGGATGAGAGGAAGAACATCACCATCCACAAAGACGTAATGATAATGCTGGTTACCAAAATTACCGCTCCGACAACATATGCCCCGCTTAGTAGTGCAATGATTCCCGCCATGATGGATAACAGTCCTGCCGCAAGCACCTCGGTTACCATATCCATAATTGCAATCCATGCAGCCTTTGCAGGCTTTGCTCCCTTTTTGTGTAAATAGTAAATTATAACAAATTCTGCGCCAATGAACATCGGGGTTGTGAATTTGATAAACTCGCTGCCCATTCTGACCCCGACCAGTTTGAAAAACGAGTCAAAATGCCCGAGATATTTTCGTGTAATGTATGCAAATTTGATTCCCTGAAGTCCCAGCTTTATCATCATAGCGACAATTGCCCCAACAAACGGAAGCAACCCAATTGCCAGAACGTCCTCAATCTGAATATCAAATTGGACTGCAATTATGAGAATGGGAATCAACGTGACAGGAATGGCTGCTAGTCTCCAGTTCATTTGATGATTTTTTTGAGGAGTCAAATATGAAAGTTGAGTAAATCTCCAGTCAGGGAAAATTCACGCCTAATTCTAGGCATGAAAAGTATGCTTAGTCTGAGAGTCTGTACTGATTTTGGAGTTCCCGCTTTACTTCTGAAAATAATGAATCCAGCATTTCAAAGTCCGAAAGATTTCTTTCCTGAAGTAGTCTCACTACCAAGTTTTTGAGATTATCCTCCTTTTCCGATATACTTTGACTCACAAATGAAATACAATCCAATCAGTTAAAGACAACATGGAAATTTTTGATCCTTTTGATTGCCAATATGGTATTTCCAATGGCAATAATATCAAAAACAAGCTAGTTTGAAATATAAGCAAACAGTAAAAATTAGACGGATTGAAGACAATTTTTGTTTCAGGTACTGCAGGTTCGGGAAAATCCCTGCTTTCGTCAAAGTTGCAGAACTATTATTCAAAAAACGGGGCGTTTGCTGCAATTTTGAATTTGGATCCGGGCGTAGACAACATGCCATACACTTGCGACATTGATGTTAGAGACTATGTCGACTATGTGTCAATCATGCAACAGTATGAACTCGGTCCGAATGGCGCTATGGTCATGGCAAACGATTTGATTGCATCAAAAATTGACGATATTCAAAATGACGTATACAAAGTGAATCCGGATTATCTGATTGTAGATACGCCTGGCCAAATCGAGTTGTTTGCATATCGTTCCAGCGGACGTTACATAGTAGACAACATTTCATCTGAAGAAAAAACAAATATCTTTCTCTTTGACGGATCTCTCATCACTTCGCCAGTAAATTTTGTTTCAATCGCACTGCTTGCGACATCAATCAGGCTGCGTTTGAACTTGTCGACAGTCAATGTTCTAACAAAGACAGATCTCATCGGGGACAAGCTAAAAGACATTCTGCAGTGGTCGACAAATTTAAAAACATTGGAGAATGCCATTGCAAAAGATACTGATGGCGATACGTATACGCTAACCGTGAGCATCTTACGAGGTTTGAACCTTGGTGGCTTTGCACAGGGACTGATCCCGATATCAAACGTGACAGAGGACGGCTTTGTAAATCTCGAAGGCGCTCTAAGCAGAATTCTCAATTTGGGCGAGGAGGTAGAGGGCTAGTTGGTATCAAAAGTCACAGTCAAGGCACCGTCATCTACTGCAAATCTAGGTCCAGGATTTGACGTGTTTGGATTGGCAATAGATGCGTTTTATGACACAGTCACACTAACCAAAACAAGAAATGGAATTAAAATAATCACAGATGATGATATTCCCACAAGTCCTGAAAAAAATACTGCGGGATTGGTTGTGAAAAACATGAAGAAAAAATTCAAAATTAAGGACGGCGTCGAAATTAAAATCAAAAAGGGAATTCCTGCGGGATATGGAATGGGAAGCAGTGCGGCATCAGCTGCTGCGACTGCAGTTGCATTTGATGAATTGTTTGGATTGAAATTGAACGGAAATTCGCTGGTGGAGTTTGCCGGTTCTGGGGAGAGGGCAAGTGCAGGCACGGTTCATTACGATAATGTTGCAGCATCTGTCTTAGGCGGCTTTGTAATTGTGAAAACAAACCCCCTGGATGTAATCAGGATTGAGCCGCCGGCCAATCTTAGAATGTGTATAGCAGTCCCAACAATCAGCGTTCCAAAAAAGAAAACAAAGGTATCAAGGGGCGTCATTCCAAAAAAAATCAAACTGTCAGACAGCATCTTGAATCTGTCAAACGCTGCTGCAATTGTGGCAGGATTTATGAGAAAAGATCCTGAGATTATCGGAAACTCAATCAAAGACGTAGTAGTTGAACCTGCCAGGCAGCATATGATTCCAGGATTTGTCAAAGTAAAGGAAAACGCCATCAAGGCAGGGGCGCTGGGCGTTACCATTAGCGGTGCGGGACCTTCCGTAATTGCATTTTCAAAAAGTTCAGTGGATTTGAAAAAAATTGGTTTGGCCATGGCAAAGGGATTCGCATCTGCAAACACAAAGTGCCAGATAGTGATTTGTAAACCAAGCAAGGGTGCGGCAGACAGGAGAAAATAGTTGAATGAGTTATGAAGAAAGCGGTCATTGTCTTTAGTGGGGGAGTAGACTCTGTTTGTGCCGTTTCATATTTGAAATCAAAATATGATCTGTACGGCATTACGTTTTCGTACGGTCAAAAAGCAAATAGTGAGATTGCAGCTGCCAAATCCTTTGCAAAAAAGCTGGGATTAAAGCAGCATAAAATAATCGATATCGGCTTTATGAAAGACCTGTATGGAAATTCTAATGTCTTGACAAGTTCCAAAAGGAAGATTCCAAGTGAATTTGAATATTCGATTGTGGTGCCAATCAGAAATGCGGTCTTTCTGTCAATTGCCTCGGCATGGGCTTTTACATTAAATGCCACTCTGGTAGCATATGGTGCCCATACTGGAGACAAGAATTATCCCGATTGCAGGCCTATTTTTGCAAAAAAGCTGGAAAGTGCGTTCAACCAAGGTGAGATTGACGGAATCAAATCAAAACTGCGAAAAAACATTGAAATCTGGTCGCCATACAGAGTGGGACTGTCAAAAAGTGATTTGTTAAAATCTGGAATGAGTATTCTGGGCGACTCCATATTCAAAACGTGGAGTTGCTATTCAAACAAAAGATACCATTGCGGAGTTTGTGAGTCTTGCAACAACAGAAAAACTGCATTTGCAAAAGCTGGAATTATAGACAAGACAAAGTATCTGAAATGATTCTAGTGGCTGTTTCTAAGAATTTTCTTTTTCAGAATCAGGCCTCTGATGCCAATATACCAAACTAGAAAGAAGCCGCCGACAATTCCCATAAACACATAGTTTTGCACTTCGGGTGAAAGTCCCTCGATGGAATCGGTAATCTTGCTTGAACTCAACATCGAAATTGCAATTACAATAATGCATTCGATTGCATACCATGTCCAGTTAGGCCATGATTCTTTTGGAATGTGGATGTACGGATTCGCTCCCATGCATGTGATCAAAAACGGTGATTATTTAATTTTTCAGTATTCTCTAAATGGATAAGTTCGAGGCGCGTTCCCTAATGAGTGACATTATGCCTGTTTTGTCTTCCTTGTTTTCGTAAATTCCTCTAAATGCTGACGAAGAAAGTGTTGCATCGTTTTTGACTCCACGCATTTTCATGCACAGATGTTCTGCATCTACCAAGACTACCACGCCTTTTACTCCTTGAGAGTGCAGTTCGTCGGCAATATTTTTGGTGAGTCGTTCCTGAATTTGCAGTCTTTTTGAATATTTTTCCACCAATCTGACAAGCTTTGAGATTCCAAAGACCCGTCCGTTTGGCGAGTATGCAATGTGGACTTTTCCATAAAACGGTAGCATGTGGTGTTCACACATAGAATAGAATTGAATATCGCGGGCAATTACCACGTCAGAATCCTCTGAGAACTGAACCGATAGTTCCGAATCGGAATCATAGCCACCAAAGATTTCCTTGTACATATTTGCAATTCTTTCGGGAGTTTCACGTAACCCTTCGCGTGTGGGATCTTCGCCAAGTTCAATGATTAATTCTCTCACGAGTTTTTTTACACGCTCTTGGTCCATTAGATATTCTCACAGAATTTTTCTAGTATTTGAACCTAATCTGGTTTTTAGGCTGGTGCCAAGATTACGGGGCGCCAATGAATTTGTGCAGCTGAGGTACCACCTTGACATCGATGTAATGAGGATATACCAAATCGTACAACTCCAGCAAAAGATCCAGCGACGGTTCTGAAATTCCATATGTAGGTTGAATGATGAATCCGTCAAGATCATCTTTGGACACGATGTCAAAAATTTCTTTTACCAATTTTGCAAATTCGTTTGGTTGGGTCTTTGAGCTGACTACAACCTTGATGTATGTTGTTTTCTTTGATTTTACAGACGACTGAAGGCATTTCATTGTGTGGCCAATCATCTTATCATAATGTTTTGCATCAACAAAATCAGAATCCTTTGTTTTAAATTCGATTTTAACAATGTCAATAAACGGCAGAACATGGTCAAATCTGTCAACATCAAAACATGACGATTCAAGATATGTGGGGATTTTCTTTTCCTGGATGTGTTTTGCAAGCAATGCCACTGCCTCATGCTGAATCAGTGGATCACCACCAGTGAAATTGACTTTGTAGGTTTGCTTTTTTAAATTGGAATCGATTAGCTTGTTTGCATCCTCAATTGAGTATTCCGTTCCAGAATCAAGAGGAAGCGATTCTTTTGTATCGCAGTAAAAGCAGGTAAAGGGGCACCCTGCAAGTCTAACAAAGAGTGTCTTTGTCCCGTAAAGAATTCCCTCGCCCTCAACTGACGTAAATATTTCAAATAATCTGACTTTCAAGTAATAATCGTGATTTTTTTCATTATTTATTCAGTGAGTTTCTAATGCATTACTGGCTCTTTTGTATAAAATAATCCAGAGATGAAAAATATCACTCCCAAAATTCCAATTGTGCTTCCTACAAGCTCTACTTGATTTTGAAAATCCCCTTCAAGTGGAGCCCATAGCCAAGCCATCAAGGCACCGACAATAATCATTGGAATACCTACGCCGACAATAATTGCTTTAGATGCCATGTTCAAATTGTTTAGAAAATGTATATGAAGCTTATGTTATCTAGCGCACCGAGCGTTCGATATTTTTCACCAGTTTGTTCAATTGATTAAAAACTATCTTGGCGTTGCTAATGTCGCTCTCTTCAATCAAGGATCTGATTTCAGAAATTTTATCACGAGCATTGTCAATTTGAGTTACATCTGCACCAGCATCGGATGCTTTTGTCAATTTTCTATCAATTATTTCAAGTTGTTTCTCTACAAATTGCTTAATCCTATCAGATGCACTGTGTGAGGAAGATTTGCTAATTTCTTTTTGTATGGAATCAACAAGATGTTTTAGTTCGTTGATTGTCTCAGGAGTGGCAGTTCCATCTTTGATTTGATTTTGCGCTTCGCCTATCAAATAATCAATCTCTTCAAAAGTTATTTTGGTATTTTGTTTTTCAGATATGGTTTTTAAGTTTTCAACATGTTTTTCTAACCTGTCAAGTTCGCTGGATAGATCTCTATCAACAACGCTTGTGAGTTTGGATACTGCCGCCTTTCCAACCGGTTCGGAAATCATTTTAGAAATTTGCTTAAACGATTTCATTGCGGTAAGGAAATCGTTTCTTGCTTGCTCTACATCTTCAGGCAGGGACTTTTCCAATGATTCTACTGCAGCATGTCCTTGCAAAAACAGGGATCGGATATCAGAGGGTATTGAATCCCCATAGGATCTTTCTAGTTGTTTTGAGATTTGCTTGTCTGCTTGTTCAGCAATGCGTAGTAGGATGTTAGGATCGGTTTGTGCGTATGCGTCATTAGCCAACGATGCTGATGCCGTTCCAAAAATTAATACGAATATTGTAAACAATGCCAGTGTTTTCATTCTTCTTTCTCCACATTCTTTCGTAGTTTTACTAGGTTTTGCAAATCCTTCTTTTCAATTTCAATAATTTCATTGCGCTCCAATCTCTTCACTGCACGCCACATTGTAGTTCTTGGTTGTAGGAATTTTTTACGCAACTCACTTTCAAGTGCTTGTCCTCCGTTATCAGAGATAAACTTCACTATCTCTTTGTCGTCTTCGCGAATATCTGGGTTTAGTTTGAAGATTGTTTCAGCGTCAACTGTTTCAGTTTTTTGTGTTGTTTGGGTTGACTGTTTGTCTTGTATTGATTTTACAATTTTTCGTTTAGAGCGAATAACTACTGCAGTTCCTATTGCCGCAGCAGATACAGCTCCGGCAATCAATGCATATGAAAGATAATCAGGTGCGGATGCAGGATTGAGTGGGTCTTCAGGGCCAGGGATTATTGAATTTGTGCTAAAAAGATAATTGATCTCTGCCTGGCCGTTGGAAAGAGTTAGTTGATTTTTGTCATCAATGATTTCCATGTTTATTGGAAGGTTTGCCATTCCGACGATTGCAGAATTTTTTGGCAAAAGTAGTGTAAAATCAGATGGGGCATCTAAAGAAAATGTCCAAACTCTGCCTTGTTTGGATACCAGATCATGAATGTCATATTCTACAGAAATAACAGATGAGCCAAAAGTTTCAATTAATGCAAAATTTCCTACAACATCAGCAGTTAACAAAAATCCGTTTTCGCCCACAGCTACAAAATTGTCAATAGTACTTCCAAACAGATCAAGTTCATAATCAGTAACAAACGGATCTACATCAATTTCTGTAGAAACATGTGTTAATCCATCAGGATAAATGATTAGATCTAAGGTTCTAGGAGAACTGAATGAGGGCTGAATTGGCATCATGGCCGCTGCAATAATCATACCAGCTACCAAAAGAGGTATTTTGACCATTGTATCGACAATACCCTCAGTCCTTACAAAAAGCATTCCATCTTCTCCAAGAGACTCTTTCCTATGCGTTGGTACGATTTCTGGATTCATATGCTCAATACCTTAGATTCATGCTTTCGACGAGTCCCTGAAATTTCTTGAATTCCTGGAAAAACTGAAATCCTTTTTCAGTAATCAAGAAGATTCGGTTCCTGTCGTTTTTGACGGATTCTACCAAGCCTGCTTCCACCAATTTCTCACATTTGTCTAGTACTGCATAGTGAGATAGGTTGGCTTTGCGAGAGATAGCAGATACAATAACTCCACCACGGCCGCCATTGGCGGTCACATCTAAGATATCACCCATTATGCCCATTTCGGACCTGTATTGTTGTTTTGACATGCTCCAGTATAGAACAATGTGGTTTATCAGGGACATCATGAAACTTCACAGCGGAACGCAAAGCGGAACAGTGGTTTTGCCAAAAAAATGCTCCCTTTTTGGTAGTTTTGAAAAATTCTGAAAAAAATTATGCCTGAGAATTAATCAAAAAAAATAAAATTTTCCTAAAAAATATCATTTTCAAACATTTTCAGAAAAATAATCTTATCTTTCTAAATTTTTGGCAATTTTGACTGAATTTAGCATATAAAGAACAGGATGATTCCTTGCCGTTCCTAATCTATCATTTGGACACAGTCTTGAACATGGTAAAATGCCAAATTCGCAATATTGAGGGAATAGTCATCCTCCTGATGCTTGCGACTTCGCCCCTGTCTGTTACCAATGCATTTGCACAAAACGAGGTCAATCCTGAAGAACTTGGGGAAATTATAACGGAAAAAATGGTTGACGGAAAAATAAAAGTCAGCCATTATGCTTTGCCCAATGATCTTGCAGAAGGGGATTTGCAAAGAATCCTATCAATGGACGAGCAGATGACTTGGGGATACGTAAATTACAAGTCATATAATGCAGGAATCGTCATTTTTGATGGAAAAGCGTCAAAGTTAGGAGAAAATCTATGGAAAGTTGTGATGAATGAGGATCTCTCAGATGCGGAACTAAGCCTCACAGTCGTATTTTCTGGATTCGATGTGGAATCAGAAGAAAACAAGGTCGTAATTTCATTGATGAGTTTTATGATCAAAAATCTCGAGTTGGCTCAAAATATCAAGATTCTGCATGTCGGGGATCAGGCCGCAGATACTGAAAATGTAATTGGTTTTAGCCAATTATTTAGAAATTCAATTTGCTGAAATATCGCCATTTTTTTTAATTGACTAAAAATCATTCACAAGGTCAGCTTTGGGATGCATAGTAACTTTTTATTCCCATTTTAAAAAGTAAATCATAAAATGTTTGATAAATTCAAAAATGAAGAGGGGGGAGAAATGGTAAAAGAGAGAAGCGGGAGTGCCAGTACTGAAGAATCCAACTTTACAATAGAGTCTACCAGTCAAATTGGAATTGGGGAGCTGATGAGTAAACGGGCAAAATTGGAGGAAGCGATAGATTATGTCGGTTTAATGATTAAGAATCTCAAGGATAAGAGAACTTTGCTTGAAAAAGATATCGAGGAAGAGTCAGTTGACATTAAAAATCTCAAAGAAAAGCTTCAGAAAGTTAGCGAATACATTGAGGAAGAAAGCAGAGGAATTGGAGAACTTGCCAATAAGAGACAGCGTGTAGAAAACGAGGCAGATGAAGTAGGTTCCATCATCAACACATTAAGAGAGAGACTTTCTGGTGTTGACAGAATAATTGATGACGAAGGTAGTAGAGTTAAGAAAATTAAAGAGTCCAGAGATTCATTCAACGAATAAAGAATTTAAATTAAAAATATTTGCTGCTGGTTGCTTGGTGAGTATCTGTTGGAACTGAAGGGAACATTTGTCCTACTGAACTTTCAGCAACGGCAGCGGCTTCTTTCAGTATACTTTCAGATTCCGCGTTGGTTGTCGTATCCATTCCAAATGCCGCATCCCCTGAGAAACTTTCCGTCATAAAGCCTCCAAGCATTTCTGCCATCTGGCCAATTTCTTGCTCAGCTCCCGGCATAACTTTTCCAAGGGATGACTTGAGATTCCTCATCAATCCCATTGTAGGCATCATGGCTACCACGGTATCTCCGAGATCACTGCATGTGGATAATCGTAATTCTATTTGTTCTAATGCAATTCTGGCACTGCTTAGAATTTTTGTCACTTTTCTTACTTCACCTAGCTCATTTCCAAGAACTTTGGCTGTATGGTTGTCGTGTGTTTGTATCGCAACTACGATTCGTTGGAATAGTTTTGCATCGCGTGCTTGTAAACTTGATAGCATGGTATCTAATTTTTTAATTTGTAATTGTAACTTTTTGATTCCTTCCTGAACTCTTGGTTTCAAGGCACCTTTAGGCTTGATAGTGTCATTGATTTGTTCAGCAATGCTGGGCTTTGATTGCTTTGTCCATTTGTCGGATAAACCAGGCATGAGTTGAATTCTAAAATGCGTACTTAATTTCCGGTGTAAAAAATGGTTTACAGAACATCAAAAATAACTAAGCAAGACAAAGCATTCCAAGCATTCCTTCCTGAGCAATAAAACACCACCTAATCTTTGAAAATACTGAAAGAGTCTTTCCAAAAAAAAGGCATGGTTTCAGATTAGGACAGAAAGGTTCAGAATGCAGATTTTAAATTCATTGTTTTTATGATTCCGTCGCGCTTCTTATACTCTAGCTGTAAATTATACTCCAATCGCTTCATGGTTTCTAAGCGCGTTTCTGGATTTTCTGATTTGGGATTTTCCAATTCATATCTCTTATGCTCTTCAAGTTTATCTATTCTTTTTTGATTGACCCTCATCTGTTGGTCTAGCAGGTCTAGATGAATCTTGCAATTTTCGCAAATTATCTCTCTGTCTGTTCCCAGATGAGACATAGAATCGCATCTCTTACAAGTAAAACCCATTTACAAAAAATGTATAATTGTTACAAAATTAAGCGTATTGATAGAAAATTTATTTTTATAATAGAATTTAATGAATATTTTATTGAATAAAAAAATAATCATGATTTCCATGGTTGTCATATTGGTAATAGTTTTGGTGGGTTTTTCTTCAAATGAAACTGGCGAAAAGACCAATATTTTATTTCACATAACACTTGCAGATCCTGATCTATACGTCAATGGTGTTTATACTGAAAAATTTACTCTGGAGAAAGGAGAATATTTGTTCAGATTTGTTCCTAACGGCAGCAGCCCAAAAATTTTATCAATTACATTGAGTGGAGATACGTTTGATTATTCTGAAGATTTTAAGCTGATAGGAACGTCACATCAAACTGGAATCTCAGAGTATTTTACATGGGATTATGACGGACAGAAGAATATTTTTGTTTTAGAAATGCAGGAACTCTCAATTACAATTAATCCAAACACGGAAACACTAGGATCTGTGTCTGTGGATATCTTAGAAAATTAAAAGGCGTGTACCCCTTTGTTACAGAACAATGAGAGATTTCCTCTCTTAGTCAGTTGTCAAACAACTGAACACATTTTTCGTTCTGCGGGGCAACGCATGTTTAGTCGATAGCAATTACATCTTTCGACATTGTTAAGTATAGTAACTTGAAGTATTTAAAATTTAATATTAAATTTTACAATAAATTATTATTTTTTATATAATTCTTATACTTGGTCATAAATTAATGGATCTATAAATTACTAAATTTGCTCTAAACAGTTATTGAGATTATCTGGCAAAATTGCATTAGTAACTGGCGGCAGTCGTGGGATAGGGTTGGCGACTGCAAAAATTCTATCAGAAAACGGGGCTACAGTTGTAATTACTGCAAAAGATGAAAAAAGGTTGGAAAACGCAGTAAAAGAAATTCCCAATGCGACAGGTATTGCAGCTGACATTAGAAATACAAATGATGTAAAAAATGTTGTAAGCAACACAATTGAAAAATTTGGTAAACTGGATATTCTTGTCAACAATGCGGGAATTTTTCCAAAAATAAAAAAATTGCATGAAATTGACGAAGATGAATGGAATGAGGTTTTGGATGTAAATCTTACAGGCCAGTTTAGATTTACCAAGGAGGCCATACCTCATTTGCAAAAAACATCTGGTTCAATAATTAACATTTCATCGGATGCCGGAATAAAGGCATATCAAGGATTCAATGCAGATGCATATTCCGCATCAAAAGCCGCATTGATTCTGCTAACTAAATGCTGGGCTCTCGAATACTCCAAAGACAAAATTAGAGTCAACTGTATTTGCCCTGGGGTAGTAGATACTGACATGACAAAACCGTTTTTGAAAACTGAGAAAGACAAGGAATTCATGGACAGTGAGCATCCAATTGGAAGAATTGGGCAGCCTGAGGAAATAGGAAAAGCGGTTCTATATTTTGCATCAGATGATGCGTCATGGACCACGGGTGCAATACTGACTGTGGACGGAGGGGAATCAATAAAATGAATTCACATGAATTTAATACAACTCCAAAGGAGAAAAGGAGATGAAAGATAGAAAATCAAAAGCAAAACTAATTCTACTCTTAGGAATCATTTGGGTTGTCATAACATTGCCTTTGCCATGGATAGTAAACAATCCAGACATATCAACGGCACAATTCAACACTATACTTGCCATCATCGGAGTAATGTCAATTCCATTCATCATGCTGGGGGTTGTTTGGACGTTAAAGCCAGAACTTACAACCTAGGTAATTTCAGTTGCAAGATATTCCCATTTCCGACAAGATTCCCGAACTAGATATTGCCATCAAGGCTGCAATCGAAGCTGGCAAAGCAATTCTAGAGATTTATCAGAAAGATTACAAAACATCTACAAAAAACGATAATTCCCCAATCACAGATGCGGATTTGAAGAGTAACGAAGTCATCAAAAAAATTCTGTCACAAACAAAACACTGGATTTTATCTGAAGAAGATAAAGACGATCTGCGCAGATTGTCACAAGAGACAATTTGGATTGTAGATCCGCTTGACGGAACCTCTGATTTCATTGACAAAACAGGTGAATTTACAGTTATGATTTCATTAATTAAAAACAAAAAGCCAATTCTGGGAGTAATCGGATGGCCCACAGAAAAAACATTGTTTGCAGCCCAAAAAGGAAGCGGGGCATTTAGATTTTCAAATGAAGAATGGCAAAAAATTTCAGTGACAAAAATTTCAGAAGTTCCGAAGTGCAGGACTGTGGGTTCAAGACACCATTTGTCAGACAAGGAAAAATCATTTATTAAAAAATTAGGCATTGAGGATTTTACAAGTATTGGCAGTTCGTTAAAAGTCGGAAAGATTAGCTCCGGCGAAGCTGAGGCATACATTACAACTACAAATAAAATGAAAGAGTGGGATTCGGCCGCTTCATACTGCATAATTTCAGAAGCCGGAGGTAAAATGACAGACATGTCAGGAAATGACATCACATACAATAACAGAGATGTGTATCATCAAAATGGGATTCTCGTTACAAACGGGTTAGTTCACAATAAAATAGTTGAAGAATTTAAAAAATTAAAGTAGGTTTCTTCCCTTAAGAAAGTCCTTTACTTTTTGTGCGCTGTCCGAAAGCGAATCATGTTCTGTATCAACAACCAAATCTGCTTTTTCCGGAGCTTCATAAGGATCATCAATTCCTGTAAATCCCTTGATTTCTCCTTTTCTAGCCTTGGCATACATACCTTTGACATCTCTTTCTTCACATTTTTCTAGTGAACATTTTACATAACATTCTGCAAACTGATCACCTGCATTGATAATTTCCCTAGCACTTTCTCTATTCTCAAGATACGGAGATACGAGTGACACTGCGCTTGAAACGCCGTGTTTTAGCAAAAGCTTTGCCAAATGAGCAACTTTTTTGTTGTGCTCATCGCGTCCTGCTTTTGAAAAGTCTTTTGGGGAGAACCATTCTCTCAGTTCATCACCGTCAAGCATTGCCAAATTTGGAATATCTTTTTGCAAATCTTTTACAATCGTAGTCTTTCCTGAACAAGGAAGACCAGTCATCCAAAGAATGAAAGGTTTCATAAGTAAAATATCTGAATAACCCATAAAGAGCTTACGTTAGTTTTTAGCCCAAGGTTGATTTTCCAAATAATCAATATCCGCAATCAGTTCCTTAACTTTTTTTACTATTGCAAAAACTGATCTGTACTGTTCATACATTTCAATTTCTTCCTCCTTGGATAAAACTTCGGCTTCTGCAACGTCAAAGAATTTGTTTTCCTTGTTGAGATGATCATTGAGAAATACGGCATATGTTCTCAGATATCTTGATACAGGTTCTTGTGCATCCTCCCCGTTCCTCCATCTTTTTAGATGGTGTGATATTTGTCTGGCAATATTCCTTCCAAATTCATGCTCAATCATAAATTTTCGAATTTCTTCTTTCAGAGTATCATAGCTTGCAACGCATGGAAAATACGAATCTTCTTCCCTTGCATGGTGAATGGTATCGACAAATTCTGAAATGACCACGGTAATTTTTGTCAGATCCGAAAAGGGAATTTCGGTGCCTTTGTATAGTTCAGCCGCACATTTTGATATTATTTTTTCTAAACGCCTAACTTGATCGTGATCAGCACGAAGTTGACCTGAGGCGCTCATGATACTTGGTTGAAATACGTTATTTAAAAATCACATAGAGCCTAAAGATGGTTCCATGCAGAAAAAATATCGGATATCACTGCAGAGGATGGCATTGGGGCGGATTTGTTAAGGAAAAATCGGATAAACCAAAAAATAACAGCAACTAACAACTAGGCAATTTTAAATTATAATTTTTCCTTTATCGATTTAACATATTTTTCGTTATATTCGTTGAACAGTTGAATTTTATTTTGGGCCAATGCCATGGCGCCTGGTCTGCTGTTGATATGGTTTTCAGCAATTTTTTGTTCTTCCAAGAGTTTCTCAAGATTTACTTTTGGTACTGATTCCAACTCTGCAAGCAATGTTGCAAGTTCGTTTTCAAGATTCTCCTTGGTATCAGGGAATGCGGGCGGATCAGCGCCTATGATTTCTTTAGTGGTTATGCTTCCAAATATCTTCTTGTCTAATTCAAGCAACAATGAAAAGTAAAATTGGCGGTATAAATTCAATTTCATTTAAATCAAATTTGAAAATATGAGTGCAGTGCAATCAAACGTTTTATCTTTAGATAGTTTCTTAGTATTTCATGACTTATTGCATTGGAGAATGTAAAAAATACAAGGCTCTAAAACCGACAGAGATTGGCAGATATGCTGCTGGACAAAAAAGATGCAATCACTGCGAAGTGTTTGTAGAATTTGAGGGAATAATTTGTCCGTGTTGTAATAGACAGCTCAGATGTCTCCCAAGAAGCAGAAAAGGAAAAGAAAGATACTTGGCCCAGATTGCAATATAACCACGCCTAGGAATTAAAGTCCTATTTATAAGAAATCAATACACAAGAATAGTCATGGCAATTCCTAAAGACATAGAAGAGTTTGTTGAAAAACACATCAAATTAATGATTTCTCAAACTGAGACATATTTACCGTTTATCAGAGTGGCATTTCCATATTCAAACAATATTGCCGACGGAGTATACAATCTAATTATTGGAAGTGCGCTATCAATATTTGTCAACCAGTATGCAATGAAAATGAAATACCCGGTGGCGGATGATTTTACAGAATTTGGAAAAATGTCTCTCAAATTCAGGGATCAAGTCGATCAGTTTTTCAAGTAATCAGGCTATTTCGCCTAGGAAATGTATAATGTCGTTTGTTACGACAACCGTTCTGTCTTTTGGAACATGGTATAGTTTTTTTGAGCCGTTAGAAGATTGGACAATGAGCTTTGAGTATGGATCCTTAAGTGATTTATAAAGAATGCCTTTGTCTCCCACCGATTGAGACCAATGGGTTCCCTGCACAAAGGAGATTGTTTGAAACTTTACAACTTGATACGAATAGACCATTTCTAATTAATTATTAATAATCGCGCTCATTAATGACTTTCCACCAATCAATGCTGCAATTGAAAGGCCAATGTTAGCTATCAAATTGATTGCAAACGTCACATAATGACTGTGTTCAAGGAGGGTGTTGGATTCTAGTGCAAGACCAGACATCGTGGTAAGCGAACCGCAGAATCCTATGGCAGCAAAAAGAGAATATTTTCCATCGAGGTGCCATTGTTGAGACATTATAATGAAGGCACCAAGGACAAATGCCCCAAGTACATTGACTGCCAAAACATTGACAGGTATCGTATTGAAAAGTAAAGGAGATTCGATGATTTTGAGTCTCAGATATGCTCCAAGTACAGAGCCTACTGCGAGAAAAACAAATTCCAGACCTTTCATCCAATCATTTGAAACTAATTGGCATTATTAGTGCTATTTGTATAATTTTAGGCGTAATTTGTGCCTGATCAGGTTTAATTTAGAAAGGTATATTCACAGTTTTTATAGCTTTGATATTTTTTCCAAACTGAATGACATTAAAGTTGAGATGTGATGACTATGGTTTTGAATGTGAATATGTTATTGACGAAGCAAAATCCATAGCTACAATTGAAAAACTAAGAAATCATTTTGAAGAAGAACATGGAATTGATTATACCGTTGAGGCTGTTACTCAAATGATTACCAATCGTGGACATTCTTTAGAATCAATTAGAAAGTAGACTAAAAAAATTATTTTCATTTTTAACGTTTATTACAATGTGGGTCATACCTCAATTAAGAATTAATTTTTGAGAAAATTCTAGGAACTTTTGGTTTGCAGAGTTTAGTTTTGATTACAAAATTACCTAAACCATATTGTTTTTATCTTTTAATCACCAATAATAGTCAATAGTGATAGAAAATTATTCAAATGATTATGATGTCAAGTGTCAACTAGATGCTTGCGAAACCTATCCTGCGATAACAGATTCTGAAAGAGGGGAAATTGTTTGTGGGGGATGCGGTCTTATCCTATTGCAAAATATGGCTGATGCATCATATGAAAACAACGGTTACAGCTCGGAAGACTTTATGAAACTATCAAGAACGGGTCCTGCCACATCATTAACAATGAATGACACGGGGTTATCAACTGTGATTGGTATGAATAAAGATGCAACTGGAAAAACACTGTCTAGCAAAACAAAATACGAATTCAACAGATTACGAACTTGGGATCAAAGAAGTAAATCAAGAAAGACTGTAAGTTTTAGCAAGGCCTTCACTTTGCTTCACGGAATGAAAACCAAGTTAGGAATATCAAACAATGTTGTAGAAAATGCAGCCTATATTTACAGAAAAGTGGTTAGTGCAAAATTAACCAGGGGAAGAACCACGGCATCGCTGATTGCGGCCTCACTTTATGCGGCATGTAGAGAGAACAACATCCCCAGAACGCTGGACGATATTGCAGAAGCTGGAAATGTCGAAAGAAGGGTGCTCTCCCGAGACTTGAGAACTATAATCAAAAAGCTTGAATTGAATCTTAATCAGTACGACACGTCGTCGTTTATCTCAAAAATATCAAACAACATGAATCTGAGAGAGAAGACAAAACGAGACGCATTCAAAATACTGAGCCTCTGTGAAAAAGAACAGATTACTGCCGGAAAACACCCCGTAGCACAAGCTGCTGCATCACTATACATCTCATGCATTACGAATGGGGAAAAAATCAGTCAAAAAAAGTTTGCAGCGGAATCTGGAGTAAGTGATGTTACAATCAGAAACAGGGTCGTCCTGATCAAGAAAACATTAAAGCTAGATGAGTAGATTATTCCAAAAAAATCCTACAATGCAATTGTAGGAGAAGATATTTTTTCAAATACTGTATCTTTTAGTCGATTTGCCAGTTCCAATATCACTCGAATTTGCTCCAATGTTATTTCCTTCAGATTCCGTATGGAATTACTTAGTTCCGATATTTCTGTTTGTAATCTCGACTTTTCATTTTTTAGAGAAGATATCTGGCTCTGCAAATTATTGTTCTGTTGTTTTAAATTATCATTTTCCTCAGTTAACCGTTTTACTTTATCTGACTCAGATTCCCCTGGAAAAGGATCTGGTGCAGGTGGAGGATTTGGCGTTCTAATTGGTTCTGGGACAGGGCTGGGTTCTGGAATTTGTGGCGGTCCTGGCTCTGTCTCAATGGCAAACGTGGTTTGTAAAAAACCAACAGATGCAAGCAGGGCAATCATGCCAAAAATAAGACTGGTTTTCATATCATAGTTTCACAGAGACATTACAGTAGTTTTGTATTTGAACATGATTATTGATTTCTAATAATGAAAAAGATTATTTGTAAAAATCAGGTTCTTGATCTCTCTTCTGTTTTGGAAGATCTTCCATAACAGCTTGAACTACTTCGTTGTGATTGTACGTTAGGTGTCTGAGAAACTTTGCTGATTCATCTGCTCTAGTTTTATCATCTGCAAATAGCATTTCAGGACTGCTTAATTCATTCATCATGGTATTGCATTCTTTGCACGGTTCAAAGTCAAGATAGAGTTTCATAATTCACGTCGTTTTTCTTAGTATTTAGACTATTTTATGGATCAAGGTGGTGCCTCTTTTTTTCGAGGCCTTACCCTGCCCACAGCATCGATCAGATCTTGTCATTCCATCAATTTTGATCATGCCCGAACCGTATTCTTCAGGCATGCCTGGCCAAAGTTTTACATGTGTTTTTTTGTGGTACGTTAGCTCTAGGATTTGTCCCGTATTCCATTTTTGATCCTCGATAATTTTGGGATCAACGATTGCTCTACCTCTTCCAACATGCTGTTGTGGAATTTCATTTATTTTTAAAATTATTTCACTCATATCATTACCTCAAAAATCAGAGGGATTATTCAACCTCCACCGTTTTGCCTTTTGGCTTTTCCTCTTCAAGTAGTTTGAAGACTATTTCCAAAACTCCATTTTTGTAAGAGGCTTTTGCAGAGTTTTCATCAACCTTGTGTTGTACAGGAACTCTCACATGGTATTTTTTATCATTGTGTTCTGCTGAAAGATTGACCGTCTTGTTTTCGACAACAATTTTGACGTCGGATTTTTCAACTCCTGGCATCTCAGCTATGAGTTTCACTACTTTTTCTTTTTCATCGACAATTGTGTCGACAAGTGGTTCTCGTATATCAGAGGTTGGAAGCAGTCCAGGTTTGGCGTTTCCATATTCTTTTACTACAGGTTTTCCGTCAGGACCAACGGTCATTGTATAACCGTAACAATATGGGCCAGATTCGGAACCATTTCCCCTGAATTCTTCAAAAATATCATCTATGTTAAAAAACGAGTTTGACATTCTTTTGAAAATTCCATCAAATTCACTATCAAAAAAGTTTGTCATATTTATCTATCATATGTAATATATATTACATTATATAAATATTATGAATAATTATTTGAATTCTTACATAATCCTATTATAACTGACATATTATAATAATCTTAATGAGGCTTTCAAGTGTATCCATTCCAGAAGTCGTAAAAGAAATCATCACCAGAAATCGCTCAATCTATGATTGCATGAAAATGGATTTGATAAACTATACAGCTCTGGCAGTAAAACTTCAACCAGAGATAGAAAAAATTCTAGGAAATTCTGTCAACCTCAACACTGTAGTAGTTGCAATCAAAAGATTTGCTGATTCGTTTGAAATTAAAAATGAGGTAAAGGAAGAATCGGTTTTGAAAAACGCAAGATTGGTACTAACTGATGGGATAATGGATGTCAAGTTTTCAATCAAGGATTCAAATCAAATGGATCCAATGGCAATCTTGGATAAATTCTCCAAGGTAACTAGTAACTATGAGTTCTTCCGACTCTCTGACTCGTTTAGATTTCTTACAGAGGATATGGAAGATATCAGGCAGATTTTCAGCAGTGTCTCGGCAAGAGACGACATGTTCAGTACAGGTCTTGCAAAAATCAGGGTTTCAATTCCAGGCGGTCAAAATCAAACAGACGTTGTGTCTTATGTCGCCGAAGTGTTACATGCAAATGGAATAGAGCTGGTAAATGCGTTTTTCAGTCAAGATAGCATCATAATAATTCTGAATGAAAGGGATTCGTCAAGGGCCTATGATATTCTGCATTCGGATATTATGAGGGCCTGAGAATACCAGCCATTTTGGTGAAAATTGTTCTTATAGCATATATTCAGCCAGTCTGTGAAGAGTTCACGTTTGGCAAAAAATAAGAAGAAAATTGTGATTTTGGGTGGGGGATTTGCAGGGGTGGAATGTGCCAGGAAGTTGGAATCGGAGTTTGGGAAAGACCCAGAAACGGAGATAGTAATGATAAGTGAAGATAATTTTCTGTTGTTTACACCGATGTTGCCACAGGTGGCATCTGGAATGATTGAAACTAGGCACATTGTTTTGCCAATCAGAACCATCTGTAAAAAAACAAAATTTTATGAAGGCAGAGTCAAAAACATCGATCCCTATGGAAA
Organism: Candidatus Nitrosopumilus sp.; assembly: GCA_029255365.1. GTDB lineage: Archaea > Thermoproteota > Nitrososphaeria > Nitrososphaerales > Nitrosopumilaceae > Nitrosopumilus. The sequence continues at coordinate 2,749 of JAPFQF010000013.1, read as the reverse complement.
ATTAGTCACATTGTGGGGAACGAGGGATAAAAGAGGCATCTCAATGCATTATGATTTTTTAGTCGTGGCGCTAGGTAGTGAAACCAACTTTTTTGGAATGGCAGATGTTGAAAAAAACGCATATACGATGAAGACGCTCAATGACGCGGTAGTTCTAAGAAACAGAATTATCGATATGCTTGAGCAAGCTGAAAACGAGACCAACCCCATTCTCCGAAAAAGCTTTTTGAATTTCGTTGTTGTTGGAGGCGGATTTGCAGGAATTGAAACCGCGGGAGAATTGATGGACCTTATTTTGGATGCAAGAAAACACTATCCCAATATTCGCAAGGAGGATCTCAAAGTAATCGTTCTAGAAGCTCTGGGGATGATTTTGCCCGGATTTAACAAAAAACTGGCAGACTTTGCAAAAGACAAGATGGTGGAAAGAGGAATAGAAATCAGACTGAAAACTGCAGTTACAAGCTTTGATGGAAATGAGGTTACCATCAAATCACTAGATGAAAATCCAAAGGATTCAATTGATTCATCTGAAATTGATTCAATAATTACAAAGACACTGATTTGGACTGCAGGAGTTACTCCAGTTAACACCATCAAGAGATCGATGTTCAAGACAGATAAAGGAAAAGTTGTAGTAAATGACTATCTAGAGGTTACAGAATTTCCAGGAGTGTTTGCAATAGGCGATTGCGCATTGCACATTGATCCAAAAACACAGAGACCTATACCTCCAACCGCGCAAATTGCAGAAGCTCAAGCAAAAATTGCCGCTAAAAATCTAATCTCGTTGATTAAAAATTCTGAAAAAGAAAAATTTGTTTACCACTCTAAGGGACAGATGGCAATTATTGGAAAAAGATCAGGAATTGCCACATTTTTGGGAATGAACATCTCTGGATTTTGGGCTTGGCTGATTTGGAGAAACATATACCTCTCAAAAATCACAACGTTTGATAAAAAAACTCGCATATTTCTTGATTGGACAATAGATTTGTTCTTCGATAGAGACATTTCAAGGCTAAAACTAATGAAACATGAGACTGAGAAAGAATACAAACTACTCGACGAAGTAGATGATGTTTGGTAAAAAGAAAGTTATTTTCTAATTTTATAAATAACAATTGCCGGTGCTGCAAAATACATTCCGACATTCATCAAAATTATTCCAATCCCATAAGATAGCATTTCTTCTTCAGAATCAATTTCGACATAATTTAGAATTGATAGTGTGGACAGCATTGGAGTAATCGAGAGTTTCACAGCTTCTTTGAAAAGAGGGTTTTCACGTTCCAAATCAGCAATTACAGGCGAAAAGGAATAGTAGAATTGGTTAAATCCGCTCATGAACGCGGTTCCAGATTCAGTTGACAGAATTGTATTATCTCTAAACTCTCTAAGTTGTTGAACTTGTGGTGCAAGTTCTGAGCCAAACGTGGCAGTTGCAATTAGACACCCACCTCCTTCAGTCGATGTATTAGTTGATTCATCTATAGATTTGTCTTGTGATAACATTTCAAAAGAACCGAGTGTCTCTTCAAATCTCGGAAGTTGAGAGTCAAAATCATCAAATCCATTACTATATGCAAAGGTGTAGAATTTCTCAGTGTCATAAATCATAATTTCTTTAAATTTAACATCAAAAATTTCGCCGTTTGCGGAAAAAGATCCTTCTGCCAAAATAACATATGCCTCATTTTCATTGATAGTTGTTTTTTCCTGTGAAATGACTTTCAGGTCCCCTGATCCTATTGCAGGTTTTAGCGTTTCAGTTTTTTCAGAGATAAGATCATCAAGTGTTCTTTGATTGGTTTCTTGCACTGTTAAGGAAATTACAGGGTTTACCAGTCCGATTTTAGGTCCGACTGCAACAACGTCAGGGGAGTTTTGTTGTGTTTTGTCCCGTGTCTGCAACAACCATCCCTCAGGCACACTAAATCCTATCTCGTGCTCGGCGCTTTCATATTTTTGATTGCCGGTTGACGGGGTTACCGTCGATTCGGTACGTTCTGGTTCCTGCAATTCAAGAAGATTCGGCACGTCTGAGCGATTGACTATTGTAATTTTTGCAATTTTTACTTGTTCAGGATTTATTGGATTGTCTCTAATACCTTTATTTTCGGTGTCAACTAATGCAATTTTGTCTAGAGTTTCAAAACTTTCTGCAGTTACAATTCTACCAAATACTGAATATTTACCATCAAGAGATAACTCATAACTGTCATCACTTTGATGAACTATGAAAAATTGAGAACCAGCACCATTTGGATCATTTGTTCTCGCCATTGAAACAATTCCACGATTATGTTTAATATTATTAAATTCGGCGCCAATATTGTATCCTGGTCCCCCTTGTCCCCAAACATTTGTAGAATTCTCAGGATGTAGTGTGTTTGGATCGCCGCCCTGAATCATAAATCCAGGAATGATTCTATGAAAAACAGTCCCGTCATAAAATCCAGATAGAGATAGTTTGATAAAATTTTCAACGTGTTTTGGTGCATCGTCATAAAAAAATTCTATCGTAATGTTTCCGGAGTTGGTTTCTAAAACAGCTACAGGATTTACCATGTTATTTTTATTAATTCCAATTTCTTGAGCAAATGCGTTGGTTCCAAAACCAACTAAAAGTAATGAGACTGACAGGATCAAGAAAATTTTATTCAATAATTTTTTCCGTAAATTCTCACTTAAAAGCTAATTGTATTAGTTTTTAACAAAGTCCGACAAATCAACGAATATGGAACCT
>JAPFQF010000034.1 GCA_029255365.1 Candidatus Nitrosopumilus sp. | reverse complement strand
TTTGACATCTGAAAAAATTGGAGATATTTTACAATGGTCTCAAACTATCTCTCAAAATTTAAAATAATGAAAAATGGGCCCGATGTGATTCGAACACATGACCTTTCGATTATCAGTCGAACGCTCCAGCCAAGCTGAGCTCCGAGCCCACGAAGAAATCTCTAGGCTAGACTCATTTAAGTTTAATTTTGTATCCGTAAAGTGACTAGTAAATTCGTCACTCATCACAGACTGTAAACACTATTGATAATTAAACATCATGTTTTTGGAATTAATTCTTACTTTTTGATAATGCCAATGCGTGCAATTTGAAGACTTTGTGCGATTATAGAGTTTAGATAGCCTATTCGGATTTGTCAGTGTCAATTAGAAACAAATTCTTTTCAAATCCCCCTCTCTCTTCAGCTTTTTTCACCCTAATCTTCTCCAGTTCCTCTTTTGATATCCCTCGAAGTTTTGCAATTCGATAAATTACCTCCAAAATATCTGCCAATTCCTCAGGTTTGCTGTCATTTTGATACTCTGCGACTTCTTCAGATAGTTTCTTTTCAATTTCCACTAAAAATTTCTCATCCGATAATGTCTCCACATTACAAGTATAGCCGTCTTTCTTGATGATTTCAGGGATCTTGTCCCTGACTGCCTTATGATATTTTGTCAAATTTGCGCTCCCAAAACGAATCATTTGAAATGCGAATCATTTGTTTATAGAAGTTATCTTGTGCAGGATCAAACTTTTCATCCCCCTCCCAGATTTTGAGCCCCTTGTTCTTTGCAATTGAATATTGACCCCATACCCTTTCATTCCTCTCTTCAGGCGTAATTCCAAGCACCTTTTTCAGTTCCTCTTTTAACGGCAGGTCACTTTTGAGAACAGACTCGTTTCTGTTGATTAACCTCTGAACAAAGTGCTTCTGAGGCAAAAAATCCGTCTTCCACAAATTGCACTGCTCGTGAGACAGTACCAAGTTCCAAATCTCATCATGCTGTACTGCAGTATGTGGTATTACATGATCAACGTGTATCGGATCGAACAGTTCCGTACCGCAGTAAAAGCATGCATTGTTCTGATAGCCGTTTAAAACAGGGCGAAGTCTGGAAATCTGTGTTCTCTGTCTTTTCTGTATGACAAATTCCAAGTTCTCATCTATCTCAAGTGATTCATCAGAATGCACATTTCCAAATCCAAATTCCAAAAGATCCCATCTTGATGACAGTTCCGAATCCATTACAGAGTTTTGTCTGTCAGTAAACAAATTCAAAAGACTGTCTTGCAATATCAAATGACTGTCCGTTGTGACATAGAACGGTTCTGGAATCTGTCTTTTGAACAAAGTATGAAATTTCTTTAATACCATGTTTTCTAAAGAGTTTTTCAATACGGCATCAACTGATTTTTCTCTGCTCTTGTCGTCCTGTTCCATTTTCATAGCTTCTTGTTCGACATATGTCAGCCCCTTTTCAACCCCGTCAACCATCTGTCTTCTTCCTTGCGGTTTTCCACTCTTTGTCCTGTCTTGGTATAGAGTAAGAAAGTCCTCAGACAAATCCCGCAACGGTACTTTTTGCAAGTTTTTGTTTGCATAGTTGATGAGTAAATGTCCCAACCCCATCTTGTATGTCGACATGTTGCTCCCATAGAGAATCAGCGCTCTCCAAAAATCCTT
>JAPFQF010000012.1 GCA_029255365.1 Candidatus Nitrosopumilus sp. | reverse complement strand
CCTCATGTGGTATGACGCATTTGCAACAATCTCATCTATTCTGTCTTTTTGGATTATCTTTTGGGCTTTTGTAACGTCTTCTTTTTTTATCACCCCGTCACAAATCTCCCCTGCAACCCGCAGCAAGTCAAGTGCGCGTCTTGCATCGCCATGATCTGATGATGCAAGCTTTGCGCAATGGTTCGGCACGTCCCTGTCCAATCTTATCTTGAATGCCTTTTTTGCGCGGTCATATAGTATGCCAAACACGTTATCTTCTGAGTACGGCGTAAAGTGAATCTCAGCTGAGCCCATCCTTGACTTGACACGATCATCTAGCTCATACTCGTACAATGCATTGTTTGAAATTGTCAATATGCAGACCCACAATCCCCTCTCGCGCAAGTTCTCCTCCATCTGCAATAGCTTGTATACAAAGTCTGACGGATTGCCCCTGCCATCAGAAAATATGACATCATACTCGTCTAGCACCAGCACAAAGTACTTTTTTTCATCCTTTCTCAGTATGTCTTCTATCTGGGACTGTATGCAGTCAACTGCCTTGTTTAGTCCCTGCGCACTTGACAGGGACTCTCCGTCAAGGTTACCGAGAATCATGTTGGCACATCCAAATACTGTTCTTGCCTTGCGCAGATTCACAAACCTAAATGAGATCAGATCAAGCAAATTCCCGCATACAAACTTTACAACGGTACTCTTGCCAGAGCCGCTTCTCCCATAAACTGACACAAACGGTACGACAAAGCCATCCTCTAGGCTCATAATATGAGACAACAGCTTCTCTGCCTGCTTTTCCCTCCCAATGATTTTTGAGGGCAGAACCATAGAGTCCAGGTACCTCTTTTCTGCAAACACAGAGTTTTTCTCTTCAATCTTTTTTCTGATCTCAGATATCTTTTTCCTAGTCAGTTCCACTGGCAACACATGTATGAATAAGAAAGATAACTGAATCTATTCACAGGATCATGACCTGAGGTCAGCTAAAACTCTAGGTTGCGTACCGTCTCAAATGTGGCAAAATTCAGTTTCTACATTGCCTCAACGACAAACACCTTTAATATGCAGTAAGACAATCTTACAATATGCCAAATGAAACCGTGTTCGCCACAATAAGCAGCAAAGGACAGATAGTGATACCAAACATGGTGAGAAAAAAGCTCGACATAAAGGATGGAAATGTATTTGCGATAACTGAAAAAAAAGGTTTGATTGTTTTAAAAAAGATAAACCAGCAACTAAGTCAGGATGATATTAAAACACTGAAATCAATCCATGATGCCTGGAAAGAAATAGAAAGTGGCAGTGGCGGAAAAGCCAAGACCTCCAAATTCATTGCAGAATTTGCCAAATGGTAATCTCGCAAGTAGTATGGTCTGACAAATTCAGAAAGGAAGTCACAAAAATCAAAGATGGCAAATTAAAAGAAAAACTGCAAAAACAGATAGAAAACATAATGGATTCTCCAGAGTTGGGAAAACCGCTAAGACATGATCTAAAAGGTGAGAGAACCATTTACATAAAACCCTACAGGCTCATCTATGCATATCAAGGAACGGTTTTGTATTTACTTAGATTTGAACACAGAAAGGAAGTTTACAAGTGATTAACTGCGAGAATTCACGCTTACAGAGATCAAAAGCTCGGTCGTTGAAGCAGGAAATCACGAAGCTTTAGCGAGTGGTTCACAGCACATTTCCTTTAAGAGCAGTTTAGAATCTGC
>JAPFQF010000001.1 GCA_029255365.1 Candidatus Nitrosopumilus sp. | reverse complement strand
CAGAAATTAGCACCCAGTGGGCCCTTTTTCCCACACTTCCAACAGTGAATGGTCGATTTATCTTCAGGTTCGTTTTCAAAAACAATTTCATTGTTAGTTTGAATATCAGAATTGTGTTTGACAAGATACTTTTCCCTCAGACGTTTTAGATAATTCTCATCTGTGATCCAGATTTTTTGATTTTGCACATAGGTCTGTTTGATATGCTCTAATCGGTACGGGTCACCAACACCCAGTTTTAGCAGAGAATTTACCTCATCTACTACATCCGTGGAATCCATATACCATTCCTTGCAAGCACCAGTCATTAAATATTAACTGAAAAAATATTTCAAAAAAGGGTGAATTCGTAGAAAAACGCCTAAAATTCCCAAGTTTTGCTCAAACGTAAAACAGTGCCAACCATCAAAATCCAAAAGACGGATGAGCCTGCCGAATACGATTATGATGAATGCATAAAATCCAGATGCGGATTTAATAACAACTGCAATCAGAGTTGTAAAAAATCATGTGATCGATTAATGTAATATCTTTTTGTTACAAAATCAGGCTTAAAACAGGCATAATTTTCAATTTTTAAAACCAATTGAACGTTTCAAAACAACATGTTTGATCAATAGCCTGATTAAAATTAGATTGAAGCGAGGAAAAGGCATGAAGGCAAGGTTTACTGGAAAATGCGTCGAATGCGGGGACGTCATTAAAGCAGGCAAAGAGATTTTGAAAAACTCCAAAGACCAATGGGTCCACAAGGCTTGCTGCGATTTGGAAGAAGAACTGCCGTAATCTAAAAAACCAGTGCAAATTAATAACAAATCTTTTAAATGACTTTGAAAGTGTGATGATGGAATGAATTCAAAATCAAGCATGTTGCTAATTGCATCAATGGTTGCAGTATTTGGAATAATGACGGTGCCGGGAGAAATTTCTGCAGACTCAAACCAAGTGACAGTAACTCCAATTGATGAAAAAATAAGTTTGGAGGAAACAGTCACCACAATGTACGTACCCAAAGACAACAAGTTGCCGTGGGGGACTGTCAGAGGAGAAGCCTCGGATGTGGTTGAAAGATACCCGATAATCATTCAGTTTTACAAAGGAGAGGATCCAGTTCACTTTGCCCAAGTAGATGCGAAAGGAGATGGCTCTTACGAATACAAATTCAGAGTAAGAAATGTGGATTTGGAAACAGGTGAGGCAATCAACATCTTTGAAGGGGACTACACAGTAAAAATCTACAAAGTGATTCCAAATGCCAACGATTTGATTTAATCAACCGTCATTATTTTCATAGAATTCATATACTGAATATCCAAACGAAGAGCTAGAAAATGAGTAAGAATTTTTGGCACGACATAGAATCAGGCAACGATGTTCCAGAAATTATCAATGTCGTTGTAGAGATTCCAAAAGGCTCCATGAACAAGTACGAGTATGACAAAAAACACAACATGATAAAATTAGACAGAGTGTTATTTTCACCATTTCATTACCCCGGAGATTACGGCTTGATTCCTCAAACGTTGTCTGATGACGGGGACCCGCTTGACGCACTTGTACTAGTCACAAATCCCACATATCCAGGAATTCTAATTGAGGCAAGGCCAATCGGACTGCTGCAGATGAAAGACGACGGGGAGATGGATGACAAAATCATATGTGTTGCAACAAATGACCCACGATATTTGCACACCACTGATATCACTAAAATTGAAGACCACTATCGCTCAGAAATCGCCCACTTTTTCCAAGTTTACAAAGACTTGGAAGGCAAGAAAGTGGAAATTTTGGGATGGAAGTCTGCAAAAGAGGCCAAGACGGTGATCATCGAATCGATAAAAAGATACAAAGACACTCTGAAAAAATATTAGAATGCAAAAAGAATGCGAACATTTTTCTCCCACGAGAGAAATAACCCAAAAGGCAAAAAATTGCGAAGAGTGCGACAAGGAACACCTTCCCGTGGTCGCACTTCGGATGTGCTTGGCATGCGGACATGTGGGTTGTTGTGATTCATCAATCGGCAAACATGCAACAAAACACTTTGAGGAGACGGGGCATCCGGTAATGCAGGCAGTTCCAGAAAAAATTTGGAAGTGGTGTTACATTCACGAAGAATATTACTGAGTCAGATATATTTTCAAGACAGGATTTTAGGAATACGGTTTTGCGGTTTTAATCGTAAACCATCAAGTCTTTTTCTTCAAGCAAAGCATGAATCTGGTTGACTGAGCGATGTACATCTTTTTCAAGTTTTGCACCAACGCAGACTAGTTTGCCTGATGCAAAAATTAGAATTACTGTTTTAGGATCAAGCATTCTGTGAATTAGTCCAGGGAATTGCTCTGGTTCGTACATGCTTCTAGGAAGTGTTCTGGCTGCCTGCTCCAAGTTCACTTTGCCTCCAAGATTAATCGAAGATACAATGTTTTGAATTGAAACTATAGGGTCATTCTTGATTTTGATTTTGCCTTTTCTTAAAATTTTCACCACTTCAAAAACTGCAGTCTCTGCCAATTCCTGAGATTTTGCGCCTGTGCACACCATCTTTCCCGAGCCAAAAAGCAGTGTTGCAGTCTTTGGACTTTTCAGTCTGAAAACGGCGCCAGGGAATTGTTCAGGGTGGTACTCAACTGCAGGGAATTTTTTAGTAATATCTACAAGGTCTAATTTTTGTTCAATCGTTGCAGAGGCCACTACGTTTACAATTGCAATGATAGGTTTAGTTTGAGTCATGTTTTCATTTGCCTCCCAACACATCCATGTTTTGGTCTAATCGCAAGCCTTTGTATCTATTTCTAATTGTCACTTCTGTAACATTTGCCGCCTCTGCAATATCTCGCTGAGTTTTGTCCTCGCCGTTTTTCACGCAAGACAAGTACAATGCAGCTGCTGCCAATCCCATCGGATCCTTTCCGGCAGATTCCTCATGTGCCTGTGCATCTCTAAGCACTTTGACTGCAAATCGTTTTGTTTTTTCCGTAATTCCAATCGAGCTTGCAATTCTTGCAACACATTGTACCGGGTCCACAACGGGCATTTTTAGTTCCAGTTCCTGATGTAAAATTCTATAGCATCTTGAAATATCTTTTTTCTTAATGTTGCCTGCATCAGCAACGTCTTTCAGTGTTCTAGGAGTTTCAGTATCCCTGCATGCAGCATAAAGAGATGCTGCAATTAACGCGGAAATAGAACGGCCTTTGACGAGACCTTTCTCCAAGGCTTTTCTGTAAATGTATGATGCTTTTTCAATGACAGTATCGGATAACGAAAGTTTGTCTTTTAACGTAGATAGTTCGCTTAGCGCTTGTCTGAGGTTTTTGTCAGATGAAGCATTAACCTTACTTCTGCTGTCCCATGTTCTCAGTCTTTCGATGGTACTCTTCATTGTCGAGGTAAGAGGTTTTCCGGAAGAATCCTTGTTCATCGGACTGATGATTGTTGCAAGCCCTCTGTCATGCATTGCTAACGATGTTGGGGCACCAGTACGGGTCGGATCTGCGCCGCCTTCTTTTGAAAACGATCTCCATTCAGGACCAGAATCCTGCAAAGTCTCAGTAATAACAAAACCGCATTTTCCACAGAATCTCTCCCCAGTGACATTGTCTGCCAGCATGGAGTTCTTTCCACAACGACCACATGTCGAGTCTGCTTTAATAATTTCTAAAACCAAAGGAATTCAATATTGTGTTGTTGATTTCCTATAATAACCGATTTATTTGATAATTTTTAGCAGAAATTGAGCCTAGATCGAGCAGGAATAAGTTCTCAAAAAGACCATAAAAAGGAAATTTTTGGTGAATGTCTCCGTTTTTTGAAACAAATTTCAGAAATTATGCAGGCATCCAAGCACCATTTCATTTTTTAGTAGTCACAGAACAGCAGACTCAGATGTCATCATATCAGTCAGGCAAATGGGATCTGTCAGAACTGGTAAAGAATCCAAAAAGTGCTGCATTCCAAAAGCAGATTCAGGAAATAGAAGATCAGGCAAAAAAGTTTGAAAAAATTAAATCAAAATTAAATCCAAAAATGTCATCCAAAGAGTTTATGGACATCCTTCATCAGGTGGAGAGGATTTCTGAAAACATGAGCAGGGTTGGGGGTTATGCATCACTGTCATATTCCTCAGACACTCAATCAGATGAGGCGACGTCTCTAATGACAAGGATGTCAAAGCTCGGCTCTGAAATATCAAATAAAATTTTGTTTTTTGATTTGTGGTGGAAGATACAAGTCGATGAGAAAAATGCAAAGAGACTCATGAAAGACGCAGGCGAGATTACAGAGTATCTTTCACACAAAAGACTGTTTGCAAAATATGCATTGAGTGAGCCGGAAGAGCGAATCATAAACACGTTGGACGTGACAGGGATATCTGCGCTTGTAAAGATCTATGACAAGATAACTAATTCGTTTGAATACGAGATGAAGGTCGGAAATAAAACCAAGGTGATGACAAGAGAGGAGATCACAAACTACATCAGAAGCACAAACCCAAATGTTCGAGAAACAGCATACAAAACAATTCTTTCCAGATATTCCAAAAACAAGGGAGTGGTCGGAGAGATATATCAGAACATTGTCCAAAATTGGAAAGACGAGGGCATCGACCTCAGAGGATACAAATCTCCAATCTCAATGAGGAATATTGGAAATGATGTAGACGATGAAAGCATAGAGTCCCTGCTCACGGTTTGCAAGAAAAATTCGCCGGTATTCCAAAAATTCTTTGTTCAAAAAGCAAAGATGCTGAAAATGAAAAAATTGCGAAGGTACGACCTGTATGCGCCAGCAGCGGCAAACATCAAAGAAAAAAACTATTCCTACGACAAATCAGTGAAATTGGTTTTTGAATCGCTGGGGAGGTTTAGCAGTACGTTAGAAGAATACGCAAGAAAAGTGTTCGATGAAAAGCACATTGATTCTGCCATAAGAAAAGGAAAAAGAGACGGCGCCTTTTGCAGCACGCTTGCTCCAAAAATTACACCTTTTGTATTGGTGAACTTTACAGGAAAATCAAGGGATGTCTTTACTCTGGCTCATGAGCTGGGTCACGCAGTTCACAGTCAAGCAGCACAGGACAGGTCGATTCTCGTTCAGGATGCCCCGCTGCCGTTGGCAGAAACAGCGTCAACTTTTTCAGAATTGCTGCTGTACGACAATTTGGCAAGCAAAATTTCCGACGATGAAAAAAAGGCAATGCTGTCTGAAAAAATTGATGATCTGTACGCAACAATCCTAAGGCAATCGTTCTTCACAATCTTTGAGGTTGACGCCCACAAGCAGATCGGGGGCGGAACCACAATAGACGAAATTTCAAAGACATATTTGCAAAATCTCAAAGTTCAATTCGGAAACTCGGTAAGCATATCAGATGACTTTGCAGTGGAGTGGAGCTGCATTCCGCACTTTTATCATACGCCGTTTTACTGTTACGCATATTCATTTGGCAACTTGCTAGCTTTGTCACTGTTTCATAGATACAAAAAGGAAGGGAGTGACTTTGTCCCGGCATACATGAGCATCCTCGAAGCTGGCGGATCTAAAAAGCCGGAAAAACTCCTATCAGAGCACGGCTTTGACATAAGAAGCCCAAAATTCTGGCAGGAGGGTTTTGACTACATCAAAGAGCAAGTGAAGATACTCTCATCATTGAACTAGATTTTAGATAAATGGGGCTGACAGTCCAACGCATGGACTGCCAGCTTGTTCCCCGAACGGTTTGAATTCGATGTCAATTCCTTAGCAAGGACAATCAGATTTAAACGTTTGAACCTGTTTCAAGTCCAATTTTTGGATTTGATTTTTCTGATGGAGCCCATTAGAATTCCAATGGTAATTCCCATCTGATATAGGAAGTACAGCAACACCTCAAAAGTGCTGGGGGTAAGATCAGTGAATCTGCTTACGGTAGTCAATATCAGAATTAACGCGCTAAAAAAGAAGACAAACCCCTTGGTCACCCCGTCAAGATTTGTAAATTTCAAGACAACAAAACTCATCACGGTGACAGAAATCGCCAACACAGTTAGAAACCCAGTACTCACCCCAAATATCAAAAAAATAGAAGATACGAGTTCGCCAGGACTGTTTGCAGACAGATCAGACAGGATGATTTTTTCAGAGGAGGCAAACCGAGGGACACTCAATAGCGCGTTTACCAAAAACAGGACGAATATTGTAACTGATACAGTTTTTACATGATTTTGTAGCCGGGGAAACCGTACAAGTATCGCCCTCCCAAGAATTATCCCCTGGAACAATCCGATCCCAAAAGCACTCAAAACAGCAACCAGCTGAAGGATAGGGTTTTGAAAAAGATCAGCAAGAACAGAAATTAATGCCATAATATCTAGAAGGTTGTATCTATGTGGATATTAGTTACCAGATAAATCATCTTCGTAAAAAACAAGCCAGTTAAACAACGCATAATATTGAAACAGGAGTAAATTTAATAATTTCATTCTTTGAGGTACGACACATGCAGCAAAAGATTATCCTCCTTGCAATAATCGTGCTAATTGGAATGTCATCAAACTATGCGTATTCGCAAGAAATACGCCTTGCCACGTTTCAAGAAACGGCACAGATTATCGTAGACCAGAGGATGTCTCAAAACGTTACAGCGTCAATAACGTTGCAAAGTACAAGCGTTCAAGAAATCAAAATCCCGGCAGAACTGGAGCAACGAATTAGGGAAAACGGAAACATCTCAGCAGTGATCATAACAAATCAAAACGAATGTGTCTTGGGAGTTCACGAAGAATCATGTATAATAATAAATGTCAAAAGAGATCCAGCAGACAAAAATTTTCTGACGATTCAGAATTCAACGCTGAGAATATCAGAGCAGTTCATTGATGAAATAAACGAGATATTTGACACAAAGGCAGAACTCCACTCCACGTTCATTCGTCCCAGTGACAATATGAATTTGGCCTTGGAAACATCAGGAGTGATTTCAGGTAAAGGAACTATTTCCGCAGTATACATAATGCCTATGGAAGACACGGATTCCATGTATGAAAAAATATCAGCTATTCTAATTCCAAAAACCATCAGAGATTCTGGGGGATTCTACGATGCCGCAAGAAACCTTTCAACAGACGAGAATGCAAAAATGACGTTCTCCATAATACCATCAGAGAACAAGTCATTGCTTCAACTAAGACTGTCAACTGACTATTCAGGAATAGCATCAAATATAGATAAAATCAAGCCGCTGGAATTTTTGAAAACAGGTGAGTTGCACAGATCAGATTATTTCTCAACCGGGTTCTACCCACTAAACTCAATAATACAGGTGGTTGTATTGTCTGCAAAAGACACCAATGTTTCAGATGTCAAAGGAAACATATCTCCGACGCAGATAATAGACGGTGAAAAAATTCCAACGGACATTACAAAACAGGGATGGATTTTTGATCCTGAAGAAGGCCAGACAATTCAAGGAAAGTACATTTTTGGAGAAAAAACATCGGTGACCAACAAAGAGTTGGAATTTTCACTTGGCGGGAAAAACATCCAAAGTGAAAAACAAGAGTTTGACGACTCAATCCCAATAGTAATTATAATTGCAATAATTGCAATTGCAGCTGCAATGTTTTATCTCAAAGGATACAAGAAACAATCACAGTAAAAGAACAGCGGCAGCAAAAACAGTCGTCCATTTCCCGTCCTTGTCACCCTTGATAGCCTGAGTAATATTGTGAGTTTTGTAAATTTCTCCAGAAATCAACCACTGCTGTCTCTTTTCATTCCATGCTTTGTCAGCATCAAAAGGAATTCCCAAAGAGGATGCAAGCATTTGGGCCGCAATGTCCTCAGCGTAATCACCGGCCTGAGTTTCGTTTTGTCCGTAAGACTCGTATTCAGAAAGATACCCGTATCTGGATTTGTCCTTTGGCTGGGCAAGACCGACTGATGCAGCACACACTCTCTGAGGCTCATTTGTCTGGTTTTTTGAATAGATTGTGAACAAAATCTGTCCGGGCAAAATTTTTTTCAAACCTTCTTTTCTAGAAATTAATTTTGCATGGGGAGGGAAAATACTTGAAATCAAAACAAGGTTGGTCCCCGCAATACCGGCATCCCTAAGAGCATATTCGAAACTAGTCAGCCTGTCCTCGTGAACGCCCTTTCCCTTTGTAAGAAACAAATTCTTTGCGACAAGGCTTAGCATTTCTGAATTCATCAAAGAGTGTTATTATTTATATCTTAATTGAGAGCAAGAATTTGAAAAAATTCTAAATCTGCAGACAATGCTCAGTCGGTTTTTCTTTTCTTCTTTCTTTTATCAGGGTCACTTTTGATTTGTGTTAGATAGATAAATGTGAAAAATGCACCCAATCCAATGTTAATCACACCCATGAAAGTGATCATCATAGTCATAGAAGGTGGAGAAATTGGAGATAATCCAATAATAATACCAAGTATGCCAGTAACAAAAAACATCATCATCAAAACCTTGACCCTAGTAGGTTCGATGTATCTCATAATGGGATCAAAATAGGGCATTATTATAAACTGAGTGTGTTTTTATGAATTTCGGAATAACTTTATTTTCAAACTAACCTCAGGTAACACTTTAAACCTTGAAAAATTTCATTTGATTTTGTGCCAATGTAGCTCAGCCTGGTAGAGCAATTGATTTGTAATCAATAGGTCATGGGTTCAGATCCCGTCATTGGCTCCCTTTACCTCCAAAAACATCCTCAATCCGAAATCCGGCAATACTAATAAGTATGCAGAATTTGGAACCAATTGGAATGATCTCAGACGGTTCAGAAATTGATAAAAATGACAACGGGAAAATTTTCGTAAAAAAATCCACATTCAACGGATTGCTAATAGGGGCAATCATCCTAGTCGGAGTCACGTCATTCTTTGCGGGATCATACACATCAAATCTGAATTCAAATCAGGTTTCAGCGGAAGATCTTGACAAAGCAATTTCAAAACTTGAGCTAAGACTGTTACAAAACCAGCTACCCACAAAACAAGCAGTGGAGCAGGTGAGGATCTCAGCAGACAATGATCCAATCATAGGAAATCCGGACGCCCCAATCACCATAGTGGAGTTTTCAGATTTTCAGTGTCCATTCTGTGCAAGATTCCACACCCAGACGTTGCCGCTGATTCTTGAAGAATATATCGAACCGGGAAAAGTAAAATTAGTCTTCAGAGACTTCCCCATTCAAAGCATTCACCCCAACGCACTGTCCGCATCAATTGCAGCCGAGTGTGCAAATGATCAAAGCAGGTTTAGAGAAATGCACGACATGCTGTTTGAAAAGCAAAACGATTGGAACAAACTTGAGACTGTCGATGCGCTATCCATGTTCAGCCAGTATGCCTCAAGCATGCAATTAGATCAAAAAATATTTGATTCGTGCCTTGCCAGTGGAAAACATATTTCAGAAATCAAAAAGGATCTTGATGACGGAAGGGATTACGGAGTTTCAGGTACGCCGGGATTCTTTGTAGGAAATGATCAGATTGGATTTGTCGAACTAAAGGGAGCTCAGCCGTTTGAGAGTTTCAAAAAAATAATCGACGCCCAACTGGACTCGTAAAGAATAACAGAGTTTATTAGGGCACAATCGGCATCAAGCATCAGAATAATGACGAGTGGGCAATGAGCTTTTTCGTCATTGCCAAAGAGAAAAAAGAAAATGACAAAATTTAAAGATTTAGGGTTAAGCGACGACGTGCTGAAAGGAATTACAGACCAAGGTTTTGAAGAGGCATTTCCAATTCAAGAAGCAGCCATACCAGTATTACTATCAGGAAGGGATGTTGTAGGACAGGCACACACCGGTTCTGGTAAGACTGCAGCATTTGCATTATCAATGCTACAGCAAATCAAGCCAAAACAGGGAATTCAGGGACTGGTCATGGCACCAACAAGGGAACTGGCCATGCAAATTGCAGATGAAATTAAAAAATTCGGAAAATACACAGGAATCAGAGTGGCAACAATTTATGGCGGACAAGGAATGGGAATCCAGCTCGATGCGCTCCACAGAGGAGTTGAAATCCTCGTAGCAACACCGGGCAGATTAATTGATCATCTCAAAAGAGGCTCAATAGAATTAAGAGACATCAGCCACATTGTTCTGGATGAAGCAGACACAATGCTTGACATGGGATTCATTGACGATATACAGTTTATTTTAGATTTAGCACCAGAGGACAGAGTAATGTCATTGTTTTCAGCAACAATGCCTACCCAGATCCTAAGACTTTCCGAAGACTACCTAAAGAATCCAAAACAATTCCTATTGGATGCAGACGATCTTAGTGGGGAGGGGATTGATCAGTCATTCCTGGTGATCAAAGACAGGGACAAATTCAAATATTTATTAGATTTTATCAAACCAGTAAAAGGTCAATGCATAGTATTCTGTTCAACAAAATATAGAACCAGAGACGTTCAAAAATTCCTCCATCAGGAGAAATACGACGCAGTTGCAATCGAAGGCGACATGTCACAGCACAGAAGAGAACAGTCAATGGCCAAGTTCAGAAACGGCAAGGCAGACATCCTAGTTGCAACAGACATCGCATCCAGAGGAATAGACGTTCCGAGAGTTGAATTAGTAATCAACTACGACGTTCCAAATGTAGAGATGGTGTATTTCCACAGAATTGGAAGAACCGCAAGAGCAGGTGCAAAAGGTAAAGCAGTAACATTTGTCTCTTATTCATCAGTAGGCGACTGGAATCTCATTAAACGTCAAATCAAAGTTCCAATTACAGATTTAAACCAAGAGATGGGGATTCAGATTTCAATCCCAGACCCACTCAAAAGACAAACCCCGTCAAGAAGATACGGAGGCCAGTCAAGATCAAATTATTCCAGAGGAGGTCGCTCCGGAGGGTATGGAGGATCAAGTAGCGGTGGAAATCCAAGAGACAGTAGAGGTCCCAGAAAGAGATACGGTGACAAAGACAGCGGAAGCGGTGGCAACAGCTACGGCGGCCGCAGCAGATGGTAATACTGTAAAACTTAAAGACAAGAACCGCGTAATTATTTTAAGATATCAATGCACAAAGGATTCATTTTATTAAACTGTGACCTAGGAGCGGAGGAATACATTGTGGAGGAGTTAAAGCAAATGCAAAATATCAGCAACGCATATGTCACTTTTGGCGCTTATGATGCGATTGCCGAGATTCAAACTGGGAGCCAAGATGAATTTGAAAAAGTGATAGCGACAATTAGAAAACTATCCAGAGTAGTCAGCACCATGACCCTAAACGTGACAGACCCCGAATAATTGATCTAAGCTAGATTGTCAGTTATTCTTTTGTAAAAACCATCAATCTCAAAAATACCCCAAAAACGGTTCAAACCTCTAAGGATTCGTCTTCAAAACAATTAACGAGGCCAATAGAACATCACTGCAACGCCAATCAAAACTATTACTGACCCAATAATCTCAAATCTATCTGGCCTTTTCTTGTCAACCCAATAACCCCAGACTATAGATGATACAACAAATATTCCTCCATAGGTAGCATAGACTTTACCAAAATCAGCAGGTTGGAATGTCATGATGATCCCGTATGAAAATAAAATTAGACCACCAATAACCCCGAATATTTTTCTTTTATCAATTCGTAACCATTTCCAAACAAGATACCCTCCTCCAATTTCCAACAAAGCTGCAAAAAAGAATAACCCCAAAGTGTAAAGAATAGTTTCACTCATTTCTTCTCTCCTTTTCTAGGATAATAGAAAATTACCAGTACTCCAATTACTGCAATTACTGTTCCAATAATGTCATAAGTGTCAGGTGCCACTCCATCAATTAACCAACCCCAAAATACAGACATTACAATGAATACACCACCATAAGCTGCATAGACTCTGTGAAAGCGAGTTTTCTGAAACGTTGGAACAATTCCGTACAAAAATAATACAAATCCACCCACTGCACCTAACATCCAGCTAAAATCTTCACGTAACCAAAGCCAAACCAAGTATCCTCCACCAATCTCACAAAGACCAGCTAGGAAAAATAATAGAATTGAAATGAAAAAATTCTTTGATTGTTCGCCCATATCGTTTCAACTAACTATAGTTAGAATATATTTTAAAATTTATTTTCTTGTATTCATTAAGATCAGTCCGAATCAAAGCATCGGATTCATCCTACTCCGTTCATTTTCTATATAGAATATAGAACTAATGTAATCTATGCCTAGTATTTATAAATAGAATTTTTAAAACAATTAGATAATGAATACAAAAACATCGTTACTGATTTTATTGACTGCACTTGGAGCGATCATTGCTCCTCTTTATGCAGACGCAGCAACAACACCTGATATTCCTGATCCAAATGTAGAATTTAATTTGACAGGTGCAGGAGCAACGTTCCCATTCCCTCTCATTGATTTGTGGAGAGTTGAATACAACAATGTCTATGACAATGTCAACCTCAATTATCAATCAATTGGAAGTGGTGGTGGAATCAAACAACACATCGAAAAAACTGTAAATTTTGCAGCATCTGATGCGCCAATGACGGAAGGCGAAAGAGGATTGGCTCCCGGAACATTACACATACCTGAGTCAATCGGAGGTGTAGTGGTGGTGTATAACATACCTGAAGTTCCAAACAAAGGACTAAAGTTAACTGCTGATGCAGTTGCAGGAATCTTTTTGGGAGAAATCACGAAATGGAATGATCCTGCAATCACTGCAGTAAATCCAGGATTGAATCTACCTGACAAAGAAATTGTTACGGCACACAGATCAGATGGCTCTGGAACTACTTTCATCTTTACTGAGTATCTCACTACTGTCAGTCCAAAATGGGATGAACAAGTAGGTACAGGAAAATCTGTTCCATGGCCCTTAGGCCTAGCTTCTGCAGGCAATGAAGGTGTCGCATCAATTGTAAAATCTACAAAATACTCTATTGGATATGTTGAACTTGCTTATGCGTTTCAGACTGGAATGACCTATGCATCAATTCAAAATGCTGAGAAATCTGCATTTATTGAACCCACTTTAGACAGCATCTCTGCTGCATCTAGTGGTGCTGCGGATAGTTTACCTGCTGCAAAAGATAGCTGGGTAGATGTATCACTTGTAAATGCGCCAGGATCTGAATCATATCCTATTGCAAGTTTCACATACTTGCTAGTGTATGATGATCTAAAACCAGTAACCAAAAACAAAGAACAAGCAAAAGCCGTAATTCATTTAATTAATTGGATGATTACTGATGGCCAAGAATTTTCATCAAGTTTACTGTATGTTCCACTCGCTGACAAAGTAACAAAACTAGGACAGCAAGGACTACAACAAATAACGTATGGTGGAGAAATTCTTTGGGATGAAAATGCATCTCCAAAATCAGAAGTCACACAAGAGATTAATCAACATACTGAAATGAAAACATCTGATGAGAAAGAAGGGGGCGGTTGTTTAATTGCAACTGCAACATATGGCTCAGAGATGGCACCTCAAGTTCAGTTGTTAAGAGAAATTCGAGATAATCAACTAATGAATAGTGCTCCAGGCATGTCTTTCATGACTGGATTCAACCAATTGTATTATTCATTCTCACCACAAATAGCTGATATGGAAAGAGCAAACCCCGCATTCAAAGAAATGGTAAAAATTGGAATTACTCCATTACTATCAACTTTGTCTGTAATGGAATATGCCGAGTCTGACTCTGAAGTATTAGGGTATGGTGTGAGTGTAATCCTGATGAATCTTGGAATGTATGTGGGAGCACCAGCTATGTTGTTCTATGGACTAACCAAAAAATACCGCGGATAAATTATCCAAAGTTTATTTTTTTATTTTTTTTTTAAGATTCTTCAATGACACTTTGCACTGTTTCATCTATTGTAATCTCCGATATGTCTCTTGAATATTCTGCAGTTCTTCTAATGTCTTCTAAAATCAATTTTATTATTGCAGTATTCTCGTCTGGTTTGAGTGAATCCATTAATTTTTTTTCTTTTTCTATTACTTTGCTTACACTTGTTGCAACATTTTCAGCCATTATGTAGTCTCTTTTAGAAAGTGCATTAATTGAATTTTCAAAAACATCTAGAGATTCCTTACTAATTTGTTCAATTTCTTTTAGAATTTTTTTATCTATTGGAGATTTTAGATATTTTACTTTCTTTGCAATTAATCCTGCATGGTCTGCAATCCTTTCAACACATTTTACTACTGTTCTATATCCAAGACAATCTGAGGGTTTTTCGAGGCCAGAATCTAGTAAAACTTGAACATTTTCTAAGGCTAAGTTTAGATTTCTCAGCAAATAGAGGCTGAATCTATCTACCTCATCATCCATTTTGATTATTTCTTCAGCATGTTCTGTGTCTGTTTCATTCAATGCTTCCATAGCCTCTTCATGCATGTTTTTTGCAGTTGTGTACATTCTTTTTAATGCAACCTCAAAGGATAATTGTGTAAGATGGGTTAGAACTTGTAATTTTATTTTTTCTGAACTTGACTCAATAACTTCAGTCCCCATAAGGGAGGTTCTCACTAGATCTCTGATTACACTTCTATGCGTAGTTGGAATTTCGATTCCTTTTGTTTTAATTTCAATGGTTTTATATCCTGAAAGATACAATGCGATAATTTTCCTTCTTATCGCTTCTTTTGAATCATTTTTCCCAATCGTTGCTAGGGCGTTACTCTTTTTGTTTTGCTCTTCTTGAAATATTGTAATTGAGTCATTACGATTTTTTACTAGTGTGACGTTGGAATTTTTCTTTAACCCCAATTCGTCAATCCATGTTTTTGGCAATGATACGATATACGTAGAACCTCCAGTTAATTGCAATCGTCTAGTCTGTTTTATTTCCGACATCGAACTATGTTTCCCATCACATTCTTTCCAATATACTGCTTCTTAACATGTTCTATATAGATCTAAATCTATTTCATATTCTATATAATTCATGATCCTTTTTTAGATAACCTGTAATTCTTGTTGAAACTATGTGGAAAAGAATACTGGTGCATATCGCAAGCAGAGTGTCCGCTCTGATAAAATTTTCAAGTTAGCTGCCACAATTGCAGGGTCATTTGTTCTAGTAATTATCGCTCTGATGGTATTTCAGTTATTTTCCGAGTCGTATCCAATTTGGGAATCTGATGGTCTTTCATTTATCATTGGCACTGATTGGAATGCAGTTGAAGGAAGAGAATCCTTTGGCGCATTACCATACATTGCAGGCACGCTTGTCACTGCCGCTTTGGCAATGGCAATTGGGGTTCCTCTCAGCATTGGAATTGCAATGTTCATTTCAGACGCTCCTGCAAAAATTGGCGGCCCTTTAGGATTTCTAGTGGAACTTTTAGCCGCGGTTCCAAGTATAATTTATGGCCTCTGGGGTCTTTTAGTTTTTAGACTATACTTTCAGGATTGGGTGGAGAGGCCTTTGCATGATTTGTTTGGCGATTCAATATTTTTGTTTTCAGGAACTCCGTTTGGTCTGGACATAATTACAGCAAGCGTAATTTTAGCCATAATGATCATTCCAACTGTTTCGTCAGTGTCTCGTGAAATAATGAAGGCTGTCCCTCAGCAACAAAGAGAAGCGGCATACATGTTGGGTGCAACGAAATGGGAAATGTTTAAGCTGGCCGTATTCCCATATTCTAAAACTGGATTAATTGGGGCTTCGATTCTAGGACTTGGTAGAGCTGTTGGTGAAACAATGGCAGTTACAATGCTAATTGGAAATGCAACAGGCATCTCGGCATTCCCGTCATCGTTCTTCAAACCGAGTCAAACAATGTCCAGCATCATTGCAAACGAGTTTGTTGAAGCGTCACCTGCATCTTTGCACCTTCCTGCTTTAATCGGGATTGCCTTGATTCTTTTGCTAATCGCAATGGTGATTAACGTTGTGGCCCACATTCTAGTTACCAGAATGATGAAAGTAAAGGAGGGGGCAATTAATAATTGAGCACCACTAATGAAAAAAGACAAGAGTACAGGGCTTTATTCAAAAATAACGTAAAGAAGAGATTACTTGTTGATAAACTGGTTCATATCGTAATCTTTGCATTTGTAATAATTGCAATCATCCCTCTTGGCAGCATACTTGTAGAAGTTTTCAAAAATGGAATTACTGCAATAAGTTATGAGTTTTTAACTGCAACCCCAGGTTCAATTGGTTCTGGTGATGGAGGCATAGGTCCTGCAATCCAAGGCACTTTGATAATAATCGGACTTGCAAGCTTGATAGGGGTTCCAATTGGTGTGATGTCCGGAATATTTCTCTCAGAATATGGCGATAATAGACTTGCAAGGAATATTAGATTTTTCAACGATGTGTTCATGGAATTTCCATCCATAGTTCTTGGAATTTTTGCATTTTTAGTAATCGTGTTAATCCTAGGTCATTTTTCAGTATGGGCAGGCGCATTTGCGTTATCTTTAATCATGTTTCCAATTGTTGCAAGAACCACTGAAGAATCTCTAAAAATGGTCCCTATGACTTATCGTGAAGCAGGAACTGCTCTGGGTTTAAAAAAATGGGTTATTACTTTTAGAATTGTAATTTCTGCTGCAAAAAGCGGAATGATTACCGGAATTTTGCTTTCCGTGTCAAGAATAGGTGGTGAGACAGCTCCCTTGATAATGACTATTCTTGGAAGTAGCCAATTCTTTAGCAGCATGGATGTTCCAATGGATGCATTACCTCTGAGAATTTGGAGATTGTCTTTGTTACCCTATGAGAGTTCACAGTTACAGGGATGGGGAGCTGCGTTAGTTTTGATATTTATTATCATAGGAATCAATTTGGCCATTCGATACCACTTTGGTAATGGAAATGCAATGATAAGCCGATTAATTAAACAAAGGATGCCTACTAAGAGATGACTGTATTGAGTACACCCGCCCAAAAAATTAATAATTCTATTGATTCACAAATTCCAGACTCTATGTCTCATGTGGAAAAAAAATTCAAAATGATTGCAGAAAATGTTACTATTCATTATGGTAATACAATGGGCGTAAAAAACGTCACAATGAAATTTCCAGAAAAATCGGTTACTGCATTAATTGGACCGTCTGGATGCGGAAAGACAACTTTCCTTAGGTGTCTTAACAGAATGCATGACATGACAAAAAATGCCAAAGTTGAGGGTAAAGTAATGCTTGATGACATTGATCTTTATGATAAATCAATAGACCCAATTTATCATAGAAGAAAAGTAGGAATGGTTTTTCAAAAACCAAATCCGTTTCCAACAATGTCTATTTATGACAATGTTGTTGCCGGTTTAAAATTAAATGGAGTAAAAGACAAGAGGATTCTAGATGAGATTGTAGAGGATTCACTAAAGATGGCATATCTTTGGGATGAAGTAAAAAATGATTTGAAAAAGTCTGCAATTGAATTATCTGGCGGTCAACAACAAAGGCTTTGCATTGCAAGGGCATTGGCAATTCAACCTGAGGTTTTACTTATGGATGAGCCTGCATCTGCACTAGATCCTATTGCAACGCAGAAAATTGAAGAGACAATTATGGAATTAAAAAAAGAATATACGATAATAATTGTAACTCACAACATGCAGCAGGCAGTCAGAGTTTCAGATTATACTGGATTTATGTATCTTGGAGAACTAATAGAGTTTAGAGAGACAAAGAAACTATTTACTGATCCTAAAAACGAATTGACTTCAAAATATGTTCAGGGGCAATTTGGATAATGACTAGACTGATTGATCCATCACTTGAAAAACTATCTGCGATTATGTCTCAGATGGGCGATATGGCAAGTGAGTGTGTCTCATTAGCTGTTGATTCATACCTCGAAGGGAAAAATACTACTGAACAAGTTTACGAATTATCTAATTCTATTCGCAGCAAGTATTTTGAAGTTGAAGATTTAATTTTTGACATGCTTTTGAAATATCAACCAGTTGCAGATGATTTTAGAATGATTCGTTCATCCACTGAGATATCTTATGCGTTTTCAAGATTTGGAAGATATGCTTATGACATTACACAGGTTAGGGATTTGTTTGGGGATATTTCTGAATGTACAAATGAATCTATATTTGAAATAACAAAAAAAGTGAAACATATGATAAAAGAAGCAGTTCTTTCTTTTGCAGAACTAGATGTTAGACGAGCTGTAAAAATTCAAGAAGATGAAGAATTTATTGATAAAATATACAAAGAAAGATTGCCTCAATTGATAAATTCTAATAATACAAAATGTGCTCTAGCTGAAGCATTACTCTTACGTTATCTCGAAAGAATTGGAGACCATGCAGTTTTCATGAGTGATGCTATCAACTATATCGTTACAGGAAAACACAAACCCAGTGAAAAGAGAATAGCATCTCACACTAAATCTTCTTAGTTAGGTGTATTTGCGTCCATTTTCATCCCCAATTTGACAGGTGAGTCCCCGTGGAGTTGAACCAAAAAATATCTAAAAAAATACGAAATTCTTTTGAGAGTGGGTATAAAATTTAAAGTCAAAATGATTTGGCGATTAATTGTTATATGAGTAAATCGGGATTGTTTCAAATTGCAGAAAATTGATTATCAAGGAAAAGTTTGGGTGCTAAATTACAACAACCCTGAACCGCTATTAGATCACGCCATACACATGCTTGAAAGACACGGGGTAAAACGTGAAGACATGGAAATTACCGAGACGCCAATTGTAAGCGTGGGAGCAATTGTGGTGGAGATTTGGCCATACGAACTGGTCATAGGAAAGGTCAGAACGACACGGAATGACTCTTTTATCAGCGGCACTGAATTTACAATTGAGTTAAAATTGGATGAAAACGGAAACTATACAGACTATCTTTGAAAAAAAATAAAATACAAAACATCACCATTGCAGCAATAGGCATCACAGTCATCGTTGCAATTATCGCATACAACTATTCCTCAGAGCAGACCAAACAGAAGGGGTTTCAATTTGGAAATGAACTGGCGCAAATTCAGCAGGACGTGGCAGAATTGCAAGCGAGATTCTATTCTGAAAAAACAAAGTGGGACGAGGGGTCCATAACAAAAGAGGAGATGCTAAAATACTATGAAGAGCACGTCGGTAAATTCGAGGGCATCATTTCCAAATATGATAAACTATCCACGCCAGAATTGTTTGAAAGCTCGGTAGAGTTGTTCAAAATATCATCCGAAACTCAGCTAAAAAGCGATGTGGAGTACATTAGGTGGATTGCAACAGGTGACGAGTCGGCAAAGGTAAGATCTGATACGCAGTTTCAAGAAGCATACGAGTATGAAAACCTGGGATTGATTGAATTCCAATTGGCCAAATCTGGAATAACTGAATTTGACGAAGCAGGCAAATTTTCACCCCCGGATAACGTGATAAAACAAAAGGTAATCCAAGTCTCAGAGAACATGAAAAACAAATGCGATTCGGAATTTAAAAATGGGATGAACGAGTTTGATTCTGACGAGATAGAAATCAAATGGTTCAACTGTTTTAACGACGCTGAAGAATGGAAAAAAGGCCACCTGCCTTAGACGGACAGCGCCCTACAGCAGATCAGACTTTTGCAACATTGTGAAAGTGTCAAAAAGTTCCTCGCCCAAGGATGTTTTTTCAAGGGGCGTGGGTTTTGAGAATTTTATCTGAAATGCTATTGTAAGCATGTCCTGGTCAGTGTGAGAAATCCTTACAGAGTGCCAGTCATAGTTCATTTCGGATAAAAATGCCTTCCATTTTTGCAAATGTTCATTGACACGATTCACCTGGGACTCCACGTTGGCCAGGTTCGTATCCAAATCAGTATCAAACAGCCCAAACTTGACAAGTGGAACCATTACGATTCCGCCTAAAACTTTGTCGTGGTTTTTTAGCATCAATGAGACAATCTCTTCAGAGTTCTCTTTTTGGAAAATATCGCCATAATCAGGATCAAAATATCCCGCAACAAGTTTTTTAGAATCATATATTCTAAAAAAGCCTTCATCAGACTCTAATTTCCACAACATATTGGAATCATCTCTTGAATAAATAAACGATTAATCAAAGACAATTAAATAAACTAGGAAATAGGAAAAACAGGGATGACAATTTCCAAAGAGAACAAGGATTTCATAGATAGCTTGATTGATTACTATATTAGCGAATCAGAATCCTACAAACAAATAGCAGAAAATTTTGTTCCCGAGATAGAGTCAGTTCCAGATACAGCGTTTGGAATAATTACAGGATGCGTGTATTCTGGGTTTTTGCAGGCATATCAAAATCAACATCAGTCGCCGGGTTTAGACGACATGCGTGAATTCAATCAAATCATAAAAGACAGGGCGGCATCAATCAAAAAGGCCATTCTTGAACCTCTAAGGACAGAATCCATTCAAAATGAAACAGACGGCAAGCCTAAAAATGCAGATTCAGGTTTGACTGATTTTAATTAAAAAGAGTGTCCAGTCGAACACCCCTTGTGACTCCTGTTGGACTGGTCGTACTATCGCAGTTGCATGAATACACATTACGCGATAACAAACGTAGACAAATTTCCATTAAAACACTTACGTAGAAATCATCAGTAAGACCATTTCAAAAAACAAAAATTAGCATGGTTTAATTCCAACATTTGGGAATAAAAAAATATGAATGTCGACGGAAGTAAAATCATCTTCGGGCTTGGAGTAACATCTGCAGTGGTTACCGCAGTAATAGTACTGTATTTTTCAATTCGTTAAAGATAAATCACAAAGAAAGCCGAGCAGCGTCATGCCTGAAACAAATGAATTTAAAATTACCCAGATAATAGATAACGGCCAGATGGTCCAGCTAACTTTGATTGAAAATATCACGACAGAGCCGATTACACAAAAACAGATGATCCTCGAGAACGTGTCAAAGAGGTTGGATTCTGAAACCAAAGAGCAGGTCATGCCGCTACTGGAAGCAATTTTACAAGCACAGCCCACAGTCAACATCAAATCATATCAGCAGACTCAAATCACAATTGCAATGCCCAGATCAAGGTATGACAGCATGGGAAGACCCCAGGTCGGAAGTATTGTAGATGTAGATTTGAAAAAATCTAAAGGCTAGATTTTATCTCATCAAGCGTGTGAAGCGGCAGTGAGCATGCAAAGTCTCTGCATACATACACGCTAGTTTTGTCTTCAAATGATTTTCCTGCAAAGAAGGGATATTTTGAGAGACTTTCCAGCTGGGACGGATCCTTAATAGTTATCATGATTGAATTTGGCAAATAATCTAAAAGAAGGGATTGCATTATTTCAGAATTTTCAGTGTTGATGACGGTGATTTCCAGAGGTTTTTGGATGTACATTGAAAAGGTATTCAGCAAATATCCAAACCCGAAAGGGTTTTCGGCGGCAATTTGTGCCTGAGATTCCATTATTTTGGTGGATATATCAAGAAAAGTTTGTTCCTGCGACAGATGGTACAGCCTAAGCATCACAGAAGCAGAGACGGAGTTTCCAGAAGGCAGAGACAAGTCATAATTGCTCTTGGGTCTGATAATCAGTTTTTCGTGATCATCGGAGGTCATAAAGAAGCTGTTATTTTCAGGATCCCAGAAATGATCCACCAGGTGATGTCCCAGTTTTATAGACAGTGCAAGATATTTTTGGTCAGGTTCGATTTCAAACACATCAAGTAGCGCGTTGGTAAAATAAGAGTAGTCTTCAAGATACCCGTCGATTTTTGCAACTCCGTTTTTGTAAGTTCGCAATAATTTTTCGTTTGCAAAAAGATTCTGCTCGATGAAAGAAATGCAGTCTTTTGCGGCATCAAGGTATCGCATATCCCCGGTAACACGGTATCCTTTTGCAAACGCAGTAACCATTAAAGAATTCCATGAGACCAGAACCTTGTCATCAAGCCCAGGCGGAATTCTAGATGAGCGGACCTTTAGTAATTTTTCCGAGCAAGACTTTAGAACTTTGGCAACTTCGGATTCAGGGATTCCAAAATTAAAAGCGACCGTGGATATGTTGATATTGTTGCACAGAATGTTATTCCCTTCCCAGTTTCCACCATCAGTTACATCATAGTACAAACAAAATAGATCAGCATCATTTCCGAGAATTTCTTTAATTTCGCTTTTCTTCCACACGTAGTATTTTCCCTCCACGCCTTCAGAGTCAGCGTCGTATGCGGAATAAAATCCCCCTTCTGGAGAGGCCATCTCGCGTAAAACAAAATCAAGTGTTTTTTTCAGAACGTCAAGGTAAAAAGGATCTCGGGTGATTTGATATGCTTCAGCATAGTTGACAGGAATCAGGGCATTGTCATAGAGCATTTTTTCAAAATGAGGGACCAGCCATTTTGCATCTGTCGAATATCTGGAAAAGCCCCCTCCTATTTGATCAAATATCCCCCCATTGGCCATTTTTTTGAGTGTTTTAAGCGCAAATTCGTTGAATTTCCCCAATCCCGAAAGTTTCGCATATCGGAACAGGAACGACACGTTGGCGGCGTTTGGAAATTTTGGTGCAGAGCCGAATCCCCCGTACGATGCATCGCCCAATTGAAACAAGTTCATAGCTGCCTCATCAAGAATCACCCGTTCTAGTTTGGAAGGGGTTTGAACTTTTTCAGTTTTGTGCAATGCACTAGTGAATTTTTCAGCTGACGCTTCAATGTCTTTTGGTTTTTCTTTCCACGCTTGTGAGAGTTGCCTGCAGATGCTTCCAAATCCGGGGCGCCCGTACGAGTCCAACACCGGAAAATAAGTTCCCACATAGAATGGTTTTTGATCAGGAGTAAGAAAGAGACTCAAAGGCCATCCGCCCTGGCCTGTTGCCATCTGGCAAACTTTTTGATAAATATCATCGATGTCAGGCCTCTCTTCCCTGTCGACTTTTATGTTGATGAAATTTTCATTCATGAATTCGGCGACATCTTCGTTTTCAAATGATTCGTGTGCCATCACATGGCACCAATGGCAGGAGCTGTATCCAATACTTAGAAAAATTGGTTTGTTTTCATCCTTTGCTTTTTTTAATGCGTCATCATTCCACCCATACCAATTTACGGGATTGTGCGCATGTTGAAGCAGATACGGGCTGCTTTCATGAATGAGGTTATTTTCCGCCACAGTTTATCAGATTTGTTTGAATATTTGTACCTAATTGGTACGTCAATTCCAGATTCCTTTTCCTTCTGTCAATTCATAGATTCTGACATTGATTTTCCCCAGCAGTTTGACTTTGGATTTGTGTGCTTTTTTGTCATGACTGTAATCTTTTTTCCCAACCAATTCCTCCAATCTTTTTAATTGCTCCAAGGTAAGTTTTTTGAATTCATGTCTAGAATTGGTGATAAGCTGCAATAATTCCACCCTCTCACGATCATCGTCGGAAATTTCAGTCATGTTCACCGTTTTGTTAATTTTGCAAATAAATCTTAGTGTAAAAGCAAGATTTGCCTGTTGCTTAGGGCAGGCCAACCTCAGGCCACCGGATTTATCAGATTGATGATAATTTCAACACCCGCCGGATATTCACAGGTCAGAATAATCCCGTATGAGTCTAGGAAAGGCCATCCCCCATCAGCAGGATTGGAAAATAAGGCATTCCCGCATGCGGCGAGGCAGTATTTTTAAAAGCAGAAAATCAAAGGTGTTTTCAAAGTTGTTTATTTAAATATCAAAATTCTCAAAGATGGTTATTGGGCCTGAGAGAGATTAATCTTAAGGAGGAATACCGTTCTGACAGAGACAACATTATTTCGGAATTTTTTATCCCGTGTCTAAACAACTGCATAGAGTATGACAGATGCGTGGATTTTTTATCAATTCAGACACTGGCAACATTTTCCGAGGCATTTGATAGGTTTGCAGAAGGAAAAGCAAAATTAAGAATGATCACAGGCCACAGATTTAGAACCGCCGATCTCAATTTATTTACAAAGATCTTTTCTGAGAAATATACAAAATCCTTCGAAGGGAAATCAATCAGGGATGCCAAAATTCAAAAAATTCAAGACATCGTAAACAAAGGGCAGATTGAATTGAAAATCGCAATTCCAAACTCAGAGAGAATTACCGATACGTTTTCAGAAAGAATTGGAATTTTTAGAGATGGCGATGATCAGACAGTCGCATTTACAGGAACGTCCAAAGAATCGTTTTCATCCCAAAGCAGGGACTTTGAATCTGTGGATGTTTTTACGTCATGGAATGACAAATCAAGGATTGAAAGAAAAGTGAAAGATTTTGAGGATCTGTGGGAAAATAAAACAAAATATGTAAAAGTTTACGACTTTATGGATGCAGAAGAAAACAACCTTTTGAAATATTCGTCAGAGTGGATACTGAACAATTAAAGTTCAAACGATTCTTCCAGCCGCGCTTTGTTTTCAAAGAAATTCATTTTGTTAATTTTATAATAAATCACCTCGCCCCTTCTTTCTATCACTGCAATGATGGGCTCCTTGCCCATTTCAGTAATTTCTTCAACCTTTTTTTGCAAATTTCCCATTTTTTCTTGCTGGCCCTCATTCATGCCAAAGATTAGGAATTTTGCGCCCTTTTCGCCGTAATCCCCCCTCTCATAGACTCTGAAATCAGGGCCAAATCCAAAACCGTCCTTTACGACATAGCCCCTGTTTCGCAGATCACGGTAGATTAAAAATTTGGCAAGAATTTCAGGGTCAGTCTTTTGGCAAATGCTCATAAAGGTATCAAAGTCAACCTGTCTGTTATTTTTTTTCAGGATCAGTTTTTTTGTGTACAGCAGGAAAAGGGTTTCAAAAGATTTGAGGAATAATTTTTCTTTTTCAATTTCCCCAAACCCCTTCAGATCTAATTCGTGAACCATGTTCTTATCAGAGACACATGCTTGATCTGAAATCAACTCTCCACGAACTAATGGGGTATCATCCATAATGATGTGAAAATCAAAAGATTTCCATATAAGCATTGGAAAATACGAGGGATGCCCTGCTAACCGTTAAAATATGGGCATTCTGGCTTGAGATATCATGCACGGTGCAAATTATCGAGATGGAAAAGGTCAAGTCTTTACCAGAAAAGAATACATCAAAGGTAAACCGCAAATCAAAATTGCAAAATTTCAAGGTGGCAAAAGAGGAACGTACCAATACTGTGTTCAACTATTACTAAATGAAAAAATTCAGATCAGACATATGGCCATTGAATCTACAAGATTGGCAGCAAACAAGACACTGGAAAAAACAACCGGTGAGTCAGGATATTATTCAAGACTTAGAATCTACCCACACAATCTCCTCAGAGAGAACAAGCAGATTGCAACTGCAGGTGCAGACAGAGTCTCTGAAGGAATGAGAAGATCATGGGGCAAAGCAACAAGTCTAGGAGCCAGAGTAAAGCAAGGCCAGTGCATCATGGAACTATACGTAAACGGTGACGCTCACTTGACAGCTGCAAAAAAAGCACTCCACGGTTCATGTGTGAAATTACCGGGAACACCGCTAATAAAGGTCATCGATTGGAATAAAATATCACCATAGTGCATCTAGCGCAGACTTCTTGCTTTTAACAAATTCTAAAAATTCTTCAAACTCTTGTTTTGTAGGTTCTCTGTCCAGGATTCTTTTTGATTGATAATAAAACGCGTTGTAGATTCTTCCCACGACAATACCCAAGGCAAAAGATTTTGAATCGTCAATATTGGAAAGCTGTTGAAGCAGTTGTTTGATTTCGTCTTTGTTTGAAATAGAGTCCTGGATTTTTTGTTCTATTTTCTTCAGAAGAGTTTCATCCACGATACATCTTAATTGAAATAGTTAAAAACAGTTTAATATCCAAATTCAGCCCTCAGAGATGTTGCAGTTATAGTACAGTCTGGTTAGTACTCGTGCTTGCCAAGTACGTGACCCGGGTTCAAATCCCGGTAACTGCATTTTTCAGATACAGAGTCAAAGAACGCCATAACGGAAAGATTAGAATCTCAAGACAGCCAGCGTTTCAGATTTGAAGCCGCACGTCAAAGAAATTGAAATAACGAATGTTAAAATTTCATCAGCAATGTTTGGAATCATGGAAAAAATGCGCGCCATGGTGCTTAAAAAATGTGCAAAAATTGAAACAAACCCGCTGAAGCTAACTGAAATAGACAGACATGAGATTAAGAGACCAAATGAAATTTTAATAAAAATAGAGGCTTGCGGAGTTTGCCACTCTCAGCTTCACGGAATCGAGGGAGACTGGAAAGACATCGGAATTCCGTCATCGTTGCCAGCAGTTCCAGGACACGAGGTGGTTGGAAAAGTGGTAGAAATAGGAAGCAGTGTCACCAGATTCAAAGTCGGTGACAGAGCAGGAATAACGCCACTGTTAGAGGCATGTAAAAATTGTCAATACTGCAAAGAAGGAAAAGAGTATCTCTGCGAGTCATCAATAGTTCTAGGGGAATCGCTCAAGGGCGGATATGCGGAATACATCACGGTGATTGAAGACTTTGCAACCAAAGTTCCAGATAGCATGAAGGCAGAATACGCAGCGCCATTATTTTGTGCAGGAATTACAGCATACAAAGCTGTAAAAGCTGCAGAACCGCAATCACATAAGAAGATAGGGATTTTTGGGATTGGCGGAGTCGGCCACATGGCAGTGCAGTTTGCCAGAGTAGAAAACTGCGACGTTATAGCATTTTCCAGAACTCAAAGTCATCTTGATGTTGCCAAGAGGTTGGGAGCGATGGATACAATGGTGTTTTCAGAAAACCAAGAAGAGTTTCTATCCAAACTAAAAGAGAAGCATGGGACACTTGACGCTGCGATTGTTTTTGCGCCAGCAGACATTGTTACGGATACCGCGATAAAGTCAGTAAAAAAGGGGGGGCTGATTGTAATTGCCACAGTGGGGAAAAATCCGGCATTCATGGCATTTGAAGAAAAAACGATCAGAGGAACACTCATCGGCTCTACGAAAGACATGGAGCAGGTGATCAAAATTTGCAACGACAACAACCTGGAGGTCATCACCCAGTCATTCCCACTAGAGAGGGCAAACGAGGCACTCAAGAAACTGAAAGACTCTAAAATAGAGGCAAGGGGAGTCCTAATCCCTTAATTGTAAAATTGGGAGTAGAAGGAATTTCATCATGAATTGCAAAAGATGTCACCATACAGATCAGATACACATTACAAATCAGGACAGCAGCTCAATAATCAAGGCCGGAAAATGCCAAATTCCAAACTGCACATGCCAGCAATACGCAGATCCCATTCAAGAAATCGACGAGGATCTTTTGTAACAATTCATATATCAAAATCACGTCCACACAGTCATGGACAAGCACAAACCGTCAGATGAGATGATCAAGGATTTGGACAACATATTGTCAAGACTTAACGCCATGGAAATTGTCGCATCAGATGAATTTCAAAAAAATTCAATCAGGATCCAGAGGGCGCTGGTGGAAGGTCAAATGCACTCAGTAAACGAATTTCAACATCTGAAGAAAGCTATTGACTTGTTAACCCTGCAGTTGTTTGACGTTCAAAACAAAATCAACAATTCATCTTAGTGTCACTCAGCCCACAACCCGTGCATCTAAACAGTGTGGATTTTTCAAGAACTTTTTCAGGTTTCATTTCAGCACCACAGCAGAGACATGGGACTTTGCCAGAGTCCAAATTTGCGTTTTCAGATTTTCGCACCACATAGTCAGACGTTGTTTCCGGAACATCAGCAGAATTGCAAGCCGGCTTGTAGTGTGCAATTATTTTTTTGAACACGCTTTGCCTGCGTTCGGGGCCGGATTCAAAAAGTGGCAGGATTGCCAAGTGCAGTGATTTCTCCGGGCCCGAATGATCCATCCAACATTTGTGTTGCGAGTGCCGAGCAAAAAACGACTCGTCGTCAGTCTTTTCGCAGTTGCCCACGTAGACAATGTCGAATCTGTCACTCACCCTGGAAAGCACCAGGTAGACCAGTTTTTCCATCGGAGGGCCCCACTCTTCAAGAGGGATGGGTCCAAGAAACGTGTATTGAAGAATCTGAATACTCAATGATAGTATTTTTGAGGACCTTTCTTTTCACCTTTTCCCAGAAAATTCCCTAATGCCAACAGTTAGATCGCAAAAACCAGGCTTGAAAAGATTAAATTCAAGAGTCATTGATTTTTCGTAAATGAAAGAGCCTCACAATTATGCCAAAGTAGGGTACTCGATGATTTTGGTAGCTGGCAGTTTAGCAGCAATAGGCATGATTGCACTTCTTACAGCAGACGACATGTTGTTGGCAGATAACATTGCAAGGGACAAGACTGCTCATTTTAACGAGTGTAAGGTAAATGATTTCGTACCAGATGATTGCGTAGAATACAGAGAGAGAATCAATACGGAAGCGTCAGGAATTTACGTAGATCCGTCAAAGTGGAAATAGCCTAGTAACCGTTTGAGAAATCCTCTAGCATGTTTTGGTTTTTAGTAAGACGGTTCATAGCAAAAAATGCCCCGCCTACAATTCCGGCTTGATAGAAGGTATACAGGAATACTCCAGAAGACGTAGGATCAGATTTTGTAAAACTCAAGACAAGTATTGTAAAGAATACAAATGTTCCAACAAATGTAACCATTCTGTTTACAACACCCGTATTCATCCCTACAATTCTTTTAGTAGCAGCTGCCATCAGGCCGATGCTTGTGAGAATCAAAAAAGTCGCACCGCCGTTAGTTGTAATGAAATCATTTATCCAAGGTAACAGTCCTTCTTCCGTCAGATCAACGTCAGGTATTATACTGCCACCGTTGATTGCAAAATTCACAGAGCTAAACATTCCACCAATTACAAAAAAGAACAGAAATATTTTGACAATTGATCTTTTAATCGGACTGCGAATTTCCGACGGCTTTACGGCTCTCTCAGTAATCTTAATCCCGTAAAGAAACCCCACGGCCATGGCAGGAAAAAACATGATATTGATAAGAATTGGGGATTCCCGGTTAATCGTCTCAATTTGCGGATAAAAAATCAGAAACAGTAGGATGGCAAGGGATGCCGAGGTGACAAATAAGATCAGTCCCACATAACTGTGCAGACCTGATTCCCTTTGATCATTCCAGTTGTACACTTTATCAGTTAAAAAGAAAATAATTAAAAACCAAATCCGAAAATCATTTGGTTAAATCATCAATTCTGTTTACCCTTTTTTAGTAGAACGGATAAAAAATATCGTGAAAGGCGGAAGAACCCTGATAATCATAGGCGCTGTTGTCGGAATATTCGGCTCTGTTTTTCATTTGCAGGGAAGATCCATGGTAGGGCCAGAGTCGTCATTCATGTATTCAAATCCAGAGTGGGTAGGCTACGGCTTGCAAATGATAATTGCAGGGATTGTCATTTTGGGTGCGGGGTTTGCAGT
Source organism: Candidatus Nitrosopumilus sp. (assembly GCA_029255365.1). Lineage (GTDB taxonomy): Archaea > Thermoproteota > Nitrososphaeria > Nitrososphaerales > Nitrosopumilaceae > Nitrosopumilus. The sequence continues at coordinate 16,300 of JAPFQF010000001.1, read as the reverse complement.
TCTCAAAAAAAGCTAATTTGTCACACGGAGGGTAATCGTACTTTTGATTTTCGATAGTTTTCTAATTTTGGATGTGATTATTTCAGTGATTTGGGAAGCAGAGTCAGTGGCAAATTCGGCTACAATGTCATAGCTGCCATACGTAATCAAGCAGCTTTTGACTCCAGGGATTTCTTTTAATTGCGAGTAAAGCGATTGCTCTTCCCCGACATCGCAGCTGATCAGCATGTATGCTTTTTCCATCTAAACCGTACTTTCTAAAAAATGCACCAACTTAAAGACATCTAAAAAATTATGTCACTCAGACAGATCTCAAAAACCAGCAATCATTGGATCTTGCGGTTTCATTATCTCCCTCAACAAAATTGTTGCAAAAGATCCCCTAGACAGTGAAAACTCCACCACGTTGCCACGTGCAGAATAATCAGAACAGTGTATTGCGGCTTGTCTGAATCCGCCTTCGCTGCTTGCTTCCTGCATCTCTTTAATGAAAAAGTCTTTTGCCGAGACTTCCTCCTGCTCTAGAATTTTTGAGATTTGAAAATCAAACCGTGTTTTTTTGTAGTACGAGTACCCAACGAAAGGCAGTGCCAAGTTCTGGTCCATGCCCTTGACATATTTCCCAATGATGCCGTTATGATCAAAACAGACATCCCCTGACTGTGCCTCAAAGAGATCCTCGCCGTCCAGAAATGCGGCACTCAGGGACTGATTGAAGATAAAAGACTGGTATGCCTGAACATAGAATCGCCTTAGTGAAACAGGGATTGCCCTAACTGCACGAATCGGTTCCCCGTGTTCAATCATTTCCTTTAGAACGATTCTTTCAATATCCATCTGGAGTGGAACTTGATCAAAGCATTGCCGATAATTTGCCTTGTCAGATAGTTTTTGGCGAATTTCTGTGTTCTCCTCAGAGTCATAGGGTGAAGTAAACGACAGTATCAAGTCAACTGCCTTGCCAAAATCCTGCTGCAAAATGGCCTTGCCTACAAGGTGCGTGACGGGCCTCTTAGAGCCAAATCGCTGATAGCCGTAAAAATTGAGAATCTTGTCATGCTCTGTAAAAGACTCCAGATTATTCTGGCAGTCAGAAATTTTTATCTTGAAATGGTTTCCAACCATGTCTTTTTTTGACATGGGTTTTTTCACATAGCCCAAATGTTCCAGAGAATATTTGTCGCTTGAAAAATTCGCTGCCGCCTTTCCTGCATTTCCAGAGCATACGAATTGCTCCGTAACAGCCGACGCGTCCTTCAACCCAAGGGATTTCAGTTTGATGCCTTTGCTTCTAAAAATTCCCGACAGTGCATGGTTGGTGTCAATTTTTTTCTTTTTTAATTTATACACTGCATAGCCGCTTTGATCAGTGATTGATTTTTTAGCTTTTTCAGAAATCATCTCGGCGACTTGAAAGTCTTCAGGCTCTACTCTGATTCTTCCGCCGATGCCGGTAAATGATGTACTGTAAACTGCGATGCCAATTTGAGAATCTAAGTTAGGTATCACTCTATTGTCACTGTAACGTATTTGCCAATTGCCACATCAGGCAGTTGCGCACCAAGCAGAACTTTGTATGTGCCAGGAATTGCATCTTCAGATGTATTGACGGTGATGGAAATCGGACGTGGAGCGTCAGAGTCCAGCTGGAATGTTTCAGGAGTTTCTGCCAGTTCAAGATTCAAAAAGCCGTTGGTCGAGGACAAGATTAGCGAAACATCGAGGAGATCTTTTTCAGATAAAGAAGACACTACAAAATTAAGTTCCTCTGAACTTCCTGGCGCAACAATCAGGGAATTTGAACCCAGTTGGATTTCAAGTGGCAGCGGAACGGAGGTATCAACGACGCCAATATTGTTTTCAGCCCACTCGGTAAACCAGATTTTTTTGCCGTCCACAGTAAAATCAAATATTTGGGCAACGCCGCAATCAGCCAAAAGCACTCCAGTTCCAGGATCACAGTCAGCCCAGGCAGGGTTCTTTGAAGGCACGTGGTATTCCACAAGAGACTGTGAGACAGGATCCATTACAGAGATGTTATTTGCGGTTTGTTCGTTGAAAACCAGTCTGCCCTGATCATCAGATTCAATCCAATAAGGTCTTGATATCGGAGTTTTTACAACTCCGGTCTGATTGCCGTATGTGCTCAATTGGGGATCGGATGTCACATATTGAACAAAGTTCTCAGTCACAGGATCAAAACTAAAGAATGATGACGACGTGGTGTCTGCCAACCAGATTGTCCCGTCACCTGCAACAACGATGCCGTTTGGTGTAAGAAGGGATGCAGGCAATTTGTGGATTTCAATAAAGTCCAGCAGTGGAAGGAATTTTTCATCAGAATTTGCAACGGATTTAAGATAACCGTTTTGATCAAACTTTACTAAAACCCCCCCCTGTTGAAACAGCCAATTAGTATACCAGACATTGTCATTTGCATCCAATGCAAAGTCTGCAGTGACAGAGTCGTCCACAGGGGACGGAATGCTAAGGTAGTTTACTTCCTCGCCAGACTGGTTTGGATCTAAAAACGTGAGTTTGTTTCCAGTAAAATCATTTATTATTATTTGAGAACCATCAACGAGGAGTTTTTGTGGCAAGGAATCCCCCTCCGAAGGATAGGATAGCCTGTCATACTTCTCCTCAATGGTTGAGAATTTCCATATTGAATCATATGCCTCGTCAGTATACCATATGGAACCATCAGGAGCATAATCCATCCCCCACATCATTGAACGGGCACCAGGAGGCCACAGTAAATTCTCATACTCAGAAAATGTTTCAGTAACAGGATCAAATTTAGCCAAATTGCCAGTATTGGTTTCAGCAAACCAGACATTTCCATCATAATCAGTGACAATCGCCAGCGGGTTTGTACACAGTGTGGGAATTGAAAATTCCCGGACATAGTCTGTGGACTTTGCATTACTTGATCCACAAAACTGAGCACGTTGTTCCTCTGGGAAATTATCTGCAGGAGTTCCAGTTAATTCAGGTACAACTTCAGGAGGAGGAGACATCATGCTTTGAAGTCCAAAACCTGAAGTTACCATGATTCCGCCAAAAAAGAAAACAACCAAAAGTCCTTTTTTATTCATATTTCAAAAAAGAATTATGCCGGGTTATATCTTATGCTCAACAAATTACAATAATTTCAGATTACCAGTAATTTTATCAATTAAATTTTCCGGAGCTGGTCCGATAGAAATGCACGTCGTAGTTCCGGGAGCTAATTGAGTATGGCCTGCATCTGAGACTTCAGACCATGGAAGATTCAAATCAATTGCGTGTTTTTTTACTTCTTGCAATTCCTTTATTCCAGATACTTTGACCACTACCTTTTCTTGTCCAGCCCACCATTCTTTGTACCACTCAGGGTGTGATTTTCTAACATGCTCTGCACCCATGACGCAGGCATGGCCTACCTGAGCTGCAATCTTGCCTTTGCCCATATCAAGATCAGTCCTTACGACGATTACCTGTTTGATGTCACCCATACCACTATCAAAAGCAGGCTTGATGAAAAACTTTTGAATTAAATAATTGACAAAGGAACAAAATCTGTGAAATATGACGTAGTAATTGCAGGCGGCAGCATTGCAGGGCTGCTATGTGCCAGAGAAATTTCCTCAAAGGGTTTTTCTGTTTTGGTAATCGAGGAAGATTATGAGATAGGTACTCCGGAACACTGCGGAGGTCTGGTAAGCATTGCAGGATTGGCAGAGCTTGGAGTGATACCGTTTAGAAAAACTTTTGATCACATGATAGAATCAGCAGAGATTACCTCTCCCAACGGGAATAGTTTTACAATCAATTCAAAAAAACAAAAAGTTATTGAAATTAGTAGAAGAGAGTTAGACAAGCAAGTCGCATTTCAAGCTCAAAAAAATGGTGCAGAGATCAAAGTCAGAACCAGTTTTCAAGAAATTACAGATACGGGAGTAAGAACCAGCAAAGAAAAAATTGACTGCAAAATTTTTGTGGATGCGCGAGGAGTGTCGTCTTTGATTCACAAGGACAGAACAGGAATTCTGTCATCAGCACAGTATGAAATCTATGCAGATTGGATAGAAAAAGGCAAAGTCGAAGTAATTTTTGACCAGGAAAAATATCCAGGGTTCTTTGCATGGATCATCCCATCCGGGAACGGTAAAGGAAAAGTCGGAGTAGCAGGAAGAGGAATCAAAGTGTCCGAAGCAATGGAGAGTATCCTCAGAGAGAGGGGGAAATTTTCAACGATTAGGAAAATTTTCGCACCAATTTGGATCAAAGGCCCTATCAAAAATTTTGTAGAAGGTAAAACTGTAATCATTGGCGACGCAGCAGGGCAAGCAAAGCCGACAACTGCAGGTGGAATATTCACCAGCGGGATGGGCGGGGTGTATGCCGGACAGGCAATATCGGAATTTCTCAAAACCAACAACAGGGATGATCTTGATCAATACCAAAAAAAATGGACCGCGCGATTTGGAAAAGAGTTTGAAAAACAATTGCTAGCTAGAAAAATCTTGGAAAGAATTGACAACAATACAATCAACAAATTATTTGAGATGATCACGCCAGAAATTACAAAAGAGATTTCAGAAAATGATGATTTTGATTTTCACACAGGATCAATTATCAAGCTGCTCGGTTTGAAAGGTTCGATTAAAACCGCCCAAATTCTAATCGGCGGGGAAATCAAAAAACTACTTGGTTAAAACGCGCATAATTTCTAAGCAAGGTATAAATGATGTTTACAGAAAATTTGAGTATGTCCTCTACTATCTCATTACCAACATGTAGTTGCTGCCATAGACCAATTATGCCTAACGATAAATGTGTAAAATTCAACTGCCCTAGTTGCGGCGGAGATTTAATTTGGAGATGTCAAAGTTGCAGAGAATCAGCAAAAAACTATACTTGTACAGCATGCAATTTTCTGGGACCTTAGAAAATGACTCAATTACTACTAGTTACAAAAATTCTTCCAAAAGGAATGGATGTAGACCTTGACAAACTGGCAGAAAATATCAAAGGACAACTAAAAGAAGGCATTGCAATGAAGAGACATGCAAAAGAGCCACTGGCATTCGGATTGGAATGCATCAAGGCAGAATTCATAGTTGAAGATAAAGAAGGGCAAATGGACTTGCTAGAGGAGACCATCAGAGCAGTTGACGGCGTAAGTGAATTTGAAGTCCTCAATATGAGCCGCATGTCAGTCGACATGAAATAGGTGATTTTTTGGCACGCAAAGAAGAACCTTTGCAGATGAGGATCGGAGAAGCAAAACAAAGAGACGTAGGAAAGAAACGTGCTCGAATTGGTCCGGACGCCATGGATTTTCTCAAGGTTGCACCAGGCGACATTATAGAGGTAATGGGTTCAAGAACCAGCTGTGCAGTCGTTTGGCCAGCTGATGAAGACGAGAAATTGCCAGACATCATTCGAGTGGACGGGCAGACAAGAAAAAATGTAGGCGCATCGCTAAACGATGTCGTAAAGATCAGAAAGGTGGTATCAAAGTTTGCAAAGACGGTTTCGCTAACTCCGGTAAATGAAACTGTAACCATCGACAAAGAGTTCACAGATTTTGTTAAAAACAGATTGAAGGGACTTCCAATCACACACGGGGACGAGATTTCAGTTATGATTCTAGGAAACTCGATGGATTTTAAGATCACAAAAACATCCCCAAAGGGAGTAGTCAAGATTGACCGCACGACAGCCCTGAACATCTCGACGGAAACCTCAGTTGACAGAAAGGTCAGAGTGACGTACGAGGAAGTAGGGGGCCTGAGACGGGAAATTAAAGCAATGAGAGAGATCGTAGAACTCCCATTAAAGCATCCAGAGTTATTTGTAAGGTTGGGAATCGAGCCGCACAGCGGAATTCTGCTTTACGGTCCGCCAGGTTGCGGAAAGACCCTGCTTGCAAAAGTAATGGCAAGCGAATCAGAAGCCAACATGTTTCCAATCAACGGTCCAGAAATAATGAACAAGTATTATGGCGAAACAGAAGCAAAGCTGAGAGAAATTTTCAAGGAGGCAAAAGACAACTCCCCAAGCATAATATTCATAGATGAAATTGACGCCATAGCGCCAAAAAGAGAGGAAGCATACGGGGATGTTGAAAAAAGAGTTGTCGCCCAACTGCTGGCGCTGATGGACGGTCTAAACGACAGAGGAAACGTAATTGTTCTCGGTGCGACAAACAGGCCAGACAGCGTGGACCCGGCACTCAGAAGACCTGGAAGATTCGACAGGGAATTCGAGATATCAGTTCCCAACGAAGAGGGAAGACTGGAGATTCTTGAAATTCACACCAGATCAATGCCAATCAGCGACGACATTGATCTCAAAGATCTGTCATCTGAATTGCACGGATATACTGGTGCTGACATCAAGTCACTCTGTAGAGAGGCCGCACTAAAATCAATCAGAAGGTATCTTCCAGAAATAGATCTTGAGACAGAAAAAATTCCGTCCGAGGTATTGCAGTCAATGCAGATCAAGCTAATCGACTTTTACGACGCAATGCAGGATGTAATCCCTACGGCCATGAGGGAATTCTATGTCGAAAGGTCAAAAGTGTGGTGGCACGACGTCGGAGGACTGGATGATGTTAAAAAATCACTTTCAGACAACCTGGCAATGGCCATGAAAGAGCCTGCCAAGTTTACAAAGATGGGGATAAAACCTCCAAAGGGGGCTTTGATGTACGGCCCGCCAGGCTGTGGAAAGACACTGCTTGCGCGAGCTCTGGCTACCGAAACAGGGGCAAACATGATCCTGGTAAGAGGTCCGGAGATACTTTCCAAATGGCTGGGAGAGTCCGAAAAGGCGATAAGAGAAATTTTTAGAAAGGCAAAAACGTCATCCCCATGCGTTGTGATATTTGATGAGCTGGATTCCATTGCACGCTCCAAATCAGGGGAAGGCGGAACTGGCGAGACGATTCTAAGCCAGCTGCTTACAGAAATAGAAGAAGGCAGCTCGTCAAGAGTCGTGGTAATAGGAATTACAAACCGCCCAGATGTTTTGGACAACTCCTTGCTCAGAACAGGAAGATTGGATTTGGTGCTTTATGTAGGCCCGCCAGATGAGAAAGGTAGGTTGGAGATCATCAAAATTCTGACACGGAAGATGCCACTGGCAAGTGACGTGAAATTGCAGGAGATAGCAGTAGCTACACAGAATTTCTCAGGTGCAGATTTGGCAGCACTGTGCAGGGAGGCAGCGGTCGAAGCAATGAGAAACAACTCTCCAAAGATTTCAAGTCACGACTTTTCAAGCAGTCTGAAACATGTAAGACCCTCGATTACAAAAGAGGTAGACCAGTGGTACAATTCGATAAAGGAAAGTATATCTAACGTGGTGCCAAAGTCAGGGGATAAATCATTCTACGGATAAAAAATGGCAATACCAATAAGAAATACAGTGTTTGATAAGATTAAAGAAGCAAATCGCTTAACGGATGTTGAACTCTTCAAGAGTCTTGTAAAAGACGGACATGTAATTGCAGATGACAGATTCAACAAAATTCTTTTGGATTTGGAAATTCTCGGCCTCATTACAGTCTCATGGATTACCAAAGAGGAGCGCAGGATAGAAATTGTTGCAGTAGAACAGGAAGTCGACAAGATAGAACAGCAGGTAAAGGAGACTATGGAAAGCGATTACGAGGCCAGTTTTCCAGGTGTGGACAGATAAATTTTAGAATAAAGGAAAGTGAAACGCTGCATCCAATGCGACAGCTACAAAAATGATTGTCAGATAAGGTGCAGTAACTTTGTATGCCTTCCATGCAAACTCTGACGTCGGATTCTTTGTTAGCTTGTAATGGTATACAAGCATCAGCGCCCCAGAGACTATTGCAATAACAGTATAAACAATTCCCATACCGTCTGGGATAAATGAAAGTATCAATGAATACGGAATTAAAATTAACGTGTTACCTAAAATGAACTTTGATGTTTTGTGCATCCCAATTACAACGGGAAGCATAGGAACTCCAGCTTGCGCATATTCGTCTTTGAGCTTCATTGCAAGACACCAAAAGTGAGAAGGAGTCCAAACAAAAACTAAGAAACCAACTAAGAATCCTAACAAATCCATACTGCCTGTTGCTGCTGCCCATCCCGCCCAAGCTGCGGCACTGCCCGCAATGCCGCCAATTACAATGTTTGATACGTTTCTTCGCTTCAGCCAAACTGTGTAAATAATAACATACGAGAAAATTCCAACTGCAATAAAAAATGCAGAAACTGCATTCAACGCAAAGAAGCCATAGATTACAGAGATACAACTTACAACCAATCCATATATCAGAACATTTGATGCGGTCATCCGTCCAGATGGGATGGGTCTAGTGCTAGTTCTAGTCATTTTTGGATCAATGTCTTTATCATAATAGTGATTTAGTGCACTTGATCCTGCAGAGGCCAACGCCCCTGCAACAATAATGTGCAAATACGACCAATTGTCGAATTCGGCGGTAACGCCAACTAGCTTGCTTGCGGCATACATGGACGTGACTGCAGTAATTACCAAAAGAACAACAATTCTGGGTTTCGATATCTCCAGTATTTCATTAAATCCCAATTCACTCTAGCCCTATTGCAAAGCCATTTAATTTCTTCTGTATGGATCCGCATGATTTCGCAAGGAATAAGTATCAAGTCCTGTCAGCTATTTTAAATGAGTAATTGGGACCTCATGATGCCAGGAATGGGACTTACAGCTATAGGTGTAGCTGGACTTACATTATCGTATGCAGGTATTGCACACACATTCATCGACGGCATGCATGCACTAACTGGCCTTACGATGTTTGTCGGATTGATTATACTAGTAGCAGGCATCTTAGATGGGGGAATTTCCACAAGCAACAGGGCCAAAGCAACGACTCTGGTAATTGTGTCAATCGGATTAGGATTTGGAATGTATGCCATGGTTATGAACACGTCAAACTATACAGTTACAATAGCAGGAATTTTAATGGCAATCGCGTTTCCCGCAATAATTATAGCATATTTATCAATGAAGCATCCCACGGTTGTAAAGCCGATAGGGGCAATCGTGTCAATTGCAGCGGTTGTCGGAATTATCATGTGGGTATCATTCGGAATTTTCTCAGCTCCTGACACGTACATGATTCCCCGACAAGCAGGAGTTGAAGAGCCGGCCGAAGACCTTACTCCGTCAGGGCCAATATTTGCAATTGAAATTCTAAAAGATTCCGTAGTTGATGGCAACCCAGATTATTCGCCAGACATTGCAGTTGTCACGCAGGGATATGTAGTTGAATGGACCAATGCGGATTCGGTCGTACATACGGTAACAAGCACAGCAGACTTTGGGGAAACGTTTGATTCAAGTCTGATCAGTCCAGGCGAAGTTTTCTCAGTGGATTCAAATAATTTAGAAGCAGGCGAGCACGAATACTTGTGCATAGTACATCCCTGGATGGTTGCAACCTTGGTAATCGAGGCGGCGGAAGAGCCAACCAAAGTTATGATTCCCAAAGGAGCTGCAGTTCCCAAAGACGGAAATATATTCTACGATCCGGAAACAGTCAATGTCGCTGCGGGGACCACCATACTGTGGGAGAATGCAGACCACGTGATGCACACTGCAACATCAGGCAATCCAAACGAGGGGGCTGACGGGATGTTTGATTCAGACATATTGTCTGCAGGGGACACGTACGAGTTCACATTTGCAGACGCGGGAACTTATGACTACTGGTGCATTTTACACCCATGGATGATTGGAACTGTCAACGTAGAATAGATTTGCAGAAAATCAGACTAGCAGAATCGGACAAAACAATTCTGTCGGAATATTCGGAGAATCAAAAACCAAACGAATCATGCGCCATACTCTTTGGAAAAAATAACCAGGTTTTGGATTTGTTCCTGACAGAAAACATCGAAAACTCTCCAGTAAACTTTACAATCTCAAGCAAGCAGCTAATCGAGGCATACAAAATGGCCGAAGAGAAAAAAATGGAAGTTGTGGGAATATTCCACTCGCACCCGGATTCGGACGCATATCCGTCAAACACTGATAAAAAATTCATGCAAATCAATCCAGTCGCATGGGTAATCTATTCCGGAATCAACAAAAATTTCAGAGCGTATTTGCTTGAATCAGATATTGTAGAAATTCCCATAGAAGAGTGATTCAAGACCGCAGACTAAACGTGGCACGCTCGCTATGGACGTCATTCAGGATGCTTTTGTCCGGGGAGATTATCTTCCCAATTACATTGACAGGGGATGCGGGAGTGATCTCCCCAGGATTGCCGATGGGCGTAGGGCCGTAAAACAGGCAGATTGCCTTGCCAGTGGGCCAGTACGCAACATCGTTTAGCAGGACTGGGGATTTCGCATTTTCTTCAGGTTGCGAGATTGGCGATTTTGACGTGTAAATTTCATCCCCCCAAACATTAAGATCCACCGTAAAGGGCAGCTTTGAAACAAAATCATTGACGGTGTTTGGGGAATCGCCGTCATCCAATTCCAAAAGTATGTTTGACGAATATGGAATTTCCACCACAACTGAATATTTCATAACTGTACTTGAATCTTTGAATTAGATAAGACCTGCGAAACGTGGGTTGTCGGAGCAGATCATGCGATGTCGGTTCAACCACGCGTGGATTCGGCTGCCATTTTGGACTTAAAACGGACGCATGCAGGCATGGATTTCAGGTCCAATCGCAGATTGATCTGATTCTGGATTAAATCAACTGATTGATTCCACATACGACATTCTCAATTTTCTAGTGGTTAAAATGAGTATTTTCAAAACCAACCATGTAAAAATTGCCCGATGAATCTTGTCGCAATTGCGGTTATGGGATCAAGCCAAAGTCTTTTCCTGTCTGCATTGAGATTCACTTCTCTAGTGATTGGTTGTATTTTTCCAATGTTATCTATTTTATTTGTACGAATACTAGACCGTAATCAACTATTGTGTTTCACTATAAATTGATAAAACAATTTGCCAACTCGTTCAAATGTATCCAAGTGTTCAATCTCGTTTCTACCTAGTTTTCCTAATCCACGTTGCTTCCATTTTCCTTGAAATCTATAAAATCCATTTTGCAAGTAAAAAAAATTCATTCTTAAGCAATTTTATTAGCAAAAGGAGAAACTTTATAAAATGACCGCATTAACTATAAACCCTACCAGTATGCTTAACTAGAAAAATATGGAACTTTACATTATTAGACATGGAAAAGCTGAAGAGGTCTCTCAAAACATCTCTAGTGATGCAAAAAGAAGATTAACTAAAACCGGTGTCCGAGAACTTGAATACGTCTCAAAAGCACTGAAAATTTTTGGTATTCAAGTTGATTATATATTTACTAGTCCTTTAGTTAGAGCACAAGAAACCGCAGAAATAATTGCTAAACAACTTTTAGTAAAGAAAAAAAAAATAATTATTTGGGATGAATTAAAACCCGAATCTGATGTTTTGGATATACACAAAAAATTCTTAAAATTAAGTTCTGATACAAAAATACTTCTTGTTGGGCATGAACCAAATCTTACAAATTTAATTTCATCAATAGTATCTTCATGTGATGTTACAATTAATCTCAAGAAAGGCGGTTTTGTATCTATGAGTATAACCTTATCAAAATCAAGAATCGTTGGAACATTACAAAGTATTTTAACTCCAAAGCAATTGAAATTATGTAAATAGACAAAATTGTTTTGGTAATGATGAATAAATCAAATAAAAAAATAAAAAAAGATGAATTGGCTAGAATTTCTGATGTCGGAAAATTAGGAATTGCATCTGTCTTAGATCTTGGTTCAAATTCTGTGAAATTGGTAAATTATAAAATTAATACATATAATAATTACAAACCATATCATCAGGAATCTGTACGATTGAAACTTTCTGAGGGTCTAGATCTAGGGATTCTGAAAGAAGACTATATTGTTAAAACTATTGAAACATTAAAGTTGTTTCGAAATATAGTTGATTTTGAAGATGTGAATTATGTGATTTCTGTTGCTACAAGTGCAATAAGGGATGCTAAAAATAGGTTTGAAATAATAGAGAGAATTAATAAAGAAACTAAATTTGACTTTACAATTCTATCTGAACATGATGAAGCAGTGTTTTCTTATACTGGGGCTATTCGTTCTTTAAGAATTCCGTCTGTATTGTTTTTTGATATTGGTGGTGGTAGTCTTGAAATTGTATTTGCTCAAGACTTTGAAATCAAAAAAGTCATTTCTTTACCGCTTGGTGCCTTAAAACTAACTCAAATGTTTTCAGAAGATAAGGGATTTGAAACTACTAATTATTACGATATGGAAAAACATATTTTTAAAATTCTTCCAACTAAAGAAGAACTGGGTATTTTAAATCACGAAGATCTAGTTTTAGTTGGTGTGGGTGGAGTGTTACGTGCATTAGGGAAATATGATCAGCGATCTAAAAACTATCCTCTTTCAAAATTACACAATTATGAAATTAGTTATGATTCTTTAGAAACAATCTCTAAAAAAATTCGTTCATTGTCTGTAGATAAAATTACCAAGATAGAATCTATTGGAAGTGGCCGTGCAGATACTGTTAGATCTGGAAATCTTGTAATTATCCAAATTATGAAAAAGTTAGGTTTTAACAAATTAACTATTAGTGCTCATGGACTTAGTGAGGGTACTCTTGCACTATCATTACAATATCCAAAAGAATTTGAAAATCAAAGTATCACTTATTCAAATATAAAAGATATTATTTATCTCTCTTCGCAAATTGAAGAATTATCTGAATCTGTTGAAGATCTTGTAAGGTTAATGTTTTCAATGAATTTGTTATCTGATCATGAAAGATTTTTACTTGCTTTTGCGTTAACTCAAATTGATAAATTATGGTCTTTTAGGAATATTGATAATGTATTGTACTCAATTATGGATGATGATAGTTCCCTCAGTCACAGAGATCAATTAATTGCTGCATTAGCTTTAATCTATTCCAAAAAGAAAAAAAAGGCAGATCCACTTATTCTAAAATTTGAAAACATTTTAGAAATGAATGATAAAAAATTAATTAAAAAAATATCCTCTATTGTTTCTCTTTGTGATATCTTTCACAAAACATGTGCAAAAATAAATGCAATCTCCAAATCTTCAAATTCAATTGAACTTTCAATTTTCCCCAAAACTAGCATTTTTCCTGAAGTGTTACTACATCAAGCGTGTGAACGATTAGAGATTGCGCTCGATATTTCTGTTAACTCTAACATAATTTATCAAAAATCTGTGACTGATTCAGGACCTATACATATAGTGTGATATATTGTAATTACATAATATCTATAGAAAGTCTATACATATGTACTGAAATGTAAATTACATGTTGTCTGGTATATCTAAAAAAAATACAAAACATATTGATCTACCTGGAAAACTTATAGTGGTAGAAGGAATTGATGGCTCTGGAAAGTCCACACAACTTCGTTTACTTGAAAAATGGTTACGATATAATGGGTTTGAAGTATTTAGAACTGAATGGAATTCATCAGAATTAGTTAAAGCGGTAACTTCAAAAGGTAAAAAGAAAGAAAATCTAACTCCTATCACTTTTAGCTTGCTTCATGCAACCGATTTTACAGATAGATTTGAACGAAATATATTGCCATTATTACGTGCAGGGTATTTTGTTCTGGCAGATCGTTATATCTATACTGCATATGCAAGAGATTCAACTAGAGGTTGTAATTCTAATTGGGTGAGAGGGGTATATGATTTTGCAATAAAACCTGATATTGCATTTTACTTTAGAGTTCCATTAGATACTGCAATGGATAGAATTCTTGCTGGCAGACCTAAGTTGAAATTCTATGAAGCCGGAATGGATCTCAATTTATCCAAAGATCTCTATGAAAGTTTTAGAATATTTCAGAGTAGAATTGTATCTCAATATGAAGCGATGAGTAAGATAGAAAATTTTTATGTCATGGATGCAACAGAACCAATTCAAGAGCAACAAAAAATTATGAGAGAACAAGTGCGAAAGATTCTTCCAAAGAAAACAAAAAAGAAAACAGTAATGGAGGTTCCATAAATGGCGGATTTGGTTAGAGCCGTTAAAACAAGAAAGCCTAAGTGGTATGGAACAAAAAAAATCGGTGGTCTGCCTTACCTCAAAGATCTTGAAATATCTGGTAGATTAATTGTTGTAGAGGGACCTGATGCATCTGGACGTAGTACTCAAATTGAAATGCTCACTACAAAACTTGAAGCGGATGGTTATGCTGTTCTGAATACAGGATTAAATCGGTCAGAACTTATTGGTCAAGGAATTTTAGAAGCTAAACGAAACATATCTTTAGGAAAGAGAACGCTTGCATTATTTTATGCTGCAGATTTTGCTGATCAGTTAGAACAGAAAATCATCCCAGCACTTCAAGCAGGATATGTGGTTCTGGCAGATCGTTATATCTACACATTAATGGCTAGAAATACTGTTAGGGGGGTTAAAAGAAAGTGGTCTAGTAATTTGTATAATTTTGCTCTTATTCCTGATATGACCTTTTACATTGATGTGGATCCATATGCTTTAGTGCATCGTGTATTTGCAAAAAAACAAAGTTTGGATCATTATGAATCAGGTGCAGATTTGGGAATATCTGAAGATATGTTTGAATCATTTATTATATATCAACAGAAACTTGCCAAAGAATTTTTAGTATTAAAAAAGAAATACAATCTAACATTTATCAACGGGAATGATTCAATTGAACAAACCCATGTAAGATTGGAAAAACAAATTAGCAAGTATCTTTCCAAAATCTCATGAATAATGTAAATGAAGTATTTCAAAAAATATTTCAAGAAAAACAACGTGATTCACAAAAAAAAATAGAAAATTATTTGAATAAACAAGGAGAAAAAGAAATTCATGATTTGCGTACATCAATTCGAAGATTAGAATCGGCATACATAATTTTTCCAGATTCATTTAAAAGGAAAAAAATAGATGATTTTGTTTCTGCATGCAAATTATTGTTTAGAAAAAATAGTGCGGTTCGAGATTTTGATGTTATTATTAGCAAACTCTTGAATTACGGGTTCACTGATGACTCTGACTCAGTACGATATCTTATTCAGAAAAAAGAAAAAAATATCCAAGAAATATTAAAACTAGCAAAAAATTTATCTAAAAAAAATATTTCACACCTTAAAGAAGGCAATGCAGAAAAAATAATCCCAAAATTTGAAAAAACAATTTCTTTACTTTTAGAAAAAATTCAGAATTTATTACCTGTAGTTTCATCTGATAAATCTAAAATAGAGGAATTACATTTTATGCGAAAAACTGTAAAAAAACTTCGTTATATTCTTGAAATTGATCCTAATGATTCTTACCGTCATCTTATAATTAAAATGAAATTATTACAAAACCTATTGGGAACTATACATGATTGTGATATGATGATTGATTTTCTTAAGAAATATTCTAAAAAATTTCCCGAACTAGAATCATTTATTTTTAGGGAAGAAGAAAATCGTAATCAAATTTATAAAAAATTATCTAATTCGTTATCTGATTGATGGACTAGAAATTTTCTAGATTTTTGCATCTTTTTTTATCTGGTTTAGTATGTTTTTGGCAGATTTTATTTTTGATTTTGCTTCTTTCCTTGCTATCTTTTTTGTTTGTTTGACATGTTGCTTTGTTTCTTTGAATTTATTTTTTAACTCTAATTTTTTCTTTTTTGCTTCAATTTGTGCTGTTTTTTTTAATTCCTTGTTCTTTTTCTTTTCAGCAATTTTTATTGCTGTTATCGTCTTTTTTGTCTCTGCCTTTGTCTTTTTTAATTCCGCTTTATCTTGTTTTATTTTGTTTTTTAGATCTTTAATTTTTAGTTTTTCTTGTTTGATTAATTCTGAAAATTGATCTTTAGACATAACATGTATTTTTTGATAGTATTAAAATACTTTTATTAAATGTTTTTTAACCATATAGAATGTTTTTTTACTATATAGAATTTTTCAGACTCTGTAATTTTTATCATAATTCGTATTTTTCATAATTCAAAAAATTGAACCTCTCTCAAATGTAAAAAGATATCTTTTCAAACGAATGTTCAAAATTATGTTTTTATAAAGACTATGATGTTCTGTTAACTATTTTGCTAACATGTATTTTTTTATTTTTTTACATGTTATTTGTAAATTATATAGAATACTCTTTTACATCGCATATTGTTAAACTAATCATGCATAAAATTAAATGCAAAAAATGTGGAAATAGGGTAACTGAAATTCTACGAAGAGGAAAA
>JAPFQF010000021.1 GCA_029255365.1 Candidatus Nitrosopumilus sp. | reverse complement strand
CCAACCCTTGCTCTAAACTCAATTTAGGTGTCCAGCCCAATCTAGAACTGGCCTTGAGACAATCCAATCTCAAATAATTTTCTTCATGCAGATTAACACTATTGTCTATGTCCCATTTGATGTTATCTGACCACTGTCTTGTTAGTTTCTCAACAATCCACCTTACTGGTTTCTCATCACTTTCCAATGGACCAAAATTCCACCCTTCAGAAAATTCAGCACCTGATGACCATGATTTTTCTGCCAAACTCAGATATCCGTTTAAGGGATCTAAAACATGCTGCCACGGTCTAGTTGAATTTGGATTTCGTATCTTGATTGTTTCATTATTTAAAATGCCTCTCATAATATCTGGAATCAACCTATCTTTACCCCAGTCCCCGCCGCCAATCACATTACCTGCTCTACAAGTTGCCAAAGACACTCCATGTTTCTTGTACTCTTTTGGATTGAAAAAAGAATTTCTAAAAGAAGATGTAACTAACTCTGAGCAAGCTTTACTGTTGCTGTATGGATCATATCCTCCCAGCCTGTCAGTCTCTAGATGTCCTTCCAATGAATCATTAGGCTCATAACACTTGTCAGTTGTAACATTTAGAATTACTCTTACACTGCCTACCTTTCTTGTTGATTCTAACAGATTTACGGTTCCCATTACATTTGTAGCATAGGTCTCAATTGGATTATGATATGACTCTCGCAGTATGGCTTGTGCTGCCATATGTATGACAATTTCAGGCTCATGTTCTTTGATTGCCTCTTCTAGTTTGTCATAATCACAAACATTGCCCATTATGGAAATCATCCCGCTTTCAATATCTGCCAATTCAAACAGACTTGGATTGGTAGGAACAGACTTTGAAAATCCTATGACATTGGCATTTAATTTTTGCAACCATAATGATAGCCAACTTCCCTTAAAACCCGTATGCCCCGTAAGTAGTACTTTTTTATTATTCCAAAATTCTTTATTCATTCCCAAATTTTCCAAGGCGCTTTTTTAGATTGCCACAATTCTTCCAAGCTGTTTTTGTCTCGCAGCGTGTCAAGTGGCTGCCAAAAACCTGCGTGTCTATATGCCGCTAACTGGTTTTCATTAGCTAATTTTTCTAATGGTTTTCTTTCCCAAGCTGTTGAATCATCATCGACATAATCAAAAACTTTTGGCTCTAACACAAAAAATCCGCCGTTAATCCAGTTTCCATCTCCAGCTGGTTTTTCATTGAAACTGGTAATTTTATTTCCACTAATGTCCAATGTCCCAAATCTTCCAGGCGGCTGAATGGCAGTAACCGTAGCTATGGTTTTATTATTTTTATGAAACTCAATCAGCTTTGATATGTTGACATCGCATACTCCATCACCATAAGTAAAACAAAAAGTTTCATTGCCGACAAAACTTTCAACTTTTTTGAGACGTCCACCAGTCATTGTCTCTAGACCTGTATCTACCAGAGTTACTTTCCATGGCTCTGCAAACTTTCGATGAACTTCCATTTTGTTGTTTTGCATGTCAAAAGTCACATCGGATGTATGAAGAAAATAATTTGCAAAATATTCTTTTACCATGTATCCTTTGTATCCGCAACAAATTACAAAGTCATTTACACCGTGAGCAGAATATATCTTCATAATGTGCCAAAGTATCGGTTTTCCGCCTATTTCGATCATTGGTTTTGGTTTTAGATGAGTCTCCTCACTAATTCTAGTGCCCAAGCCGCCAGCTAAAATCACTGCCTTCAAACTAATTTATGATAAATATTGAAGAGTTGATTAATCTTCGTTTTGCAATTATTATCTGTGTAGACTCTATCAGTGATTCTGCCATCTTAGTTAAGGCAAATTTTCTTCCTCCCAAAGCTATTTTTCTCCATGTCTAGATTGGACATTTTCACGTACAAAATTTTCAAATTCTACTTTTTATGTAATCTATGGGTAAAACAGGAGAAGGATCTGTTTTTGACAAAACTGCCCTGTAAATTGATGCATAATCCATCATGTAGATAAGGGACACAGTTTTTGTCAAAATGTTTCCTGAAACAGAGTGAATCTCCTTAAAATCAATGTCTTTTTTTACAAAGAACTCCTTGATTATGTCAAATCTCTCCTTTGTCTTTATGTAGTCGTCTTTTCCTTGCAACAAAATAGGCTGCACCACAGACGGTCTTTCCCATGACACTATTCCGTTATGGCATGCCTCTATGACGTCCTCAATAATCGCGTGAGTCTTTGCGTTTTCTTGCAAAGACGATTTGAATCTTGTTGCAGTTGACTGCAACCCGTGAGGATAATAAATAATGGGGATTCCAGATATCCAGC